>JAYZCO010000046.1:0-134056 GCA_036338285.1 Pseudomonadota bacterium
TCCTTGGCCTCCTGCAGGCAGACGGACAACCTCTGCTCGAGACCGTTGAATTTACCTACCAACTGTTGATGAAGCGCGGTGTCTACCCCCTCCATTTCCAGGATACTGTTCACTAATAAGCAACCTTTTCGGCGATTCTTAGTAGCACTGCCAGCAAGTTGAACCTGAAAGGCATAGTGTTCTCCAGTTGGATGGGTATGTTGTCGTCGGTGCGGGGGCCCAACAGACGAGCGATGTCCCTTTCTGAGATCATAACAAATCTTGATGCGCACGGGCTGTCGAGGATGTGGGACGAGAATGGCGACCTTAACTTTGAATGGTGTTGGTCAAACGGCGAGAAAGTCGACATGAGCAAATGCCAATGATCATAGCTCGCCTTTGGTGCCGAACGGGTGCCGTAATTTGAGGGAATCGCGGGTAATTGAAGTTAATATCTGACCCTCAAAGTTTTTTAAGTTATTGAATAGTAAGAAGATATAAGAATTATAGGGAAGGAACAATACAGTCATCCCCAGTCTACGAAACCGGGGATTACAGGTTCGAATCCTGTCAGGTGCGCCATTCAGCTCCAGCAAAAATGTGCCTATCAAGCTAATGGATTTTTTTTCTAACGTCCGCCGGATGCCGGAAAGGTGCCGCAACTATTACGTGGCGCTAGAAGAAGTCACTTACAGCGCGAGCGGTCTTTTCATCTTCTCCGGGTGATAGATCACCGTATGTACCCAGGGTTATCTTTATTCCGGCAGCGATAAGTTGGCTGGCGTGACAGGCCGAAGCAGATTCATTCACTACGCAATCTGACTTCTAAGTACAGGCCAATCGCCAATCTGAACTTCGACGAGATCGCCCGAACGAAGAAACGTGCCCGTTGCAACGCCAACCCCATCAGGCGTACCCGTACAGATAACGTCACCGGGCCTAAGGACCTCTTGAGCGGAAATAAAGGAGACAATCTTCGCAACATCGTGAATCATGTCTCGCGCATTCCCATCTTGCCGCATTTCACCGTTAACATGTGTACGGATGGAGAGTTCCAACGGATGAGTTAGCTCGTCGGATGTTACCAATACCGGACCCATCGGTTTAAAGGTGGGAAATGCCTTGGCTACAGCAAAATTGCCGCCCTCTGCCATGAGCTTTCGTTGGATGTCCCTTGCTGAAATGTCGTTAACGGGTGTAAGTCCAGCAACGTAATCCCAAGCGTCGCTCGCCGTTACGTTCTCGCACTTTTGACCAATCACAACACCGATTTCCCCTTCGTAGTCTACTTTGTCCGGGTATTCATGAGGTAGGAGAACAGCCTGATTTGGATGGTGAACACTGGAGCCCTCGGCGATTCCGTAAATCGGATCGGTTTGAGTATTGAGGCCTGTTTCGTCAGCGTGTGATTGGTAATTCAAACCGACGATAAAAAATCGAGGCGGTGCCGAGACAGGCGAAAGCACGTTAACGTCGATCAGGGCGTGAGTAGATTTCACTCCGGCGCTGCGCAGAGTCTCTAGCGCCCCTTCACTGATAGATTGGCCGATTTCTGTGTATGGTGTATCTAACAACTCTACATCGCCACTCTCAGTTAAGCGGGCGATACCTTGGTCGATATTGAGTAACTTCATGGTTTATCTGCTCAGACTGAAGCTTGGCGAATCAGCTCGTCGATTGGGTCTCCTTGTTCATAGCGTTCAAGCAATCGCGTGGGATCAAATTCCACCCCAATGGGGTTTTCTTTAAATGCCCCGGAATTAATAAAGTCATTCGCTTGTTCGAGTGTTGTGAAGTTATCAACTTGCAATTCAATCTGGTTACCGTCTGGGTCTCGATAATAAAGAGAGGTCGTAGGTCCATGGTTGATGCACCAATATGGCTCAATCCCGAGCGATTTAAGGCGCACAAATGTGCTTAGCAAACAGCCCAGATCAGCGAAGGTAAAAGCAATGTGATCCACACCCGTCCTACCATCCTCTTTAGGCAGGGCATCCGGAGCGTTGATCAGTGCAACACGGTGATGTTCCTCGTCATACGTCATAAACGACAGAAAGTCGTTTTCAAATACGGCTCTAGCGCCCAGCACCGACCGATACCATTCCCCCATCGCCTGAAAGTTCGGTGTGCGAAGCACGAAGTGGGCGAGTTTGGCCGGGGACACGGTCTGCGCTCGTTCAATGCTGCGTGGATTTTGTTCAGTCATGCTGGAATGGCCTGTTTGTTGTTAGGGTTATTCGGATGCCGGGAGTAGCGGAAGCGCCTTCCTGGAGGCGAACTGCCAGTCACCATCGGCGTTACGCTGATACACGTCGTGATACTCGGCCAAAGCGACGGGCTGGCATGTTGAATTCTCTCCACCAGGTGTCCATCGATACAACATCAACATCGCTGTTCCGTGTATCTCATCGGACGATGCAATCGTTATTCTCAGATTAGTGATGACATGGCGGGTTTCATATTCAACTTGCGCACGCTCAACCATGGCCGCGGCAATCGCCTCGCGACTCTCTAGAAGTGCCTGCGGTGATTCGAAGGTACCATTTTCCGTAAAAAGGTTTGGTATCAAACGTGCTTGCCCATGATCAATGAGATAACTGAATTCATTGACGAGCGCAGTGATTGCGGTGTGCGATACGGTATCGATCGAATCAGCCACGAGGCCTCTCTTTTGATATTTCCTGAGCTGAGATTATCTCCATAATTTGTCGTGTGTCAAAATTATAGATATAGTATGTGACAACTGACAAATATTAATCCCAATGCACGCCACAACCACGACGCGCTCTACCGACAAAAAATCGGCTAGAAATTCAGAAAAAACCGAGCAGACAAAAAGTCAGCTTTTGGCATCAGGCGTGCGCCTGTTTTCAACATTTGGCTACAATGCGACGAGCACTCGAAGTGTAGAGACGGACGCCGAAGTACAGCGCAATCTAATCACGTACCATTTCGGGAGCAAGGAATCATTCTGGAAAGCGTGTGTCCGTCAGTTATTCGATCGTTTCATTGAATCGTTGCGCCCATCCATGGAACAAGCGAAGGATATCGAACCGGTTGAGCGCATCCGTTTCCTCATCCGGAAGTTTGTCCGCGCCAGTGCCACCTACCCGGAAGTTATGCGCATCATGTTCGATGAAGGTCGATGTGATGATTGGCGTCTCAGCTGGATCGTAGAACAGTACACCCGAGGATTTCATGGCACCGTTTGTGATTTGTTAGACGATGGTAGAGCCTGTGGTGCATTGCCGAAACTAACGCCAATGCAGTTCTACTATGTGCTTGTCTCCAGTGGTGCGATGTTCGCGATGGCCCCGGAATGCCGAAAGCTGTCGAGCGAAGAGCCTTTTGATGAAAGCACCATTGACCGCCAAGCCGATGCAATTGCCGCTTTGTTAGCGCCTGGAGGAGGCCTATGAAGCCAATCAAAACAGATGTGCTCATTGTTGGTGCTGGTCCAGTAGGGCTATGCGCGGCTTTGATGCTTGAGAAAATTGGACTGGACTACCTCGTTGTTGAGCGCCGTTCGTCGTTGCACATGTCCCCGCAAGCCCATGTCATATCCAGCCGTACGTTAGAGATCTGCCGGAGCGTTGGCGTGAGCGACGTGCCCATTCGGGCGGCTGGCCCGATTCTGACGGACACGATGAATATTCGTTGGGTAGATCGTTTGATCGGTCGCGATCTGGGTTCCTTTTCTTTGGGCAGAGATCCCCAATCGATGCAAGACATGCTATCCAATACACCAACCCCGACCACAAACCTCAGCCAAGATCAGTTTGAGCAGCTCCTGTACGATCATTTACCACAAGAAAAAGTGCGCTTTGGTGCATCATGGCAAGGTTTTGAGACGGTTGAGCAAGCTTACGTATCTACACTTACTTGCTTGGACAACGTCCAGCTTACCGTGGAGTCTCGATACATCATTGGTGCGGATGGAGCCGGCAGCATCGTTCGCAAATCGATCGGTGCCAACATGGTTGGACCTGACAATATTCAAACGTACGTCACCATCCATTTCAGCGCGAATCTAAGAGAGCAACTCAAGGGGCGTGAGGCCTTGCTGTATTGGGTGATGGAAAAAGAATGCGAAGGTGTGTTCATAGCCCACGACATCGACAGTAACTGGATCTTTATGAAAACTGCCAGCGCGGATGAGCAGATTGACACTGAGGATAAAGACAAGTTTGAGGACCTGTTGCGAAAGGCCATAGGCGAAGACGTCGAACTCACAATTAATAGCATCGACGTCTGGCGTATGAGCGCTCAAATCAGTGATGCATATCAGTCTGGAAATGTGTTTTTAGTCGGAGACGCAGCCCATCGGTTTCCTCCCACGGGCGGTATTGGAATGAACACTGGCATTCAAGACGCCCACAATCTCGTATGGAAGCTCGCCATGGTTGAGAACGGCGTTAAACCTGCTTTGCTGGAGACTTACGAAGTTGAGCGCAAACCGGTTGCTGAAACAAATTCGACGCAAAGTTTGAGCAATGCGATGAAAATGTCTGAGGTAGCACAGTCTCTCGATGCTGATGGTGACAAGCAGATATCCATGTCCGACATAAATGCCGTTTTAACTAATCCGAATTTGAGCGCCAGAACGCAAACAGCAATCGATCATCAGAGTGCACATTTCAATATGTCGGGACTAGACCTTGGGTTCTGTTACAGGTCTAACGCTTTGGTTGAGGATGGAATCCCACCACAATCCGACAATCCTGTCTCGAAGTATCTACCCTCGACTACCCCAGGTGGGCGGATGCCCCACATCTGGTTGACTGTTGGCGAGACGCAACAATCAACTTTAGACCTGATCAACTATGGTCGCTTCTTAGTGCTCGCAACAGACAGTGTGGAAAACCTGGAAGCTGTCACCAATGAGCTACGTGATAAAGGCTATCCGGTCGATTTAGAATATATAGGTACCGATACAAACCTTCAGCCGGCTGACGATTCGCTTGTGGATTTGTTCAACGGCGAAGTTCTGCTTATACGGCCCGATGGGCACATTGCTGCACGACTTACTGGCGCTAATGCAGCTTATGAGCTTGGACATATCGTCGAGGATTTGTTTCCACTCGATTATTCGTAATGAACGATCCAATTCGTCTGCTTCTGGCCGAGGTTATGTAAAAACCGGGTTTTTTACCTGATTTAAAGGTCGGGACTTTCTTAAGACGAGCGAACTTGCTCGATCGCCTCAATCAGCTTCTGTACACCAGCCGGGCTGATGGCTCTTTTGATGTTGCAGGCCAAAACATGAATACGCATATCAGCAACTATATCTGGCTCGGTTATCGTTCGGAAATGGGTATAACCCATCCAGCCCGCGAATGTGCCGTAATTTGGGGGAGATACGAATACAAAAGGTGAATAGCTGGTAAACACTCTTAACTAAATTATTGATTTTATTGAATATACACCAATTACACACATGCAAATGTGCGCTTTGCGCTGGTTGCGACTTCTTATATATGCTCGTGACTAGATGGATATTGCTATTTTTAGGCATAGGCGTAAAACCGTAGTATTGTTCAACGCACATCGCGAGCACCTTATGGCGGAACAATAAAAGCAATGAACTTCAATACCATGCTCAAGTCACTCCGTGGGGTGGACGGTGCAGGCTTGCAGCTGGCCGCGAATACACCACCATTTGCAGAGTTCCCGCTGTCTGAATACGCGAGTCGATATGCCCGTGCTGTGCGACTGATGGAAGACGCAGGGATTGACGCACTGTTGCTCACTCACGAATTAAACGTACGCTATTTTTCCGGTTATCTCACTATTCTGTGGGAGTCACGGTTCCGCTCGTTAATGCTGCTGTTACCGCGAGACCCAGCGATCGCTCCCACCCTCATCTTCCCAGGGCAGGAAACCGGTAACGCACAGGGGACCTCCTGGGTTGCGAACCACATGATCTATCCGGATCAGGACAACCCAATCCCGTATGTGGTGCAGGCGCTTCAGGACAAGGGGCTGGCGACCTCCACTGTGGGGATGGAACTGGGCTTTGGTCAGCGCTTGGGTATGTCCCAGAACGATTTCACCGATCTGCGTCGTCGCCTGCCCGAGGCAAAAATAGAAAGTGCTACTGAACTCATCCAGACCGTGCGCATGATCAAATCACCCGCTGAGGTCGAAAGAGTGCAACGTGCGTGTGATATTTCACAAACTGCGGTGGAGGAAGGGTTTTCTGCCTTACACCCAGGTATGACTGAAAAACAGCTTGGCGCCGTTCTCGGCTCAACCATGTATCGCGAAGGCGCGGAGCTTGGTTCGCGACCCAGCTTCCTCACCGTTTCAAGCTACCCAGGCAGATCAATGATGGTGAACTCATTGGCAAGCGATCACGCGATCCAACCCGGCGAGATGGTCATGTTGGACGGTGGTGCCACATACGGAGGGTATGCCACTGATTTCATCCGCCAGGCATGTCTCGGCGAACCAAGTAAAGAGCAACGAAAGTGGTTTGACGTTGCCATTGAAGCTAATGACGCATGTATCGCGGCCGTTCGGCCTGGTGCGACAGGCGCTGATGTTTACGAAGCCGGCCTGGCAGTGTTTGTGCGTCACAACCTTGCACAATACAACCTGATTAACATCGTCGGACACGGTACCGGCATGGAAGTGCACGAACTGCCCTGGCTTGGCGAGCGTGACGTTGTCTACAGCACCGACACACAGCTTGAACCTGGCATGGTGCTGTGTGTGGAACCCGTTATCGCCGGCATGGACAGTGCTGATGCACAAGCGGGTATCTTTATCGTGGAAGACAAACTGCTTGTGACTGAAGAAGGCTGCAAGGTGCTCACCACCTCACTTTCCAAAGACCTGTGGGTCCAGCCCGAGTAGCTTTTAGTCGAGCATGCGGTTGAAAAACCCAATCAACTGTCGGTGGCCGCATAAAATACAACAACGAAGCCTTCCTATAGCTCCTATCCTCTAGAAGCGTTTAAGGTCCTAACAACCCCATACCTCCCGACCGCATGCCTTGGTACCTGAGCCGTTCACGAAGAGGCTGTTTTCGAGGTGCGTGACAGTCATCCTTTCCCGAATCTCCTGTTCGTCAAAGATTCTACTAATCGCGTCCGGATCAGATTCGTTGCAATGGCCTGACTGCAATCGACGTGCAACGACTCACAGACGCTTGATCTGGCGTGTCGTTGCGGGCACGGCTCGTGTTTTTAATCGGATCATGAGATCGCTACAGATCCATCCCCGGGAATTCCCTGGCCACCAGCGCTTTCGTATTTGCATTGGCTTTCGCCTGGTATTTCGCTTCGTACAAGCCCACTTGGAGCATGCGCAGGATGCCGAGATAGTTGAACATCGAAAGTCGGCTTCTGAGGAGCCACAAGGGGAAGGCTTTCATACAGTTCGCGATGTTCTGATTGGATATCGAGTTGGTCAGTAGAAAGTCCCGTACGTGTTCAGGATGGGGCACGGGCCGCACAAGCGCGTTCATGCGCTCGTCATTGTCGTAGCGGCTTTCGATGTGTCCAATCAGCGACGCGCTGAAGACCTGCTGACACTGCATGACGGATTGCAGTGTGATCCGATCGCCCTCGAAGATGGGTCGGGCTGCTCTTTTGGCTAACCCGTCGGCGGTACAGTCAACGTAAAGCGTCTCGGGGCTGGTAGGAATGCTCCCCTGCTCGAGCATGATAGACGAGGGGTCGATCCGTACGACCCGGCCCATACGAACGACGTTATCGACCCGCCTCAGCTGCCTGAGTTCTTCTTGATTGACCGTTGCGCAGCGATACTTGGTTGGCCAGACGTCGGGGTCGAGTCGCAACAGCTTTTCTGCGGCATCCAGTGCGCCCATGAGTTCATCGAGCGTGCCGGCCTGGACAATTTCTCTGGACTGTGAGCCCTTGCCGATGAAGTGGCGTGGATCGAATGTGGCGCGGTCTATCAGCCAGGCATCGTTGGGCATGATCCAGGTCACGGCATCGGGTGCGGCGCCCTGGGCGAGCAAAAAGAGCACGGCGTCCATGCCGGTTTTGCCCGCGCCGACGACCACATATCCATCATGGGGTTTGCGGACTTTGGGTAATTCGTTCGGGGGCACCAGGCGAACTCCGGGTGCCACTTCATATTGGGGTGGCCTGATGGACGGAACCTGAACATTCATATAGGTGGAGTCCACCGTCTTCTTGCGAACCTTCACCCGGTACTCCTGACCCTCATCCAGATTCGAGCGGAAGTGCGCATCCCCAACGGACTCACACATGGGGAAGTACTGCAGCCGACCGGTTGCGAGCCATTTGGCAAGCACGCGTTCGTAATACGCCAGTACCTCGGCACCGGAGGCGAGATAGGTTCCGCCTGGTCCCAGATCCTCAGAGTTGACACCGTAGAAGGCTGCCGGCTGGTGGAGCGTGACAAAGGGGTAGGCGTCGTTCCAGTGGCCACCAGGTTTGGCGTGCCGGTCGATCATGACCACGTGGGCGTTGGTGTCTTGAGTCAAGAGCTCGTCGGTGAACGCCATGCCCATGGCGCCCGAACCAATGACCAGGTAATCCGTTTCTAGACTTTCGATCGCCATGATTAAGCTCTCCTGTGTCTTTTAGCCCTCTTGGTTGCTCGTACTGGTGAGATCGGTCGCCTATTTCCGTTCGATGCGCTACGCGAGATCATACGCGTTACGCGCCAGGAGGTCAGCCCGTTGGCGGCCGCAGTGCGAAAAGCATGCCTGGATCACCATGCGAAACTGGGCGAGACCTGCTTGCCGCAACTCTATTTTAACGCCGGCCTTGCTCGCGCTACTTGCCGTCTGCGGCATTGATGTGCCCGAGGGCCGCGGATGGCTGCCTTAAGGTAAGTCTGTGAACGGCAGGATCCAAGCACGAATAGGCATGCCGGTGGGTCACATCAATTGATACCCTCACCGCAGCTACCGTTATCTGCTGCCAATATGGCCACAAACACCTCGAATGCTCGTCAACCAAAAGTGTAATATCTTATACCTTGCTGCCCGTGCTGATTTAACCTTGGCGTTAGTTGCATCGACCTGGGCTTGGAAACCACAATCCTGTTAGGACAAATATGCAAACATCTGACGAGCCGCTCTCTTTGGCTGGTACACCGGCGGCACCACCGCTGGGATATTACAGCTGGATGCTCGGGCAGGCCGCACGCGAACCCCTTTATGTCATGGCGGTCATCTACATCTTCTTTCCCTACTTTAGCAATGTTGTGGTGGGAGACCCGGTTCAAGGGCAGACGCTCATTGGTTTTCTCCAGGCCAGTTCAGGCCTCATCATGGCACTCACCATTCCGTTTCTGGGGTCGATCGCGGATAAAGTCGGCCGTCGCAAACCCTGGATAGTGAGTAGCCACATTGTGATGGGTTTAGTGGCGATCACTTTCTGGTGGATGCTGCCGGATGAAGGTGGCCTCGATTTGACCTTAAGTCTCTTTCTTTTGCTGGTGTTTCTTATCGCGTTTGGATATGCGGAGGTTTTTCATAACGCGATGCTGCCAGGCGTTGCACCGGCGAATAAGGCGGGCACGCTTTCAGGTATGGCCTTTTCTGCCGGTAACTTGTGTGCGATTACCTTCATGCTCTTCATCCTGATCAGCTTCGCGCTACCAGGTACGCAGAACTGGTCTTTTTTACCGGATCAGGCGCTTTTTGGCATTGACCAGTCTACGTATGGACACAATAGAATTGTCGGACCTATCGGTGCGGTGTGGTTGTTTCTGGCCACGTTGCCGCTTGTACTATTTACCCCGGACAGTGTTGCCTCAAAAGAGTCTCTGTCCAGTTCTGTGCTGCAAGGATTAGGCGATGTCTTGACCACCGTTCGGCAACTGAAACATTACTCCAATATTGCCATCTATCTCGTAGCCCGCATGTTTTATAACGATGGCGTCATGGGTGTGGTAATTTTTAGTGGGGTTTATGCATCGGGCATATTTGGATGGGATGCAACATCGATGTTGCTGTTAGGCCTCTGCACAACGGCATCTGCAATGTTTGGCGTCTATCTGGGCGGCCTGCTTGATGACAGGTTTGGTTCCCTTGCCACGCTGAGGCTGACAGTTGTTCTGGCGACGCTGACTTTACTCACCCTTGTATCGATGCAACCGGGTACGGTGCTTTTCGTCATATCGGTGAGCACCGAACCGGTATGGACATCGCCTTACTTCAAAACAGTACCCGAAATACTCTACTTCGTGGCGTTCCAGTTGTTTGCTGCATTGGCTCTGACCAGTCTTTCTGCGTCCAGAACGTTCATGGCGCGGATATGCCCGCCTGAGAAGGCCACGCAATTTTTTGGACTTTATGGCTTAAGCGGGACCGTCACGCTGTTTCTTGCTCCATTAATGGTGGCAAGCACAACGGACTGGCTCCAGTCTCAGCAACTTGGGTTTGCATCACTCACCATCCTGATGCTGGTCGGTACGGTAATGCTTTTTAAAGTCAAACAAGAGCAGTCATCGGTCGCACCAGGCTAGTGCCTCATTGTTTTCGTCACTACGGGTCGGTTAGATTTCCACTTCAGTGCAATCGAATGCAGTTATAGATTGAAACTTTCACTGGTATGGTTGGTAGTGCATATATCTAAAGGAGGTTGTGAATGAGCGCAGATGAAAACAAGGCGATCATAGAGCGGATGGGTGCGAGTCAGAGCATGGACGAGACTCTGTCGTTCTGGGCAGACGATGGCGTCTGGATTATTCCTGGTACAACAAAATGGTCCGGAGCCTATCGAGGGAAGAAGGAGATCTTAGAGAAGCTCCTAGACCCTATCACAGCAGAGCTGGCTAGCATGGGCTCAGTCACCGTAGATAACGTCATCGCGGATGATAATTTTGTTGTCATGCAGGCCCGTGCTCATGACAGGATGACCACGACGGGAAAGCCTTATAACAATACTTACTGTCTCGTCTATCGGATTGTCGATTCCAAGGTTCAGGAGCTCACAGAATATTGTGATACCGAATTGGTTACCGCCGCTTTTGGCATGCCATAAAGCGCCTCTAAACATGGATGAGCGGTCGTAAGTTTGAAATCCTAAGTAAAGTTGGTGCCTCGGTGTTCGAACCGATTTTCACCGTACCAGACGTAAATCGATATATTTCTTCGATCCGGGGCTGAGGGCGATCAGTTTTGTTCACCAGGGACAATTATTACGTTCTATCGAACGCTGAATCTCCTTGGTAATTTAATTATCCTTTAAATTCAGGTGAATGCAGGGCGGAATCTGGCACGGGGAAAGAATCTGGCACGGGGAAAGAAGGGGGCTAACGATGCAGACCAATACGACGCCGTACGATCCTGTGGATCAAACGGATGTGGTGATCGGTGGACTGGACATCGGTGCGGTGACCAGCGAGATCCGTAGGAGAGGCTACGCGGTTGTGCAGCACTTCCTGAACTCGGACAAGGTGGAGGGTATCCGCGCTGCGTTCAACACAGAGGTGGCGATTACAGAGATGCGCGCCATCGGCACTAAAACTGGGCGTACCTGGCGTGCGCACAACCTGCTTGCCAAGACGCGCGCAACGGACTTCGTGTTTTTAGATCCGCGCCTGCGTGCCATCGTCGACGGCGTGATTGGCAAGTACAACCAAGTCAACATCACGACGTTGTTCAATACGCTCCCAGGAGAAACCAGACAAGATCTCCATCAAGATGATGGTCTATGGCCTATCCCGCGCCCGCATCCCCCATTCTTGTGCAATGCGCTCTTTGCTTTCGATGATTTCACCTCCGACAAAGGCGCGACTCACATCGTACCTTTCAGTCACAACTGGACTAAGGACATCGATCAAAAGGTCGAGACCATTCAGGTAGAAATGAAGTCCGGGAGTGTGCTCTTCTGGGATGGCGGTTTGTGGCATGGCGGTGGTGCCAATATGACCTCCGATCAGGAACGCATGGGATTTTTTATCAGTCATCAAGTGAGCTATCTGCGACCCTCGGATCTTCAGCTTGTGGCAATCCCGCGTGAAGTGGTCAAGGAGATGCCTCGTAAGCTGCAGCGGCTGGTTGGTTATTACCCATTTGGCAATGGTGTGGATGGGCGGGATCCCCTGGACGTTTTGCACGACGGCATTTTCATTCACCCGGATGCTCACAATGCAGAGTATTGGCGGCGCAACAGTTGATTTGTTGGCCTGGGCGGGCGAGGGCAATCCAGCGCGAAAGGGTATTCGGTATTGGGGAACCTGTAGTATTAGTATCAGGGAAAAGCAGGGTTTGAGTCTAAACTGTCAAGCCGTGGTCATAAAATAGTTGGAGGTCACAGATGCCGTTTGTTACCAATCGTAGTCAGCGAATTCATTACACAGTCACCGGAAGTGGTCCGACCGTCGTCTTCCAGCACGGCCTTTTCCAATGCGTTGATGATTGGCGCGATGCGGGTTTCGTCGACGGGTTCGCAGATGCGTATCGAGTCGTATGTATCGACTCGCTGGGTCACGGGCAGAGCGACAAGCCGACCGATCCCAAAGCCTATGGCCGATCTGCGCGGGCTGCGGACGTCATAGCGGTGCTTGATGCAATCGGCGCCTCCCGGGCCCACCTCATCGGTTACTCGATGGGTGGTTGGATCGCCTCTGGCGTTGCAGTGGAGAGCCCCGAGCGACTGGCTTCTATAGTCATTGGTGGCTGGGACTTGCTCGATGGCGCCGCTGCGATCGCCGCGAAAACAACCGGTGTCCCAAGCGAGCAATTGAGTTTTGATCAGGTTCTGGCTGTAGGACGTACGCTTGAGTTGAGATTGAATGAGTGGTTCACCCCGGATGCGGAGCAGGGTTTACAGGCGTGCTGGAATGCGGTGGCAGAGCTCGAACCCGGTGCGTCTGCGGTGGCTTTACTCGATTGCCCGGCCTTGATTTGGCTGGGCGAAGACGATGCGCCCCATGATTCGATGAGCGCATGGGCAGCAGGCCACGGTCTGCCATTTCTTTCAGTTCCTGGAGATCATATGGGCGCCTTTGTCACCCACAACAAAGAATCCATCGAGGGCCTGCGGCAATTCGTTGACCAGGTGGAACAGCGCGACTAACTGCGCCCGTTTGGTTTTTGTACAAGGTCGATAAAAAGACTAATCTGGTCAAGGTTAAAATAAGACGGGATGGTTTAAAGATGCTGGTCGGGGTAAGAGCTCAGGTAGAAGACGCAGATCATTGGCGGACGACGTTCAAAACGCACGGAGATTTATTTAGGCAACAGCGCATCTCGATTGCACACATGGGGGCGACGGACCAGAACGCTGTTTTGGCGGTTTTTGAAACCAGCGATCTCGATGTCTTTATGGAGATTATGCAGTCTGAAAGTACGGTTGCTGCGATGTCGCAAGATAGAATCGTTGAGGGGAGTGTCGAGATTTTTGTGCTCTCAGATACTTTTACGCCCTAAGGGGAATGTGTAGACGAGTATTGGCAAGCGCATGCGTACTAAATCAGTCATCGCCGGGCTGGTGTGCTGCCTGGTGCTTATTTATTTAGCCGCGATAACTGTCGAGGAAGCCTACTACCCGCGTGACAATTATGCGCATGCTGATAATCCTTTGCCGGGTCCCATGACGGACGAGGAAATTGAGGTGCGCGAGATCGATGTCGCACTGAACCGTCCTTGGGACATTGAATTCTTGCCTGATGGTTCAATGCTGGTCAGTGAACAGTTCGGCACAGTTAAGTTACTCACGCATGCGAGCGATTACACGCATTCGGTGGAGATTCTTAAACTCAAACCCTTCATCCGCTCAGAAACTGGATTGCTGGGGTTGGCGGTGGATCCTGACTTTAGCTCGAATGCTTATTTATATGTGTATCACACGACCGCACCGATTCCGGAAATAGAACATGCCGTCATGAATCGGATTGATCAGTATCGACTCGATCATATGAAGATGGTCTTCGTCCGAACTATTCTTGCTAAGATACCCGGCACGTTCGCGCATTCTGGTGGACGATTGGAGTTCGGGCCCGATCACAAACTCTATGCGACGATCGGTGATGGGCCAGAGCGGCGCCGATATCAGGACCTTGAGTATCTGGGGGCAAAAATTCTCCGCATGAATCGCGACGGTGGTGTGCCCATTGATAATCCAATCCCGGGCTCGTTGATATATACGATAGGGCACCGAAATCCTCAGGGCATTAGCTGGCACCCTTTGACTCACGAAGCCTTTTCAGCCGAGCATGGCCCATCAAGACACGATGAAATAAACCGCCTATCTCCAGGTGCCAATTATGGGTGGGATACTTATGCTTGTCGCAAACAAAAAGTAACGGGCTGGCGGCGCTTACTCATCCGTTTTGAAGCTGTTTTGCCGGACAGCATCGTTTCAATGGGTACTCAATTTCCAATTTTCTGCACAGAGGACTATACCCTTGCGCCAAGTGGCATGGCGTTTGTCGATGATGAGCCCCATCCCTGGTTTGGGGATTTGTTTGTGGCTGCATTGCATGGCCAGCACCTCCGCCGGCTTCGATTTGACAGCTTAGGAAATTATCTGGGTTCTGAGGTGTTTTATCGACGTCGCGAAGGTCATGATCCTCGACTTCGAGATGTTGAATACCATGATGGTAGTCTGTACGTGATCGGCGATAGTCGAGGGCTAACCAGAATTTCGCCTAGGCGATAACCTTGACTGATTGATTTGTCCTGGCCTTTGAGGACATGCATAAATTACGTTGGGTCAAAGTCTTCTCATGGCTTTGTTGAAACGTTATTCATGCTAGTCCAGTCGTTTTTGGAATCTCTTTGTCGCCAACAAAATCACCACGACGAAGAACAGTGCAAGCGGCCACATCTCGGCACTCAACATAGGCAACGTAGCATCGCGGAGGATAATGCCCCTCACAATGCGTAAGAAATGTGTCAGGGGGAAGGCTTCAGCCAGGTACTGTACGACTTTAGGCATACCCTCAAAGGGGAACATAAAGCCTGACAACAGAAGCTGAGGCAAGAATGTGATGAAGGTGACCTGAAATGCCTGAAACTGAGTCTCGGCGATGGTCGAAATGAGTAGCCCCAGTGAAAGTGTGCTGATCACAAACACCCCGGCGCCGGTATAAAAATCCAGCAACGTGCCGCGTATGGGGACGTCAAAAAGCGATACCCCCAATAGCAGGATGATGGAGATCTGGATATAGCCGATGAGAATGTAAGGCAGGATCTTGCCAATCATAAGTTCGAGCGAAAGCACCGGTGTGGTGATCAACAATTCCAGATTGCCGCGTTCCCGTTCTCGCACGATGGCGATGGAGGTGAACAGGACCATGGTGAGCGTAAGAATGACTCCGCACAGACCGGGCACGATAAATACCGCCGAGCGCCTTTCGGGATTGAACAGTGGTCGGGCTTCAAATGTGTTGGCGGCGGGGCCGCCGCGCCCAGGGTTGAGCGGAACGTTTATCAACCCGCGCACCGCACCCAGGATGACCGGATCACTGTCGTCCACCAGCAATTGTGCATAGGGGGTATTGTTGTGGATGACGCGTGCTTCAAAATCCGGTGGAATGTACACGCCGACGGATACCTTACCGCTCATGATGAGTTGTTCCAGTTCTTGCACTGAGCTTGCCGGTCTGACGAATGTGATCACCTGGGAGGCTTGAGCGTTTGCCAGCAGTGCCCGTGAGGCGCTGGTATTGGCTTCATCGACAGCCGCTGCCGTGAGATTGCGCACGTCGGAATTGATGGCATAACCGAACAGGATCGACATCATGATCGGGATGCCAGCCACCATACCGCCGGTGAGGTGGTCTCGCCGGAGATGGAAGAACTCCTTTTTTGCTATGGCCCATATGCGTGCGGGAGATATGACGTTCATGATGGTGCGTCCGTGGGCCGTGATGCTTCTTGCGTGGCGAGCACAAATACGTCTTCGAGGTTTGGTTTGACCACCTGCATCGTCGCGTTTAAGGCCGGATCAATGTTGGCCTGGAGGTAGTCTGTTGGCGCAGTAATGGCGGGTTGTAGCAAAACGTGCAAGCGAGGCCCGATCTGCGCTGCATCGATCACGCCGTCTAATGTTGTCAGCAGCTTGCGGACATCTCGTGTGCTTGGGCTGTCTACTTCCACCACCGTTGCAGGCAGATTCGCCAGTAGATCGCTGGGAGCACCATCGGCCACTAACACACCGCGGTCTAAAATGGACAACGCATGGCAGCGTTCAGCCTCGTCCATGAAATGCGTGGTGACTAAGATGGTGGTGCCGCGATCGCTCATGTCGAACAAAAATTCCCAGAATTCCCGCCGGCTTTCCGGGTCCACGGCGCTCGTAGGTTCGTCAAGGAACAACAATTCAGGTTCGTGAAGTGTCACTGCGGCCAGAGCCAGGCGTTGTTTCTGGCCACCACTTAAAGTATCTGCCAATTGTGCAGTGCGATCGGTTAAACCGAATCGTATAAGTTGTTCGTTAATGCGTGCTTGACGGATGGCTCTGGGGACATGGTATATCCGTGCGATGAACTCCAGGTTCTCCGCAACGGTCAGGTCGGTGTATAAGGAGAATTGTTGGGTCATGTAGCCAATTTTTCTCTTGATGGCCTCCGGGTCATTTTGGGTGTCTAGACCAAGCACCGTTGCACGACCCTGTGTAGGGCGCAGTAGGCCACACAGCATACGAATTGCTGTGGATTTGCCGCATCCGTTAGGGCCGAGAAAACCGTAGATGCGCCCCTTCGGTACCCGCATATTGAGTCGATCCACCGCGGTCAAATCGCCGAACTTTCGGGTCAGATCGGATGTTTCGATCGCTATATCCACTAATCGATCCCGGGAAACGTGACTCGCACGGGCACCCCGATTGGCAGGTTCGCGGCTTTCGTATCCTGCAGGTCGATTTCGGCGAGAAAACTCAAGCGTGTGCGATCGCGTTCGCTTAAGGCGTAGTAAGGTGTGAACGACGCGTCCGCCGCGACCCATCGAACCGCAGCGTTGAAGGGTTCGCTGAAGCTGTCGATATGGACTTTGGCCGGTGTATCTGGCTTTACCCGGGTGCGCATAGGTTCGGGTATGTGGACGCGGGCATAAATCGGCATGTTGGCCAGCACGATCGCGACTGTGGTTCCAGGTTGCGGTCGCTCCCCGAGTTCGAATGGCAATACTTCCACGGTGCCTTTGACAGGACTGATGACGCTTGCACGTCGCAACGTAATGGTTAGATCGGCAACCGTCGCCGCGGCAGCAGCATATCGACTACGGGCCTGGTCAATTTTTTCGTTTCGTGTGCCTTCTAACAATTCATCTAAGACTGACTGGGCTTCTTCCACGCGTGCAACACTTTCGTCATGGCGGCCCTGCAAAATATCGACGGTACTTTGTGTCGAAAAATTGCGCTCGACAAGAGACTTCTGCCGTTCCAGTTCGTGCTGGGCGGTTACCTGAGCACTGCGGGCAGCTTGCAGGCGAGCGCGACCCTGATCGATGGCCTGGGCACGGGGGCCTTGTTCGGCCTCGGCCAGCGCGGCTTTGGCGGTTTGTTCGTCTGCGCGCGCCCGGGCCAGGGCGGCATCGGCCCGCTCGGTGCTCTGCATAATCAACACATCCCCCGGCACGACGCTCTGACCTTCGCGAACGAGGATGGCACGTATTGGTTCACTGCTGTCCGCGGCAAGTTCGATACGATCTCGCTCCAGGGTGCCTAGGGCAGGAATTTCGGACAACGAATCCTCACAACCAGCGCACATTAGGCTGGTCGCCAAAAGTAGAGATTTAGCTTTCATTGAGTAGTCCTGGGCTGGATAGCATGGATGTGGTGCCCGGGCGGCACGATGCTGCGGGGTGGCCAAAGTGGAGTCTCATGTAGGTATTCGGGCAGGATAATTCTACGGCGAAGATTGTTACGTGCTTAAACGAGACTCGCATCGCTGCATTCTGAGGGGGGTACCCATAAAGCTCAAGGCGAAAACCGTGCGCTGATGAAATGGGCAGGCTAGAGATAGGTAGCCAGATCATTGTTGATACGGGTACGAAGTCAATTTTTGTTACACGACTTCGCAGGCTTTTTCCTGCTCATTCGATCTGGTGAATTTAACGCTCATTTGGTTGAGTGAGTCATTTTGGCAGACGCTCGTTTATGGGATAAACCACACAATTGCAATTGATCGGTGGGTGGGGCGCACCTTTGCATCAATTTAGTTGCTTATTGAGCCTGAGAATAACGGGGAGAAATTTTTTAAGGTGTAGGTATAATCGCGCCCCCAAATTTAGGTAGCTGCTAATGTCACCACTGCTTTCTACCGGTGTAGAGTTAATGCTCATCGGCATGGGTACAGTATTTTTCTTTCTGAGCTTGCTGGTCATTGCTTCGGGAGTTATGTCGCGGATTGCACGACGATTTTTGTCTGCAGGTTCATTCTATGGACCTGTGGCGCTTGTTCAGGACGAAGAAATCGCTGCGATTGCGGGTGCAATCCAATTGCATCGACGTCGTTGAGGCCGTTCGATGAACGAAAACATGGCGAATAAACTAGGCATCACTGACGTTGTGCTTCGGGATGCACATCAGAGTCTGCTGGCGACGCGCATGCGCATTGAAGATATGCTGCCTATTGCCCCTGAGCTTGATCAGATAGGGTTCTGGTCGCTGGAGTCTTGGGGAGGTGCAACGTTCGATGCCTGCATCCGCTATCTGGGTGAAGATCCCTGGGAAAGAATTCGGCTTCTCAAACAGGCCATGCCGAATACGCCTCAACAAATGTTATTCCGTGGACAAAATATACTTGGCTACCGCCACTATGCTGACGATGTCGTTGTGAAGTTTGTCGAGCGTGCGGCGATAAACGGCGTGGATGTATTTCGAATCTTTGATGCAATGAACGATATGCGTAATCTGCAGACGGCGATCAAAGCGACCTTGGCCGTTGATAAGCATGCGCAGGGAACGATTTCATATACCGTCAGCCCGCTGCACACGATAGATCTGTGGGTTGATCTTGCCAGGCAGATTGAAGATATGGGTGCGCACAGTATCTGTATCAAGGACATGGCTGGGTTGTTAAGGCCTTATGTCGCCTTTGAACTGGTTTCCCGCTTGAAGGCTACCCTCGATATCCCGGTCCATATGCAGTGCCATGCAACGACCGGTATGTCGACCGCCACCTATATCAAGGCCATCGAAGCAGGGATCGACAATGTAGATACTGCAATTTCATCCATGAGCATGACCTATGGCCACAGTGCGACAGAGTCGTTGGTTGCTGTTTTGGAAGGCACGGAACGTGACACGGGCCTGGACATTAACTTGATCGAGACGGTGGCTGGTTATTTCAGGGAAGTACGCAAAAAGTATGCCGATTTTGAAGGCGGGCTTCGTGGCGTTGACTCCCGTATTCTGGTCGCGCAGGTACCGGGTGGAATGCTCACGAATCTGGAAAATCAACTCCGGGAGCAAAACGCAACAGAGAAACTGGATGACGTATTGGAGGAAATTCCGAAAGTACGTCAGGAACTCGGATTTATCCCGCTGGTGACACCTACTTCTCAGATCGTTGGGACGCAGGCTGTAATTAATGTGCTGATGGGTGAGCGGTATAAGACGATTACCAAGGAAACCGCCGGGGTGCTGAAAGGAGAATATGGCACAACCATTGCACCGGTAGATGCCGATCTGCAGGCGCGAGTGCTCGATGGTGCGGATCCGGTCACTTGTCGTCCGGCCGACCTGCTCGAACCGGAAGTCAGCAACCTGACAGATGAACTCACGGCTAAAGCACAGGAAGGCAATTTCAGTCTGGCTGATCCGGCCATCGATGACGTATTAACCTATGCGTTGTTTCCGCAGATTGGCCTGAAATTCCTAGAGAACCGTGGAAATGCGGAAGCGTTTGAACCCGCACCGGCAACGACTGCAAACCCCGTTGCCGTGAGTGCCACGGCTAACGGTGCGGCTGTGTATAGCGTGAAGGTCAATGGCAATCCCTATACCGTGGAAATTTCTGCAACAGGCGCATTGGCCGCGACACCCGTGACCACTGCTGATGCTCAGGCTTCGGGCGGGGCAGGGAAGCCGTTACCGGCACCGTTGGCGGGTAATGTGTTCAAGATTCTTGTCACGCCCGGACAGGTGATTGAAGCCGGCGATAAGGTTGTTGTTCTCGAAGCGATGAAGATGGAAACGGATGTTACTGCACCCTTTGGTGGCACGGTCTCATCCGTTGATGTGGCATCCGGTGACGAGGTATCGGTCGGCGATTTGCTTTTAACGATTAGTTAACGATGGAGCTCATCTTACAAGCCTGGGAGGCGTCGGGACTGTATCAGATCACCCTGGGTCAAATTGTGATGATTGGCGTCGGGCTGCTTCTTTTGTATCTGGCCATTGCCAAGAAATTTGAACCGCTCCTGCTTTTCACGATTGGTTTCGGTGGCGTGCTCGCCAACATCCCAGGTGTAGAAATCGCAACCGGCGATGGTCTGCTGCATCTCGTATACAAAGCCGGCATTGAGACGGGTGTCTTCCCTCTGATTATATTTATGGGGGTCGGAGCCATGACGGATTTTGGCCCTTTGCTGGCAAACCCGAGAACACTTTTTTTGGGAGCGGCTGCTCAGTTTGGGATCTTCGCTACGCTTCTCGGCGCGCTGGGACTTAGCTCGGTGGGCGTGATGGACTTCAATTTACGGGAGGCTGCGGCGATCGGAATTATTGGTGGTGCAGACGGCCCGACAGCGATATATCTGGCCGGACAATTGGCGCCACATCTGCTGGGCGCTATCGCCGTTGCAGCGTATTCGTATATGGCATTGGTGCCGCTCATTCAACCTCCCATCATGCGTGTGTTAACCAGCGAGTCAGAACGCGCGATAGAGATGACACAATTGCGAGAGGTATCGCGCCTTGAGAAGATGCTTTTTCCTGTGTTGTTACTCTTGCTTGTTGCTCTGCTGTTGCCACCCGCAGCGCCGTTGGTGGGCATGTTGTGTTTTGGTAATCTGATGAAGGAATGCGGTGTCGTTGACCGCCTGTCCGACACGACGCAAAACGCTTTGATTAACATTGTCACCATATTTCTTGGTCTGGCTGTGGGGTCGAAACTTCAGGCAGACGTGTTTTTAAACACAAGCACGCTCAGCATTCTGCTCCTGGGTGTCGTCGCTTTTTCAATTGGTACTGCCAGTGGCGTGTTGATGGCTAAGATCATGAACCGGTTTAGCGTGATGCCGATAAACCCGCTTATTGGTGCTGCTGGCGTGTCCGCTGTGCCCATGGCGGCGCGTGTAGCGAACCAGGTCGGGCTCGAGGCAAACCCGCAGAACTTTCTTCTCATGCATGCAATGGGTCCCAATATTGCGGGGGTGATTGGCTCTGCCGTTGCAGCCGGAATCATGATCACGTTTACAGGTGGGTGAACGAGTTCTGCTGTCAAATAGCATTGCGACCAACAGGCTGCTATATTTTCACTTTCGCAATCCCTCTGGAGCCTAAACGCCGCAATGATGCGCATCGCTGTTTTTTGCCTGTCTTTCTTTACACTCTGTCCGATTGGAGCTGATGCGGCCGAAGCAAGGTTCTTTGTCTCGGTGGGCAGCTTCAAAACCAAGAACAAGGCGGAAGAAACTGCACAACTGGCCCAATCTCGCCTCGGCAGCAACTTTGGTATTGTCGAGGTTGACACGGCGAATGGCCTGTACTTTCGGGTCGCTTCGGGACCACATACACAGCGCACTCAGGCAGATGATGAAATTCGCAGGGCACATGCGGCAGGGTTTGCGGATGCATGGACCTGGATTGATGAAAGTCCGGCCCACGTAAAATCAGTTGTCGTCAGCGCAACGCCTGAACCTGTTGGCTCACCGGAGCCATCAACAGACCCTTCGCCGGGATTGTCTGATGAAGAATTCCTGCTCGAGTTTGACGATTTGGATACGAGTATTGAAGACCTACTGGGCGAAGACTTATATCTGGAAGATTATCCGCCTGTACAAAGACCAGGTAACGAACCGGGCGTGATTAATGAACTGGAGATTCCTGAGCTTGTCGAGGATGCGCCTGAGAGCTTTAAGCTTAACAAGCTACGTCGCGATGCCTCAGTTGTTGTCCCAGGTTTCGATCGCACGCTGGCGCAGACAAGTGACCCACCCCTTTTTCAACTCACATCTCCCGCGCGTGTTTCCCCAGACGGCGCCAGTCCCATCACCCTCCCTCGACACATAGAATCCCAAATTGACATCAAAATTGACGGCCTCTTGGATGAAGCCCCTTGGTCGCAAACGCCTGGCATCGATAATTTTCTCGTGGTTGACCCTGACACCGAAGCGACGCCCAGGTTTGAAACGGTCGTCAGAATGTTCTACACACAACGAGGCCTTTATGCCTCTTTTGAAATGGAGCAACCACCTGAAACGCTGGTTCGCCGGTATTCCGGTCGTGACGAAGGACGCATCAACAGGGATAACGTGGGAATCACAATTGATACATCCGGGCAGGGCCGTTATGGCTATTGGGTGAACCTCGCGCTGGGCGGCAATCAAATAGATGGAACAGTTCTGCCGGAACGCCAATTCAGTGGTGACTGGGATGGGGCGTGGTTGGGGGGCACGACTGCCACCAAAGATGGTTGGAATGCTGAGATATTCCTGCCCTGGTCTCAGGTTGCAATGCCGAAAGAGACAGGGCAGAGAACGATTAATGCCTATGTCAGTAGAAAAGTGGCATATCTTGACGAGCGATGGGCTGTTCCGTCACTTCCCTTTACACAGCCGCTGTTCATGTCTGCATTGCAGCCATTGCTTGTGAATGAGGTGGACCCGCGTCAACAGTGGAGTGTCTTCCCTTATGCATCTGTGACGCGTGACGAGGTAGAGGATTACACAGACACCAGAGTGGGGGCTGATCTGTTCTGGCGTCCATCGAGCAATTTCCAAATGACCGCCACGCTTAATCCGGACTTTGGTCATGTGGAGAGCGATAATGTCATTGTCAATTTAAGTTCGTTTGAGACTTTCTTTCCGGAAAAACGACTTTTCTTCCAGGAGAGCATTGAGCTGTTCGATGCAACCCCCAGGGCCAGTCGGGGTCGTCCTGTCACCGCATTGCATACGCGACGCATCGGGGGGCGAGCCTATGCTCCAGACCTTCCCGAGGGTGTCTCGATTGACGCACGCGAACTTGGAGCACCGATAGAACTTACAGGCGCGATCAAAGCCGTGGGACAGATGGGGCCCATGCGTTATGGGATTCTTGGCGCTTCTGAAGACAGCGCCAAATTTGATGTTGGCGAACTAAATTATTATCAGGATGGGAGTGACTATGGCGTGGCACGGTTTCTCCTGGAAGACAAAGGTGCTGATGGCAGCTATCGTGCAATTGGATCCATTTCAACGCTTGCAAGCCATACAAAAGCCGATGCCACCGTGCACGGTGTGGACTATCACTACCTGAGTGGCCAGGGAAAGCTAAAGGTAGACGGCCAATTTCTGTATTCAGACAAGGATGGACAGGGCAGTGGCAGTGGCGGTTTCGTTGACTTGGATTATACCCATCGGCAGGGCCTGAAAATGGGCGTTGGCATATCCCACTTTGACGATCAACTGGACATTAACGACCTCGGTTATCTTCGACGTAATGATGTTACCGCATACAATGCTTCTTTAAATTACAGTCGCTCGAACCTCGAATGGGTGCGGAAAATCAGGTTGAATACTTGGAGCAATTACGAGGTCAATGGCGAGGGGGAGAGAACGCGCGCGGGTATTGGAACGAGTCTCGGCTTTGATCTAAATAATCGAAATAATGTCAGCCTAGGGGCGAGCTATTATCCCAGACGGGATGAGGACAGGGACAGCAGGGGCAACGGTACATTCTCCATTGAATCCCGGTCGTCTGTTTCATTTAATTACAGAACCGATTCATCCAAGCGATTCAGTTACAAAGTAGACATTGATCGACGAGGAGAAGCCCTTGAAGGGGCGTCTTATCAGGGTCGGCTTGGTATGACCTGGCGACCATTTGATCATTTTAACGTTGGCGCATCAGCACAATATAAAAAGCGAGACGGATGGCTCCTTTGGCAGGGCGAGCGGGATTTTGCAACGTTTGCAACCAGAGAGTGGCGGCCCAGGCTGGATGTTGATTACTTTCTGACGGCAAAGCAGCAATTGCGATTGTCAGCCCAGTGGGTAGGGATTAAGGCGGAAGAAAGAGCTAACTTTCTGGTGCCAGGTAGACCAGGCGCGCTTATTGCCGTCGCCGCAGATTCTGATGTCGACGACTTTGCTATATCACGCGTCAACTTTCAGCTGCGCTACCGGTGGGAACTTGCACCATTGTCTGAGTTGTATGTTGTCTATACATTGAACGGTGAGCACAGCGACAGAGACGCCGGTTTCCACGAACTTTTCGAAGAGGCTTATGACAATCCCATAGGCGAACAGTTGGTCTTAAAACTCAGGTATCGACTGGGTAGCTAGGCTGGTTGTAAAGTATGCGTTGAGAGATTGGAACTGAACATTCGCGTCGCATGAAGACAAGGGGAGAGCCATGAGCGAAGCCATACCTGAGCCGGATGAGAACAATGCCTGGCGGCTTGATACTGAAAACGAGAGTGCGAGCTGGGCACGTAGTCCGTATCCCGAGGCCGAGAATAAGTACTTTATGGTATCGGCGGATGGCCATGTGCAGGAGCCGAAAGATCTCTGGCAGAAGCGGATGCCTGAGGAATTCCACAGTCGACTGCCTGGGGTGTCGATAGATACGAAGGGCAATAAATTTCAGAAGACCGAGGGTTTCCGCCCGGTACGTATCCGTAACATACAAATGGAAGGCGAAGATGCCTTGCGCAATGCGTCGGGCAGGTCGCCGGAAGCGCGTATCGCGGATCTTGCGATAGATGGCGTGGAGGCGGAGATTCTATTCCCCAATCTTGGCCTGACGATCTGGGCGACGCCGGATGCGGAATTCAGTCAGATGATGTGCAAGGCCTGGAATGATTGGGCGTGGGAGGAGTTTGGTCCTTACAATGATCGTCTTGCTCCGATGGGCGCCGTTGCGGCAGGTGACGTTGAAGGGGCGATCGATGAAATTCAGCGGCTCGCGAAACTCGGGTTTCGTGGTTTGTCGCTGCCTTGTAAACCTCACTGGGGACCACCCAATCATGAGGACCCTAACTACAATCTGCCTGAGTTCGACCCGCTCTGGGCTTGCATTCAGGATGTGAATTTGCCGATTACTTTCCATGTATCTACGGGTCGAGACCCGCGTACGAGCAGAGGAAACGGGGGAGCCGTTGTTAACTATGCGGTGCATTCGCTGGCACCGACGATGGAGCCCATTGCAAACTTGTGTGCATCGGGTGTTATCGATCGATTCCCACAACTTAAGTTTGGCTCTATCGAGGCAGGTATTGGCTGGGTCGCGTGGGCGCTTGAGGCGATGGATGAGGCGTATAAGAAACACCACATGTTCGTCCGACCCAAGCTTAAGTATCTGCCGAGCGAGTATTTTAAGATGAACGGTTTCGCGAGTTTCCAGGAAGATGTTGCTGGTTTGAGCAGTGCCCGAACGTCGGGACTTGTTGACAACTTTTTATGGGCCAACGACTTTCCTCATCATGAAGGTACGTGGCCGCATTCAGCGCAGGCGATCGAGCGCACTATGGGTATGCTCAACGATGAGGAGAGAGGCAAGATTCTCGGTCTAAACGCCGCGCGAATATTTGGATTTGAGGTGCCTGAGCGGTATCGCTAGGACGGGCTAATCGTCAAATACATACCTCGGGCGCCCGGTGGTGCCTGAGGTTTCATCGCAGACAACCAGAGTATCCCGACACCGGTTGCTCTCGGGCTGGATCATGAAGCCGTTTTTGTAGCCGAAGATAGGCTTGATGAAACGCATGGCGCGCGGTTCGCCATTAAAGAACCCCGGGATGAAGGTGTTGTTTTGGATATAGCTTTTCGCGAACCGTTTTGTCTCACGGTTGGTCCACTGAGTTTCGATGTATTTAATTTTGCTCGGTTTTCCCTCGGCGCTCATTGTCGTATCTACCCAGAGCAAACCAAGATCTGTGCGCGGCGTGTATTGGTTGCGTCTGCCGTAGCGTTGTGGCGCAACATAATTGAGACCCAGATCTTTTGCGTTGGAGCCGTGATTTGGAACGACTGCCACCGCCCGTTGATCACCTTGTTGGCGAAACATGACTGTGAACAGTGCGAGGACCGGTACGTTTATGCCCTCTACAGTTGCAGGTGTCATGGTTGCTGAGTTGCTGCCTATATTGACGGCTCGATAAAAAAGAGGGTCTATATCCTCATCGCCATAACAGCCGGCTTCGTCTATTGAACCACCGGGGAGGACTTTGGCTTCGCAGCGTAAATACAGGGAAACATCACCGGTGATTCCTTCAGGGAAGGATATTCGCTTGGCCAGTGAAGTATCATGTGTGCCGATTCGGGCAGGCGACATGTCCGCGTATACGGTTAGAGGAGCGAGCAGTAATAGCAGCAATGATTTGTAGGTATTCACAGCTTGATCAACCCATAGTGGTGGTGTACTAGGAAAGCATATGAAGTATCGAACGGCAACCCAATGGGGCGTTTACGACGTCGAGGTTGACCATGGGCGAATTATCGGCGTGCATGATGTTGATTTCGATCCTAACCCTTCGCCTTTAGGTCAGGCGTTGGTTGACGGTATTCAGCACGAGACGCGCGTTCAGCGGCCTGCCATACGCAAAGGCTGGCTGGAGGCGAAAGATCGTGCCCGAGAGCGGCGGGGTGCGGATGAATTTGTCGAGGTACCCTGGGATGAAGCGCTGGATCTTGCGGCGACAGAGCTGACGCGGGTTGTCGATGGGCACGGCAATCGGTCTATATTTGCCGGCTCGTATGGTTGGGCAAGTGCCGGCCGTTTCAATCATGCTCAATCCCAGCTGCACCGCTTTATCAACCAGATTGGTGGATCAACGCGAGCGGCGAACTCCTATAGCACGGCAGCCGCGCAGGTTATTCTGCCGCATGTCGTCAGCAGTTGGTGGCAAATAGAACTCGAGCAGACGACGTGGTCTGAGATTGCTGATGAGTGTGAGCTCATTGTGGCATTTGGCGGCCTGCCTATGCGCAATACACAGGCCGCATACGGGGGCATTTCGGAACATCAGTCGGTGCCTGGTTTGCGTGGTGCGCGCGACCAGGGTGTAGAAGTCGTTAACATTTCTCCTCTACGTTCGGATGAAACTGAGGCAGATGAGTGGATCGCGCCCCGTCCCGGAACGGACGTGGCCTTGATGCTGGGCTGCGCTTTTGTGCTTGAAACGGAAGAATTGCTGGACAGGGATTTTCTCTATTCGCACTGTGAGGGTTATGAAAAATTCCAGGCGTATCTGCTGGGCCATGATGATGGATGCCCCAAATCACCGAATTGGGCAGCTGAGATAGCAGACGTCCCGGCGGAAGTGATGGTATCTCTGGCCAGACGAATGGCGCACAAGCGGACATTTGTAACAGCTGCATGGTCGCTGCAAAGGGCCCAGCACGGTGAACAGCCGTACTGGATGATTGTCACACTTGCGGCGATGCTTGGGCAGATTGGCCTTAAGGGGCGTGGTTTCGGGTTTGGCTATGGTGCCGAAGGGTTTATCGGCAGTGACTGGCGCAGGCTTAATTGGGCTACGTTGCCTAAAGGTCGCAATCCGACGGGGTTTCATATTCCTGTTGCTCGGATTGCGGACCTGCTCCTCAACCCGGGTGCATCAATCTCATACGATGGACAGGAGATTACCTACCCGGACATCAAGCTGGTTTATTGGGCAGGCGGAAATCCTTTTCATCACCACCAGGACCTTAATCGGTTCATACAAGGCTGGCGGAGGCCTGATACCGTCATCGTCAATGAACCCTGGTGGACGCCTGTCGCGCAGTGGGCGGACATTGTTTTTCCTGCGACGACGCAGCTTGAACGAGATGACATTTGCGCTTCGAGTCATGATCCGTATGCACATGCCATGGAACGAGCGATACCCCCTCAGCATGAGGCGAGATCAGATCACGAAATCTTCAAGGGCCTGGCGAGGCGTCTGGGTGTTCTTGAGCAGTTCACTGAAGGGCGTTCTGAGCGCGAGTGGCTTATCCAGTTGTGGGAACGATCGGCTGTGACAGCGCTTAAGCAGGGCGTGGAGTTACCCTCATTCGATGCGTTCTGGCGCGATGGGATATATAAACTGCCGAAAGACAAAAAACGTGTGCCCTGGATGAGTCGATACAGGCAAGATCCGCAGCGAAACAGATTGAATACACCAAGCGGTAAGATAGAACTTTATTCAGCTGTTATCGATGCGTTTGAACTGGACGACTGCAAGGGCCATGCGTCATGGCTGGAGCCAGCGGAGCGCCTGGGCGGGCGGGGGTGTGACCGCTACCCCCTTGCGTTGCTCACCCCCCAGCCAAAACATCGCCTGCACAGTCAGATGGATCATGCCGCGCACAGTCGCGACAGTAAGATTAACGGGATGGAAGTGGTGACGATGCATCCTGATACGGCGCGAGCCCGGGGGATCGAGGCTGGTCAGACGGTTCGGATCTACAATGATCGGGGTGCTTGCCGAGCGGCGGTGCGGTTGGATGAAGGCATGAGGAAAGATGTGGTCGTACTGCCGACGGGGGCTTGGTATAAACCGGAAAACCCGGCGATTGACAGCTCCTTGGAGCTCAACGGCAACCCCAATGTCCTCACCCTAGATGTTGGTACTTCCGGCCTGGCGCAGGGGTGCAGTGCGAATACGTGTCTGGTTGAAGTCGAGCTGCTCGACACGTGAGATATAATCCGATCGTTAAGACTCTGGCCTCGTAGTTCAACGGATAGAACGACCGCCTCCTAAGCGGTAGATGCAGGTTCGATTCCTGCCGGGGCTACCAGTATTTTCTAATGAAAATGATGCTTGTAGCGGGATTAGGTCTTGATTGTCCTGGTGCTTCAGTATCTTCTGGATAACATCAGGGTCTTTAATTGATGCAATGATCCGAACTGGGCCACCACACTTTTCACATATCCGATGTTCTGATTGTGGGCATACATAGAAGCGAACTCTTATGCACCTACATGCTCTTGATTGTATATTTCGGTGAAAATACATCGTCAAGGCCATCCGAAGCGGCGTAGTCGAGCATTTCCTTCGTCACGTATCAGGATTTGACCCAGGGTATGAGAGCGGCTGTTATGAGATCTATCTGGTTTGTAAAATACAATCATTTATCAAGTATACGGGGCATGCAGACATGAGATATAAAATTGTAATGACTCAGATACGATGGGTCTGGGCAGTGCTGATTGCGGCTTATGGCTTTTTTTTCGGCTGGTACACATCTTTTGGTGGACCGCTCACTGAAGTGGAGATCGAGCAGTACATGTCCGCATTTTCGCAGCGTGAATCGAGGATATCACCTGAACGGTTGGCGGAAATGCGAAGATGGATGGAGGAGGATACAGGTGACGATTTCGTGATGATCAACGTCATCCATATGCGTGACACACCCTTGCAGATTGAAGGTGTTGAGCCTGGGGAGACCAGCGACGATGTCAATGCTAAGTATATGGAGTTTATGTGGCCTCAACTTCTGATGCGCGGCTGTCACCCCGTTCTCTTTGGAGCCGCTGCGAACACGGCCATGGACCTCATGAATGCGGATGGCATGGAAACCTGGTCCATAGGTGCTGGAATGCGCTACCGCAGCCGCAGGGATCTGCTTGAGATTTCGACAAATCCGGCCTTCTCAGGGCGCCACGAGTTCAAGATCGCTGCGATGGAAAAGACGATCGCGTTCCCTATCGATCCCTGGTACCAAGCAGGAGATCCAAGACTCCTGCTGGCACTGCTCCTAGGGCTGATCGGTTGTGGGCTGAGTTGGCGGTTGGCAGCGAGGTAACTGGAATTTAAATTGTGAACACAATGATCAGAATGTCGTCAGTCATCTTAGTATTGATGACAGCGTGCCTGACGGGGACGCGCGTAGAAGCCGGCAAGACGATTACGCTGGAATCTGGTGGGTATAAGCTGAAGGGGACGTTGTGTCTGCCCAAAGGCGTTGGACCATTTGCCGCTGTACTCTACCATCACGGGGGGATGGGCACTCAAATCGGTGGTGCACCGAAAGCGACCTGTGATGCTCTCGCCAAGGCCGGATTTGTTGGGCTATCGCTCATCCGCCGGTCGACGCGATCCCTGCAGGGACATCTCGACGATGCCCAGGCGGCAGTCAACTACATCAAAAAAAGGGCCGATGTTGACCCGGATCGAATCGGGCTTATAGGTTTCTCCAGGGGTGGATTGCTGGCCTGGCAGCAAGCTGCGCAGCGCATTGATCTGTCTGCAGTTGTGATCATGGCGGTCGCCGTTAACCGCCAGCTAAATCTCGGTGATGCCTTGGCAATGAATGCCCCGTTTCTGGTGCTGGTGGCGCAGAACGATACAGGTTCCAGATTGACGAAAGGCAACAATACGGTCGATTTCAGTCGACAACTCGTTGATGCGCTAGAAAAGGCTGGTAGGGATGTTCAATTACTGGTCTACCCACCATTTCGTAATGACGGTCATACACTGTTTTTTGATGTCCGATCTGAATATTGGCCGGACGTGATTGGATTCTTAAAGCAGAAGATGTAGGTCGATCGAGCCGAACTGATGGCTGATAAGACCCTGGAGGGTGATGGGTTATAAGCCCAGGAGGCGCCGTCTTAGTTTTTTGCCGGTGGGTGCTGCACATTGAATTTAGGTGAGGCGATGTCGATACCCAGAGCAATCGCTGAATATCGGCTTTAAAAAGACTATCCTCGCACCGACTCAATGGAGGCCACGATGTCTGATCGAATGCGAATTATCGCAAGCCCGGCTTTGTTGTTAGCCCTTATTCTCTCAGCACCTCTGACGCTTGCTGCATCCGCGATGGACAGCAAGCCCAATATTATCCTGGTGTTGATGGACAATTTTGGCTATGGAGAAGTCGGTGTCTACGGCGGTGGAATCCTGCGTGGAGCGCCCACCCCCAATATTGACAGTATTGCCTCTGAAGGGTTCCAACTCACCAATTTCAATGTTGAAGCGGAATGCACGCCTTCGCGCTCTTCATTAATGACTGGCCGTTACGGGATTCGTACCCGGCAGCGTCCAGAAGGACCGCCACGGGGTATATGGGAGGGCATCACGGCCTGGGAGATCACCTTGGCCGAGATGTTGTCAGAAGCTGGATACGCCACCGGCATGTTCGGAAAATGGCATTTGGGCGACACGCTTGGCCGCTTTCCTACGGATCAGGGTTTCGATGAATGGTATGGTATTCCTAATTCATCTGATCGAGCTTTTTGGCCCGATAGCGATAGTTTTCAAAAAGACGCGGGTGTCGAGTTCACCTACGTCATGACAGCCAGGCGTGGTGAGAAACCTATAAAAAACGAAGTTTATGACCGGGCCAAACGTGCAACCATCGATCGTGAAATCACCGATCACGCCCTGGATTTTATAAAACGTAAAGCCAAAGCGAACAAACCTTTTTTCGCCTATTTGCCCTATACCCAAACCCATGAACCGGTTGATGCCCATCCCGACTTTAAGGGCAAGACCGGTAACGGCAGTTTTGCTGATGTATTGGCACAAACAGATGCCTACGTGGGTGAACTGCTCGATACCGTGGATAGGTTGGGGCTGAAGGATGACACCATTTTTATCTTTACTTCGGACAATGGCCGTGAAGGGATTAAAAGATCATTTGGTTTCACCGGGCCATGGCGAGGCAGTATGTTTGCGCCTTACGAAGGTTCTTTGCGGGTGCCTTTTCTTATTCGCTACCCGGCTAAAATCCCGGCTGAACAATTTTCTAACGATCTGGTCCATCTGATCGATGTATTTCCTACCCTGGCAAGTTTTGTTGGTGGCAATATTCCCCAGGATAGAATACTCGACGGATTGGATCAGTCCGGTTTCTTTATGGGTAACGTGGAAAAATCATCTCGAGAATCGGTTCTTATTTATATTGGCAATGAACTGTTTGGGGTGAAGTGGCGCAATTGGAAAATGCTTATCAAGGACCTTGATGAAGATGGTTATGGGATAAAAAACATGGCTTATCCATCGATCTACAATCTGCTCATCGACCCCAAAGAAGAAGAGCCAGAAAAGTTTTATCTAGATGACACCTGGGTGGATACCCCGTTATGGAAGGTAATCGATGATCATCTGGATTCAATTGAAAAAGACCCCGGTGCGCCCGATCTATAGGCACGTATGACCGATCCGGCGCCCAAAAGCGCTTAAACCACCCGTCAATCGAGACTTGTTTCAATCATTACACCGCATTTGGTGTCTTGCGCTGAGTTCCTCGTCCAGGTCGCACGTATCCAGAAACGGTTATAAATATTTCATAAGCCATTGAAATATAGATGTTAATTTATTTTATGAGACGGTCTTTATCCAAGGCTTTGATGCGATGGGACAATGGTTTGTCTAAATAACGGCAAAGTGTGGTTATATTGTTTTGTATAGAGTCCCGTTGATGGGAAAGGAGCACAAATGGATTTTTATACAGATTCTCAGCGAAAACTGCAGGATGCGTTCGAGTCGCGATCACTTGCAGATGCTGTTAAGACAGCCATCGTCACAGATGAACTTAACGATGCGCACATTCCCTTCATTGCCAGTCGCGATTTCTTTTTCTTATCCACGGTCAACGAACACGGTGAACCAACCGTGTCGTACAAAGGCGGAGCGCCCGGCACCGTAACCGTGGTTGACACCAAAACGCTGGTATTTCCTGCCTACGATGGCAACGGCATGTTTTTGTCCTTTGGCAATATCGTCGATACCGCAAAAATAGGCTTGTTATTTATTGATTTCGAAACGCCTAATCGCGTTCGCGTGCAGGCAACCGCAACGTTTCATCGCGAAGATCCGCTCCTGGGAGAATATCCTGGCGCGATTGGTATCGTACGTGCCCATGTGGATAAGGTTTTCCAGAACTGCGCACGTTACATTCACAAACACCAACGCACCGCTGCGTCACCCTATGTCCCTGACGAGCAAGGTGAGCAGCCGTACGCTACCTGGAAGCGAATAGACATTCTGCAGGACCACCTGCAACCTCGGGACCGCGGACGAGCAGAGCAGGCAGGTGGCACGATTACCGAGGAAGACTACATCAACGCATTGATGCGAGGGGAATCCTAGCGGCCGTATATCAACGCGAAATGCGCACGATCGAACCAGGATTGCCATCGGTGATGATGTATATGCTGCCATCCGGGGCCTCTCGGATATCCCGGATTCTTGACTGCACTTCGGGAAACTCACTGGTCTCGGCGACAACCTGACCGTTATGCATGTCCAGGCGGCGGACTTCCTCATCGACCAGTGCACCGACGAAGAGATCTCCTTGCCATTCGGGGAACATGTCACCTTCATAAATCATGAGGCCACTGGGTGCAATCGATGGCACCCAGATGTGGAGCGGTTGGGTCATGTTGGGGTGTTCGGTAAATGGTGAAACATAGGCACCGTTGTAATCGATGCCGTAGGTGATTGCCGGCCACCCATAGTTAGCACCGGCCGTGATCACGTTGACCTCGTCTCCACCACGCGGGCCATGCTCGTGCTGGTAGATCGTGCCCGTCTTACTCACGGCAAGGCCTTGCGGGTTGCGGTGGCCATAGCTGAGCACGAGTGGTGCCTGGGTGAAGGGCATGGGTGCATTCGGTGCATGTATGGGTAGCTCGATGGTTTTTCCGAAATGCGTGTTCAAATCCTGTGCTTTTTCACGAAAGTCGAAACCGTCACCCGTTGTGACCAACAGATTGCCATTGAGCGTCCAGGCGAGACGCCCACCGTAATGCAGGGGTGCGTACTTTTTGGGTGTTGCTGAGAATATTTCCTTCACATCGGCCAGTTTGTTGCCCTCCAGCCTTGCCTGGGAGACAACCGTACCGTTGTGATCTCCATCGCCTGCGGCGTAGCTGAGATAAAGCGTTTGGTTTGATACGAAATCCGGATCGAGCACCACGTCGAACAATCCGCCCTGGGAAAGCCGAAAGACCGGCGGGACATTTTCGATCGGATTGCCGACATTACCGTCACTAATCCGGCGTAAATTACCGGATAGCTCAGTGACCAGAATATCTCCACCCGGAAGGAAAGCCGCGGACCAGGGGTAATCAAGACGATCGGCGACCGTCTCCACCGTGTATTGTCCGGCGGCAGCATGGGTTGAGGCCGATAGGCCAATGAAATAGATAACGAATAGAATAAAGCGAGACATCATACCGTTGATATACGAAATTCAGCGTGAAGCTGCTATGGTACCGCAAACGGAGAGGGGCAGCATGAATAGAGTCGTTGCATTCTTACTGGCGGTGGGCACCGTCTATGGGGTTGGTGTGCTGACCTATAGCCAGCTCAACCTTGCGGCCCTTGTCGAGCTGGGGATGCCAGTGACGGGGCAAGTTCGATGGTCAACGTTCGTCCACGACCTTCTGGGAATGACGCAGATCTTTCTTCCTGTCGTCATAATCTCGCTGCTCCTGGCACTTCCTGTCGCTCATTTAATCGTTCGCAAAGTGCCCCAATTAACTGTTATTGGATATATCTCCGCAGGGTTTATGGCCATGCTGGTGATGAATATCGTACTTTCTCAGGCTGTTGGCGGGATGCACCCGCTGGCCGTTACTCGCACGTTCGTCGGCTTGATGTCGCAGTGTATTGCAGGTGCTTTAGGGGGCTATGTGTACATAGCTACCCGGATTCGTCATACGTAGCACAGCCACATGAAAGAACTCACTCCTTATGCCCGGGGTGCACTCATTATATGCTTTGCACCCTTTCTTACGCTCTTGCTCGGAATTCCCCTGTTCCCGACCTTGCTCGCTCAGGAGGTATTTGCCGGGCTCGCATGGGGCGAATTGCTGATTATTGTGATCCATATTCTGCCGGTGATCATTGCCTGGATTTATCTTAGCCGCAGATCGGCAGATCCCCAATGAGTGTCATTGCCGTTGCGTGTTTTGTTGCGGTCATCTTGATCACGTTGGTGATTACATTTTTTGCCGCTCGGCAAACCCGGTCTGCAGCGGATTTCTATGTGGCTGGCGGGCGTATTACCGGTACTCAGAATGGACTCGCGATCGCGGGGGATTTCATGAGCGCTGCAACCCTCCTTGGAACAACGGCGATGATTTTTACTTCCGGTTTCGACACCGGGATTTACATCTCCAGTGCACCCATCGCATTTGCGATATTTCTCTTTCTGATGACAGACAAACTTCGTGAGCTGGGCCGGTTCACGTTCGTCGATATCCTGGTTACCAGACTAGATGAGACACCCATCCGGCTCCTGGCCGCCGTCACCACACTGGTGTCTGCTTTGCTTTATCTCATGGTTCAGGTTGTTGGTGCGGGCGCACTGATCCAGATCTTGTTCAATATTGACTATACCTATGCAGTCATCCTAGTGAGTGTGCTCATGGTCACTTATGTATCCATCGGTGGGATGCTTGCGACAACCTGGGTGCAGATCACCAAGGCTGTACTTCTTCTCGGCGGAATTACCATGCTGGCTTTGCTGGTACTTGCCCAGTTTAATTTCGATTTTGCCGCGATGTATGAACTTGCCCGCGAGAAAAATGTACTTTCTGGTATGTCCGTAGACCGCTTTGTAACGCCAGGCGGTTTAGCGCTTGATACGCTGGCAAGCTTAAGCCTCGGCCTCGGGCTTGTGTTCGGGTTGGTGGGATCACCTCATCTTTTGATGCGTTTTTTTACAGTGCCTGATGCAAAATCGGCACGTACTTCGGCAGCAGTCGCGATGAGCGCCGTTGTTTATGTGAATTTGATTATCTTTTTTGTCGTCGGGGTTGCGGCAGTGGCTTTTTTGAAGCTCGAACCGGAATTTTTGGATGCCGGTGGGCAGATCGCCGGCGGTACCAATATGGTGGCCGTACACGTGGCGCGAGTTGTTGGTGGGGATGTCTTTTACGGCATTATGGCGGCCGTGGCTTTTGCAACCATACTTGCGGTGGTTGCTGGCTTGACCCTTGCTTCTGCGTCCGCTGTTTCCCACGACGTATATGCCAGCGTGATTCGCAAAGGGCAGGCATCGGAAAAAGAAGAAGTTCGAGTGTCTCGTATTACGACGGTAGGCGTCGGAATTATTGTCATCTTTCTCGGTCTCGCATTCGAAGGTCAGAATGTGGCTTATCTCGTGTCGCTGGCGCTTGCGGTGGCTGCCAGTACGAATTTTCCATTGCTCCTGCTGACCATGTACTGGCCGGGGTTTACAACCCAGGGCGCAATCGCAGGCGGTATTGTTGGCCTTGTGACCACCATTGTTCTGATGATCCTTGGACCAGCCGTGTGGGTAGGCGTGCTTGGTAACCCTCAGCCGGTATTTCCGTCAGGCTACCCTGCGCTTTATGCCATGGCAGCCGCTTTTGCCACGATGATTGGCATATCGCTCGCGACGGCTAAGCGCTCGTAATAAGCGTACGGTAGTCATCCCAGTAGGCAGGGTAGGTTTTGTCGACAACACGTTCGCTGTCTACCGTAAGCGTACCCGTGCAACTTCCCAACAAGGAGAATGCCATTGCCATGCGGTGATCATGATAGGTCGATAGGTGGTGCGCGCCGAGGCCGTCAGGATCCTTGTATTGCACCGTGATCGAATCGTCAGTCGTCGAGAGTTCAACCCCCATCTGTGAAAGTTCCCGAGCGGGGCAGTCCAGGCGGTCGCACTCTTTGTGGTGCAATGATGAGAGGCCGGTTAGCGTGCTCCTACCCGGCAGCATCGGGGTCATGGCGATCAGGGTCAGTGCGGCATCGGGCATCTCGGTCATATCTAAGGTGCCGAGAGGCTTTATATTCGTGGGTCCTTTGATTTTAGTTGTGCTCGGGTCTCGAAAAACGCTTGCCCCGAGGTGCTGCATAATCTCGAAAAATCTGTAATCGCCCTGTCTGCTCATGGCACCCAGGTTAGTCAGTGCTACGCTACTGCCATGGAGCGTTGCTAAACCGGCAAAATATGTCGCAGCAGTTGCATCACCCTCGACCGTAAACGAACCGCCCGCGTAGGGGGCACCGTGAACAACCAGGGACGTATCGTCCAGCCAGGCAGCCTCGATGCCTCTTTTTTTCATCTCACTGAGCGTGATATCAATGTAGGGTCGCGAAACCAGGCGACCTGAAATATTGATCTGGATGTCTTCATGAATATGAGGAATTGCGATTAACAGTGCCGTGATGTACTGGCTGGAGAGTGATCCATCTATACAGATGGGGCCGTTTATCGCCATGGGGCCTCGTAATGTAACGGGTAAGCCACCGTGGTCGGCAGAATCTATCTTTAAGCCAAGGGATAAAAGTGTATCGAACAGTGGTTGATTGGTACGTGCCTGGAGTGAGGCGTGTCCATCTATGGTGGTTGACCCTGAGCGCAGTGCGGCCAGTCCAATAAGCAGACGCGCCGAAGCACCACTCATACGCGCATCAAGTATCACATCGTCCGTCAGGTTCATGGGCCCGTGTAGAACGAGATCGTCATGGCTGCCTTGAATCGTGACACCAAGGTGGCTAAGGCAGTCCAACATAGCGGCAGTGTCGTCGCACTCTGGTAGCCCTTTCAATCGTGTTGGTTCGTTGGTAAGTGCAGCGATCGCGAGTTGACGGAGTGCAATGGACTTGCTGCCCGGCAACGTAACCTGAACGTCGAAGGGGTGCGTAATTTTCGGAACAGTGAGGCTGGCCATAGCGATGCTCTGAGTTCAGGTCGCGAATTCTAATTAATCTGGTGCTGAAAAGAAAAAGCCGCCAAACGGCGGCTTAAAGTTTCCCAATCGTTTTTGTTGTTATGGGAAAGTCGAATGTGGAATCCCCTCCACCTCGATACGTTGTAAAACTATGTGCAGTCCCTACGCACGCAACCACTTATTAATCTGTTGTTTGTCGTGCCTGTGCCGTTCCCTCTACCCGGCAGGGCTCAAAACGGCTGAGAAGTTAACAGATGGAGTTTCTCAAGGCAAACGTTTTTCAGCAAAAAAATCAGGTAGTTAATGAGTATTTCTAACTTGTTCCTAAACGACGCATAATAGGCGAGTGGAGAACAATCTATGACAAATTTCTACGAGACACTGGATGGTGTATTTAGCGCCAATGTAGAACGCGACTGTCTGCGCCTGCCAGATCGGCACGACTGGTCTTATGGTGACATACGCGATCGTATTACAGCAATTGCAGGCGCTTTGGTCAGTCATGGCGTGGGAATAGATGACCGCGTCGTTGCACAAGTGGACAAGTCACCAGAAAGCCTCGCGCTCTATCTGGCGACCCTTAGGATTGGTGCGGTTTATGTGCCACTCAATACGGCCTATACGGCTGCTGAAATCGACTATTTTATCTCGGATGCGGAACCGGCGTTGTTTGTCGGTGGCACGGAGAGGGCTGATGTACCTTCCTTAACCCTTGATGGCCACGGTAATGGCAGTCTGATGGAAGCCGCTTCGAAAGACTACCCATCGGCGGTGGCTATGCGCAAGGACGATGACCTGGCTGCCATCGTCTATACATCAGGCACAACCGGACGGTCGAAAGGCGCGATGCTGAGCCATGCTAACCTCGCGGCCAATGCAGTGGCATTAAGTGATGCGTGGGGTTGGCAGGATGACGATGTGCTGTTGCACGCATTGCCCATCTTCCATGTGCATGGACTTTTTATTGCCAGCCATTGTGCCCTTCTGAATGGCACACCGATGGAATGGTTGCCCAGATATGACGCCGCCGAGGTTGCACAGGTGTTGCAACGCGTCACGGTTCTGATGGGTGTGCCTACGTTTTATGTGCGGTTGCTGGCTCTACCGGAATTTTCCAAACAGTCTCTCGATCACATCAGGGTCTTTATTTGCGGCTCAGCACCGCTCACTGAACAGGTCTTCCGTGAATGGGAAGCCGCGACCGGTCAGCGGATCCTTGAACGCTACGGTATGAGCGAGACGATCATCAACACCACTAACCCTTTGCACGGAGAGCGAGTTCCGACGACAGTGGGGTTTGCGTTGCCGGGTCTTGAACTGCGCATTGCGGACGAGGCGGGTAAGGAAGTGCCGGTGGGAAATGTAGGCGCCATTGAGGTTCGAGGACCAAGTGTCTTCAGTGGCTATTGGCGAATGCCTGAAAAAACCGCCGAAGAGATACGTGCCGACGGTTTTTTCATCACCGGAGATCTTGGCACTGTCGATGCGGACGGTCGCCTGGCCATTGTCGGCAGGGCAAAGGATCTGGTGATCAGCGGTGGCTATAACATCTACCCGAAGGAAGTCGAGCGTCTCATTGACGAAGTACCGGGCGTTGTTGAGAGTGCTGTGATCGGCATTCCGCATGCAGATTTTGGTGAGGGTGTCGTGGCAGTTGTTGTACCCAGCGGAGAGCAGGTGAGCATAGAAAAGGTCAGTGCGGCTCTCAAAGGCCAGCTCGCGCGCTTCAAGCAGCCAAAAATGGTCGTCAACGTCAGGGAACTACCCCGCAACACCATGGGCAAGGTACAGAAAAACCTGTTGCGGGATCAATATAAGGAACTCTTCGAAGACGAAGACGATGGCTAGGCCGCAATTCCAATTGGTGACAACACCACATACAAAAATAAGATAGCGATCGACAGGCCGATGACCATCGGCCAACGCCAGCGCCAGGGGGTGAGATCGACCACTGAGTGCTTTGGCTCGATGGTTGCTTGAGCGGTTTTCATTTTATCTCGCCAAAAAACCAGCAAAAGCATCTCAATTGCAAAGAGAATCGCATACCAGTGGATGAAATGGATGCCTGTATCCCACCAGAAGGTTACGGTTGCATAGACCGGAATATGAATTAGAACAACCATCAACGCTGCTTTGGCACTTGAACGTCGCAAGAATAGGGCGGCAAGGACAATTGCAATGATGGGTATGTTATAAAATCCAGTGAATTTGCGGATGATCTGCCACAACCCTTCGGGTGCAAGCTGGAGACTCGGGGCAACGATGAGCCCGGCAAGTGTGATCAAAACACATGCGTACCGCGCAATTCGAATTTTCTCTTTATCCGTTGCTGAACGATTCTTCAGAGGCACATACAGATCGTAGGTCACCAGGGTCGCCGCGCTCTGCAGGAGTGAGTTAAAGGAACTGAAAACCGCACCGAGCAACACAGCAAGAAATATCCCTGTTAACAATTCAGGCAGGACGTCGCTGACGAGTCGCGGATAGGCCTGATCCATGCTTTGGAGTGAGTCGCCGTAGAGATGATAAGCAATGATGCCCGGCAACATGATGAAAAAGGGTATGAGCAGCTTAAATAGCCCGGCGATCAAAACCCCTCTTTGGCCGGCGGCCAGGCTCTCAGCAGCTAATGATCGTTGGATCACATATTGATTGGTCCCCCAGTACGCCAGGTTAGCAAAGAGCATGCCTGTAAAAAGGGTAGCGAACGGGGTGGGATCGGAACTGCTTCCAATTGCATTCAGTTTTTCAGGATGATGATGAGTGATGGTTGACCATCCTTCGACAATGCTGCCGTTGCCGAGGTGATTGAGGGCAAGGAGCGGAATCAAAAATCCAAAAAAAACGAGACCAATGCCATTGAGGGTGTCAGAAATCGCAATCGCCTTTAGACCACCTGCTACTGAGTAGGTCATGCCGATCATTGCAATGACGATGAGTATCATCGCAAATGTCCAGTTACTCGCAAACTCGCCAAAGAACATCTCCAACACCGCGATGGTGCCGCTATAGAGCACTGAAGGGATTGTCACGAGACCATATCCCAGGAGAAAAAGCCCAACGGTGGCAAAGCGTATGGTCGGGCTGAAGTGTTCGCCGAGAAACTGAGGCAATGTTGTGAAACCGTGCGCGAGGTATCGTGGTAAAAAGACCAGCGCCATGATCATGATGGCAACGACCGCGACGATTTCCCAGGCCATTGAACTTAAATTAAATGCATATGCGGAGCCTGCAAGGCCGATAATCTGTTCGGCCGAGATGTTGGTCAGAAGAAGGGAGCCTGCAATAAAGGTTCCGGTTAAAGAACGTCCTGCAAGGAAAAAACCGGTGCTGCTGCTGACGGTACCTCTGGTCAGGCGGTAGGAAATATAAGCCACCAGCGCCATAAAACCTGCGCAGCTCAACCAGACCATGTAATACCCCCGCGATTAAGTTCAATAAATATACCGGAATTGCTCCGGCATCATGGGTATTGCCGTTTTTGTATCCTGTATACATAAGGTCATAAGCGAACTAAAACGTTTGTGGCACTTCACAGGTAATGGCACAACTGGCGTAAAGCGTGACGGTATCGTGACAACCTCCTAATTGGCAGAATAGGTGTATTCGCAATGGAGCAGGTATATGAAATTTGGACTGGTGCCGATCAATGTGGGCGTTTCCTCATTAAGTGAGATGACTGATCTTGCACGAATAGCGGAACGTTGTGGCTACGAATCTGTCTGGACATTTGAGCATGTGGTTGTGCCTATAGCGTATGAATCAAAATATCCATACAACGCGGAAGGCAAAATGGGGACAGCGCCGGATACGAATTTTGTTGATCCTTTAATCGCCCTGGCGCACATAGCGGCGAACACTTCGACGTTAAGACTGGGTACAGGCGTGAATATTTTGCCTCAGGTCAATCCTCTTTACCTGGCCAAGCAGGCCGCAAGTCTTGATTTTGTTTCCGGTGGCCGCCTCGAGCTCGGGTTGGGTATCGGTTGGCTTAAGGAGGAGTTTGCTGCTCTGGGCATACCTTTCGCTCGACGCGGAGAGCGCTTTGACGAATATATGGGTGCGATGCGCAAGGTCTGGTCCGGGGCAGTGGTTGAACACCAAAGTGAACACATCTCATGGAGTGGTTTCCAGAGTTACCCATGTGCTCCGGGGCTCAGGGTCGTCATGGGTGGCAATAAAGGAAAGATTTTTCAGAGGACGGCACGGTTTGCACAAGGATGGTTTGCGCCCACTACGGATGCGGAAGAACTGCGTCACGGTGTTGAAGCATTACGAGCCGCATGCACCGAGATTCAACGTGATCCTCAGGGGATAGAAATTAGCTGTATGTGGAATGGGAAGGGTGGTCAGCAAGCAGTTGCAGCGCTTGCCGATGCAGGTGCGCAAAGACTCCTGATACCCATTGCCGCTTTAGGTGGAGACCCCATCGACGGTATTGAAGCGCTGGCTGCGGAAGTCATGGCAGACTGAGTTTTGCAGCTCTCCATTATCATCCCGGTGTACGAGGACGACCATTCCCTGGCAAAACTGCTCGACGATATTACCCGTCAGGGCTGGGATGCTGAGGTGTTGGTGGTTGATGGTGCTGCAACCGCTGCGACTGAAGCATTAGCCTGTCAATTCGGGTGCCTGTATGTACAGTCGAATCGAAGCCGTGGGCTGCAGGTTCGTTGCGGCATAGAAAAGGCCAGGTGGGATATGTGCCTTGTTTTACATGCAGACAGCTTAGTCAATCGCGCCATGTTGACGGAGCTGCATGCGTTATCGCGGATGGCACCCGTTTGGGGCCGTTTCGATATTGAGATTCAGGGGCTTGGCCTGATCGCATGGTCAATGAATGTTCGCTCTCGTTTAACAAAAATATGTACGGGTGATCAGGCCATGTTTTTCCACAAAGGTTTAGTCGATGAAGTGGGCGGCTTTCCGAATCTGCCTCTTATGGAGGATGTGGAAATCAGCAAACGTTTGAAGGCATCGGCGAGTAAATCATTTGTGGCATTGCATGCGACGGTGGGTACTTCACCCAGAAGGTGGCGACGAAATGGCGTGATTCGCACTGTCCTTTCAATGTGGAGTTATCGTCTTCGCTATTTCATGGGCGTGGATTCTCAAGACCTTTACCGCAGTTATTATCGGTAGAAAACGTTATGTCTGAACTGCTTTGTGTTTTTTTTCGCGCACCCGAATTAGGGCGCTGTAAGACACGGCTCATCGCAGAGCTGGGCGCACAGGGCGCACTGGATGCCCACATTGAGTTATTGGAATCTCAGTTACTGCGAGGGTCTGCGGCCAAATTTAGCATGCGTCTGTGGACGACGGCCTTAACCCCATACGTTAGAGCCTTGGAATCCCGTTTCGGCGGCGACAGTTCAGTGCAGACGGGGGCTGATCTGGGTCAGCGCATGGATGCTGCTTTGGCTACAGAATTTGCCCGGGGAGCAGAAAAAGTTTGTCTGATCGGATCAGACTGCCCGGCGATAGACGGTGCGTATCTCGAAGCCGGATTTGCCGCGTTAAATGAAGTTGACGTTGTTGTTGGGCCGACTGAAGACGGCGGTTATGGACTTATTGGCATGAAAGAAAGTTGTTCAGAGATTTTTGCTGGGATCCCCTGGGGCACGGCACAGGTTACCGAAGCGACGATTGCGCGGCTTGAGGCGCAGAGTCTGAGTTTCCGGTTGTTGCCTCTCACCTGGGATGTCGACACGCCTGAGGATTGGCGCAGATATGAGGCCATGCGCACGGGCTAACATTGTGTTGGTTTTAGCTCGCCTGTTCCGCCGTTTTTTCTCGAATTTTGGCGACCATAGCACGCAGACCATTGCCGCGGGTTTGAGAGAGGTGTTCAACCAGTTCGAGTCTGGCAAAGATGTCTTCGATGTTTATGCTGAGTATCTCGGCCGGGGGCTTGTGGGCGTAAATTGCCAGGACAATGGCAATGAGCCCGCGAACGATGTGCGCATCGCTGTCGAGCTGGAGCAATACCGTTCCATCTTCATGAAGGTGAACATGTAGCCAAACCTGACTCTGACAGCCTCGCACAAGATTTGCGTCGATTTTCAGCGCTTCAGGCATTGCCTCGAGGGATTTGCCCAGGTCGATGACGAACCTGTACTTATCTTCCCAATCGTCCAGAAACTCAAAACTATCGACAATTTCGGAGAGCTCCATGTCAGAACAGCCCGAGCTCTAGTTTTGCTTCATCGCTCATCATCTCGCGTGACCAGGGAGGATCGAATATGAGTTCGATGACCACCTGATCGATACCAGGGGCCTGAGATACGCGTTCTTCGACTTCGGCTATCAGTACGGGACCCATCCCGCAGGTGGGTGAAGTCAGGGTCATCTCTATCGTGACTGTGTTCGCGCTGACACCGGCGTTGTATATGAGTCCTAGGTCCGCGATGTTCACGGGGATTTCCGGATCATAAACGGAACGCAGCGCCTGCCAGACATGCTGGATGTCGGGTATGCCCTTACTGGCCGGAAATACGAGTGCTTCAGGCTCGAATCCCAGTGCATCTCCGTCTATACCGGCAATTCGCGCCATGTTCCCTTCATGAACAATGGTGTATGTGCCACCAAGAGCTTGTGTCAGGGTGACGAAAGCCCCTGCGTGTATCGTGATCTGGTCGCCTGTCGGTACTAAACGCGCCTCGCAATCACGTTGCACCGAGACAATTCTACGTTCCATGGTGATGCTCTGCGTTCATGATGGATGATCGCCGACATCGGTTGCCAGATCGCTCGCATCAACACTCAGTTGTGAAGGTTGTCCACCCATCGCAAAGCTCTCTCCGCATCCGCAGTAGCTGGTGGCGTTCGGGTTTTTGAATATGAGCGCGGAATTCAGTCCCTGGGAGAGCATATCCACCTCGGTACCCGCAACCATGTCGAGGTCTGCCGTCGCGACGCACACGTGAACACCGGCACCAAATTCAACGCAGATGTCATTCGAAGCCGGGTTTTCCAGATAGTCCAGCATGTACATATATCCATTACACCCGCTTTCCTTGACCCCAAGTCTGAGATATTGCGATTGCGTCATATCCAGTTGCTTACGGATGTGCTTAAGCGCAGTTTCGGTGATGTTTATGTTTGGCTTGTTCATAGGTTTAACTCGAATGACAAATTGGGATTAGATTTGGTGGGGTGTTTAGAGAAGATCAATGGCTTTATCGACGCCTTCGAGCAATCTATCGACGTCGTCGGTGTTTGAATAAAGACTGAAAGAGGCCCGAACCGTGCCGGGGATACCTAATCTCTCCATCAGTGGCATTGCACAGTGATGCCCTGTGCGCACGGCGACGCCTTGCTGGTCGAGTAATGTGCCGAGATCATGGGGATGGCCTTGTTTCGTCAGAAACGATACAACTGATGAGCGGGTTTCCGGTGTGCCGATAATTTTTACGCCCGGTATTTGCTTTAAGCCGCTGATTGTTCTGTTGATCAGTTCATCTTCTGACTTTAGGAGCGTTGGTTTGTCGAGGTTGTTTATATATTCAACGGCGGCTCCTAAACCAACGGCGCCGGCGATGTGAGGGGTGCCGGCTTCAAACTTGTAAGGAGGTTGTTGATAGGTGGAGCGTGCCAGTGTCACGTGTTCGATCATTTCACCACCGCCTTGCCAGGGCGGTAAATTCTTAAGGTGGTCGAGCTTACCGTAAAGGACGCCAATACCCGTGGGCCCAAACATCTTGTGTCCTGAAAAACAGTAAAAATCGCAGTCGAGGGCCTGTACGTCTATGTGCTGGTGTAAAGGAGCCTGAGCGCCGTCGATCACGGTGATCACACCAGCAGCTTTAGCATCGGCAATCAGTTGTGCCAGCGAGTTTACCGTACCGAGTGCATTGGAGACATGATTGCAGGCAAAGATGCGTGTTTTTAAGTTCAGCTTGCGCAAAAAATCATCGTAATCCAGATCGCCCGCATCGGTGATTTGGACTGCCCGTAACGTTGCCTGTGTGCGTTCGGCAAGCATTTGCCAGGGAACGATGTTGGAATGATGCTCCATTTCAGTGATCAGGATTTCATCCCCCGGCGCCACTTTTCCAGCTGCACCCAGGATAGCGGCGAGTAGGTTGATGGCCTCGGTCGTTCCTCGTGTATATACAATTTCGGCAGGATCCGAAGCGTTGATGAATGTATGCAGTGCTTTGCGCGTGTTTTCCATTAACTCTGTGGCTTCTAAGGCCAGTATATGTGCAGCGCGATGTACATTTGCATTGTGCATCTCGTAGTAGGCCTTCATTGCCTCAATCACCTTGCCAGGTTTCTGCGTGGTCGCGGCGCTGTCGAGATAGATTAATGGCCGCTCACGGAAGGTCCGCTGAAGTATGGGAAAGTCGTCTCGGATATTGATCATTGGATACTGGCTCGAAAATATCTAAAGGCAGCTTCGCTGAGAGGGCCGTGCGATGCACGATTTAGAAAGGCCATGCTGAGCAGCCGTCTGGCCTCGGGCAGATCGATGCCGCGGCTCAAGCAGTAAAACAATTCACCTTCATCCAATGCGCCCACCGTAGCACCATGAGAACAGACCACATCATCCGTGTAGATTTCAAGCTCTGGTTTGGTGTTGAAGCTCGCCTGGGATGCCAGGGCGATATTCTTGTTTGATAGATGTGCATCCACTTCTGGGCAGTTTTCGTGTATGTGGATGCGCCCGTTAAAGGTGACGCTCGCATTTTGCCCGGCTACGTTATGAATATACTGGCGCGAGGAGGTCTTGGGTGCTCTATGCTCGATCGTGATCTGTTGGTCCAGGTTTGCTTCCGGCGAGATGCAGGCTGCTGCGTGAATGGCGACATTTGCGCCGGGTCCGATGCATTTGATCTGAATGTCCTGACGTGCAAGCGGCGCGCCCTGCGTATGCAGATTCAGGACAAAATCAGCATTTTCTCCCACCTGAGCGTGCAGATAATCCCGATGTGATAAACCGCTCAGTGCATTGATCGAGAGCTCGCAGCTGGCCCCTTGCATTACGTCTAACCACAAAAAAGAAGACTGTACTGAACTTGCCACCTGCATCAATGAGACTGAAATACCCGGATGAACCCGAAGGTAGGTAGGTGTCGCATGGTTACTCAGCGAGATTTCGGCGCCATCTTCTTCAGCCTCGATCAGGCGCAATCGGTGCCCTTGTATAAAGGGCGTCAGGGCTTCGGGTGCGCTGGCGATCTGTTCCGTGAGATTGATGGCAGTATCAGGCTCGATGAGCGCAGAGTCATCGTCACCAGTGGCGGCAGGGGCATGCAGAAGCTCGGCCACCTTGTGCATCCTTGTGTATTTCCAGCGTTCCCGGTGGAAAGGGCGGGCCATCGCTTGTTCGATGAGGGCACTCAGATCGGCTGCGCCTAAATCGTGCCACTCAATCGTTGATGTGTTCATTCCAGCAGCCATGAATAGCCTTTTTCCTCGAGCGTGAGCGCAAGTGTTTTATCGCCCGTTTCAATGATGTGCCCATTTGCAAGCACGTGAACAACATCAGGAACGATATGATTGAGCAACCTCTGATAGTGCGTAATCAGGATCACGGCATTGTCAGGGCCACGAAAGCGATTGATGCCCTCTGCGACTACCTGCAAAGCATCGATGTCGAGGCCCGAGTCGGTTTCATCTAGCACGGCTAAGGTGGGTTGCAGGAGGAGCATTTGGAGAATTTCGTTACGTTTTTTTTCCCCTCCACTAAAGCCTTCATTAACGCCGCGTTTTAGAAACTCGGGATTAAGATCAAGAGAGCCAGCCAATTCGCGAATTATTTTTAGCAGGGTCGCGGCATTTGACTTGTCCTCTCCGCGATTGTATGCGCGAGCATCAAGTGCCGTTTTCAGAAATTCCATGTTGCTCACACCAGGGATTTCAATCGGGTATTGAAAAGCCAGAAAAATGCCCTGGTGGGCGCGTTCATGGGGCTCAAGGCCGGTGATGTCGACACCGTTGTATACGATGCTGCCGCCACAGATTTCATAACCTGGCTTGCCCGCTAATACATTTGCCAGCGTTGACTTGCCTGAGCCATTGGGCCCCATAATGGCGTGTACTTCGCCTGCGTTGACGGTGAGGTTAAGGCCGTTGAGAATTTTTTCACCGGCCACTTGCGCTTCCAGGCTTTTGATTTCAAGGATACTCATCCGACTGATCCTTCGAGCGAAACCTCAAGGAGTTTCCCGGCTTCGACGGCAAATTCCATCGGAAGTTCCCTGAACACTTCTTTGCAGAATCCATTGACGATCATGCTGATTGCTTTTTCAGGATCAATGCCTCGTTGCTGACAGGTAAATAGCTGTTCATCGCTCACTTTTGATGTCGTCGCTTCGTGCTCGATCACTGACGAGGCGTTTTTGTTTTCGATATAGGGAAAGGTATTTGCTGCGCAGGTCTTACCGATCAGTAATGAATCACATTGGGTAAAATTACGTGCCTGGTCTGCGCTTGGAGATATACGCACCAGCCCCCGGTAGCTGTTTTGACTTCTGCCGGTACTGATACCTTTCGAGACAATCGTGCTGCGCGTGTTTTTACCCAGGTGGATCATTTTGGTGCCGGTATCGGCTTGTTGAGCATTATTGGTCAAAGCAACTGAATAAAACTCACCAACCGATTCATTACCACGCAGAACGACGCTTGGATATTTCCAGGTGATCGCTGAGCCGGTTTCAACCTGGGTCCATGAAATTTTAGCCCGCGCGCCAGCACATAGGCCGCGTTTAGTGACGAAGTTGTAGATCCCGCCTTTACCGTTTTCATCACCTGGATACCAATTTTGTACGGTTGAGTACTTAATCTCTGCATCACCCAGTGCCACCAGTTCGACGACTGCAGCATGGAGTTGATTTTCGTCCCGCATGGGTGCTGTGCACCCTTCCAGATAGCTGACGTGACTACCTTCTTCGGCAATGATCAGCGTGCGCTCAAATTGTCCGGTGTTGCGCTCGTTGATACGGAAGTAGGTCGAGAGTTCCATCGGGCAGCGCACGCCCTTGGGGATATAGACAAAAGAACCATCACTGAACACAGCAGAATTTAGTGCCGCATAAAAGTTATCTTTTTGTGGTACGACGCTCCCAAGATAGTTTTGCAGCAGATCAGGATGGGAATGGACTGCTTCAGAAATTGGACAGAAGATAACGCCGGCATCGGCCAGTTTGTCGCGAAAAGTCGTCGTGATGGAGACGCTGTCGAAGACGGCATCGACCGCAACATCCGGGCGATCTTTTACAACACCGGCGAGCGCTTCACGCTCGTGCAGAGGAATCCCGAGTTTTTCATATGTTTCAAGGAGCTCCGGATCCACTTCATCTAAAGAGCGTGGCCCATCTGCCTGGCTTTTGGGTGCGGAGTAATAGGAGATTGATTGGAAATCTATTTCTGGAAAATTCACATGAGCCCATTGTGGACGCGGCATATCAAGCCAAGCGCGATAGGCGTCTAGTCGCCATTGTGTCAGCCAATCCGGTTCTCCTTTTTTCGCAGAAATGGTTCTGACTACGTCACTATTCAACCCTGGGGGCAGGGTTTCGGAATCGACATCGGTGACGAAGCCGGCTTCGTATGTGCCTGCATTGTTTACGAGATCATCAACTGATTGGCTCACTGCTCTGGTCCTGTGTTTTACTAAGTCCCGAAGAGGGGATGTGTCCGCGGGCGCGATTCTACTCTTTAGCAAATACCCAAGTAAATTAGTCGGGTATTATACCGGAGGGTTCATGCCGAAGCTGCAGCAAGTTCCCGAAGCGCACGTTGAGTACGCTTACGGAATTTATCTTCTAACGCCAAAACATAGGTTGATGCGTACGTTGCGTAGACGTTACCAACCCACCGTCCACGGCCACAGGGCCTGGGGTTCAAGTTATCTTTTAATGGATTATTTGACTCATCGTGGTATGCGGCGAGGTGCTCGTGCGGCCGAAATTGGTTGTGGCTGGGGCGGTCTGTCGATATTTTGTGCCAGAAAATTTAATGCCAAAATGACCGGTATTGATCTGGACCCTGCAGTCTTTCCCTTCATGGATGTCTTAGCGGACCTCAATGGTGTGGCAGTTGCGCAAAATTCAACCAACTTAAATGCGCTTAAAGGCCGTGACCTTGGCCAGTTCAAATACATATTTGGTAGTGATATCTGTTTTTGGGATTCTCTCATTGATCCCCTGGCGCGTATGACGGGGCGTGCGCTCAACAATGGTGTAGAGCGGGTGATCATCGCCGATCCAGGCCGGCCAACATTTTATGAATACTGCGACTTGATGGCGAACAGATACGATGCCACGCTGCAGGAGTGGTATGCCATTGAGCCGGATCGATTCGAAGGAGAGATTGTGGAGATCAAGAAAAAGAGTCGCAAAAACAGAGCGGTAACCAAGGCTAATAAAGATAAATAAATCTTTAAATAATAAAGATTTATGGAGTATCTTGTATAAATACCTTTAATTGATTGGCAAGCTTTTGACACGCTGACGACTGCACCCTTGCAATGATCGGTATGGGTACGATTACAGCGGGTATGTAGCTCGTTCCTGCCGCCTCCGAACTTATTTTGCCCGCGGTTTTCGCGGTATGTGCATTCCAGACGGAGGCTTCATAGTTTGAATCGTTTTCCCATGTCAGAAAGCCGAAGCAACCACCACCGCCAGGCGTTGCAGCGCATGACAGAGAGCCGGTTTGCGAAGTGCGCCGGGTCGAACCTTCCACCCATACGAGGTATTTCAACCTGATCTCCCGTAAACGTTCTGCCAATAGAGGTTGTTGTAGTAGACCAGGTAATTCATTTGTGTTGATGGGTGCCGTGCGGGGCTCGAACCATGGAAACAGGGCGTCCATGAAATCCTGTTCAGTGATGACAGCAACGCCATCTACACCACTGGACATATTGTCTGAAATACAGCTGATGAAATCGAGTTCGGTTTGAGTCTGGCTGGGACGATTTCGTCGACCGAGGACAACCACAGCGTCACCTTTGCTCATGCCGGTGGCAGATTCACGTACTTGTTCAACGGTAGAAGTAACACAGCCGCTCAGGCCCGCGATCACAATCACCAAGAAGATAAATAATCTCATGTCTGGCCGTCTTCTCCGGATTTAACGGTAATTGGAGCAGCGAGTGGTTTCTGCGGTTTTCCACTTGCAAGCCACTTTTTGACGATTGGCACCTTTGTGAAATTGATGGCAAAAAAAGCCATTGCATCGCGGCATGCCGCAATGGCTGCCGCTTCAACGCCAGTTGATGCGGACGAAAAGTCGTTCTTACTGGCCTTTCCGTAGGCAGTTAACGGCCAGTTACCTACGGAATTCCCATTTGAGTCGTAGAGATCAAAGTTATAGCGGATCCAGACTTCGTAGAAATCGGAACGGGTCTGATCGGGCAATGAAAACTGCAGATCTGTAATGCTCGGCTGTAAGACACCATCCAGCCCCGGCGCGGAGTTGTCTGTGACGAGTGAATATTGCTCGAAAATTCCGGCTGCCAGATTATTAAAGAGCTTTGTCTGCACAGATCCAAGCTCCACATTCCATTGCCCCTTTTTCTCGATTTTTTCGGAATACACATAGCTAAGTAAAGCGTCATCCAGATGGAATGCGAGCCTGACGGGGATCTTGTTCATCAGAGGAATAGGAAAAGTGGTGTCCAGTGCCAGGTTTTTAGTGCTCGCACAACCTGCAAGGCCGAATGAGACCCAAACAATCAGGCCCAGTTGCATTATATGCATTAGGCGGCGCTTGTTTGACTGATGCTTGTTTAAGCTCATGATTTTGGTCCCTGTGCTGTACTCATACTCTAAACGCCTGATGTTGGCATGGTGCGAGGCAGGTTTTAATCAATTGCGTGCCAAGCCGACGAATGTTCCATCGTTGCGGTAGGCAAGTTCACGCATGAGTGCTGCAAAACGGTAGACCCGCGCATTGGGTCTGTCCAAATATACCGGGAATCCGACTGCATGTATGCGTACGCGTCGGCGTCCGGATTCGTCTGTGAGATTTACTCGGTCGATAGCTTCTACGACCTCTTCGACCGAGTTTCCTGTGTAGTCATCGCCAAAAACATAAATGCTGATGCGTTTATCGGGGTCATAGAAGGTATTGATCGCGGCAGTGATACCTTCGACGGGGCTTGAATTACTGAAGGGGGACCACGTCTGTAACGTACGAATAATTGAGTTTCGCAGTGCCGGTGTGTCTGCTATCCACTGCCGGTTATATTGGGAGAACATATAATCCCCCATGTCGTTCATGACCTGGATACCCTTAACGCTTGGATAGATAGAAAGAGTCTCGCTCACTTTACGAACGACCTGTGGCCAGGCAACACTCTGCATACTGCCAGAGGTGTCGATCACGAAGATAATGTATTCCGAATCGACCGCGATGCCACCCACGAGTCCTGAGGCTCTGCGAAAGTCGAGGCCCAACAGGCGTTGCATTTCGTCCGTTAGCGATTGCTTTGCACTCGCAAGTTGCAAATTCTGTGTGGAGATTTCCTGTTGTTGTTCGGAAAGGTTGTCGAATTCGCCAAGGATCTTCATCAGATACTTCTGTAGTTGGGCGAGTTCAATGAGCCGCTCTTCCAGGCCGGCAGTCGCGTTTTGGATCTGACGATTGAGCTGGCGAATCCTGCCGCGAATTTCGAACAGCGCTTCTTCACGTTGGATGAGTTGACCTTCGAGATTGATGTTGGATTTTTCAAGCAGGACAGGTTCTAAGGTCTTGGTAATCATCAGCAGCAGTATGATTGCGCCAAAACCGCAGCAGATCACGTCTAGAAAGGAGACGCTGAACTCTTCCATTGCTCGACGATTGCGCATCAGGGCCAATCCCAGGATGGTGAAATAAAGGCTCCGCCTGTGACTCGCGCCACGTTCCAATAAGCAGCAGAAGCCATCGGATCGCCCTCCATTGGAAACATGATGACGTTGATCGGAATCTGCTTTGGAAGTCGGTTGACTGCGTCGCCGAATAACTGCAAACGGCGTTTCCCGGAGATGGTGGCGGCACTTGGTTTTGACTCACCCTGTGTGGGTAAACCGTCGGTGATCAGATAGACATTGTCCGGAATCGGTGAGAGCTCGCGAACTAATAACATTAACTTGACCAGGCTAGATCCCCCTTCCGGGATGATTTTCTTCAACGCCTCGACGCTCAGGTTGAGGTCACGGCCATCATGCATCGCCAGCCAGGCTGTATCACCGTTGGGTACCAGCGTGCGGGTCTGTTCAGCAAAAGCATATAGCTGAAATTCAGCATCAAGTGGCAACTGTGCGGCAAGCCACTCGACTGTGCGAATGGCCCGCTGCCACTTGGGTGAGGCTTGTTTGCGCTCTTCGCTCATATTGCGTCTGCGTAAAACATTTACAATGGTGTCGTCGAGCATGCTTGCTGAGGTATCTATGGCTATAAGAATGTTCTTGCCACCCACTTTGAGTCCTGTGAGGTACTGCCGATCTCCCTCACCCTCAACTGAACGCACCTGCTGACCTTCTGCCGCATCCTTCAAAGCTTGTAGACGTTTGACCTCATCCTCACGTGTTTCTATGTCTGCGGTCAGATCAGACAGGCTTTCGCTTTCGGCCAGTGAAACGTCTTTGAGTTCATCGAGTTTTATCACCTCGGCATCGATCGTGCTGCGTGTGGCGTTGAGATCCGATTCGGATTCCGCCAGATGGGATTCGACACCCTCTAGTGCTTGCAGAAGTTCAAACATCTCTTCCTGACCTTGTTGAACCTGGTAGTCCAGCATGCGAATCTCAGCTAAGAGGTCATTGTTAACCACTTGTTGTTGGGCTTCGGTGTCATGGTTGATGATCAGAAAAATAAGGACAACAGCGCCAAATCCGCATGACATCACGTCCAGAAATGCAAGCGAAAAGACATTGAATCGACGTTGCCGGCGTGCCATCAGAGAACTCTGACTGCCTGATATGTTTCGCCTGCCAAATCAATACTGTCTCCCGGCTTAAGGCTTTCCTGTACGGCGTCACCAAACGCCTGCATCGGATGAGCCACGTTGTCCTTGTCTAAAAGGTGGGTTGCCAGGGACGCATGGCTCTGTACCGTGGTCGGTTGGATGGGGCTGGCACGTGTTGTGGACGTGCTCAGTCGAGTGATTTTATCCGCTGGCAATTCGGCGCAAAGGGTGGGCAGATGCACGCGTATGCTTTCCGCAGAATTTGCGCGTGAGACATTGCCGTGTAGTTCAGACAAGCGTGGCTCCAACCCTGGTACGCGGATTACCCGGTCGGATAGGAGGAGCGGCTGATTGGGGTCCAAGTCCAAACCTTCCAGGCGTTGTCTTGTTTTATCGGCAAGACGTTGCATTTCGATTTCAAGCTCGCGTTCATCGCCATTGCTCACCACGACGATCCGCGTTGCCAGCCCTTCCTGCAGCCACGCTGCTGTTTGATCAAATAACTGTTGTTCGGTATCTCCAGTATGCAAGGGGTCGAAGCGGGTGCGGTGAATGAATTCATCTGCAATAACACCCATCCACCCTTCAACATAGTGGTTGTAGCCTCGACCTTCCCAGACACGATTGCCCGTGACGGTTAATTTGCCGGATTGAGTCGAGAAGTGCGTTGCCGTCATGCGGTGCCATTCTAAATCGATCAATGTGAAGCTGGATCCTGGTGCCTTACTGAGCATTTGGGCGAGGCCAAGGTCGATGAAACCACAGACATTAATCTCTAGTTCCTGACAAATTCCGAGCACCAAACCGAGTTGTTCATTCGTGAAATAGGCGGGTGCGAGAATGGTGAGATCCTTGTTCTGCAGCTCGTAGGTGCGAAGATGTTGGTAAACAAGGTCTGCAAAATTGTGCGCTGGACCAATCGGAGAGGGCAGTGGTTGCGCTGCCGCATGGCCGAGATAACGGTTATTGAAAGTCTGTGGACTGACTCGGCTTAAGGCTAGGGCAGGTTCGCCGAATATGAGCGCATCGTCTATAAACGCGGCAGCCGCAGGTTCCGAACGGATGAGTGTCCCTGCCTGGTCGTAGAGATTGAGCTCGTGATCGTTGAGTTCAAGGATGTTCATGGCTTAACGCACCTGCATATGCCTGAGGAGTCTTTGATCACAGTAGGCGTGGGTATCAAGGACCAGGCGTTCCTGTATGAGTTGGAGTTGATGCATGAGAAACATGAGCGCAATGCTGATCACCAGTGCGATGAAGGTAGAGTTAAAGGCAATCCCGAGGCTTGCCGTCACACCCGCGATATCGCCTTCCACCGCCCGATAAGCCTGACCCAGTGCATCCCCGATCCCGCGTACGGTACCGATAAATCCGATGGAAGGGATCGCCCAGGCAATATATCGAATCATGGATAATTCGCTATCAAGGCGGTCTGATTCTCCGTCGCAGACTGTCTTGACTGCCTCCGAGGCGTCCTGCACGTTGCGAGTGGATGAGAATCTATGTAATGCCGAGAGCAGTGATCTTGGTAGCAGTGCTTCCTGTCGATCTTTCGGAAGCGCCTGCAGCGGGCGGGTGAATTCGCGCGTATCCTCAGGGAGAATGCTCATCCCTTCGCCAATCTGGATGAAGTTTTCATTCAGGAGGGTGCGTTCGGCTAGCGCCGCTCTACCTTTATAACCCATGATAGCCATGGCCCAGAGCATCAGGATGAAACAGGACTCCTGCTCGAGGTCTTTGAGCACCACATAGACTGAGCGATCCTGTATATAAGGCTCCCCCTTCGCCTGAAGCTCTGTCTGATGGGCAATGATCGCGTCGGCGTTAGGGCGAATGAGGGTGACGTAGAGCAGATGGACTAAGATGATGCTGATCACCAGGGCACTTATCTGATATACGAGTTCGAAAGGTAGTTGTTTTTTCACGCTGGATCCTTAGTGCTAAATATCCACAGGGAAAGAGACTGCGAAATCCTCTGAAATTTCTTCACTTGGCGTGAAGATATCGCCAGTCTTCTTTGATTTTGCTTTTCCGGGTGTGCCCGCAGACGTCGTTGATTGAGGCCCAGGGCGAGGTTGTGCGTCATTTGTTGTGACGTCTTGTGTTTGCCCGGTGCGAGTCTTCCGCTCATAGTCAGGCGATGTCTTTTCCTTTGCGCGCTGCTGATCTTCGGCAGCCGATATTGTGGTTTGGGTTGCTAAGAGGATTAGACAAGCCCACCTCGCTGTATTCACACGAATTCTCCCAAGCTGTATCGGCGGAGCTTCAATTGGATACCTCAACATAACGAGCGATTCGGAAACCAACGTCCTGACGACCATCAATCCCGTAATCCCGGAATGAAAGGCGCAACTCCGTAATTGTACCGTGCATCCAGCCGGAACCTTTGATGACATGGTATTCACCGGTGGTGGGACCGGTCGGGTCTTGAACTGTAGTTTTGTCAGGGATCTCATAGAAATCGTTGACCCACTCGGCGATGTTTCCACCCATATCGTAAAGACCCCTATGGTTGGCTTTGTATGTGCCTACCGGCGCTGCAGCTGCATAGTTGTCGTTGTAACCAAAGACAACCCGTCCGACCAGGGCTGAAGCGGCGCGATCTGCATAATTGCCGTGCCGCTCCGGTGGTGGCAGGTTGCTGCCCCAGGGAAAGCGCAACTGGGGTTGAGGCTCGCTGCCTGATTGTGAAGAAAATGTTCGCGCTGCCCAGGTCCACTCTGCTTCCGTAGGCAGTCGGTAGCCCGTAGCTGAAGGATAGGTGCCCACTACCTTGCCAAATTGAAGGTCGTAGAAGCGCGGCAGTCCTTCCTGTTCGGAAAGCCAGTTGCAGTAAGCCGCGGCATCATGCCAACTCAGATTTGCGACCGGTTGAAGATCATCGTTTAGAGATGTTTCGACGTACTTACCCGTGTCGTGCCCGCTGGCGAATGTACGAAATTGCTTGTTTGTTGTTTCGTGGGTGGCGAGGTAGAAGATTCGCGTCATCGAAACGTCACGCAGGGTCTCATTCGCACGGCGGCCGGGCTCTCGTCTGGATGCGCCCATGGTGAAATCTTCGGGCTCAAAGAGTAACAACGTCTGACCGTCCGGGGCGCGGATGGATGGTTTCATGGCAGCCAAACGGGCCTGAGCGAGTGAAAGAAGCTTAACTTTGATTTCCTGGGTCAGACCAACTTTTGGCGTAATGGTCTGTCGATAGCTGGCATATCCCTGCATCTTTATTTCGATATCGTGGGCTCGGACTGGTAGCGTGAGCGCGCGATTGACGCTACCCGAGTGGGCTCCATCGACCCATAATTCGGCTTCTAAAGGGGTGGCCGTGATCTGCACCACACCTTTCTGGCGGGGCAGGGTAACCGAGAGCGCCTCGTGTTGGCCGCGTTTCATCTTGATGCGGGAGAGTTGCGTTGTATAGCCTGCCTTGACGAGTTGTACAGTGTGAAGTTGGCCAGACTTCAGGTCGAGTTGTAATGGTGTCTGGCCACTAAATCGGCCATTGATCAGTACACCGGCTCCTGACGGTGTTGAGGTCACGTTAAGTTGGGCATCTGCCTGCTCGAGTTTGACAGTAGCCAATCTCATGGACTGTTCTGCCTGAGCGAAAATTCTTTGCCGATGACTGCGGAATCCGTCCATCCTAACCTCAATTTCGCGCTCTCCAGAGAGCGCTTCGACGACTGCAGGTGTCGGCGTATGCCAGGCATCACCGTCGATGTAAACGGTCGCGCCGGTCGGTTCTGAGAGCACGGTGACGTCGGCCCAATTCGGAGCGAGTTCCATGGTAAGCGACTGCTCTTCATGACGACCAACAATGTCGATGATATCGCCACGGCCCTGATAACGAGGATGGGTTACACCGACCTCGTGTTCGCCGGCAGGGAGTTCAATCTTACCGTTGGCCGGTTTCCCATCTACTGTTATGTCAGCATCCTCGGGAATTGTCGTTATGGTCAGGAAGCCGGGGAGTGGCGTGAACTTGAATTCAAATGACTGGCTTGCGGAAGCATCTACGTCGATGGTTTCGATTAAAGGTTCATGCAATTCGGTCATCGCGGTCACTGTATAAGGACCTTCCCTGAGTAATGTCACCTCGGCTAACTCGAAGGATAAGCCACCGGAAATCGATATGGACTCTGCAGGTGGGTCAAATAGTAGGGTGACACTGCGCGTGGTGAAAATGAACCAAAAAATGAACAACGCAAGCATTGCGGCGACGAGCAGCAGCCCATGCCAGAGTTGAAATTTCGAAGTGCTGCTGCGCGCATCGGAAGGTTCGAAGCGCACCGCCTCGATGGTTTGCATATCGCCGTGACTGGTTTCTAGGTCGTGCATCTGCCGTCTATCCGAACCTATGGCCAGTGTATCTTGTATTCATCGTGGGCTCAGTCGTTCCGGACAAGACAGGTCGATTGGCTCGATTCCCGGTAGGACTTCGATGGAAAGGTAAATATCCTTACACCCGCTCTGACTGCCACGTATCGTGTATTGACCTGGGCGCAGGTTGAGTACGCGACGTTCAAACCGACCAATTCGCCCAACGTTGGAAACGATGATGTCTGTGGCGTTGTCTGACAACAGGGTGACATCAACGGGGTCTCTGTACATCTGTAACAGTTTAAGGACTTCACTTCTCAGACGTTTGAGGGTCCTGCCCGGATGCTCCAGTTGTTCAGCTTCGGTAACGATTTCCTGTGCTTCAAGGTACAAAGATTGCGAAGACAGCTTTTGCGGTTCCTCGGAGATTGTCTTTAGGAGTGACTGCACGCGTTTGTGAGCCTTGGCCGTAACTGCGCCGTCTTTTGCAAACTGGATGTTTCCGTCGAGGTTAAGGATGGCGTTGTATTCCGCCAGCGCTTCTTCCCACTTTTCGTTCGATAATGCCGCCTCGGCGGCTATACCCCGATCCCTGATGATGGCGAGGTCATGTTGTTCTGCGACCTGTTGTAACCCACCAGTGGCCATGCTGTTGCCTGGTCGTAAGCTTAATGCCGCGTTGAAATCATCGCGTGCAGCCTGAAAGTTCTCCTCAGCGAGGTGGGCAAAACCGCGGGAGATAAAAATCTCCAGATTATTTCCGGACTGGCCCGCGCGGGCAGATGCAATAAGTTCATGGAGATTTTGTGTAAGTGGATCCAATTGTCTGACCTGCTCATATTGGGTCATTGCTTCGTTAAACCGCTTGCTCAGTTCATGATTTTTTGCATGACGCAGTAACGTCAGGATCTCAGGTACGAGTGCCACACGCCGTTGCAGTTCAATCGCCTCTGCGTTGCTCGGTTTGATCGCTAAAGCGGAGGTGATGGCACGCAGGCCAGATTCGTAATCCAACGCGGCCAACGCCTCGTATGTCGCGGAAAGGTGTTCATCGAAGATGCGTTCGCCCAGATTGATGACCGCGTTGATCAGAATGACTGCCTGATTATAGGCTGCCAATGACGTTTCAAAGTCCTCGAGCACAAACATAGCGTCACCTTGTTTGGCCGCATCGAGTGCCTGTGTGAGTTGCTCGGCACCCCAGTTGTCTACCTGCATCTCGTTTTCCAGTCGAATCTGCTTTTCGACAAATTCACTTAAAGCTTCCTGTGCGCGTTCACGTGCCAGCGCACGTTGCGTGGCTTGGAAAGGTGGCGGGGCATTGTCGTTTATCTGTGGTGGCGCAGATGCAGGCGTGAAGGAATGGTTTTGTGGTTGGATGGTGACCTGTGGCTGCCAGTACAAGGCGATGAGCACGGTTAATAAGATGGCACTGACGAGTGCGACGATGCGAAGATCAAGACGTAGTCTTCGTTTTTCGCCCCCACGCAGATGGGTCAGAGGCGCCTCAGTTGGTGCGATGATCTGATCTGATTCGCTCATTACCCTTCTACGGCGTTAGAGTCAGCTTCAATTTCCTTGTCTGGAATCGAGAGATTGAGGTCTTCGAAATAGATCCTTCGCAGAATCTGTCGGAGTTGTTGATACTGCTGGTCGACGCTGCCCTCCAGGCGTGCAGACTGATTCTCAAGCTCAATTGTGGTCGGCACCAACTCAGCTTCAGCGGCGCTGCCCAGCTCGCGTAATCGTTCGGCCATTAGCTCTGCCTCGTTGCGTTTCTGTATAGCGCTGGTAATGAGGGTCGCGCCTGAGACGACGCCAACCAGACCCGAGGCGTCGACATAGGCGTCGCTGCTTTCGTAGATGGCTGCAATGCCGCCAACGATTGCAAGTGTGCCACTGAGTGTCCGGGATTTGGCTTCGGCCTTCAGGCGTTTGTAGGCAATGGCCTGATCATAACTTGCGCGCCTCCAGCTCTGATACGAGGGATACATCTGGCGGTAAAAGTTGTCATAGTATTCATCTAGCGTATCGATAAACAAATATTCTCGTTCGCGTATCTTGCGTACACGTTCGAGCATCGGATCCTGCTCAGCCGGAAGGCGATTGAGCTCATACACGCCGTTTTCGTTTTGCATGACGTGGTCCGCGAACGCATCGTTTGAGAAACCCTGAGCAAATTTCATCTCGGCGATGGTGCGCAACCGCTTAATCTGTTGATCGGTGAGCCCTTCGCGGTAACTCAACATATCATTGGCGAGTTGTTTATATATTGCCTGGAAAGCATCAATGCTTGGAGGCATGTCAGGCCCGTAGGCGTATTTACTTGCAAGCGCGTTGTACTCTTTGCTGAACCATTGTCTGCCGCTGGCATCTGTCACAGTGGCGTGTACGGCCATATATTCACCATCGGAGTGCAGTATTTTTCCGCTGACCACCAGATCCACGGCGGCGCTTGGTCGTGGTATGACCCGTACTGCCCCCCAATTGCCTGTCGACTGGAGTACGTTCTTCAAAAAGTAGGGGATGTACTGTGACTCCGCGCGTCGCACCTCCGGCATAATGATCTGCTCGATGCGTTCATCGAAGTCGTCCGGAACGTTGCTGTCGAAGATCGCCACACCGACATCGAGCAGCAGGGGTTCGGCCAGCATTGTGTCTGCCTGGCGCGGAGGCGTCATGTCAACGACGCGTACGGTGTGGCTGACGCAGCCGCCAAGGATTAGCACAGCCAGGCATAGATATGTCAGGGGCTTACGATTGATCATGCGTTTCCTCAGCGCTAGCCCTTCTTATATTTACGGTACTCTTCCCAGAGTTTTTCTTTCAGATCCGGGTCCGTCTCCTGCATAGCCGCTTCGCGAAGCTGACGTGCAATGATGTCGTCGTCTTTGGCATCGGGCAGGTCGTCGGGGATGTTTTCAGACCCTCTTCGAGGAGGGGGCGGGAGCGGTACAGTTCGGGCAACAGTTTGTGGCAAAGGGATTTGTTGTTGCGAATCACCAGACCCGCCGCCGGCACTCGCTTCCTCAGGTGTCAAAATCCGGCCAGCGTTGCTCACCCCTGAGCCAGCCTGGGCTGCTTGTCGTTCCGAGAGGATCTCTCCATCGAATTCTTCAAGCGCGCCGGCAAATTCTTCATCGCCATTGCCAGGATTGCCCTGGCCGCCCACACTGCTACTTGGAATTAAGCCGCCCTGGCCATCCTCTTCCCCCTCTCCAGGGAGGGAATTGCTCGTTTCCCAGCCGTCGTCAGCACCCTGTTCGGTACCCGCAATATCTTCCCAGCCAATGTCAGCATCAGCGCCGTCGGTCCCCCCGGTATCTGTTCCCGAGCCGGATTCGCTGGCATTGCCTTGACTTCCCCCTGGGTCTTTTTGGTCGCCATGACCGCTGCTGCCGACGGTAGAATTGCCTCCAGGGAGGGTATCGGAACTTGAAGGATCTCCGCTGCTTTGGCCTCCACCGGAACGACCCGCGCCACTCTGGCCTTCGTCTCCTTGGGATGACCCAATCGTGCCACCGGGTAGGCCACCATCGCCGGACGAACCGCCACCGGACGAACCGCCACCGGACGAACCGCCGCCGGAAGAACCGCCACCGGACGAACCACCGCCGGAAGAGCCGCCGCCGGAAGAACCTGAAGAGCCGCCGGATGAAGAAGGTGGCGTTGGTGTGGAAATACCACCCCCGGGCAGCGGTGTAATCGGTGCGCATGCCGAGAGCAATACGACAATTGCAAACCAGCCCATTAATTTGGTCATGACCTGAACTCCAATTGCAGAGCACGGGATTTCATCATACTGGACTATTCCTGAACGGAAGCTGTCTCATCTTGTGCCTCATGTAGGTTTGTCGCTTGTTCCTGTCCGTCGACGACTTCATCTTCTCGCAAAGGATAATAAGGAAATCGATAAGTGAAGTTTTGCTCGCCAGCTTCCACGGCCTGTCCTTCAACGTAGCGAGGACGATACCTGGCAACTCGCATACTGCGTCGAACACGATACTCCATCAGCTTTGCGGGTTCTGATTCGACAGTTTTCAATGCCCGGACCTGCCCATTTGGCGTGACTTGAAATTCTAACGATACCCATCCTTCAGACAATTCGGAACGTTTCTTCAGGGGAGGTGGTTTGGGATTTTCCGGTCTCGGAAAATAAAGAAGACGTGGTGTCTGGAAAAAATCTTCCGGGCGCTGGGAATTCTCGGCCATTGATACAAACACATGGTTATAAAGCGTGTGGGCTGCTTGGTAACGGCCAAAAAGAAGGTGCCAGTCTGCCAGTTCCAAAATTGCATCGAGTTCAACTGATGGCCGCTCAGGGAAATATGCCCTCTGAATTTCGACAACCTTCTGCAGTGCACGTTCTCCCTCGGGGAAGCTGTTGACAAGCATATATTGGGTATCGAGATCATTGGTCGTCAGGTCAGGCGTGGGCCCTTCCAAACGATTGTCGTCGGCGTGCTTGACATAGAAAGGCGGAAACCGAGTCTGACGATGCGTCTTGGCAATTTTGCGCAGGATGGGCACTGCCTGTGGTGTTGTGTCTGTCGCGTTTTCCTGGTGGATTTGCATGGCGCGTATGAGGAGCGAGCGAGCCGATATAGGGTTGTACGTTTTTAGATAAAAATCGGCAAGGCGGGTGAGCGCCGGTACGACAGACAGATCCATACTATCGTAAGCACGGCTGGCTACTTCGTAGGCATATTCTTCACGTTGCGCCGCTGAACTCATGTCGCCCAGCAGATTGAATAGATCCGCTTCTTTGTAAACGATCGGGAGTTGTTTCCGACTGAATAGCCCGTGGCTGACACGGGTAATGTGTCGGGCCCTGGCGTAAGTGTCGATTGCTTTATCGTGCTGATTTTGTGCAATCTGCGCATCTCCCAGAAGGGTCAGCGGTCGAATGAGCTCAGGATGGTAGCGATGGTGAAGGCTTTCTATCTGCGCAATGATCACTTCAAGTTGGGCAGCCGCGCCAGAGGCCTCGTTCGCTGTGATCTGTTGTTCGAGAAATGTCAGTGGGTCGTTAAGGCTTGTGTCGAGCGGCTGTACATTGCGGGGGTTAGGCTTGCCAGCCGGCAGTTGAGCGCAAACTACCGGTGCCCCGGTGAATGACAATGTCATTGCCAGAAGCATCGTTGTCATAGACTTGCTCAATCTGGGTATTGCCATGACATTGCCCGCATATAATCTCTCATAACAAACCACACAGCGTTGCCGCTCAGTCTGCTAGCGCCCAATATAATCATCCGTACAATTTGACCACACAATGGTTAATCGGTTCGAGTCTGGTGACCCGGATATGGACTGTCAAGACACGATGAATTCTCCATTGAGTCAGCTTAAGATGCACAATCGATGAGCGTGGCTGAAAGTATGACGACAGAATCAAGATTGACGGATTCTTTTGATGTGCAATTGGATGCGCGTGATTTGCTTTGCCCTGAGCCGCTGATGTTGTTACGCCATCGGGTGCGTGAAATGCAAGTGGGCGAAGTCATACATATTCTCGCAACAGATCCGACGACTGAGCGTGATTTCCGAAGTTTTTGCCACTATTTAGGGCATGAGTTGTTGCACATAGACATGGCCACTAATCCATATCAATTTTTTATTAAAAAAATTAAGTAAATAATTGATACATATAGATAAATATTTTGCATATGGTTCAAACATGAACTCTGAACGGGTTGCAGACAGAGGCTTGGTAGTACTGCATACGGAATCCGCCAGGCTGAAAAATTTCCAACTGGTCTTCAATAAAGCGGCAATGCAAAACAATGCAGCGGCCCATGCCAACATCGAATATTGTCCAGGCCAGGAAGTGCAGGGCGTGCTCTACACGCTGACAGACAAAGACGAAATACACAAGATGGATCCTTATGAGCGTGCACCCTGGAACTATGGTCGTGACGCTGTACAAGTGCTCACTGTTTCAGGGACACAATGGGCATGGACATACTTTGCAAATGCCGCGTTACTCGCCGACGGGCGGCGCCCGCCAGCCGATTACATGGATCACCTGCTTGCCGGTGCAGATTACCTGAGTCCTGAATACGTCTCCATGCTTCGCGCATGGCCAGTCACATGGAATTAGAGCCCTGCCGCGAACAGACGCTCAATCAGGCTGCTGTAATCGAAGTATTTGACCGCTGCTTTGCTGAGTCTTTTGCCACGGTGGTGTGTGGTGGCGCGCCTGAACCCAGCTATGAACCTGCCGACGGATGTGTCCCTGCGCGGCTGTATTGCCGTGAAGATTATGTCGCCAGTGCGCTGCATGAGGTGGCTCATTGGTGCCTGGCAGGACGCGATCGCAGGTTGCGGTTAGATTTTGGTTTTAATTATCAGCCGCCACCCCGAACGACCGAGCAGCAAAAGGCATTTTTCCGGGCCGAGTTGCGGGCCCAGACTCTGGAGCTCATATTTTCAAATGTAGCCGGTGTCTGCTTCTACCCGAGTATCGATGACCTTGATGGCCTGCATGAGCATCTGGTCCAACAGTTTGAACGAGACATTGTGCGCTCGGTGCCATCCATGTTGCGTTGGCTGCAGACCCAGCAAGGTCGACGGGCACGCGTATTTCGCGAAGCGCTGCGTGTGGCAGCAGGACAGAGCGAGCGCCGAGAAAGCGATGAGGACGTGCGGATTGTATAAGGTTGAATGCATCGTCATCGGGGCCGGCGTTGTAGGACTGGCTGTTGGCGCTGAACTCGCGCGTCGCGGCAGGGAAGTTGTGATCCTTGAGCAACATGAAATCATTGGCAGCGAAACCAGCTCGCGCAACTCTGAAGTCATCCATGCCGGTATCTATTATCCATCCGGCTCTAAGAAGGCCGAATTGTGTGTCCGCGGCAGAGCACGCCTTTATCGTCACTGCGAAGACTATGATGTGCCTTATCGGCGTTGCGGCAAACTCATTGTAGCAAGCCGGCCTGAGCAGGAGACGACCGTGCGCGATTACATCGCTAAAGCGCGCGCTAACGGTGTGTCGGATCTTTATTGGGTGAGCGGGGCGGAACTTGAATCACTTGAGCCCGAGGTCAATGGGGTGGGTGGTGTCCTCTCACCATCCACTGGCATCATCGACTCTCACAGCTATATGCTCTCACTTCAGGGCATCCTTGAGGCCCACGGGGGTACCATTGCGTTTAATACGCTGGTAAATCGCATAGGAAATGGCCCGACAGGCCTGGAAGTTCAAACCGGAGACTTGCGCCTGGCTTGTAAGTATCTGATAAACAGTGCAGGTCTCTGCGCACCGGACCTTGCGGCTCAAATTACTCCAGGACCAAAAGCTTACTTTGCCAAAGGGCATTACTACGCTTATTCAGGCGCGGCCCCCTTTTCAAGACTCGTATACCCGGTTGCTGAATCGGGCAGCCTCGGTGTGCACGTAACCCTTGATCTTGCCGGTCAGGTGAAATTTGGACCCGACGCGCGTTGGATAGACAGCATCGATTATGAATTTGATGAGAGTCGGTTTGAAGATTTCGTCGCTGCCATACGGACTTATTATCCAGGCCTTGATACACAGAAGCTGCATCCCGGATACACCGGAATCCGGCCGAAAATTGCCCCTGCGGACACTGGTTTCTCAGACTTCATTTTGGCCACGCCTGCAGATCATGGTGTGGCGGGCCTGATTAACCTTCTCGGCATCGAATCCCCAGGCTTGACAGCGTCGCTGGCGATTGCGGACGAGGTTTGTGTGGCGTTGGCTGTTTAGTTGCTTATGTCAGCGCTCCGTGTGGTGCTCGTTATTAACCCGGTTGCCGGCCTTGGCGGGACAGTTGCGCTAAAAGGTTCCGATGGGCAAGCAGTTCAGCAAGAGGCGCTGGCCAAAGGCGCACGGCCGGAGGCTCTGGAAAGGGCACGGGTCTTTCTCCGTGCGCTCCTTCAGGAGGCTGGATCACAAAGTCTTGCCTGGTGGGCGCGACCGGACGATGCTGCGCTCTTAATAAAATTGGGATTTGTTGCTGTGACCCCGTTTGCGAAAACTGTCGCAGCAGATGCAGATGCCACTCGAAATACGATCGCTCAGATGCCCTCTGGGATCGATTGTGTGGTGTTTGTTGGTGGTGATGGTACCGCGCGCGATGTGCTTTCTTTAGTGCCAGCGAACATGCTTTGCCTGGGCGTGCCTGCAGGTGTAAAGATGCACAGTGGGGTCTTTGCCGTATCACCACGGGCTGCCGGTAAACTTCTATCTGCGCTTGCGCGAGGAAAATTTGTGACGCCTGTGCAACGCGACGTCCGAGACTTTGATGAGTCGCAGTCTGAGATACGTACCTACGGTGAAATGCGGGTTCCTGAGAGTGGTGGGTGGTTGCAACATACGAAGTCTGGTGGGCGCGAAAGTGAACCACTCGCGGTAGAGGAAATCGTTGCTGATCTCGTGGAAAAACTGGGTACCTATCGGCCACTTATTTTAGGCCCGGGAGACACATTGGGGGCTATGAAGAAACGTCTCGGAATTGAAGGAAGCAGGCGGGGGTTTGATGTGCTGACCGCAACCGGGTCTGAACTGGATGTTGCGGCGGGTCGGATCGAAGAACTTGTCGATACAGCGAAAATAGTGGTGAGTTTCAGTCGGAAACAAGGCTTTTTATTTGGTAGGGGCAATCAACAGGTGACATCGCACGCGCTGAATACGATCGCACGGGAACGGATTGTCGTTGTGGGTACGCGCAGCAAACTGCATACGTTAGAAGGACGGCCACTATTGGTTGATACGGGTAGCGAGGCGGTGGATCAGCGTTTAGCGGGGCTTGTTGAGATTGTCACTGGCTACGAAGACCGACTGCTCTATAGAATCCAGAGTGCCAATGACTGAAGTCGCTTCAGTCATAGAGGAATGTTTGCGCAAATGGCCCTCACAGGGAACCGAAGCGCGACGGCTCTTTCATGGACGAGGCCAAAGTTATCCGGGTCTCGAACACCTGACAGTCACTGCCTGGCCGCCCTACATCCAGATTTCGACGTACAAGGAGGACGCTTCCTTGGTTAAAGACCTGGTGGGCGGACTAAATTTTGAGTTGTCGGGAGTGAATGGGATTTTTGTGCAGGCGCGTTCAGGAAGAACCACCGCGAGTCGTGTTGTGTCAGGAGCGGTACCACAGAAAATCATCGTGACAGAAGCCGGATTGAAATACGAAATCCGGCCGCTAAAAAACCAAAATGCGGGTCTGTTTCTGGACATGGGACATGTGCGACGGGATCTGGCCACATTGGTTGAAGGTAAGCGTGTATTAAACCTCTTCGCGTATACGTGTGCTTTTTCTGTATCAGCGCTACATCATGGTGCGACGAGCGTCGTGAACATTGATATGAGCCGAGCTGCGCTCGAAATTGGCGCCCTGAATCATCGATTGAACGATCACGACCTGCGGCGAGTGCGAATGCTGCCCCACAATATCTTCAAGTCTTGGTGGAAACTGCGCCAGCTGGGACCTTTCGACGTGATGATCATTGACCCTCCAGCCAAACAGAAAGGGAGTTTTGTTGCGGAAAAATCCTATGGGCAGATTCTCAAACGCCTCCCCGAACTTGTCGCGCCCGGGGCCACAGTCGTCGCAGCGCTAAATTCACCCTTTCTTGGTGGTGAGTTTCTGCGCGAGCAGATTGCCCGGTGGGTTCCTGACTGTCCTGTGGTGTCGACCTATCCTCTGCATCCAGACTTTCCGGACGCTTGTCCGGATCGTGCTCTGAAGGTGATGAAATTCGAATATCGCTAGCAGGACCGTGAGCAAATTGAAACTGCAGGATGCACATCGATCATTGGTTAATCGCTGTCTTTCATATGACATGCCTGCTCATTGACGATAGGCGGAGAGAAAGCTGTCGATGCGCTTGATTGCTTCTTCGAGCTCATCTTCGCGAGGCAGAAACACAATCCGAAAGTGATCCGGGTGTGGCCAGTTAAAGCCGGTGCCCTGTACCACGAGCACCTTTTCTTTCAACAGAAGATCGAGGACGAACTTTTCGTCATCTTTGATGTTGAACTTTTTAGTATCGATTTTAGGGAAAAGGTAAAGTGCTCCCATTGGCTTGATGCAGGATATTCCAGGAATATCATTGAGCATCTGCCATGCGAGGTTACGCTGTTCGTAAAGTCGGCCACCGGGTGCGGTTAGCTCGTTGATGCTCTGGTAGCCCCCAAGTGCGGTTTGAATCGCATGCTGAGCGGGTACGTTGCTGCATAGGCGCATTGAAGCCAGGATATCCAGGCCCTCGATATAGTCACCCGCCCGGTCTCGGGCTCCGCTAACGATCATCCAGCCGGTACGAAAACCGGCCACCCGATACGACTTGGAAAGTCCGGACAACGTTATCGTCAGGACATCCTCAGACAGCGATGCAAGGGGGATGTATTCCGCTTGATCGTAGAGGATCTTGTCATAGATTTCGTCGGCAAGGAGAACAAGGTCGTACTCATAGGCGATATCCACCAGGCGCTCAAGCATCGCTTTTTCGTAAACGGCCCCTGTCGGATTATTGGGGTTGATGACGACCAGCGCCTTGGTATTGGGGGTGATTTTGTTTCGAATGTCTGCCAGATCTGGTTGCCATCCACTCCCTTCATCACACAGGTAGTGTACGGGTTTGCCTCCGCATAGATTGACCGCGGCAGACCAAAGCGGGAAGTCAGGGGATGGGATAAGCACTTCATCGCCATCATCAAGCAGTCCCTGCATCGCCATGACAACCAGTTCTGAGACCCCGTTGCCAATATAGATGTCATTGACGTCCACATTCGGGATGCCGATCTGTTGCGTGTATTGCATGACCGCCTTGCGCGCGGAATAGATGCCCTTCGAATCGCTATATCCCTGGGATGCTGGAATGTTGTGTATGACATCTCGCAGTATTTCTTCGGGTGCCTCGAAGCCCCAGGGCGCGGGATTGCCAATATTGAGTTTTAGGACCCGATGTCCTTCGTCTTCAAGCCGATTGGCTTCTATGAGCACAGGGCCACGGATGTCATAACAGACGTCGTCAAGTTTTCTGGACTTGCGGATAGGAGGCCGCACTCTTGGTGAAAGTGGCATGATGGAGTCAGTAGTTGACATGATGGGTTCCGCTTCGAACACGACAAATGAGCGCGTTAGGTCGACTTTCTTCCTTTAGCTATGCAGTTGTGGCGATTATGATACACCCGACGCTCGGTATTAGGTGAGCAAAGATCGGACAAACAAAGATCGGACAAACAAAGATCGGACAAACAAAGGTAGTGAGGTAAGTAGACATGCAGAACAATGATACAGACCCTGTAATAAATCGGCTGGAGAAATCTGACGATGAATGGCGCCGTGCGCTGACAGGAGATGAGTTCGACATTACCCGTCGGGCCGGTACAGAACCCGCATTTTCCGGAATTTATTGGGATACAAAAACGCCCGGGATCTACAACTGTAAATGCTGTGATACGCCGTTGTTTGACTCCGAAACCAAGTATGATTCCGGCAGCGGCTGGCCCAGTTTCTATGCACCGATCGACGCCTCCTTAGTCAATACCTATGAAGACCTATCGCTGGGAATGCGGCGTATAGAGGCGACTTGCGCCGTGTGTGATGCACACCTTGGGCATATTTTCCCGGATGGCCCTCAGCCGACGGGTCTGCGTTTTTGCTTGAATTCCGCCAGCCTCGATCTTGCTCCCAGAGATTTCAACGATTCATGAGAGGTTCGCAATGACGCCTGGAGAATTCCCGCCTGACAAAATCGCCTACATCATGGCGGATGAAAACGTAACCATCACATATGGTGAACTTGAGGCGGGTGCGAATCAGGCGGCACATCTGTTTAGAAACCTTGGCCTCCAACGTGGTGATCACATCGCGATTCTTCTCGAAAATCATCGCGAATTTTTTAAAATATGTTGGGCTGCGCAACGGGCTGGTCTGTACTACACCGCGATCAGCTGGCGTCTACAAGTTGAAGAGGTCGCCTATATAGTCAACAACTGCGAAGCGACGATTTTCATTACTTCTCAGGCCTGTAGTGGCGTTGCTAAGACGTTGGCCGGTCGTTGTGAAAACGTGGTGCACTGGTTCATGCTCGATGGTGAGGCGCCAGGTTTTGAGCGTTGGGAGGAAGCGACAGGTGCATGCAGCATGAGCCCAATCGCTGATCAGTGCGAAGGCGCGAGCATGCTCTATTCGTCTGGCACTACCGGATATCCCAAAGGGATAAAACACCCATTACCGCAAGCTACGTACGGTGACGGCGAGCCTATATCTATGTTGGGTGCCCTCTATGGTGGCACCCAGGAGTCGATTTACCTGTCGCCGGCACCGCTTTATCACTCGGCGCCGCTGGGATTCTCGATGAGTTGTTTGCGCAACGGAATCAGTGTAGTGGTCATGCAGCATTTCGATGCGGAATTTGCACTAGAGTGCGTTGAGCGCTACCAGATTACGCACAGCCAGTGGGTGCCTACCATGTTCGTTCGCATGTTGAAGCTTCCCGAAGAGACGCGGGTTAAGTACGACGTCTCTTCGCTTAAGGTTGCGATTCATGCGGCTGCGCCCTGTCCGATACCGATCAAGGAGCAAATGATTGCGTGGTGGGGTCCAATAATCTATGAATATTATGCGGGCACTGAAGGTAATGGATTTGTACAACTGAACTCAGATGAATGGCTGACGCATAAGGGTTCTGTTGGCAGACCACTGAATTGCGCGCTGCATATTTGTAATGATGAAGGTAGCGAGTTGCCGGTTGGGGAATCCGGTACGATCTATATGAGCGGCGGCGTGGAGTTTGAATATTACAAAGACGAGGATAAGACTCAGGATTCAAGACACGCCAATGGCTGGACTACGTTGGGAGATATTGGCTATCTTGATGAAGACGGCTTCCTCTATCTGACCGACCGTAAACACTTCATGATTATATCCGGCGGAGTAAACATCTACCCGCAGGAAGCTGAAAACATATTGATTACACATGATGAAGTCATGGACGTTGCTGTGTTTGGCGTGCCGAACGAAGAGTTTGGCGAAGAAGTCAAAGGCGTGGTGCAACTTAAAGACCCTTCTCGAGCAGGCGCCTTACTCGAGGTAGAACTGCTCGAGTACTGTCGTGATCGCTTATCTCACATCAAATGCCCGGTTAGTATCGATTTTAAGGAAGAGCTCCCGCGGCACCCCACCGGTAAATTATATAAACGACTGCTGAAGGATGAATACTGGCCACAGACCGGCTCACTTACCGAATAGGGACAGTAAGCCATTTACCTCCCCTGTAAAAGATTGGCCGGTGAATACTGATCGGAGAGGGGGCGAACATTTTGATTCCAATCCGGCTGCTTTGTGCGGGCAGAAAGCAACTGGCGGGTATACCTGTGTATAGGTACTTTATAAGGTTTCAGTGAGGCGTCGATCTCGTTGGCTCGAGTGCGTAAAACTTCATTGCTCAGCTTGATTTGCGGGGCGAGGATGACCCGATTTGCGCTCTGTGCAGTACGAAAATTGATGAAATTTCCGAACACGCTTGCATAGGTGACAGATTCATAGTCGTACAGATTGCTGATTGTAAATGTATTGGATGCAAGCACGCCGGTGGGAGCCAGCATCTGCTTTAAGTCGATGAAGAACTCTCTTGTCATCAGATGCTCGGGAATATATTCGCCGTTGAAAGCATCAAGAATAATGATGTCGTATTCACGCTCCGCTTTAAGCGCGGCACGTCTGACCCAAGCTCTGGCGTCGCGTACGTGCACCCTGTTGCGTTTGCTGGGAACAAACCCGAAATGGGTTTTAGCAACTTTAACGATGGCAGGATCGATTTCGATTGAATCGATTTCGACCTGAGGAAACAGGTCGGCAAAAGCCATGGGTAAGGTGCCGCCGCCCAAGCCCACGATCAGTATGTTTCGAGGTTGGGGTGTAAACAGCAGGGTCGTCATCATCATCCGTGTGTACGCAAATATCATCTCTTTCGGGCGCTTTTTATTCGTGCAGGTTTGATTTCGCAAATGACTGCGAACATGGAACTGCAGGCAGACGACGTTACCATCCTGTTTAACCACGATCTGGCTGTAAAGGCTCTGTTCACGGTGAATGATGCGGTCGGCGTGTGCCAGGAAAGGCATCGTCATGAGCACCAGCAACAGCAACAACCTGCCTCCTGACCATTTCACGGCTTGACCGCCTTGTCTTCAATCGCCCAAAACCATGTGGCAGCCCAGAGAAGCACCAACGCCGTTGTCAGGCCTATTATGATCTGGTTAATTTCAAACCAGAGCACGAAATAAAAAGAAGTAAAGAGTGTGCCCAGAGCGCTGCCCAGCGTTGACACGAAATACAGCTGACCGGCAGTGCGTCCGGATTCGCGTACATTGACAACGAGCAAGCGAACAGAATAGGGGGAGATCATGCCCAGAATGATGGTCGGGACCATAAAAAGGAGAGTAGCGGCAGCCAGCGAACCGTACCTTGGGTCCTCTATGTGCTCGAATATCCACTGCATGCTCGGCTCCGCAAAGAAAACCAGCGGGCAAAGGAGCGCAGCGGCTGCTATAAAAATGACGCCGAATTTTCTGAGGGATGGCTGGTGCACCGACCATCTGCCACCGAGCAGATAACCCGCAGACAGCGACAGCATGAAAATGGTGATGATGCTCCCCCACACATAAATGCTGCTACCGAAATAGGGTGCGAGCACGCGTCCCCCGAGTAGTTCGAGGGACATGATGATAAATCCGCCTAGAAATGCGAGTACGTAGATGACAGCGATCACCTGTGGGAGTGTACACTAGGTGCTGGGTTAGTTGTGCTACGTTATGGAGGTCTGGATGCATGTCGGGGTAACGCTCAGAAACATGGGGGTGCAATCGAGCGCAGCCACCATGGCAGCGGGTGTGAAGGCTGCCGAAGCTGCTGGTTTGGAGTCTGTCTGGATAACCGATCACATAGCCATTCCTCCGGATGATGCCGAGGGCAGTGGCGGTCGGTATACCGACACTCTGACAACGCTGGCTTGGCTCGGTGGCCTCTCCGAGCGCATTCGGCTCGGATCCGGAGTCCTTATTCTGCCGTACAGACCGGTGCTGCCGACGGCCAAACAAATTGCGACGGTGCAGGAACTTACCGGCGAGCGATTACTCCTGGGCGTAGGGATAGGTTGGATGGATGCCGAGTTCAACGCGCTCGGTATCGACCGGCATCGACGCGGTAGGGATTCGGATCAAGTGCTCGAGTTTCTTGGGCAGTGCTTCGCAAAGGATGAGGTCGAACTGAATGGGCAGGCGTTTCTGTTCAAACCTCGTCCTAAAAGACCACCGATCTATATCGGCGGCAGAGCACCTCATGCGCTTATACGTGCGCTACGTTATGGTGATGGTTGGCTGCCAATGGTGAGTTCTCCTGAAAAACTCGCCCAGGACCTTGCGCTCTATGAGCGCCTGGCGGCAGAGCAACAAAAAGTTCGAGGCAGCGTCACGGTAATGACCGGGCTTGATCTCGATGATCCGGGTGGCGCTCAGGGTGTTTTAGACGCGTATCAGGATTTAGGGGTCGAGCGGGTCGTTTGTGGAATGCGCTATAACACACCTGATGAATATTCGACGGCGCTCGAAAAGTTGCACAGGCTGCTCAACGCTTAGACGGCACCTCTTCCGTCGGGGCGCCCGAATCCTTCCAGCCTCTGTAACCGTCACCAATGTGCGAAACATTAGGTAAGCCCATGTCCTGTACTGCCTTCGTCGCGAGCGCCGAACGCCAGCCGGATTGGCAATAGAAAACGAAATGCTGGCCGCTACCGAAAACGTCCTTGAAGTACGGTGAGCTGGGGTCTACCCAGAATTCGAGCATGCCGCGTGGGGCATGAAATGCGTTAGGGATTTTGCCTTCCCGCTGGAGTTCTCTGGGATCTCGAAGGTCGACAAATACGGTGTTTTCATCCTGGAGCAAAGACAACGACGCCTCCACCGAATGGGTCTCAATTTCGGCGAGCGCGGCGTCGATCAGATCCTTGTGTGTGAGCTTCATTTCCATAAATTTTCTCCCAATTCATTGTGTAGGCGCCCGTTGAGACATTGCGCACAGTATGCAGGCGCATGTCGCGGTAATAATCACTTGCAAGATCGCTCTCAGGCTAGACGATGAACCATCGCCACTATCATGGACAGTTTGCAATAGCGGATGACCTACTGGTCGTCACGATCCCACAGCGTGAAATTATTGATGCGATGATTGCCGTTGGCTCACATAAAGCGTTAAACGATGTTTGCCTTGCTGTCACGGTTGCCGCAGACGCCATCTATGCAGCTCAGGAAATGGTGTTCGACTGATTTCAGCGTTACTTACCTTTCCAATTCGGTGGGCGTTTTTCCGCAAATGCACGGGGCCCTTCGATAAAATCTTCACTCTTCGCCATTGCCTGTACGGTATCGTACTTATGTCCCATAGATTCCTGCAGCGAAGCCATATCCAGGCTTCGGTACACGACATCTTTACTGGCGCGAATTGATAAGGGTGAACAAGCCTTGATCTGGCTCGCCCAATCGAGAGCCGTGTCCATCAGGTCATCATGTGGTACAACCTGATTGACAAAGCCGAGCCGCTCGCCTTCTTCTGCCGATACATGTCGACCTGTGAGGATCATTCCGAGCGCTCGCTTTGAGCCGATCTGACGAGGTAGACGGTTAAGTCCCCCCGCCAGTGCTGCAAGCCCTACCTTCGGTTCAGGCAGGGCAAATTGGGCCTTGTCTGAAGCGATTATGATGTCGCATGCCAGGGCGATTTCGAAGCCTCCGCCCATGGAGACACCATTAACGGCGGCGATCACCGGTTTAGTCAGATCGAAACGCGAAGTAAGGCCTGCAAACCCGGTTGGAGTCGGCACACGTTCACCACCTTCAGCCTGATAGCGCAAGTCGTTGCCTGCGCTGAAACCGCGTCCTTCGCCCGTGATGATGGCTACCCACATATCGTCATCGGCGGCAAAATCATCAAAGACTGTGCCTAGCTCAGCATTGGCCGGTGGGTGAAGCGCGTTCAGGCGGTCAGGCCGGTTAAGACGTACTGTCATGATGTGGTCTGCTTTTTCAACGATGCAGAATTCAGTCATTTCTCCCCCTTAGATTACAGATGCTTGGACGCTTATAGGTGCCCAGATTGATTAAAAGATAACACCACCGGCTTGGGTGACACTAGCACTTCTGTAAGACTGCAATTATCCAAGTGATAATTACGCCAGAGGCTTGGGCTGTTTTCTATCAACGAGGCGAGAGCGACACTCATGGCTACCCCGTGGCTGACGATGAGAATGTGCTCGTGTGCCTGGTGTTGCTTGCTGATTTCGACAAGCACCTGGCACATTCGGGCTGCGACGGTCTGCAAACTCTCACCTCCGGGCGGTGCATAATCCGGATCCTTAAGTTGTTCAAATAAGTCGTGCTCATCGCGCAGAGAAAGAAAACTCTGGCCCTCCCATTCACCTATGCTCATCTCCCTGAGTGCAGCGACTGTCAAGATGGGCAGGTCGGTGTGGCGCAGTGCCAATGTGGCCGTCTGCTGGCAACGGATCAGGGGGCTTGCATAGGCAGCGTCCAGTTGCGTTTCACTTTTAACCAGATGCTGTCCTGTCCGCCGGGCCTGGCGGCGGCCGCGAAAATTCAGCGGACTGTCGGTCGACCCATGCCAGTGACCTGTTTTGTTTGCGTTTATCTGTCCGTGGCGTAGCAGGAGGAACCGCGGTCCGGAAGTTGTGTTCATGTCCAGCGCTCAACCACAAGACCACCAATGATATCGCCTTCAACATTAATGGCCGTGCGGATCGTATCTAATGGTCGTTCTATCAGGAGAACGAGGCCGATGGCCTCCAGCGGAATGCCGACTGCCAGAAGTACTGTCTGTAGACCGGCCATTGATCCTGAGGGAATTCCTGGTGCGCCTGCTGAGGCCAACATGGTGACGAGAAAAATGACAACGATTGAAAAAGCGTCGAGCGGGATGCCGAACATATAGGCTAAAAAGATAACTGCGATCGCTTCGAATAATGCGGTGCCGTCCATATTTACGGTCGCACCCAACGGTAGAATAAACGCAGCCTTTGCCTTACTGACGGCCAGCTCTTCGTGCAATGTTTGCATGGAAACTGGCAGCGTTGCAGCAGATGAGGACGTAACGAAGGCGGTGAGCATTGGTTTGATGATGCGTGGCATTAAAGTTCCCGGGCGTACTCCGCCGACCGCCCACGCAATAGCGGGCAGTACAATCAGACCGTGAAATAGGGTTGCGCAAATCACTACGAATGCGAAGTGGCCCAGTGAGATCAGTGTATTAATATCGACTTTGCCAGTGAGCTGAAAAGCAATCGCGAATAGGCCGAGCGGTAATGTGGTTATGACCCAGCCAGCAATCGTATAAATAATCTGTGTGATGTCGTCGACAAGGCGTGGTACAGGTGAGTTTTCCGGTAAAACCAGGGTTGCTGCGACACCCAATAATAATGCGGTGGTGAGAATACCCAGAATGTTCATTTCTGCGAGGGCGCCAAACGGATTGGTGAACATCGAACTTAGAAGATTTGCAAGTGTGCCCACAAAGCCCGCATCTTTTGTGTCGATGAGCACAGCATCGGTCGGTGGCACAGAAGTCAGCGGCGGATAATCCGTCCATGGATGAATAAAGAAGACGATAATCAGACCAAGAACAACGGCCAGAGCGGAAGTGGCCGTATAGTAGCCTAAGGTCAAGCCACCCAGGCGCCCAAGTGAGCCTGCCGCACGCAACTGCATGACACCGCTAAGAAGTGAGAAGAATATGAGGGGCGCAACGATCATCTTGAGAGCGGCGAGAAATGTCGTCTGCATGAGTAGGGTGGTGGCTTGAAGCCAGCCAACATCCGGCAGCGCAAAGGCCAGCAACCATCCCGAAAATGCTGCAACGATTACCATTGGCGCGAGCCATTTTTGTGACATGATCCTCCCGTCATTCAATCAAAGTTTGTACTGATGCAGCGATGTATTTGTCGCTGCCGCTGTCTATCAAGTGAGACTTTGTGAACTTTCGTCCCACTGACCAGCCTGTATTGTGCCTAACTATTGCGCAGATATTCAGTTCTGCGTTCATTTTCATCTCTTCCTGGCCTGAATTCGAATCGGTTCTGATGCATTAACGGTCGAATATGCAGATTAGATGATTGCACTGAGTACATGCTGAGGTATGGTGCACGGATTATTCCTGAGTGCTATAGAGAATGTACCGCACGCTTATTATTGTTGGCATCAGCCTTTCGTTGTTATGTGGCTGTCAACCAGGCTATGAGCAGATACGTGGTGTCACGATGGGTACTTATTATCAGGTGAACTACCAGCATGAAGGCTCATGTGTGATTACTCGGGAAGTGCTGGAGGAAAGGCTCCAGGCGATTAACCAAGTGCTTTCGACCTATGATGCGGACTCTGAAATCAGTAAATTTAATCGCACAGGTGCCGATCTGGAGTTTCAGGTCAGCGATGAATTGTGGCGGGTGACGCGGGCAGCCGAGCAGGTGTGGCGGGAGAGTCAGGGCGCGTTTGACCCTACCGTCGGACCGTTGGTTGAATTGTGGGGGTTTGGCGCGCAAGACAGGGACACCCCGCCCACAGCCACACAAATGCAGGAAGTCGCCCAGGTCATCGGCATGGATAAGCTTACTATGTCGGGTCATGCGTTTAAGAAATCTGTTGCGGGCCTTATGCTCGATCTTTCCGCGATAGCGAAAGGTTTTGCGGTGGACGAACTGTCGCGTTTGTTGATGAGGGGAGGCTGCGCTCATTTTATGGTGGACATCGGCGGTGAAATCAGGACGGCGGGTGACAATCCACAGGGCCAGGACTGGCATATCGGTATCGAATCTCCGGACCCGGCAGGTATCGGAATCAGCCAGCTTGTCATACGCCTGCCTGCTTTGTCGGTAGCAACCAGCGGTGACTATCGAAATTTCACTGTCGTGGATGGACAGCGTGTAGACCACGTCATGGATCCTAGAGTGATCGCCCCCGCCGAAAATACGTTGGTATCGGCAACTGTGCTGCATGAGTCTGCAATGTGGGCCGATGCTTATGCCACAGCGGCCATGGTGCTCGGTGTCGAGCAAGCGTTGGCCTTTGCCCAGCGGATAAAGGTACCCATGTTGCTCATGAGCCGCGCGAACTCAAGCGCCCAGGTTGCGATTAAATACAATCAACGGATGCAGCGATATTTGCTGACAGATTCGTGACGTTGCGATTCTGTTTGATAGCCAGGCACGACGTGTTCATAACGCCAAGCCCGTTTCAGCAAGCTTGGAATAGAACGTGGCGTGGAAAGAAAATTTTCGTCTTGCTGCGATGTGAATGTTTGCCATACGTATGGCAGGCTGATAGATATTCTCCCCGTCTGTTGACGATGTGTGTTCATGCTTAAGCTCAGTAACAATCAAAGAAGCTTCTCGCGCGATATTGCGCTGCGATACCTGGGCGCGGCATCACGAACAGTTACGAGTGTCGGTCGCCTGGCGCTGTTGGGGCTCATGATCAGCGTTGCGGTACTTGTCATCGTCGTCTCAGTCGTCAACGGGTTTGAACGCGAAATGCGCGAACGGATCATGGCGGTGCTGCCCACCATCAAATTGTACGACGTGGATATAGACGATTCATGGGATGCGCTTCTGGGGCAGGGCGGCATACATGGCGTTGCGCCGGTGATTGAAGAAAGCGTTCTTCTCAGTGCGGGCGGCAAATTGAAAGCAGCGGTTGCAACCGGTATTGAAGCCGATACCTATCCGCGGGTTTCGAGGCTGGGCGAGTTCACGACCAACGGGGATCTCGATGCGTTGGTGGAAGCAAAGTTCGGTGTGATTATAGGCGTAGGCCTTGCTCAGGAATTAGGCGTCGGCATTGGTGATAAGGTGCGTGTCGTGCTCCCCCTTACTTCGATGTCTGCGGCAGGCCCGGTTCCGCGTCAGAAAAATATGCGGATCGTTGACTTGTTTGCGAGCGACTCACAACTGGATCGGTCCGCGGTATTCATGTCGATTTCGACCGCTAAATTACTGTTTCGCACGGAAAATCTGATCAGCGTACATATCCGCCTTGCAGATCTTTTTGCGATTTCCCCGGCCATAGACGCCATTCAGGTGGCCCTGGGTGACAGGGTACATATACAGACATGGAAGAACAGCTACGGAACACTCTACCAGGCAATCGCTGTGCAGAAGCTGACCATGCTGGTCCTTCTTTCATTTCTGGTTGGTGTCGCTGCATTTAATCTCATATCCGGATTGATCATGATCGTCGAACAGAGGCGAGAGGATGTTGCGATCCTGAGCACCTTTGGATTGCAGTCGGGTAGTGTTCTGACGGTTTTCGTCGTTTTAGGGTCGGTGCTGGCGCTCGGCGGGATCACGTTAGGCATCCTGACAGGCGTCGCCGTGGCTAACTTATTGCCGTATCTCTTCACAACCTTGTCTGAGCGCTTTGAACTTGAACTGATGTCCCAGTATTTCATTTCTTACCTGCCGGTGGATGTGCGCTTTGGAGATCTTCTCACCATTTCCCTGACAGCCTTGGTGCTGGCGCTCATAGCCACAATAATCCCTGCCAGGCGGGCGACGAAACTTATACCGAGTCGGGTTTTAGCGCATGAGTAGCAGTGGGCGAGTTGAAGGGGCTAGACAGGTGATTCTTAATGCAGCTGGCTTGACGAAAATATATTGGCAAGGTGAGGAGACCATCAAGGTGCTCAATGGTCTTGATTTCACTGTGTCTGTGGGCGAACAGGTTGCGATTGTCGGTCGTTCGGGATCAGGTAAGAGCACCCTCATGCACATACTTGCCGGCCTCGACACACCGGATGCAGGGCGGGTCCTGGCCGAACACATCGATCTGGTGAAGGCGTCGAATGACGAACGGGCAGGGTTACGCAGTCGGGTGATGGGATTTGTTTATCAGAATCATCACCTTTTGCCTGAATTCAATGCCATAGAAAATATCGCAATGCCACTACGCATTGCCGGTACCCCTAAGGACAGTGCACAGCTTAAAGCTCGGGCACTGCTTCAAGAGGTCGGCTTGGCTGAACGCGCAACCCACTTCCCTCGGCAACTTTCGGGTGGGGAAAGACAACGGGTGGCGGTGGCTCGGGCGCTTGCAGGTGATCCTGCAATCATTCTTGCAGACGAACCCACCGGCAACCTGGATGTTGAAAACGCACAGCAAGTGATGGACATGATGCATCGGCTCAGTCGTGAGCATGGTTGTGCCTTGGTCGTGGTGACGCACGATGTGTCTGCACTGCCTCGATTTGATCGCGTTGTTCGTCTACAAAATGGTCAATTGCAGGACGAGCCCACCTGATGCTTGAATTCAGTATTGCCAGGCGTTTACTGCTGCATTCGGCCAATTCTTTTGCCAGATTCGTAACGTGGGTGTCATTCATCGGCCTCATACTTGGTGTGATGATTTTGACCGTCGTTATCAGCGTCATGAACGGGTTTGACCGAGAGCTGAAAGAACGGCTTTTGAGTACGCTACCGCACGTCACAATGGCCACTCTGGCAGACCCCACGGATTATGCAGGGGTTGTGGAGGGTTCAGTACAGTCAGTTGCGCGCTATTTCCAAGGCGTAGGTGCATTACAGGTTGGAAGCCGAATTCAACCCGTTACGATATACGGGATTGACCCGAATGCGCAGGGTGTGGGTGCGACCATAGAGGGCTTTGGTGAGGCTGAGACTGCACGCCTAAGAAGGGACCCGGATGGCATGCTCGTTGGCGGACCAATATACAGAGCACTTACCCGTGAGGGAGGCGAGCGGGTAAATTTACTCACCGTCGACATGGCCTCGGGAAATCCCAGACCCACGTCACTTTCCTTCAACCTTGCAGGTGACTTTGTGCTGGGTGCGCAGCCTGATTATTCGCTTGTCATTGTTAACCTGGCTAAGTTCTCGCTTAAAAAGTGGCAGCATTACGGCGAGGTAGGCATTCAGCTCCAGCTTAAGGATCCTCTCCGAGCGACAGTTGTTGCTGAGGTGCTTGCAGAAAAATATCCGGAAGTGGCTGTTTCCTCCTGGGAAACTACCTATGGTGAGTTATTCCGGGCTGTTAAGCTTGAAAAGTCGATGATGTTCATGCTCCTGCTTCTGGTGGTTGCTGTTGCTGCATTTAATATTATTGCCGGACAGACGATGCTGGTGGAAGATAAAAGGCGTGACATCGCGATTTTGTGCACGATGGGTGCGCGGGCCTCGTTGATACGCAACATGTTTTTCTTACAGGGTGTGCTTGTGGGGCTGTTTGGGACGTTTCTCGGCCTTCTTTTCGGCATGCTCAGTGTGGCTAACATCAACCCGATACTTGCCGGGTTGGAGGCGTTAACTGGCATGCATCTGCTCGATGGATCGTTCTTTATCGAGGTTCCGGTCTTCGTGATTCCAGGAGATCTCATCCTGATAGCCGTCTTGTCTGGATTGATATGCATTGCTGCGTCGCTCGCACCAGCGCGTAGAGCGGCCAGGCTTGATCCTGTTCTCGGTCTGCATTGAGTTGGTTTGACGCCTTTGCAGGAAGCTTGAACGGCAAAGACGCAGAAGCAAGCAACGCGGTATTCAGGGTCTGCGGGTTTGCCTGCGTTTATGCCATCTTCGAAGGATGTGTACGCGCCACACTATGTGGGTGAGCACAAAACCGGTAATTCCGGCAAACCAACCGCAAAGAAGTGAACCGAACAACAGCGGCCAGCCGATAATACCGAAATGGCTCCACAGCCAGCCGACACTCAAGTTGAGCGTCTCAGCCTCAATCTGCATATCCAGGAGCCATGCGCCTAAGCGGTAGGTGAAATAGAACATGGGTGCGATCGTGAACGGGTTGGAAATCCACACGAGAGCCACCGACAGGGGCAGATGACTTCGCGTTACAATGGCGATGACCGCTGCAATGCCCATTTGACCGGGCAGAGGCAAGAATGCGGTAAACAGCCCGATGAAGAAGGCGCCCGCCACAGAACGTCGATTAAGATGCCAGATTTCTTCTATGTGCAGGAGATGTGCCACAGGCCTAAGTACCTGATGCTTACGTAACTCAGCGGGTGTTGGCAGGTATTGCAGAATACTTTTTTTCGGCATAACGACATTGTATACGTCGTTAGCCCCTATGCCATGAAACCAATGCGTTTGCTGACACAAACAACCCGCGTAAGGCGTCGTCTGGCTTACTTTGCGCTGTTTGCTGTGGCCTTTGTGCGCGTGGCTATGTGGTTCGTTAACGTAAGTGGTGATCTTTCGACCTGCTCGACCAATGCTGGGGTTGAATTGGAAGGTGTGGTTCAGGCGGCTGAATTCGCTGAAGATATCGAACGTCAACTGGTCACGGTCAAGGTGGCACGAGGGGATTGTGATGAACTTAAGGGTCGAAAAATTCGGCTCGCTTGGTATGCATTAGAGCCACGGCTGGTGTCTGGAAGCAGGGTGCAGGTCGTCGCCAGATTGCGGCGTCCCTGGGGAAGCCGTAACCCTGGCGGCTTCAATTACCGACTATGGTTACTTGGGCATAACATCCGGGCGACCGGCACCTTATCGGAACTCATCACGATCGAAAGCAGCAAGCCAGCAAAGCAGGTCCATTCCGATCTGATTCATGTGGGACTTCTTCGGGCCATTGCCTTAGGAGAACGTGAAGGTGTGGCGGCGCAAGAGTGGGCGGTATTTCGAAAGACAGGAACGCTGCACCTCATGGTTGTTTCAGGTTTACACGTTGGAATTCTTGCTGGATTGTTTGTGTTGGTGGTCAAGGGTGCTTCGAGCCTGTTGCCGGGTTTCCATCGTGTCCTTGAATATCCTTACCTTGGATATGTGATCGCATTGGTCGCTGTTGCTGCGTTTTGTGTCAGTACAGGGTTCCAAGGACCGGTCATGCGTGCCGGGGGCATGTTTGTATTGAGTGGCCTGTTGTATGTCAGTACACGTGCCCCGCCTTGGCATGGCGTGCTTGGTCTCGTGTTGCTGGTGATGGTGATCGCGATGCCGCACCTGGTTTTGCAGGTCGGATTCTGGCTTTCTTTTACCGCCGTCGCGATTCTGCTGTGGACATTCTCGCCGGAAATCCGGCGGTTTTCCTGGGTGGCCATGGCTGTGCGCGTACAGTTTGCGCTTTTTGTCGCGCTGACCCCCCTTTTGAGTGCGACAGTCGGTGCTTCACCGCTGATCGCGCCTTTTGCCAATTTGATCCTGGTGCCGCTGATGTCGCTCCTGGTTATTCCTTGCGCGATGCTTGGTTGGATGCTTGAACCCTTATTAGGCACGGGATTGCTTTATGTGGCTGATTTCGGGATGCATCTCGCATGGCGGGTCCTGACCTGCCTGGGGGCACAAAGTGGAGGCAATATCGGTTACTTCACCGCGTCGGTTTTGATGGGTTTAACCATTGTGGGCATTGGTATTGCACTGCCATGGCCGAGGTCTATTAAATTTCTGTTGGCCGCGCTCTGGGGGTTACTTATATCACGTGAACTTGAGCCGCCGGTGTGGGGACATGTCAGGATATGGGCTCTGGATGTGGGGCAGGGCAACGCGAGCATTGTAGAGACGGCTCAGCATCGCCTTGTGGTCGATGCGGGCCCTGCCTATCTATCTGGGTTCGATGCGGGAGAGAATATCGTTATACCAGCCTTGCGCGCGACTGGTCCTGATCGCCTTGAAATGATTTTAGTTTCGCACACGGATCTCGACCACGCCGGTGGTGTGGCGAGCGTGGCTGCAAGATACCCCGATGCTCAGGTGGTTGACCGTTGTAAGCACAAGGCTTCTTGGATATGGGATGGTGTTTATTTTCAAACCTTGATTCATCATTCCGGTGATTCAAGTAATGAACGCTCATGTACGCTGCTGGTTAAGACTGATGAACAGGTAGCCTTTCTACCAGGTGATATTGGTTATCAATCGGAACTCGCTTTGAAATCCCAGCTTCCACAAGCCATTGATTTTCTCGTTGCGCCCCATCATGGAAGTAACTCGTCATCGCATCCGGCATTTGTAAAATGGCTCGCGCCTGAAGTTGTCGCGATCAGTGCAGGCTTTCAGAATCGTTATGGGCATCCGGGCCGGGCGGTTGTGTCTCGTTATCAGCGACGTGGGGCGATGGTCATCAACACTGCCGATGCGGGTGCTGTGCGCTGGGACTCAAGGACTGGGCAGGTGACCATCTACAGACGTGATCTGTTGGGGATGCAGCTGCCACTGGCTAAGGACATGATGTGGCTGGAGTAAGCGGTGCCCGCCTCAGTTGTGTGCGTTCATTGCTGTAAGGTTGCCTTCCTTAACTTCGATGTAAATCCGGTGTTGATATTGTCTTGAGACACGGCCAAGGCGTTATCGTTATATGTATGCGTGCACCCTGACAGGGTGGTGATGACTTTTTAGCGCAATCGCTTGCTGAGCAAAGATTGAAATATCCAATAACGCCCGCATTGTAAGAGCAGAAGAATTTCTATGCCCGTAGGCAGCCTGTTGCTGGTGCAGGCTAGATTAATTTAGAGGTGAACTCGTGCGGATAGAGAAATTTACGCAAAAAATGCAGGACGCAATCGCAGATGCGCAATCGCTTGCGTTGGCTTCAGGCCACTCGCAGATTGAGCCGGCCCACCTGCTCAGCACCTTGCTGGAAAGTAAGCACTCTGGTGCTGATGTGCTGATCCGTCGAGCGGGTGGCGATGTGGCTCGTCTGCGAGGTGACGTTGAGGATGCGCTGCACCAGTTGCCTGAACTTAAAGGCGGTGGGCAGGAAGTTCGTGTCTCACCCGCTTTCCAAAAGGTCCTTGCTTCGGCTGATGTGTTAGCTCGCAAAGCAGAAGAAGCACCCGTAGGACTTTTTCGTGTGCTGATTGCTTTATCCAATGATCCAGGCTTAAGGCCACTGTTTGGCCAATGTGGGGTCGATTCGGTTTCGTTGGCATCAACAGTAAACGGGCAAGACGACGGAGCTCAATTGGACGAGGCGGAAGATAGCGCGCTGGCAAAGTACACCGTAGATCTGACGGACCTGGCTGCAAGTGGAAAATTGGATCCTGTCATTGGGCGAGATGACGAGATACGCCGAACCCTGCAGGTCCTGCAGCGACGAACAAAAAATAATCCCGTTCTAATAGGTGAGCCCGGAGTGGGCAAGACAGCCATCGTAGAGGGGCTCGCGCAGCGGATTGTAAATGGTGAGGTGGCGGATACGCTTGAGGGTAAGCGAGTGCTCTCTCTGGACCTCGCAGCACTAATTGCCGGGTCAAAGTATCGCGGTGAATTTGAAGAAAGACTCAAAGCGGTGCTGAATGAACTTACCAGGCAAGAAGGGAACATCATTCTGTTTATCGACGAGTTGCATAGCATGGTTGGTGCAGGCAAAGCTGAAGGTGCAATTGATGCCGGAAATATGCTCAAACCTGCGCTTGCTCGGGGCGATCTGCACTGTGTTGGCGCGACCACGCTGGACGAATATAGAACCTACATTGAGAAAGATGCGGCGCTTGAACGAAGGTTTCAAAAGGTGGTGGTGGACGAACCTTCTCTCGAAGATGCGATCGCAATTCTGCGAGGGCTTAAGGAGCGGTATGAGGTACATCACGGTGTAGACATCACTGATCCTGCCATTGTTGCTGCGGCCAAGCTTTCTCAGCGCTATATCACAGACCGGTATTTACCTGATAAAGCGATTGATCTGATCGACGAGGCGGCAAGCCGTATTCGTATGGAAATGGATTCAAAACCCGAAGTGATGGATCGATTGGATCGCAGACTCGTGCAGCTGCAGATGGAAATCGAGGCGTTAAAAAAAGAAACCGACGAGGCGAGCCGGATGCGTCTTCTGGAGCTTCGTGAAACAGTTACCGAGCTTGAGTCTGAATACACTGAGCTTGAGTCGGTATGGATGCGAGAGAAGGCCGTTTTGAAGGGCTCGCAGGACATCAAGGAAGAACTTGAGAGTGCGCGTATTGAATTTGAACAGGCTCGAAGAGCTTCTGATTTAGGCAGAATGTCAGAGCTTCAGTATGGCGTCATTCCCGAGTTAGAAACGAAGCTCGCCGCACCCAAAACCGAAGCCGACACGGACACACAGTTGCTGCGTAATAAGGTTGGCGATATGGAGGTTGCTGAAGTTGTGGGTAAGTGGACCGGAATTCCGGTCGTAAAGCTCATGGAAGGAGAAAAAGAAAAGCTGCTAAGCCTTGAAGCGCTTTTGCACGAGCGCGTGATTGGGCAGAATCAGGCGGTTCAGTCGGTTTCACAAACGGTACGGCGTGCTCGCGCCGGACTGGTTGACCCGGCCAAACCCAACGGGTCGTTCATGTTTCTTGGACCAACCGGGGTTGGTAAAACTGAATTATGCAAAGCGCTGTCTGCGGTGTTATTCGACAGTGACGATGCCATGGTAAGAATCGATATGTCTGAGTTTATGGAGAAACATTCCGTGGCCAGGCTGATTGGCGCCCCACCTGGATACATTGGTTACGAGGAGGGAGGATATCTAACAGAGGCTGTTCGGCGCAGGCCCTACTCACTGATATTGCTTGATGAAATAGAAAAAGCCCATGCAGATATATTCAATATTCTATTGCAGGTGCTGGACGATGGCCGACTGACAGACGGCCATGGACGTACGGTTGATTTTCGTAATACTGTGCTGGTGATGACCTCCAATCTCGGTTCTGATGCGATCATGAGCATGACCGATAACGCAGATGGGGCCCCTTCGCTTAAAGAATTAAAAGACACCGTCATGGGCGTCGTTACGCAGTATTTTCGGCCCGAGTTCATCAATCGCGTAGACGACATAATCGTATTTGAATCTCTCAGTGAAGCGCAGATTGCCGTGATCGCCAATCTACAACTAGATGCAGTTAACGGGCGTTTGGCGGACCAAGGATGGTGCCTCGAATTAGACGAACCAACACTGAAGCACATTGTACAGGTCGGATATGACCCGGTGTATGGTGCGCGGCCGTTAAAGCGGGCATTTCAGAGATTTGTTGAAGATCCTCTGGCTAATGAGATTCTGTTAGGTACTTTTGTCGGCAAATCGAAAATCCTAGGTCGTTGGACAGGCCAGGAAATTGAATTTCAAGCGGCCAGCTGAGCGAGCAGCTTAGGTTTGTAAATACATAAAGCACTGTATATAATTCCAGTATTGAGGGTGTTATAGATGTAACGAGCGCACAAGCATCCCTCATCAACGTAAAACGTAAAACGTAAAACGTAATAAGTAATAGTACAGGCAATTCTCATGGACCGAGTTGAGCGCACCTTTGGGCAGCGTTTTTTAGTCACAGCCGATCACGACGTACATATGATGCGTGCGATGCAGTTATCGCAGATATTGTGTAAGGCGCATGTTCGATCCAGATACAAAACTCAGGCGGAGACGGACTCGTACGAGCTATGGGATGAGCCGGTCACAAGCGGCCATGAAGTGTGTGAAAACCTTTTAGCATCGCTGCGCCAGCAGGTAGAAAACGAGGGTATTCAGGCCAGATTGCAGGAGACTGCACCCTTCAGATTTAAACAACCCTGGGATAAGCAGGTAGAACCCGCAAGCCAAGCTCGACCACCGTCAAGTACCTTATCGCAACCTTGCGAGCAGGAACCTTCGGTTAAGCAACTCAGTTTGATTTAATCCTCACCTGCCGCTTACAAAAGATGTGGGTGTGGCGTTTAAGGGCTTGTTTACTGTCCATTTACAGACTTCAGGAAGCGTTGCATGACTCACTGCACATTGCTGGTGTGAACTTCGTCCTCTACAGGCCATGTGTCAGTCTGTGTTTAAGAGAATATCAAGTACAATCCGCGGACAGCGCTGATGAACGGCGCAGAGATAAAAAGGGATTTGCATGATCAAAAAGTGTCTCTTTCCGGTGGCGGGTTATGGCACGAGGTTTTTGCCGGCCACCAAATCTATGCCAAAGGAAATCCTGCCGATCGTCGATAAGCCGCTCGTGCAATATGGCGTCGAAGAGGCCGTGGAAGCGGGTCTGATTAATATCGGTTTTGTCACCGGCCGGGGTAAGCGAGCAATTGAAGACCATTTCGATATCAGCTACGAGTTGGAAGACAAGATAGCGGGTACTGGAAAGGAGGGTACGCTCGAAGGGATTCGCGCCCTGATTCGGGAATGTACATTCACCTATACCCGTCAGACTTCCGTGCGTGGGCTGGGCGATGCAATCCTCACCGGCCAAGCGATCGTTGGTGATGAACCATTCGGAGTGGTTCTGGCTGATGATCTGTGCATAGGGTTGCAACAAGGTGTGCTTGCTCAGATGGTAGATCTGTACAAACAGCACCGCTGTAGCATCGTGGCGGTCGAAGAAATACCTCGAGAACAAAGTTCTAGCTATGGCATTGTTGCGGGGGAATCCATATCAGAGACGCTCATCAAGGTCACAGACATGGTGGAGAAACCTCAGCCAGAAGAAGCGCCGAGTAATCTTGCAATCATCGGGCGTTATATCCTGACCCCGGACATTTTCGACATACTGCGAGAAACACAGCCCGGGAGAAACGGAGAAGTACAGATCACCGATGCACTTTTGACTCAAGCGCAGTCGGGGTCTGTCATGGCATATAAGTTTGAAGGCAAACGGTTTGATTGCGGCTCAGTCGCAGGCTTTGTAGAAGCAACGAACTACTGCTATCAGAAGTCGCTGAACTGTGCCGATTGAAACACTACAATAAAGGGCATGCGCGAAGATTTTTTAGCTGAGCAGATCCGTGCACGGAATGATGTGCCCATATCTCTGCAGGAACCGGTTGAGGTTTCGAGCCTGCCTACGCCTGCGCTCGTCTTAGAGTACGCCCCGTTCGAGGCGAATCTCGCACGTATGGCTGCACACGTCGAAGACAACGGGAAAGGCTTCAGACCCCATGCTAAAACACATAAGTGCCCGGAGATCAGTAGACGGCAGCTGGATGCCGGTGCTGTTGGGATCTGCGTTGCAAAGGTTTCAGAGGCGCTTGCACAGGTCTGTGCAGGTATAGAAGATGTGCTCATCACCTCTCCTGTTACCAGTCCGGGCAAGGCAGGGCTACTTGCTGAGCTGTGTCTGTTAACGGATGGGTTAAAAATCGTCGTTGATAGCCGACAAGGCGTGGAAGTGCTGAAAGCTCAGCTGGGACCAGAAGCAAAGCTTGGCATCTTAGTGGACCTGGATGTAAACATGGGGCGTACGGGAAGCAGAGAAGACAGCGAAGTACTTAAGCTTATTGAAAGTGTCCAAGGGGATCCAAGATTCACTTTTCGGGGTTTCCAGTTTTATGCGGGCCACGTGATGCATATCAACGGGCATGCGGACAGAACTGAAGCTTCACTTAAACTGTGGGAGACGATTGTAGAGCGAATCGAGGGTTATGCCGCTACGGGTATTGATTTTGACATTGTCACAGGCTGTGGTACCGGCACCTATGACATCGATGTGGGCGTCGATGCAATCACGGATTTACAGGTCGGTAGTTTCATTTTTATGGATGAAGAATACCGACAGATTGGTGGTGTATCTTCTGAGCGGTTTGAAGATTTTCAGGTTTCGCTGTCCCTTGCAACAACAACGATCAGTCAACCCATGCAAGGCGCGATTACAGTCGATGCAGGATATAAAGCCATGGCATCGGATACGGTTCCCGCTGCGGTAGATGAACTGGCCAACACCAAGTTTCGGTTTGCTGGAGACGAACACGGGGTGTTGTTGAGCAGAGAGTCGATGCAAAGCGTCGCGTTGGGTGACGTTGTTCGACTTGTTACGCCGCATTGTGATCCAACGGTGAATTTGCATGACTTTTACTGGGTGCTAGAAGAAGACGGACTCATCCACTCGTTGTGGCCCATAACGGGACGCGGGTGTTCTTGGTGAGCAGACAATAAGTGAACAAGTTGACGCGAGCTGTAAAAAAGTTTGGATTGGCCAGGTGTTTCAAGGAAATTAGCGTATTCGTTCAAGGGTGGCTTGAGGAGAAAAAGAGTGCTTGAGATCGTTCAGGCTGGTGGTTGGCTGATGGTACCGATACTCCTGTGCAGTATTGTTGCAGCAGCGATCAGTGTCGAGAGGCTCTGGTCAATGCAGCGTAAACGAATATTGCCCAAAAATCTGTTGGCACAAACCTGGAGCGGTTTCAAACAGGGTGAGTTTGATCAGCAGAAATTCCGGGATCTGCGCACGGGTTCCCCACTCGGCCAGGTTCTTGCCGCGGGCGTCGTAAATGCTAAACGTGGTCGGGAAATCATGAAAGAAACGATGGAGGAGGCGACTATTCAGGTAAGCCACGAGCTGGAACGTTATCTCACGGCTCTTGGAATCATTGCCTCAATAGCCCCTTTACTTGGTTTGCTCGGGACCGTTGTCGGGATGATAGACGTTTTCGATTCGCTTCTGGTTGATGGGGCGGGCAATGCCAACGTTCTGGCCGGGGGAATATCGACAGCGCTGATTACAACAGCCGCAGGCATGTCCGTCGCAATTCCTGCGCTCATCTTTCACAGAATATTTCTCCGGCGGGTCGACGAACTGGTTGTGGATGTCGAGAACGAAGCCAGCAAACTTGTCGAAATGGTGCATGGAAGGGACGAAACGGTTCCGGATGACAGCGTGATAGGGGCATAGACCGTGACCAAGAGGCGACGGGGGCGCCATGAAGCGACTATAGAACTGACGCCATTGATCGATGTCGTTTTTCTCCTGTTGATTTTTTTTATGGTATCTACAACCTTCGTCCGGGAAACGCAGATAAAAATTGAATTGCCAGAAGCGACCGGCGAACCACGGAAGGTCGAAGCGGAGACAATTGAGATTGTTATCGACCGGATGGGTGAATATTCTGTTAACGGACGTGTGCTGATTGACAGTGATAAAAAGACCCTGATTCGAGCATTAAATGAGGTTCGTGATCCAACAAAGGCGAATCCTCGGGTAGTTCTTACGGCAGATGCTAATGCGGCCCACCAGGTGGTCGTGCGGGCGATGGATGCTGCTGGTAAAGTTGGGCTTGTGCAGATCAGCATCACGACACAACAATCGGTAGAGGAAGACTGAGATAGCCGAACAAGCGAAAGAGTCCAGAGACTGGGCGACTTATAAACGCCTGTTGAGCTATGTCGCGCCGTATTGGTACATACTCACTTTCGCCATTATTGGCTTCATGGCCGCGGCGGGCGCGGATGCCTTCTTTGTCCGGCTTCTGGGAGACCTCATTGACAACTGGAATCCTCAGTCGTCAGAAAATATTGCATTGATACCCTGGACGATGGCGGGTGTTGGTTTGGTCCGAGCGTTTGGGACAGTGATCGGCGAATCACTTATATCCCGGGTCTCTTTCAATGTGGTTTTTAATCTTCGAGACGGACTTTTCGAAAATGTCCTGCGGTTACCGAGCGCCTACTTCGATAGTCATACTCAAGGACACATTGTTTCTCGCCTGACGTTTACCGTCGCCCAATTAAGGGATACCGGCACAGATGCTTTGAAAACCATCTTTCAAGATGGCATCAAGGTGATATTTTATCTCGGTGGCCTATTGATTCTGGACTGGCAACTGACTTTGATTTTTCTAGCCACGGTGCCATTGCTCGCCTTGCTTGTAGCATTTGCAAGCAGTCGATTTCGTAACATCAGTCGGCGCATCCAAAATTCAATGGGAGACGTAACACACGTCGTTTCAGAATCGGTATCTGGCTACCGGGTTGTTAGAGCCTTTGGTGGCCAGAAGTATGAGAGTTCGCGATTCAATCGCTTTAATCGCGTAAACCGGCAGCAGAACCTTAAAATGGCGGTGACAAAAGTCCTCTCGGCGCAGATGAATGAACTCATTATTACATTCGCGCTGTGTATTTTGATCTTTCTCCTGTCCGATGCTCGCACGGATGTGACTGCCGGGGAAGCGGTTGCTTTTATAGGCCTTGCGGGTTTGCTTGGACGACCTGTGCGCAAACTTTCTGAAGTGAACGCTAAATTACAACGGGGACTGGCTGCAGCGGAAGACGTATTTCTGCAACTCGATGCACCCGTTGAACAGGATCTGGGGACACAAAAAATTACGAATCTACGTGGCGATATCAATTTCAGCGATGTCCGATTTCAATACGAAAAAGAAAAAGTGGTCATAAAGGGCATAAATCTGGACATTCGTGCCGGCCAGACAGTCGCCCTCGTTGGACGATCCGGGAGTGGGAAATCGACCCTTGCGGCGCTCATTCCACGGTTTTATGAAATTGATGCAGGTGTCATCAAACTCGATGGCACCGATGTGAGAACATTCTCGCTCGTTGAGCTGCGCGAACAGATCGCACTCGTCTCCCAGCAGGTCACTTTGTTCAACGACACGCTGCGCAATAATATTGCCTACGGGAATCTTGCATCTGCCTCACAAGCGCAGATCGAACATGCAGTTGAGCGAGCGTATGCACGTGAATTCATAGAAGATCTGCCAGAGGGCCTTGAAACGGTTGTTGGTGATGACGGTGTTCTTCTCTCAGGCGGGCAGCGGCAGCGGATCGCGATTGCCAGAGCGTTACTTAAAGATGCACCGATCCTAATCCTCGACGAAGCCACCTCGGCGCTCGATAACGAATCAGAAAGGCACATACAATCCGCTCTGGATGCTGTGATGCTGGGTAGAACAACGATCGTTATAGCCCACCGGCTGTCGACCGTCGAATCGGCTGATGTGATCCTCGTGATGGAGGAGGGTGCCATCGTTGAGTCGGGCACGCATCCCACGCTACTTGCTTTGGGGGGGCACTATGCGGATCTGTATCAGGCACAGTTCCAAGAAGAACCGGTGTCGAGCAGCCAGCCTAAGCCCCGTGTTGCCCAATCCCAAACGACAATTAAGACGGGACTGCCTTCGACGGACACGTTTGAAAAATCTGTGCTGGGACTGAGCAGGGCATGGTATCAAGGTGCTTGGTGGCTCAACCTGCTTGTGCCATTGAGCTGGATATACGATTCAGTGCGTTCGCGCAGGCAGCGCAAATTCACCCAGAAAAATACCCCTGAGCGAACTCGCTTGCCAGTCATCGTCGTGGGCAATGTAACCGTAGGCGGGACGGGCAAAACGCCTGTGGTTGCCTGGCTGGTCGAGAATCTGCGTGAGCTCGGTTTTTCTCCGGGTATTGTTATGCGTGGATACAGGGGGAAATTCAGCAAAACGGGTACGCTAATTCCCAGCGATGCAGATGCAGAACGTTATTCAGACGAAGGTGTGCAGTTACGCGATCGATTGAACTGCCCGGTCGTCATGTGTGCCGACCGGGTAAAGGGTCTTCGTATGCTTGAAACGCAAGTCTGCGATATCGCAGTATCGGATGATGGATTACAGCACTATGCGATGGCGCGGGACCTCGAGATTGCCGTCGTAGACGGCGCGCGCGGTATAGGCAATGGAAAACTGTTGCCTGCAGGTCCGTTACGGGAGCCGGTGAATCGGCTTGAATCCGTTGATTGGGTGATCGCGAACGGCGAACTCAGCCACCTGGTTGAAGATGAGTCTGTCATGAAGATGCGCGCTGATGGTTTTATCAACGTGACGACGAATGAATGGCTTTCTCCTGAAGAATTTTCTGAACTGCATGATGCTGTACACGGTGTCTGCGGCATTGGCAATCCGAGTCGATTTTTTGATTCCCTAGCCCATCTACAAATAAATGTGATCCAACACGTGCATCGGGATCATCATGTGTATAAAGGTGAGGAGGTGGTTTTTACAGATGATCTGCCCGTTGTTTGTACGGAAAAAGATGCGGCAAAACTGAAAAATCTGGAGAAACAGTTTCCGAATGTATGGTTTTTGCGTGTCAGTGTGGAACTTCCTGAAGGTGCTTTGGCGCGGCTTGAAGCAATGCTCGATAAACTTGCAATTCGACCGGTGACTGATCTTTCAGTGTAGGAGCAAGTATGGGCACTCACATCGTCGTTCCAGCCAGGTTGGGCTCAACGCGCCTACCGCGCAAACCGCTCGTTCTTATTGCTGGAGTACCCATGATTGTTCGCGTGATGGATCGTATTGCACCCATCTTGTGCGACACAAAAGTGGCAGCGGTCGACAGTCACGAGGTATACGACGCGGTTGTGGCGGCAGGTTACGATGCACAAATGACAGAGCCGGATCATCCATCCGGGTCGGATCGCGTGATGGAAGTAGCATCTTCCCGCGGTTGGGTGGATACAGATGTTGTCGTTAATGTTCAGGGAGATGAACCGCTGGTTCCTGCCGGTTTAATTGCCAGGCTCATTGAGCAGATGCAACAAGGTCACGACCTTGCGACGATCGCCGAAAAAATTGAGGTTCTGGAGGATTTTGAAAACCCGAATATCGTTAAGGTGGTTATAAACGGGCTTGGTAAAGCGCTGTATTTTTCCAGGTCGCCTATACCATTTGCTCGGGAAGCTGAAAAATCCTCGCACAAGCTCGAGGCGGCGTACCGTCATGTAGGAATTTACGCGTTTAGAGTAAAGGCACTTAAGGAATTTACCCAGTTATTGCCTGCCAAAATTGAGCAGCTTGAAATGCTAGAGCAGTTACGTTGGCTTGATGCAGGGCGAGAAATACAGGTGATTGAATCAACCGAGCCGGTTCCTGGTGGCGTTGACACGGAAGAAGATCTGCGTCGTGTCGAGGCGATTTTTAACCATCAATAGTCATGGCGTTAATCCAGTCCTTTATCCCTGATTATCTGAGTTCACAGGATGCACAGGTACTCTCTGTATGGCTTCGGAATTCAGATCGCATCCATTGGGTAACAGAAGCGTTCTCAATCTTTGGGCGCAGTATAGATGTCCCCAGGCAGAGCGCATGGTTTGGGGACCCTGGTGTCGTCTACCGTTACACAGGGATAGATCATGCCGGTTTTGGGTGGCCTGCAGAATTGTGCGCTGTGCGTGACAATCTTTGTGCAATGGCCGGGATGAATTTTAACTTCGTCATTCTGAACAGATATCGCTCAGGGACTGACTATATGGGCTGGCACACGGATGCGGAACCTGGCGCTGAACCGCAGATCGCTTCTTTGAGTGTGGGTGCAAAACGCACATTTAAAATCAGGCAGGACGCTGATGAAACTGTGTCTTATGAATTAGGAGATGGCTCGCTGTTGATGTTCGACGGACGATACAGGCATCAATTACCCAGGCGTGCGAGTCAAAACGGAGAACGCATCAATTTAACGTTCAGGCGCATAAATCCGGGTATGAGGCATTGACTTTCCCGGTGCCAAACACGCTGGGTGTGCAAGCTCAGGCAACGATCGGTGGGGTTATCCGGACGGTCGATCAACTCTCCAGATTGCGACTTCAGGCGCACGAAAACGACCTTCCGTTCATTGTGATCGGTGATGGGTCGAACATCGTGCCTGCCAACCAGACACGTGCCTGTATCGGTGTTATGCGGATTCCAGGCATATATACCAGAAAGGCCAGCGGAGACGCTGTACTCGTTGAGGTCGCTGCAGGTGAGTCGTGGCATGCCCTTGTTCTTTTTTGCCTGGCGCGAGGCTTACATGGTTTGGAAAATCTGGCGTTGATTCCCGGGCGGGTGGGCGCTGCACCCATTCAGAATATCGGTGCGTACGGCGTCGAACTTGCAGACTATGTCCAGGCAGTTGACGTGATAGATGGGGAGGGCAGTCATCACAGGCTCACCCGAGATGAATGTGAATTCTCCTATCGAGACAGCGTATTTAAGCGTAGAACAGAGCTTGTCGTTACGCATCTGCATTTGAAACTCTGCACGGAATTCCGTCCTGTGTTGGATTATCCCGGGGTTAGGTCGGCCTTAGAGCAACTTGGCGTTGCTCAATTTAAGGCGGCAGATCTTGTTAATGCTGTCATGGCGATTCGCCGGGAGAAATTACCAGATCCTCTACAGGAGCCTAACGCGGGCAGTTTTTTTGTAAATCCGATCGTCAGCGTGGAAACTGCGAATCAACTACGTTCGCAATTAGGTGATCTGCAGACCTATGCCTACGGCGGGCAGGTTAAGCTTTCCGCTGCGGAACTTATTGACAAAGCGGGTTGGAAGTCGCGCGGTTCGAAAAAAGTGAGCTGCTGGCCGCAACAACCCCTGGTTATTGTGAACCGAGGCGAAACTGAAGCAGAGAAAATTCTTCAGTTTGCCTACGAAATTCAGGAAGACATCCGCCGGCAGTTTCAGGTATCGCTGGAACTGGAGCCTTCAGTACTGTCTTGAGCCGAAGCAGGGGGTGATTCCTTATCCCTCAGTTCCGCCTCTCTCTGTCTTTTGCGTACTTCGCGGGGATCATTATAAGCGCGGCCCGGCCGAGTCGACTGCTGAGTTTGTGGTTGTGCATTCTCTTCGGGTGGTGTTTCGTCAGTTATTTCTTCTGATGTTTGGTTGTTGTGTTGAGATTCCTCAGCCTCATCGTGGGTGCTAAGGTCGCCACCGAGTTCAGACTGAAGTGGTTGTTGTTCTTCTGTTGCAATTGTTTGTGTCTGAGAATCATCCGGGGCCGTGTCCGCAAAGCTCGCGACTTCAGATTGCCCTGCCTGGGTGTCAGCAGAGGTATCTGGAACTTCCCCTTTATTTGATTCTGATTCTGCTTCGATATTGTCGCTAACATCGATATCCTCAGTAGGTGCTGCTTCGACTGCTTTGTCGGTAAATTCGAGGTCCGGTTGTTGTTGTTTGTTTTGATTTCTCGGGTCGTTGGCGGCGCGCTCTGGCTTGCGCGGAGGGCTGCTGATTTCTTCACCGCTCGATGTGGCAGTTAGAGTGTCAGTTTTTGCAGTGATGTCAGCTTCTACTGCGTTGCTCTCTTGCTGTGCCTGGTTCGATGCCGCCGCGACTTCGGTGTCATGGTCATTGTTTCTTGGCTTACGCCGGTCTCTTTTGGGCATGCGTTTACTTGATGTGAGCTGTGCTTCATTGGGTGCGCGTTCTTCTTGCGATGCAACAGGCTCAGGTTTGGCAAAATCCTTATCCTGTTTTTCGCTACGGCGATCCTTGTTTCTGCTTTTGTGGTCAGTGTCGGTACGTTTTTCGTTTCTCGGCGCGGACCGTTTTTCTGATCTTGAACTGTCCCGATCTCCACCTTTGTCGCTCGACCGTCCTCGCGTTGTGTCCCGTTTGTTACCCTTACGATGGTCTTCGCGCGCATGTGAGTCACGAGCGCTTTTGTTCTTGCGATTCCTGTCTTTGGACTTATCACCCTCGTGTTTTTCAGCCGTACCTGCCTTCTTTCGCGTATTGCTTTTAGCGCGTCTAGGGTCTTTGTTGTGAGACTTGTTTGGCTTTGGTGGCCGGGTAGTTTTGGCTTGTGAAGTGCTCTCACCTTCGTCCGAGAAGAGCCCTTTGACCAACTTGCTCCAGAAATTGTTGGATGTCTCTTCCTGAGTGAGTGGGGGCGCGGCAGGTTGGATTGCCTGTACCGCAGCTGAAGCGGGTTTTGGCAACGGTTCGTCCTGGGGAATTTCCTGTTCACCTGATTCGTTGGCCAGATCGGATAAAACAAAACTTGATATCTCACCTTCGTCAGCAACGTGATCTTCCCGCAAGCGTTCGACCACGTAGTGAGGGGTGGCCAGATTTGCATTTGGAATGATCACAATGTGCGCATTTGTACGCATTTCAATGTCAGCTACATCCTGACGTTTCTCATTTAAGAGGTAGGCCCCGACGGACAAAGGCACCTGGGTTCGAACGACTGCACTGCGCTCTTTGAGTGCCTCTTCTTCCATCATCCGCAGGATGCCTAGGGCAAGTGACTTAGTGTCGCGAATTCTTCCCTGGCCGGTGCAGCGTGGACATAGCTCAGTGGTTATTTCTTCTAAAGATGGACGCAATCTTTGACGACTCATTTCCATCAGGCCAAATCTCGAAATTCGGCTGACCTGCACGCGCGCCCTGTCGGCTTCTAGAGCATCTCGCATGCAGTTTTCAACTGAGCGTTGGTTTTTCTGGTTCATCATGTCGATGAAGTCGATGACTATAAGCCCGCCTATGTCTCTGATACGCAACTGACGAGCGATTTCCTCTGCTGCCTCCAGGTTGGTGGTCAGGGCGGTCTCTTCGATATCCGAGCCCTTGGTTGCCCGGGCGGAGTTGATGTCGATGCTGACCAATGCTTCAGTTGGATCAATAACGATGCTGCCGCCTGAAGGTAGTTTTACGTTGTGTTGAAACGCCGTCTCAATCTGGCTTTCGATTTGATAGCGGCTGAACAGAGGAATGCCATCCGCATAGGGTTTCACTTTGTCTTTATAGTGAGGCATCACCTGGGCAATGAAGGAAGAAGCCTCGAGATACGCCTCTTCGCCTTCGATGAGAACCTCGCCGATGTCTCTGCGCAGGTTATCCCTAATGGCGCGCAGCACCGCACTATTTTCCTGGTAGAGGAGTGCTGGTGTGTCTGCCTCGGATGATGCTTTTTGAATGGCATCCCAAAGTTGCAGCAAATAGTCCAGATCCCAGTTAAGTTCTTCAGCTTTACGTCCAACACCGGCGGTGCGTACGATGACACCCATGCCGTTGGGGATATCGAGGTGGGCGAGCGCTTCGCGCAACTCGTCACGGTCATCACCCTCTATTCTGCGCGAGATACCCCCAGCACGTGGATTATTAGGCATCAGTACCATATAGCGCCCGGCCAGACTGATGAATGTTGTCAATGCAGCGCCTTTGGTGCCGCGTTCTTCCTTATCAACCTGGACGATTATTTCCTGGCCTTCTTCTACCAGCTCCTGTATTGGCGTACGTTGCCCGCCATCATGCGTGCGTTTCTTGAAATAGGCTCGGGATATCTCTTTCAGTGACAAAAACCCGTGACGTTCCGATCCGAAATCGACAAACGCCGCCTCCAGGCTCGGTTCAACCCGAGTAATTCGGGCTTTGTAGATGCTTGCTTTCTTTTGCTCTCTGGCTTTGTTCTCGATGTCCAAGTCATAAAGCTTTTGTCCATCGACGAGCGCAATCCGAACTTCTTCCGCGTGGTTTGCGTTAATTAACATTCTTTTCATCGTTTTTACCTAGCAATACCGGCAACGATGCGTGATGCAAGAAGAATTAGTTACAAAGCCAGCGTTGCAAAGTGACGTACCAACCTATGACCAGACTTGTTCTGGCCGAGGTCTTTTATAAGACCTGTGGTTGTCCGAAGCTCACCTGTTGTGAGTACGACGGAGCACATTGTGTATGGCAACCCGCATCCACTTTAAAATGAATGACTTTGTGCTGGCCAGAGCATATGCATTCGATAATGCACTTAAATGTTAAGTTGCATATCACTCTAACCGCGAGCGTCATACCGCTAGCTTCATGTTACTGGCTCAGACTTATCAAGTTGGCGAACCAGCTTTGAGTGTCGGCCTCTCACCTGTAGAGACCGACGAAATCTCGTTTCTTCTTCCTCTTTCGCTTACTGTGCTGCTACTGATCGCACGTGCTTCGTCAGTCAGCATCAATGCATTGTCAGTTCCGTCTTTAACAGGCGGAAATCAGTGATTGATCTGCTCCTTTTGGGACTTTGTACGTTGCCAATTGGATCCGTTTCATTGAAGCGATCGTGCGGCGACTCAGACCGCCAGCTTTAAATGCCAGCCGGTGAGTGTGCCAAAACGTCGATTCTGGCTGGCGGTACTTACATACACGCTCTTATGCCTTGTAATCCTTATTAATTGGTTTTGTCTGTCTGTCCTGAGAACTCCGATCTGGTCTCTGATTGATACCAGGTGCGCGAAGCAATTCCTGGTCAGCAACTTAGCGAACAACATCGTTGTCAGTTAGTTTAATTAAGTCAGTTTGTCTAAATAATTAGCCGCCTTCATACAAATCAGGCAGGATAACTGAACGCTTGCAACGACTAAGTGTGGCTTGCATCTTTACGCAAGCTTGGTGACTCTTATCGTGCAGTTTCGATCTTAACAGTGATTCATAACTCCTTCAAACATTAGATAATTTTCTGATTTGGTTACGTACTCTGACATAGACCCCCATGACGTGGGCCAGCGCCTTGACAACTTTCTGCTGCGCCAGCTGAAAGGCGTACCTCGCCAGCACGTCTATAAAGTCATTCGTAGCGGTGAAGTCCGTGTAAACGGGAAACGCGCAAAACCCAGTCAACGGCTGTCTTTAGGCGACCGCATACGTATCCCACCGGTCAGGCAATCTGCGCAGCAGGATTTACGGCCCTCCGCCACATTACAGACCCTGTTGCTTACCCGCGTGGTATACGAGGATAAGGACATACTGGCCATCAACAAGCCGGCTGGCGTTGCTGTGCATGGAGGTAGCTCTGTGTCATCCGGGGTTATTGAGCAATTGCGTCTGGCAACGAGCAATCCACGACTGGCACTTGTACACAGGCTCGACAGAGATACTTCGGGGTGTTTACTGATGGCGCGTAAGCCTGGCGTGCTCAAAACACTGCAGGACGCTTTTGCCCAACGGCAGGTAAAGAAAATATATGATTTGATCGTAGTTGGCGTCTGGCCGAAACGAACGCGTGAGGTCCGGCTGGCTCTGCAACGTTATCAGACCAGTTGGGGTGAACGCCGCGTGAACGTTAATGCAGAAGGAAAAGCTGCGCGTACAGACTTTAACATCGTGCATTCTTCCGGTGCTTATACCTGGTTGCGGGCGCGCTTACATACCGGTCGAACGCATCAGATTCGGGTGCACGCCAAAGCGCAAGGCCACCCGGTCGTAGGAGACACTAAATATGGTCACTCGAAGATGCCTGATGCCGAGCGCCTCATGCTCCATGCTTCACGCCTACATGTGCCTTATGCAGGCTCCCTGCTTAAGCTTGAATCCCCGGTTGACCCGGATTTGCAGGAATTCTGGGAGCAGGTGAATCAGGTTAAGCGCTGAGTGTACGCAACGGATCAAAACCAGCCTTTCGCAACAGTGACAAGGTCGCGATAACAGGCAAACCTATCAGTGCTGAAGGGTCGTCGGATCGAACCCTATCGAAAAGGAGTAAGCCGGCGCGTTCTATCTTAAATGCACCGGCACAATCAACTGGATTGTCGTGCTCGACATACCGGGATATCTCGTGCTCGGTCAAGGCTCTGAATTGCAGTTGTGTGGTGACGCACACCGATGGTGCGACAAACGTTGGTGCGGTAACACAAACGCTTGTATAGAACGTGGCGATTTTGCCGCTACATTGCTTTAACTGGCTGATTGCTCGCGATGGTGTCCCCGGTTTTTCGAGTAGATCCCCGTCCACTGAGCCGACCTGGTCACTGCCAATGACGACATCACCAGGATGATGCCGGGCAACGGCACGGCTTTTAGCCTCGGCCAGGATCATGCTACGTAATTGTGGGTCGCGCTCCAAATAATCAGTTTCCGATACTTCAGGGTGCTCTGTTTTGAAAGAAAAACCCAATGCGTGCAATGTATCAGCCCGGTATATGGAAGACGAAGCGAGGATTAAGTCGATGCTTTTCTCAGAGATTACTTTCGAGGCCTATAAATTACTTATGATTCAGTGGTTTGTGTAGCTTTACATGGGCATTACCCATCCCTATGATTGCGGCCCCTATGGCTACTGCCAAATCTCGCAGCCTCAAGTATAAAGACCTGGCACGATCGGAAGCGGTGATAGACCGTTGCCTGGGTGCAGATCTATTTGCGCGTCTGGGCAGCGAAACGAAGGAACTTGGAGATACTCAGGTTCGCCTGAACTTTTCCACTGGCAAGGGCGGTCTTCCGCGCGTTGATGCTCAGGTTATGAGTGAGTGCTCATTGGCATGTCAATGGTGTATGGAATCGGTACCAATTGAACTCGAGGCAAAGTTTACAGCCCTGTTAGTCGTAGATGATGCGGAGATGGCGTACTGGAGCGAACGCTTCAAAGCAGACCATGCGAAAATTGATCTCATCAATGTGGGCGAGATCTTGAACGAAGCTGAACTGGTCGAAGATGAACTGCTGCTGAGTCTTCCTGTTCAGGTTTGCCTCGATTTACAGTGTGCAAATCGACCACAGCGGACTTTTGGCCAGCATGAAGATGAGGAAGGAAAAAAGTTCAAAGCCCTTGAGGTTTTGAAGGCTCAATTTCGCACTGGCGCTGCCGAAGATAGGGAATGATGCTCTAAGTGTGTGTTTACAATGTAACAGTAGGCGACCGGGTTTCGAAAAGTGGTTAACGGATTTATAGATAGAAGGAGGTTGGACCATGGCAGTTCAGCAAAATAAGGTCACTCGAGCCAGACGTGGCAAAAGAAGATCACATGATGCACTTAAAACAGCAGAGCTCTCCGTCGATGAAACGACAGGGGAGACGCACAGACGGCACCATGTAACCGCAGATGGTTACTATCGAGGTAAACAGGTTATCGCGGACAAAGAATGACTATTGGTGCTGTTTTTCCTGGCCAGGGGGCCCAGAGCGTTGGGATGCTGGCTGAGCTTGCGCAAAAGTATAAGTCGGTTGGTGAACGATTTGCGGAAGCCTCTGAAGCCTTGGGATTTGACATGTGGGCGATGGTTCAAAATGGTCCGGCTGAAGATTTATCAGCCACGCAAAATACTCAACCGATTCTTCTAACCTCGAGCATTGCGGTATGGGACGTTTGGCAGGCTCAGGCGGATGCCCCAGCTTTTGTTGCCGGGCACAGTCTGGGTGAGTATTCGGCCTTGTGTGCGGCCGGTAGTATTGGCTTTGCTGAGGGGGTCAGGCTGGTTCGTTTGCGCGGTGAGTTGATGGAAAAAGCCACACCGAGAGGGCTAGGTGCTATGGCAGCGGTCATGGGGCTGGATGATGATGCGGTCAAACTGTGTTGTAGCGAGACTGAAGGGGTCGTTGTCGCAGCAAATTTCAATGCGCCGGGGCAGGTGGTTATTGCCGGAGAAGCCGAAGCTGTTGAGGCTGCCGCGCAGCAATGCAAATCCGCTGGCGCCAAACGTGCCGTTTTGCTCGATGTAAGTGGCCCCTTCCATTCGCCGCTTATGGCCGTGGCAAAAAATGATTTTGCCGAAGCGCTCGATGGTCTTGAACTACAGATGCCAAATGTGCCGATTGTGCAGAACGTAAACGCAACTGTTCCGAACAGTCTGCAGGAATTGCGTGAGAACTTACTCGCACAGATTGCTGAGCCCGTTCTGTGGTCACGATGCATTGCTACGATGCTTGATCGAGGCGTTGACCGGTTTGTTGAAGTAGGCCCTGGCAATATTCTTGCCGGGCTCATACGCCGTATTTCCAAAGGGACGACCACACAGGGCCTCGGAACGCCCGATGGGGTTGAGGCGGCGGTGACGACTGGTGAGTGAGGTTGCGCTGGTCACGGGTGCCTCCAGAGGGATAGGTGCGGCAATCGCGCACGCTTTGGCCGAACAAGGCCTTTTCGTGATAGGTACAGCGACCACGGCATCAGGTGCCGAGAAAATCAACACATCGCTCAACGGCAAGGGTCGGGGGCTGATTATGGATGTTGGTCGTCCTGAATCGGTCGTGACCGCGATGGAATCGCTTGATAGCGAAGAAGCCCCTGCCGTCCTCGTCAATAACGCAGGTATAACCAACGACAATCTCATGTTGCGCATGAGCGAAGACGAGTGGACGCGGGTGATCGATGTAAACGTAAATGGCCTCTATCGGGTGACGAAAACAGTGCTTCGAGGAATGATCAGAAAACGATGGGGACGCATCGTTAATGTGGGTTCTACAGTTGGTCGTATGGGCAATCCTGGACAAGCCAACTATGTTGCAAGTAAGGCGGCCATAGAGGGCTTTAGCCGGTCACTGGCAATTGAAGTCGCGTCTCGCAACATCACTGTGAATACTGTTGCACCAGGCTTCATAGCGACAGATATGACGGATGAACTCACGGAAGATCAAAAATCCACCATGCTCGAACGTATCCCGGCTGGTCGTATGGGAGAGCCTGATGACGTTGCGGGTGTCGTGTGTTTTTTGGTGTCTGCACAAGCGAGCTACATCACAGGACAGACCATTCAGGTCAACGGTGGAATGTTTGCTGGCTAGCTTTTTTAGCCTGCGGTGCGGCGTAAAAGGCGGTTTCGTGGAAGTATCCACGGCTCAGAACCTGCAATCGTTGATCTTAGAGAAATTCCTAATGCATAAAATTAATAACAGGATGGTCGAAGCGAACTGTGGGCTGTAAATTGCTTGCTTGCGTTAGCGAAACCGCCTATATAGAATGCGCTCGCCTTACACCCATGAACTGTTTTGGGAGATCTCTTTAGCATGAGCGGTGTTGAAGAAAGAATAAAAAAACTCATTTGTGAGCAACTCGGTGTCAAAGAAGATGAAGTCAATGCTGACGCGTCTTTTGTTGAAGACTTAGGGGCTGATTCTCTGGATACCGTCGAGTTGGTCATGGCGCTTGAAGAGGAATTTGAAACTGAAATTCCTGACGAAGAAGCCGAGAAAATCACTACTGTAAAAGACGCGATCAACTACGTACTCGCCCATCAGTAGTCGTACTGTCGCATAACCCGTTTATACTTTGAGCAAACCGGACCATTCAGGTTCTGGCTTTGTTCGTCTATTTTACCCCGAGTTAGCTTCCTTAAATTACATGGGATAACGGTAGAGATGACTCATTTGGCGATTCGGCGTCGAAGAGGGTATCTTCCGTAATCGTAAATCTTGGATTTGTATGGTGGATATGAATAGAAGAAGGGTTGTTGTCACCGGTTTGGGAATGGTCTCGCCACTGGGTGGCAATGTTGAAACATCCTGGTCAGCTGCGCTCGCTGGTGTGAGTGGCGTTGGATACAACGAGTACTTCGATACCGAAGATTTTGGCGTCAAGATATGCGCTTCGGTGAAGGACTTCGATGTGACTGAGTATATGGCGGCCAAGGAGGCCCGACGCATTGACCCATTCATTCAACTCGGTTTGGCGGCAGGTATTCAGGCAATTTCTGATGCGGATATAGAAGATCATCCCGATGATGCTGACCGAATAGGTATTGCCATCGGTTCTGGGATCGGTGGCATCAATCTGATTGAAGATACGCACTCTACATTGGTGAAGAGTGGTCCGCGACGTGTCTCTCCCTTCTTTGTACCGGGCTCTGTCATCAACATGATTGCGGGTAATCTGTCTATACGTTATGGGTTTACCGGTCCGAATATCGCGGTGGTCACCGCTTGCACGAGTGGTACACACAACATCGGTTTCGGTGCAAGAATGATCCAATATGGTGAGGCAGATGTCATGGTCGTCGGTGGGTCTGAGTTTGCGACATCGCCAATTACGGTGGCAGCCTTCCATTCGATGAAAGCGCTTTCTACTCGCAACGATGAACCGACGCTTGCAAGCCGTCCATGGGATGACGAACGGGATGGTTTTGTCTTAGGTGATGGTGCGGGTGTGCTTGTCTTGGAAGAATATGAACGGGCGAAAGCACGCGGGGTGCGGATTTACGGCGAGGTGCTTGGCTTTGGTATGAGTGCGGACGCTTTCCACATTACCGGCCCGGCGGAGGAGGGGCAGGGTGGTGCTGTATCGATGCGTAAAGCACTTACCGATGCCGGCCTCAATCCTGCGGATGTCGGTTATCTCAATGCACACGGTACTTCTACTCCGCTTGGGGATGTTGCTGAAACGAAGGGTATAAAGAGCGTTTTTGGTGAGCAGCCCGATCTGGTGGTCAGCTCCACGAAATCAATGATTGGGCATCTCCTGGGGGCTGCAGGCTCGGTCGAGGCGATATTCACAATCAAAGCCCTGTGCGAACAGCAGGTACCTCCGACCATCAATCTGCACAATCCCAGTGCAGATTGTGATCTGGATTATGTGCCGAATGAAGCCAGAGACGTCAAACTCACGGCCGCAGCCAGTAACTCGTTCGGATTTGGTGGTACAAACGGGACACTGATATTCGGCACTGTATAGCCCGTGCATCGTAATATCTGGCTGCTTATTGCCTGTCTGGCACTAACAGCTGCAGGCGTCGGGTTGCACTTTTTCTCTTGGCAAAATTCTCCAACTAATCTGATCAAGGACATGACCTACAGCCTGCCTTCAGGCGCTTCGAGCTTGCATGTGATTGAACAGCTGCATCAATTGGAGGTGATCGACCAGCCAGGTTATTTTCGAATTCTGGTGGAGCTTGAAGGGCGCGCCGGGCAGTTGCGTGCCGGTGAGTATTTATTGCGTCAGGGTATGACCCCCCGGGAATTATTGAATCAGTTCGTCACGGGTTCAGTGATCACTTACAACGTGCAAATTCCGGAAGGAATTACGGTTGCCCGCCTTTTGAAGTTGTTGAACTCAAACGCCAACCTCACGCCCCTCCCTGACAAAATTGATCAATCAAATTTGGCAGCATACTTAGGCCTGGGCATCGTATATGCCGAGGGATTTTTTCTGCCTGAGACTTATCAGGTCGAACGTTTCGAAGAGGTCGCGGATGTGCTCATAAGGGCGCATAGACAAATGCGTGCGGCGCTGACTCGAGAATGGAACATGCGTCGTGAAGGTTTGTTGCTGAAGGATAAAGAAGCGTTGCTCACGCTTGCATCGCTCATAGAGAAGGAGACCGGCATGGTCGAGGATCGTGCTCGAATAAGCCAGGTATTCCACAAACGGCTCTCCATCAACATGCGCCTGCAGACAGATCCAACTGTAATCTATGCGCTGGGTGCACACTTCGATGGCAATCTGACGCGCGAAGACCTGGACACACAATCACCCTACAATACCTACCAGGTTCGCGGCTTGCCGCCTTCGCCTATCGCGTTGCCGTCTATCGCGGCCCTTAAGGCTGCTGCACATCCTGCAGACACAGAATTTCTGTATTTTGTGGCGCGAGGTGATGGGACGAGCCATTTTTCACGAACGCTCAATGAACACAATTCGGCTGTGAGACGCTATCAGATAAACGCAAAATAGGCGGGGTTGACACAAATGAGAATGGACCGGGATAAGTTGACGGGTAGACTCAAAGCATGGCGCAGCTAGCAGAACAACCGGGACGCTTCATTACAGTTGAAGGGTCTGAAGGTGCAGGAAAATCGACCAATATTTCAGTCTTGTGCTCAGCGCTGGACGCTGACGGTATTGATTATCACTGTACCCGAGAACCTGGAGGCACGGCATTTGCTGAAGAAATTCGAGCGCTCTTATTGAAACCGCGAGAGGAAAGGTTCGATCACCTGACTGAATTATTACTCATTTTCGCTGCCAGAAGGCAGCATGTGGTCAATGTGATTCAACCTAGAATCACAAGCGGCCAATGGGTTGTTTGTGACAGGTTTACGGATGCAACCTATGCTTATCAGGGAAGCGGGCGAGGTTTGCCTCTGGAATGGATTGATAGCCTTAGACTCTGGGTTCAGGGAAGCCTCGAACCGGACATCACGCTGTATCTAGACCTGGCACCGGAAGTCGGTGCAGCGAGGATTGCAGATCGAGAGCTGGATCGGCTGGAAAGGGAGCGGCAGGCCTTTTTTGAGGCGGTTCGACAAGGTTACCTTGAACTGGCCTCCAGGCATTCAAGGATTCGCATTATCGATGCATCTCAAAATCTTGCTGACGTAGGCAGGCAGGTACGCTCCACCATTGAAGCGTATATAAGATCGTTATCGAGTGAAGGGCAGTGAGCGTACCAGCCGTCTTACCCTGGCATGCAGATGTTCTTGAAAGGGTTCAAGGGTCATTGCGTGCCAGTAGGCTGCCGACGGCATTCGCGCTTATATGTCCTGCGGGTTGGGGTCTGGTTCCTCTCACCGCTCGTGTTGTGCAACGGCTCACTGATCTCGACCCTGCCATCGATCCTTCGGAACTTGCCCATCAGGATGTACGTTGGATCGAACCGGAAGGGTCTGTCATCAAAGTAGATCAAATCAGGAAGGTGAACGATTTTGCCGTACAAACGGTCCAGTCTGCGCCGAGAAAAGTCGTTGCAATCCTTGAGGCGGAACGCCTGAATCCGAACGCGGCAAATGCGCTGTTAAAAATGTTAGAAGAACCACCACCTAACACGCATCTTATTCTCGCGACGGAGTCATGGGGTCAATTGTTGCCCACGATCAAGAGTCGTTGTCAGCGTTTTGAGGTAAGGCCTGATCGAAAAATGGCTTTGTCGTGGTTGCAAGGAGAAGGCCTGAAAGTGGACAACCTCAAGTTTGCATGGCTTGGCTATGCACCACTTGCTTATACAGGTACGGACGATGGGCTATTTGCAATGCTGAGCGAAATCGAAAAAGGTCACCTACCTGCCCTAAAAGATTCAGGGGTCAGTCTGGTGGCGCTGTTGGCCTGTTGGTATCGCTCAATTATCGACCGTACCGCGCGAAAGATAGACGAGCAGGAGCACGCCAGTGCACAGAGCCTGCAGGATTTTGCAGAAGCTGTGTTAGACGTGCGACGACAACTTGCGGTCAGTAATGCGGCAAATGAAAATCTTCTCTTAGAAAGCCTTATTTCACGCTGGAAAAAGCTCGGAGAGACAAGCGTCAAGGTGTGAACTCCGTCATATTTTATGCATTGACAGGTAAACGTTGGCCTAGGACCATTAGATCTGTTGAACTGAGTGTCGTTTCGTATGTCTGCCACTGATGGAAAGAGAGCGGTTCGCAATGGTATTTTGTCTTTGGCAATCAAAGATAAAGCTGTTCTTTATGCCGCGTACATGCCGTTTGTGAAAAACGGTGGCTTGTTCATTCCCACGAAGAAAGACTATGAACTTGGTGACGAGGTATTCATGCTTCTCAATCTCATGGAAGAGGCCGAAAAAATACCCGTAGCCGGAAAGGTTGTCTGGATCACGCCCAAGGGAGCGCAAGGCAATCGTGCGGCAGGTATTGGTGTACAGTTTAATGACCACGATGACATCGCACGCAGCAGGATAGAGACCTACCTTGCGGGCGCTCTACAATCGGACCGCTATACGCACACGATGTAAATCGTGTTTGTAGATTCGCACTGCCATCTCAATTACCTGGATTGTCCATCTGATGCGATCGCTCGCGCGCGTGAGAGAGATGTAGAGACGATCCTGTGCATAGGCGTCGAAGAAGAACGATTTTCTGAAGTTCTTCAATGTACACGAAATTATGCGCATGTTTGGGCCACGGCAGGAGAGCATCCAGGGAACACAACGGGCCGGCCGACGTGGGTCCGCGAGCATCTTGACGATCCGAAGGTTGTGGCGGTGGGTGAGACCGGTCTTGACTATTTCCACGTTGAAAGCTCAGCGGCCAGGGCAAAGCAACGGGCAGGCTTCAGCTATCAAATGGGCTTAGCAGACGAGCGCGGTTTGCCCGTAGTCATCCACACGCGTGATGCTATAGAGGACACCTTGGCCATCATGAAGTCGTATCCGGGGGTGGTGGGTGTATTGCATTGTTTTACTGAATCCTGGGAGATGGCGAACACGGCGCTTGAGATGGGGTATTACATCTCTTTGTCGGGGATCGTGACGTTCAAAACGGCGGGTGAATTGCGTGAAGTGGCGCAGAAAATCCCCACGGAGAGGCTTCTCATTGAAACGGATGCGCCTTGGTTGGCGCCTGTTCCCAACAGAGGGAAGCAGAATGAGCCAGCTTACCTCGCCGATACTGCACGGTTTTTAGCCGAACTGCGCCAGGAGTCGCTCGATGAGTTGGCCGGCAATACACGGAAAAATTTCTTTGACCTTTTTCGCCGTGCGGTACCGGGTTAATTAAAGTGTTCGTCTGAAGAAATCGAGTATCAGGTCGAAGCGGTGCACCGACACATGCGGCTCCTGCATAGAGTGTTTGGCTCCCGGGTATGTCATGAGTTCGAATTGTTTATTCAGGCGTTGTAATTCGGCCATGATCATGGTGCTGTTATCGAACAGGACATTGTCGTCTGCCATGCCATGCATCAGCAGCAGGGGAGCAGTCAGTGCGTGAAGGTGAGTAAGCACATTGGCGTGTTGATAGGCTTCGGGGTTGTCTGTCGGCATACCCATATAACGTTCGGTGTAATGCGTATCGTATAGGCGCCAATCACATACGGGTGCCACAGCGGCGCCAGCGGCAAATGAGTCAGGTGCCTGACACAAAAGCATGAGTGCCATGTATCCACCATAACTATGACCGAAAACACCTACTCGAGTCAGGTCCGCCCAGTTACATCCTGCCAGTGCATCAAAGACTCTTAGCTGATCCTCTATTTCGACCCGCCCCATGTTGTGATACAGGGGCGCTTCGAAGGCACGCCCTCGATTTGCTGATCCTCGGTTGTCCAACTCAACCACTGCAAATCCCTGGTGTGCGAAGAGTTGATTAGTGAGTGGATTCCACTCGTTGCGTACTTTCTGAACACCCGGACCCCCATAAACGTAAACAATGGTAGGGCAATGACCGGAAGAAGTGTCGATCGGTGGTGTGATTCTGTACCAAAGGTCAGACCCATCAGCAGCAACGATGGAGCCTGTCTTGCCCTCTACATGTTGTCCAAGGTATGGCCGATAGGGATGTAACGCGTCATTACGTTGGGAATATAGGGTTTGATGACGACCCTGGCTCACTACCTCGATGGTCAATGGCTCCTGGGAACTGCTGTATCGATCGACAAAGGTGTCACCGGTCTCATTGAGTGCGACTTCATGCCAGCCCGGTACCTGAGTCAATTGATCTGTCGCACCTGTTGCGCGATTGATACAGAAAAGATGGTTGTCTGTAGGAGACTGCGACCATCCACATGCCCAGATTGTATCGGTGGTGGCTTTGATCACGCGGTTTATGTGTTGAATGCCATCGTACCGGGCGACCCCCTCTCCGATGTCATCGAGGATGATGATTTGACGAGTTCCATTCATCTCATCGGTCGTGATAAAACCATTGTCCAGGGGTTTTAAATCATTTGTTAGATTGACCCAGGAGGTGGCGCGTTCTACATACACAGGCACCTCTTCGGGAAGCCCCCCTATGGGGCATCGACGATATGCCAGCTGGTGTTGTTGGCGATCCTGGGTGAGAAGCAGAGCCCCATTTGCATACGGAACGCATCTTGCCAGATACTCATCTGCCATTGCCGACGACCATAACTGTCGTTTATCCCCGTTGTTGAGGTTATAAACCCAAAGCTCAACTTCGGGATTTGCTTGCCCCGCAAAAGGATAGCGCTGTGGGACCGTTTTGCTGCCGGCTGCGTCCACTTCCAGACGAAAGCGCTCAGCCACGGTCGATTCATCCGTACGCGTGAAGTAAATCTCGCGATCACATCTGCTCCACCAATGTCCTTGAAATCGATGCATTTCCTCAGCGGCCAGGAAATCAGGTAAGCCGGATTGAACCGTGTTGCTGGCATCGTCGGTCACCCGTTGCTCGAGCCCTGAACGAACATCAAGAAAATACAGGTCTCGATCGCGCACATAGCTTAAATACTGCCCACTCGTTGACCAGGTGAAGCCCGAGTGTCGTAAGTCCGCGGGGCAAAGCGGTCGGGGATGGTGGGGAGTATCGACGCGGAGAAGGTAGCCTTGTCCATCAAGTGGGATAAATAGTTCCTCGGGGTGTCCAGGGCGCCAGCTAAAGGAGGTAATCCCGTAAGAAAAGTCGCGGCGCCGTTCGCGCTCGGCACGCTCTTCCGCAGAATAATTTGTTACATCTGCAGCGGTCTGCTTAATGTCAGAACTCTCGATCCAGACAGACGACGACATGGTTTGCAGGTCAATCCTGTGTAAATTTGTCTTCTGCAGGTCATGGGCATCCGGTGCGCGAAAAACGATATAGCGGCCATCCGGCGAAAATTTCAGGTCCTGTGGCGGTGTACCGAGTAGGGAAGGACTTGCGAACAGGCGTGCCGGATTTAGGCGCTCGGAATTATCGGGCATCAGTTCCGCTCGTTGCGATACGCGTCCATGCGTCGCGGGTGAGATTCTCAACACCATGCTCAAGTACGCGCACATTGTCCTCGATGCGTATACCACCATAATCGCGAAGACGATTGACGATATCCCAATTGATTGGCGCGTGCTGTTCTGCCAGCGCCTCAAGGAGGGAGTTGATGAAATACAGGCCAGGCTCAATCGTGAAGACCTGGTCAGGCTCGATGGTTCGAGTTGTGCGCAGACTTGGATAGTTATCCGGGGGTGGCTCAGTACGACCTTGCTCATCCGCAAGGTGTCCCCCGACATCGTGAACCTGGATCCCTAGCAGGTGTCCTAGGCCATGAGGACAGAATTTCTCAGTCACGCCTAGAGCGAACGCTTCCTGCGCACTGCAATGGATCAGCGATGCATCAAAGAGTACCTGTGCGAGTTGTTCGTGCATAAATCGATGCAGGTACGCATAAGATATTCCAGATCGGACCTCTTCGATGATGGTGTCCTGGTGGTCTTGCATAAGGCCCAGTAAAGATCTGAACTCTTCATGGTGTGGTCCGCTGGCGCAGTACGTCCGGGTAATGTCGCTGGCATATCCCCGGTAGTTGCCACCTGCATCTATGAGAAGGCTTCGTGGTTCCTTTGCAGCATCACGGTCCTGCCTCTGATAGTGCAATGTAGCGCCGTGCTCATTGAGCGCGACGATGTTTGCATAGGGTAGTTGGTTTTCCGTCTGCCCGGACGCGCTGAGATAGGCCATGTGTATATCGAATTCAGATCCGTGCCTGCGAAATTCCTCTGCGGCTGCGATGTGACCGTGCACACCAATTTCACTGGCGTTGCGCATATTTTCCAATTCATAGTTGGTTTTAACACCTCGATGGAAGGCCATGAAATCGAGCAAGCGAGGATCGTTCGGTACGCCCAGATTCTCATTTCCTTGATCTTGTCCGATGTAGGCGTAACGGTTTTGCACTCTGCTCTTTGCACCGCAGGCCTGTAACAGGGATTGCGATGATGAAAAGACGTTTATGTCGACAACGCTTTGCAAATACTCCGGAATGGGTGTTGTCGCATGCCAATAGTCCGTTGGCTTAAGGAGAAAGAGCTGTGGCTTCTCTCCTGGGCTTAAAAAAAGATGTGCACCCGCATGAGCGAAAGCGGGATCAACCCATTGTGTGAAGTATGGATTGGCTTTGAATGCAGGTCCGTGGTCATCTTGAAAATGCATCGATTCGCTGCCCGCAGCGAGCCAGACTGCGTCGAAACCGGCGTGTTCCAGGCCGCGATGCCAAAGCTGGCTGATATGCTCAAGGTGTTCGGCGAGAGATTGTTCCATGTGGGTTGCAGACTCCTGGGCAAAGGTTCATCGTAGGGTGATCCAGTGGCAATTCTAAGCGTTTTGTTAAGCTACGATAAGGTGCGAGTGCTTTTCGATAATCGCTGATCGTGTTAGATTCGCCGCCTTTGGCTCCGAAGAAAACGTTTTATATCAAAGGGAGGTAACATGGGGGCATATGCCTACGTGGCACCACAGACGGTGGCCGATGTGGTGACTGTGCTTAATGATCATGCCAGCAGGGGCGATCGGGCTCAAATTATTGCAGGTGGCACGGACTTGCTGGTGCAGATGCGTTCGGTCGATAACTCACCCCGAACGATTGTGGATATCAAGAAAGTTGTTGAGACGAACCGATTGGATGTCGGTGAAGATGAGGTCTATATCGGTGCCGCCATACCCAGTGCATTGCTATTTGAAAATGAAGCGTTAAAGGCGGTTTTGCCTGGACTGCTCGAAGCTTCTGATCTGATTGGTAGCACGCAAGTGCAAGGCCGGGCGACAATAGGTGGCAACCTCTGTAACGCATCCCCCGCCGGCGACACGATTCCCGCCCTCATCGCAGTAGGTGCAGTATGTGATATTGCCAACGCGGAAGGTGGACGCACACTCGCCGTTGAAGAATTTGTGACAGGTGTGGGAACGAATGCGCTCGGTGAAGGCGAGTTCTTGTTGGGGGTAAAGGTTCCCACGCCAGCGAACAACACGCGAGATGCTTATTTGCGATTTATACCCCGAACTGAAATGGACATCGCCGTTGCTGGGTGCGGTGTGAGTGTCACCATTGAGTCGGATGGGGTCTGCAGTGCGGCCCGCGTAGCTATAGGTGCAGTTGCGCCCACAGTGCTGCTGGTGCCGTCTGCTGCCGATGCACTCATTGGTACTCAACTTGATGAAGCGGCACTGCAAGCTTCGGGAGCCGCCTGTACAGAGGCGTCTTCGCCGATATCGGATAAACGGGGGACGGCTGATTACCGACGCAAGGTTATTGCGGTGCTCTGCCGGCGAGCGGCAGCAATTGCAAAATCACGGGCTATGGGGGATTAATTGTGGCGAGAATACAAGTTGAAACCAGGATCAACGGACAGAGCCAGGAATTTCTTTGCGATGCCAATCAGTCGCTGCTGGATGTCCTGCGCGAAGAACTTGGTCTGACAGGAACAAAGGAAGGCTGTGCAACTGGCGACTGCGGAGCGTGTTCGATTATCGTCGACGGGCGCTTGGTTTGTTCTTGTCTCATGCTTGGTGCCGAGGCTGAAGGCAAAGACGTTGAGACAATCGAAGGTATAGCAGGTGAAGAACTGCATCCGCTGCAACAGAAATTTCTGGAGCATGCGGCCTTGCAATGTGGAATCTGCACGCCCGGGTTAATTGTTGCTGCCAAAGCGCTGCTGGAAAAAAATCCGGATCCGGACGAGACAACTATTCGCTACTGGTTGGCGGGTAATCTGTGTCGTTGTACTGGTTACGATAAGATCATTCGGGCGGTACAGGATGCTGCAAAGGAACTGGCACATCCGGCCTAGTCTGGATTGGAGCTGAGTGTCTAGACTTTTTAATATAGGCTCGGCGTGTACCGATTTTGTATACAGCGTACCCTCTCTGGTTCGCGCTGGCGAAACCCTAGACAGCAGTAACCGCCAGGTTTTTCCCGGTGGTAAGGGGCTAAATCAGTCCATTGCGGCAACAAAGGCCGGATGCGAGGTCATCCATATCGGCGCAGTTGGTCCTGATGGGGATATGCTTGTTGAATGCCTTGAAGCACATGGTGTACAAACAAAAGATATTCACCGCTCAGAAGTCGCATCCGGACACGCCTTTATACAAGTAGATCCTACGGGCCAGAATGCGATAGTTATTCACGGAGGTGCCAACCGACATCTGCCTCGGGATATTTGGGAACCCGCCCTTTCACGAATGATCCAGGGTGACTGGTTGCTGTTGCAGAATGAAACCAATGCAGTCGATGAAATTTTGTGTGCCGCTTCTGAGGCAGGCATCAACATCGCAATCAATCTTGCACCGGCTGATGTGTCAGTCAGAACGCTGCCTTTGGAACTCGCCACCTTACTGATTGTCAATGAGGCCGAAGCACAGATGTTGAGTGGATGTACAGACATTGAGGAAGCATTTGCGCAACTTCGTGCTCGATATCCCGATACGGCTGTTGTGCTGACGCTGGGCGAGCAGGGCCTGCAGTTTCAGGACGTTCATACTCATCAATACGGTCAACTCAGCGCATACAATGTCCAGGCCGTGGATGAAACGGCTGCAGGCGATGCTTTCGTTGGATATTTCCTGGCGCAACTGGTTGCCGGAGAAGGATTGGAGGCTGCGCTTGAGTTTGCCTCGGCTGCAGGTGCTTTGGCTGTGACGCGGGAGGGCGCGGCACCCTCAATCCCTGAGCGCGGTGAGGTCACAGCACTCATCCGCAAGCAAGGGCCCCTTAAAGTGGTTGCGGGTGACGGTGCCTAAGGCAGGTCATAACCGGTTAGCTCTGCGAGCTCTCGAATCGCCTGATCTTCGTTTAGCACTTTGATGGTCTGCATACCCATCTTTCTTGCTGGTTTGAGATTAATGCCGAGATCGTCCAGAAAAAGGGCGTTAGACGGCTCGACGTTAAGTCTTGTACAGGTGAGTTCATAGATTGCAGGGTTTGGTTTTCTGATGCCTTCGACACTCGACTCTACAACCAGATCAAACAGATCCATTACCTCATTTACAGCTTTCGCTCGTGTGAGGTCTCTGCTCATACCTGGACCTTGACCTGCTTTAACATTGTTCGTGATACACGCAACTTTAAGGTGTTGTTTTAATGTTTTCAGCACCTGGACCATGCGCGGCCGCAAATCACCGCTCAGTCTTGAGACGACTTCTTTGCCTCGAATTTCGTGCCCTTGTGCAAGTGATTCCTGAGCGAACAATATATCGAATTCATCGAGACTGACGGTGCTCGATTCAAACTGCGCCCATGCATTGGTATCGGGATTGGTTGCATTGAGTGTTCTTATAAAATCCCGGGGAATCCCTCTGCTGTCTTCGAGTCTGTTAAATGCTTCGAATGGGCTGGTCGTTAAAACTCCGCCAAAGTCCCAAAGGATGGCTTCCAGAGGCATTGCTTAATCCTGAATGTGCAAACGATCAATTGTATCAGATTGGTACTTTCTGTCTGGCCCGATTGGGATAAAGTCAAGCTGAGCAACGCGCAAGCATTTGCATCGCCCTCAATGATGGGATTGGTTTTCGGCATCTATATTTGGTATGGGCATATTGCGACCTGTCGATGATGAGCATATGACAATCTTTTTGATTCTGTATAAGCGCTGCGCGCAGGTTGCTCTTGTGCGCAATGGGCATTAGTGTCGTAGGGTCACAACAGCTGCAAGGAGGATGGAGATGGGTGCAAATATCACATTGGCCGCGGCCGAAGATTTTCAGCTAGGTGCATACATTGCGCAACCCGAAGGCGCAGTGAACGGGGCGGTGGTTGTCATTCAAGAGATTTTTGGTGTCAATCAGCACATCCGTGAAGTGACCGACGGTTATGCAGCCGACGGTTATTTTGCGATCGCGCCTAAGATTTTTGATCGAATTGAGCGAGACATCGAACTTGGCTATGAAGGCGAAGACATGGGCCGGGGTATTGAACTTGCATTCCAGCAACTTGATCATGGGCTTGCGCTTGCCGATGTGCAGACTGCGATCAATGCCGCAAGCGGCCATGGCAAGGTGGGTGTGGTGGGTTATTGTTTTGGCGGACTTTTGGCCTGGCTTAGCGCGTGTAATCTCGAAGGGGTGGCCGCCGCTGCTTCGTACTACGGTGGCGGGGTGGCCGGGCAGATGGATAATTCGGCCCAGTGTCCTACGATTATGCATTTTGGCGAACTCGATGCGCACATCCCAATGAGTGACGTTGAGACGGTTAAAGCAGCCCAGCCTGACGTGCCTGTCTACGTTTACGCAGCTGATCATGGATTCAATTGCGACCACCGTGCAAGCTACGATGAGGATGCTGCGGGGCTGGCGAAGTCACGAACATTGGCGCATTTTGCTGAGCACCTTGGTGATTTGGCGTCGGGCTAAGAAGATGAAATACGCCTCATATTTAGGCACGGCCGTGCTTGACTTCTTATGGGGGTTTCGTGATCCTTCGGCATCGGAAATGGGGCGGGCGAATATATATTCCCCGTGAGGTCCTTTAAGTCGAGAGGTGAAGGTTTAGGATGTACTATGTGAAAACTGTCTAAAAATAACTTAAGACGGGCTTTCAAATAGATAGACTTTCAAATAGATAGATAGGATTCTCGCCCAGTGAATGGGACAAAACAAAACACAGGCCGTGCAAATTTCAGTTCTTAAGGGACTGATGGCTATGCTTTACCCCATAGCTTGGAAGGGAATGTGTTTTGTTTCTAGGGGTCAATAGGAAAGAGTCTTTCCAGTAGGATGTTGTAATGAAAATAAATACGCACAAGCCGAAAAGCCGGCTGGCAAAGAGGAAGAATGTGATCATGACGACAATGGAGGTTTCGAGGAGGGCCGGGTTAAGTGTTGTTGCGCTTGCCATGCTGCTCTTCATGCAAAACGCTAGCGCGACTACGCTCAATGACATATACCAGGTCGCGGAGCAGATGAACCAGGGAGCCTTGCGATCTCAGTCGAAGATAGACGCCCTCACTGAAGAGACGCGAAAGTTACTCAGCGAGTACAAAACGGTACTCAAAGAAATCGAGGGTTTACGGATCTACAATCGTCAGCTTGAGAAGCAGATTGCCAATCAGGAGAGAGAGATGGCAGATCTGTCTGCCTCCATCGACAAGGTGACGGTGATTGAGAGACAGATCACGCCGCTTATGCTCCGTATGATTGATGGTCTAGAGCAGTTTGTCGATCTGGATATGCCTTTTCTATTAAAGGAACGGACTGCGCGTGTAGATCGGCTCCGAGAAATGATGGATCGGGCGGATGTCGCGGTGTCGGAAAAATTCTCCCAGGTCTTGCGTGCCTATCAGATCGAAAATGAGTACGGACGCACCATGGAGACCTATGGCGATACGATCGAGATTGCGGGTACTGAACGTAAGGTCGACATTCTCAAAATTGGTCGCGTTACCCTTGTCTATCAAACGCCGGATGGCTCAGAGACGGGTATGTACAACAAGAATACAGGCGCCTATGAAGCTGTTGGCGATGAGTATCAAGCTTCTTTACGACAGGGCATTCGAATGGCAAGACAACAAGCGACTCAGGATATGTTTAGCATTCCTGTCCACGGTGCGGAGGCAGCACAATGAAAAACCGTACACTGACAATTTTGGCACTCGCATCTGCGTTATCTTTATGGCTTGGGTCCGGCTATGCGCAGGAGGCGGGTGAGGCTGGTATAACCGATCTTGAAGTAATCGAAGCGAACTCTCTCGATGAACTGCTCGACAATGTCAAAGATCGTCGTGTTGTTGAATCCCGTCTGCATCGAGAACGCGAAGAGCGCTTTGCAAATGACAAGGCGCAACAAGCGAAACTTTTAAGTGATGCGAAAGCTGAACGGCGCCGTGAAGAGCGACGCTCTGACAGACTCGAAACTCAATTTGAAGAAAACGAGATTCGCATTGGCGACATGACCGAACAGCTGGATAAGCGACTTGGCTCACTCCGTGAGCTGTTTGGTGTGCTGCAGCAAGTTGCCGGCGATACGCGCGGCCTTTTCGAAGCGTCTATAATTTCTTCACAGTACCCCGATCGCGGTGAATGGTTAGGGGAACTGGCCAAGTCCATGGGGACCGCTTCTAAACTCGCAACCATCGACGAAATGGAAGAGCTTTGGTTTGAACTGCAACGAGAGATGACCGAGTCGGGTAAGGTTTCTCGTTTTCAAGGAACCATCACTAAGTTGTCCGGTGAAAAGGTTAATACGGATATCGTGCGCATAGGCTCTTATGCTCTGCTTGGTGAAGGAGAGTACCTGCAGTGGGATCCGGATACGCAAGCCATTATTGAGCTTGCGCGTCAGCCCACCGGCAGACACGTCGATACTGCAGAAGGTGTCATGGCAGCGGCGCCTGGTGAGATCACTGAATTTTCGATCGACCCGCTTCGTGGGTCGCTGCTGGCACTGCTGATTCAGGCTGCCACTCTGGAAGAACAGGTTGGTTCTATTGGTGCCATTGGAGAGTGCGGACTACCGTTCTGTGATGGGCAGGGTGGTATGGTGGGTGCCATCATTATTATGGGTGGTTTCCTTGGCGTACTGCTTGCTTTAGAGCGTCTGATCACTCTGTTTTTGGTCGGCGTGAAGGTCAACGCACAGCGTAAGAATCCGACAGCCAGTGATGACAATCCTTTAGGACGTGTACTGAAGGTATACGATGAAAACACGGATGTAGATGTCGAGACGCTTGAACTGAAACTGGGTGAGGCGATTCTTGGAGAGACACCGAAACTGACCCGCAACATCACCCTGATTCAGGTCATATCGGTGGTGGCGCCTCTTACTGGCCTCCTGGGTACGGTTATTGGCATGATCGAGACTTTTCAGGCGATTACGCTATTCGGTGCCGGGGATCCGAAGACGATGGCCAGCGGCATCTCTAAAGCCTTGATGACGACGGTGTTGGGATTGTGTGTGGCCATTCCGACCACACTCCTGCACGCACTCGTCAATGCGCGCTCTAAGTCAGTCATTCATGTGATTGAAGAACAGAGTGCAGGGATCATTGCAGAACATGCAGAGAAGAATGGCCAGCCTCTGGGTTAGTAGAGGCACCGGAAAGGAGCAGCCAGGATGTTAGGCGATGCTTATCTAGCAATAAGTCGTTTCATAGAGATGGGGGGTGATGTCCTGTGGCTAATTGCGATGATCACCTTCCTTATGTGGACGCTGATTTTTGAGCGAATCTGGTTTTTCCAGACCGAGCACAAAACGCTTGTCCGTGAAGCGACTGAAAGTTGGGAAGGCCGAGCAGAGAGAACTTCATGGACTGCCCATCAGGTTCGTGAAGCACTGATCTCCGACGCCTCGAGCAAGATAACAGGATCCCTTCCGATCATTCTGACTTGCGTAGCACTTTGCCCGCTGTTCGGGTTGCTTGGGACGGTGACGGGCATGATTACCGTGTTCGATGCAATGGCGACACAAGGTGGCAACGCGCGTTCTATGGCGGCCGGTGTTTCCATGGCAACCATACCAACGATGTCCGGTATGATCGCTGCATTGTCAGGCCTGATGGGAAGCACATTTTTAAGGCGCAAAGTGGAATTCGAAATCGAGCTTTTCGAAGATCATTTGACTCTTGATCATTAATCGGTAACGGGAGCACCTCTATGCGTAGACAGATGCGACGTCGAGGACAAGGCGACGAAGAAGCTGACATCAACCTTACACCGATGCTGGATGTGGTGTTTATCATGTTGATATTTTTCATCGTGACGGCGACTTTTATTAAACAGTCGGGTATCCAGGTACTTAGGCCTGACGCGGTCACTGCTGAACAGAAACCCACGATTGCCATGCTCATCGCGATAAGTCCAAATGGAGAAATCTGGATAGATAAAAAGCGTGTAGATCCTGCAACCGTAAGGGCTCATATCGAAAAGTTGCACGCGGAAAATCCGAAAGGTGGGTTGGTTATACAGGCGGATAAACAATCTACCAATGAAAAGCTTATGGCTGTGTTAAATGCTGCTCGAGCCGCTGGCTTGCGTGAAGTAGCAATATCGACTGAAAAGAATTAGGTGATCTTATGATCGTAAGGTATGCAATCGGAGTAGGACTGGGTTTTATTGTCACGTTTCTGCTTTTCCTCATTATGCAGGCCGTCATTTCAAACGATGAGGCAAAGATTGATGAGGGCGTACAGGGCAAACTACTGGACATGGTGCGCTTGACGGACGACGAAGAAATTCAGACCAAACAACGCAAACCAAAGCCACCGCCACCGCCGGATGAGCCGCCACCGGACATGCCAAAGCCCCAATTTGAATCGTCCGATGTATCCACAGGTGTAGAAGTGGGTGCTGTCGAGGTGAACGTTAATTTGAATATTGGCGGCGGTGGATTCAGTTCTGATGGAGAATATCTGCCGATCGTAAAAGTAGCACCGGTCTATCCGCGTCGTGCGCAGACGCGAGGTATTGAAGGTTATGTGATTCTCGAGTTTATCGTGACCCGGACGGGTTCAGTCATAAACCCCGTCGTTATAGAAGCAAAACCACCTGGTATTTTTGACCGGGCGGCTATCAACGCTGCGCTCAAGTTCAAATACAAACCTAAAGTAGTCAATGGCGAAGCGATTGATGTTGCGGGAGTGCGCAATCGCATTACTTTTGAACTCGAAGACGGCTAGGAGTTCGGATATGTCTAAATTGAAACGTTTACTCGGAATATTTGCGACGGCGTTAGTCGTATTGAGTTTTCAACCTACATTCATTGCTGACGCAGCCGCGGCTGAAGAAAAAAAACAGAAAACCCGACGTGTACCGTCGATGAGTGAGTCGGTTTATAAGAAATTAGCATTAGCACAAGAGGCTCTCGACTTAAAAGACTACAACACAGCCGTTGAAGTTCTTGAGGAAATGCTCAACAGAAGTCGTCGATTTAATGGCAATGAGATTGGTCAGGTCCATAACATGCTTGGGTATGTCTGGTTTTTAAAAGAGGATTATGAAAGAGCCATTGATCACTACAGGCAAGTTGTAAGCCAGGGCGACAAGATACCGGAAGGACTTGAAACCACGACCTTATACACGCTGGCGCAGCTAAGCTTCGTCATTGACCGCTTCCAAGACGCGTTGGACTACATGGAAACCTGGATTGCCAAATCTATTAACCCGGGCCCGGAACCACGAATTTTTATGGGCCAGGTTTATTACCAGATGAAGGATTACGAAAGTGCCATCGAGCAAATCGAGATCGGCATTAACGTGGCCAAAGAGCGTGGTACGAAAGTCAAAGAAAACTGGTGGCAATTGGCTAATTTCCTGCATTATGAACTGGAAAACTGGTCACGCGTGTTGGAGATTTTGGAAGTGCTGGTTAAAGAATTCCCAAAGCGTGAGTACTGGATACAACTTGCTGGTGTGCATGGGACAGTGGGTAACGAGAAAAAACAACTTCATACCATGCAGGCCGCGTATATCGCCGAATTTCTGGAAAAATCGACCGATCTGACGAATCTGGCGGGGCTTTTGATGCAGGAAGAGGTTCCGTTCAAAGCTGCGATGGTGATGGAGAAGGGGATCGAAGACGAAACGATCGAGGCGAACGCCCGTAACCTGCGCTCGCTTGGTCAGGCATGGCAGTTAGCTCAGGAAGTGGATAAGGCGATTCCTGTATTTGAAGATGCGGCCAAGCTCGCCGACGACGGCAAGATATTTGAGCGTCTTTCCTATTTGTACCTAGAAGCGGACAGGTTTGAACAATGTGTCGTTGCTGCAAACGGTGCGCTTAACAAAGGTGGTTTGAGCAGACGCCAAAGCGTGTATGTGGTTCGTGGCATGTGCCTTTTTAACCAGGACAAGCTCAATAGTGCACGGGGTTCGTTTGTGTCATGTCGCAATGAGTCTCGCAAGGAAAAGGACAAAACAAATCAACGTATTTGCAACCAGTGGATCTCATACATAGACCGAGAAAAGAGAAGGCTGGCCTCGCTTCGGGCAGCGAGTTAATCTTTCATTTTGCCAGTTGAAAAAACCGGCTAACAGCCGGTTTTTTTGTGCTTGTTACCAGGAGAAATGTATGTTCGCTGGGATCGTACAGGGTCTGATTGCTGTTCAGGCGCGCACTGAGGACGGTGAATTGGTGCGCTTGTCATTCGATCTCGATGAGATGAAGGCTGGGTTGCAACTCGGTGCTTCTGTGGCGATCAATGGAACCTGTCTCACGGTTGCCGGTGTTGAGCATGGGTTGGTTAGTTTCGACGTTATCCCTGAGACCTTGAGAACGACCAATCTGGGGCAGCTGAAGTCTGGTGATAAGGTCAATATGGAGCGGTCTGTTCGCATAGGTGATGAGATTGGCGGACATATGATCTCAGGTCACGTGACGGGTATTGCTGAAATTCTGAAACGTCAAGTTGCGGGCCATGATCATGTTCTGCGTCTGCAGATGGATCCGGCCTGGGCAAAGTTTGTTTTCCATAAGGGGTTCATTGGGCTCGACGGTGCGAGTATCACGGTTTCGTCTCTGGACAGAGTCGCGCATTGGTTTGAAGTCAGTCTCATCCCAGAAACCCTGGAGAGAACCACCTTAGGGTTTCTCGAAAGAGGCGCCTCGGTCAACATCGAAGTGGATGCGCAGACTGTCACAACCGTAGAAACGGTGGAGCGGGTTTTAGCAGAGCGGGAACCCGCTTAAGTTGCGGTTAGGTATCCGCGCGGGGTAGGTGCTGGCCTGGGTAAGCGCCATCGCAATCTAATTAAATCGATGTTCGTGAGCAGTGACTGAGGTGTTGTTCGTAGGGTAGCGGTGAGCAAGCTTATGCCTGGGCTGTAAAATGGGGCGAGGTTAAGAGTGAATTTAATGAGCGAAGGCAGCATTGTGAAAATCCCGCCAATCCTGGATGTCGGTGGCTGCCCCGGTTTTTAGCTGAACACCGACAAAGTGAAGTTCGTTACCATTGGCATCCGACTCGCCAGCCGGTCGAGTCCAGCGCACCTCACCTGCCAGAAAGAACTTGCCGGGTCTTGTTGCTACATCGACCCATAGATCGAGTAGGGTCCCCACCGGCATGAGTTCGCTCGTTTTGAACTGAATGCCACCCAGGGACATGTCTACGGCTGTGCACGCAAGCGTACGGCCGACCAGTTCAGGCTGATCTGCAGAAAGTACGACCTGTGTAAACAGCCGGTCGTCATTCTCTAAGCGAGGGTGTAGACGCTTATCGTCGTGATTCAGGTACTTGCCTCTTACTTTGTTGAACTGGATGACATTTTCACTCATTGTCATAATCCCGTTATCATCGGCTTGCCGATGGCTTGCGATCTCGTGTATTAGCTCGCCAAGCGAAAATTATGCCAGGACCGAAACTACCAGTAATCTTATAGATCAAGGACTCTTCATATAAGCATTCCAAGCCTAAGGTAGCTAAATTCTGACGTAAGTTGACACAATAGGACACTTGAGACGTTTGAACTAAACTAGCCGTCACAATTTAGGATATTGGAGTGGGATTGTTTTATAAGAAGTTGCAGGCGGCCTGGGCAAACTCCGGCTCGCTTCTCTGCGTCGGTCTGGACCCGGATCCAGACAGGATCCCGGCTCATATACAGGGTGAACGCCCTTATTTTGAATTTTGTCGATCGATTGTTGATAGCACAGCGCCATATAGCTGTGCTTTCAAGCCCCAGGCTGCTCACTTCGCGGCTGCTGGTCGAGAGACCGAGCTTGCGTTACTGATTGAATATATACACACCCATCATCAGGCCCATGTCGTCATTCTTGATGCTAAACGTGGTGATGTAGGCAGCACAGCAGCCTTTTACGCCAGGGAAGCGTATGGGCGCTATGGCGCAGACACGGTCACTGTAAGCCCATTTTTGGGTGAAGAGAGCATTCGACCGTATCTTGAGTACGAGGAGCGGGGGGTTACCCTGCTTTGTCGCACTTCTAACGCGGACAGTGATTGGCTGCAAAGTATAGGCTCACCGCCCGTATTTGAGCGCATTGCTGCTCGGGCGGTTGAGTGGAATCACCTTGGCCAAATGATGCTGGTAGCAGGTGCGACTTATCCTCAAGAATTAGGTCGAATTCGTCAGATTGTCGGGGATATGCCGCTCTTAGTGCCCGGAATCGGTGCGCAGGGCGGAGATCTTGAAGCTGTCATGGCCCAAGGACTGGACCAAAAAGGCAATGGGCTTGTCATTTCCAGCTCTCGTGGCATCATATACGCTGATGAAGGTACGGATTTTGCCCGTGCAGCGGGTCGTGAGGCGGAACGAACGCGTGAGGAGATCAATGCTCTTCGCCCGTGATTTCCCTGGGCGAATCTACTAATACCTTACAAGATCCTTGTGATCGACGGTGCTAGAACGTCTAAAATGCCCTAATTCGGTCGCTGTTCGTGGGCATTCGACAAGGAATTTCGGATGCGACCCGATGGATAATCGGTCATTTAGTCGATATTTCACGCGCTGTGCATGGTTAGCGCAGCTGTGATCGATAGGAGTTTCAGCGCGTGACCCCAGAAGCGGTGGTCTATCGTTATCTAGATCTCGTTACCCCGGGTGATTTTGACCTGGAGTCGTTACTCGGTTTGGTGATGAGTGATGCGGACCTCCTTGGTCGGTGGTTAGGGATATTGGATATTCCTGTCGACATCAGCCTGCTTGGCTCAAAGTTCCGCCAGTTAACCTCCGAAGAGTTAAAAAGTGTCTCGCAGGCACAAATATGGGCTGTCTCACCCGGTGCAACCAGTGCCCGATTGTCTTTAGAGCAATGGTTATCTGTGCTGCGATCCGCGATATGTGCAGAAATTATACATAACCACTTTGTACCGGATATCACATTAGCCGAGCGGCACAACCTGCGCATGCGTGCATTACTGGCATTGTCCGGGGTGCATCTGGATGGTGATCCGATGTTGGTTGAACTGAACGAGTTCCGTGGTACCAGACCTGACTTGCTGGAAGATGCATCGCTGGAATTGCGCGTATTCAGGGTCGTGGACGCGATTGAGGTGGGTCAGGATTTACCACTGGCGACCCAATTACTTGGTATTTCCGCAGATGTATATCAGGGCCTGGTGGCCCAGGTTAGCCAGCATGTCGAGGCCCAGGTGTCCGAGATTGGCTTATCGCTCGATACAGAAGCTGATTGGGGGTACAGGATCTGGCTACAACAGCAGATTAGCGTTGCAGCAAATGCCTTTAACGGGTGCAAAACAATCTTAGATTTGGCAGAAATGCACCTGCAGGTGAGCAGGAGTGTATTCACAAAAGCGCCTCTGATGATGATCCAGAGTGAGGATCTGACGACATTCGAATATTACCCTGATGCTCACATAAAGATCGCTCGCACCAATAAGAGCAGTGCCGTTGCGCAAGCCGCAGCGCAGGGCACACCCATTGCGATAGAGGATCAGCAAGAACTCGCAGTGGTCGATCGGCAGCTTTTGCGTATTCTGGATAGCGAGGCTGCCCTGGTGGCCGCGACGCAAAGTGAACCTGCAGTGGTCTTCGTCGTTGACGGGAGTGATGCTGCAAATGTCGAGCTTGCTACCGGTATCTATGTGAACACGTTTTCCAAGTGCATGCCTTTAAAACAGAACACCGCTCAGCCGACAAGTGACGATGACAGTCTGAGTGTTTTCCGTCTTCGGGAAACTAAGCGATTACGGGAGTTGGTCCATGAGGCAAATAACCCGCTGAGCATCGTCTACAACTACCTGCATATCCTTGAATTAAAACTGGGGGAAGATCCTGAAATCGTAGAACAGCTGCAGCTCATCTCTGACGAATTACGGCGAGCTGCTGGGATATTCGCGCAGGTTAACGATATCCCCAAGGATGGGGTAGCCAGTGAACCGACAATCGCGGGTGTGGCCGAGTTTGATGTGGTTGCCTGGTTGCAGGATCTGGCTACATTGCAAACCGGCTTCATGCAGAGTCAGGACCTCGGATTCCAATTTTCATCTACCATTGATCATCAGTTGATCAGAACTGATAAACAAATGTTGACTCAGATACTCGTTAATCTTTTAAAAAATGCGGCCGAAGCGACTGAAGCAGGAGGTAAAGTAACGCTCTCTTTGCTCGATTCAGTCTATCGCAACGAAGTGCGGGGTCTCGAAATTGTGGTGAGCGACACCGGGAAGGGAATTCCGCAATCAGTCCTGGAGAGCCTAACCGAAGCCAAAACAACGCAAAAGGGAGGAGATCATCAGGGTATCGGTCTGCAACTTGTGTATCGACTTGCTCGTGAGGTGGAGGTGGAAATCGACTTGCGCACAGGTCCTGCCGGCTCAAGTTTCCGTCTTTTTCTGGAGGACGAGTCGATATCATAGCATCCTGGTATCGTAGCCATTGCAGTTCGAATTCAGCTGGATTAGGGTCCGCCGTTGCCAGCTAAACCCAAGGGGATTGAAGTAAATGAGTAATGACAGGGTGGGATTTTCCTGGGAGGACCCACTGTTTCTAGACGATCAGCTGCATGACGAAGAACGGATGATACGTGACAGCGCGCGGAGTTTTGCCCAGGATAAGCTGATGTCGCGAGTCCTGCTGGCAAACCGCCACGAAACGTTTGATCGGGAGATCATGAACGAATTTGGTGCGCTGGGGATGCTGGGTGCGACGTTACCGGAAAAATACGGGTGCTCAAATGTGAGTTATGTTTGCTACGGACTGATGGCACGTGAAGTCGAACGTGTGGATTCAGGGTATCGCTCAGCCATGAGCGTGCAATCATCCTTGGTTATGCATCCCATCCATGCCTACGGAGATGAAGCGCAGCGAGAACGTTATCTCCCGAAGCTTGCGACCGGGGAATGGGTAGGTTGTTTTGGTTTGACTGAACCCAATCATGGGTCGGATCCAGGAAGCATGGTCACGGTTGCCAAGGGGGTAGAGGGCGGCTACGTTTTGAATGGGGCTAAAATGTGGATCACGAATTCGCCGATTGCCGACCTTGCCGTTGTTTGGGCAAAGCTCGATGGTGAAATTCGTGGGTTCATCGTCGAACGCAGTTTTGACGGATTCAGCACACCGAAAATTGAAGGCAAGATGAGCTTAAGGGCATCGGTCACCGGCGAGATCGTCTTGCAAGATGTCTTCGTGCCGGAAGAAAACCTGCTGCCGGGAGGGCGTGGACTTGCCGGACCTTTCGGCTGCCTGAATCGGGCGCGGTATGGGATAGCCTGGGGTGCTTTAGGTGCTGCAGAATTTTGCTGGCATGCAGCGCGCACGTATACCCTTGAACGGGAGCAATTTGGTCGCCCGCTGGCGGCAACCCAATTAGTGCAGAAAAAACTCGCCGATATGCAGACCGAGATAACCTTAGGTCTACAGAGTTGTCTGCGTATGGGTCGGTTGTTTGACGAAGGCAACCTCCCGGTGGAAGTGATATCGCTTATGAAGCGTAACAATTGTGGCAAGGCTCTCGACATTGCCCGAACCGCACGGGATATGCACGGCGGAAATGGCATCTCAGATGAATTTCATGTGATCAGACATGTCATGAATCTGGAAACTGTGAATACTTATGAAGGAACACACGATATTCACGCGTTGATTCTCGGGCGTGCGATCACCGGAATACAGGCTTTTACAGGCTAAAGGTGATATCACGGAGATATCGCTTTATGGAGATGTCCTGAAAGTTAGGGCGAAATCGTCCCGCGCGGATTGAACCCTTCTACTACGCTTATTATCTTCTACGCCTCTGTCAGCATACGCAAAACAAGGGAAAGAGATGATTAGAGCATTGATTGCAGATGACCAACAATTGTTCAGGACAGCATTGGAGAGGATTTTCCAGGACATATCCAATGTCGTCGTTGTCGGCGAAGCATCGTCCGGTGATGAAGTTGTTAATCTTGCTCGCGATCTCAAGCCGGACATCGTTCTGATGGAGTTGATGCTTTCCGGGATGGGGGGGCTGGAAGCGACAAGGCGAATTGTGCGCTTCGATCCGGCGCCGGCGGTTATTGCCCTTACAAACTGCGTCGAGCCTCCCTATCCGGCGCAGATGTTGAAGGCAGGTGCTAAAGGGTATTTGACGAAAAACATTGATCAGGCAGAACTCATATTGGCGCTCCGCCGGGTTTTCAGCGGTAAGCGCTATGTCTGCCATGAGGTTGCCCAGGATCTTGCAAGCTATGCCTACGAGTCTAATAGCGAGTGCCCGTTCGATGCGCTGTCGCATCGAGAAATGCAGATTATGATGATGGTCGTGAACTGCCAAAAAGTGAGTGATATCTCTGTACATCTGCACTTGTCTCCAAAGACGGTCAATAGCTACCGATATCGTATTTTTGAAAAGCTAAAAATTACCAGCGATGTGGAATTAGCTCTGCTGGCGGTCAAGCACGGTGTGATTTTCGGACCAGCAGGGCGTCCGTTAAGGTCGCAAACCAAAGCAGTGCTCGATGACAGGGAGCGATGGGCATCGTAACCAGTGCATCTCTTGCGGGTTGCGTTCTTTGTCCGCGCCTGGCGGCACACAGATTGGTTGTGCAACGTGAATTTCCGCACTACCACGCGAGGCCAGTGGGCTCATGGGGAAGTCCCCGGGCGCGTATTCTCATTGTTGGTCTTGCCCCGGGGCTACATGGTGCTTATCGAACTGGAAAAGCGTTTGTCGGGGATGCCAGCGGCAGGTTTCTTTTCGAAGCGTTACATTCCTCGGGCCTTGCAACAGACCCAGAGCCAGAAAATGCGCGACTCATCAATGTGCAGATAACGAATGCTGTGAAATGCCTGCCGCCTGCAAACTCGCCCATCACGGCGGAAGTGTCCACCTGCGTCCGCTACCTACGCTCGGAAATAGAGACGTTTTGTCCGCTTGGCGCGATCCGGCCTAGGGCCATCGTTTCACTGGGTGGCGTTGCTTATCGTGCGGTAGGTCAAGTGCTCAGGCAGAAAGGTGCAGGATTCAAACATGCGCGAATCCAGGTTGAAAAAAACTTGCTGCATATCGCCTCTTTTCATCCCAGCAGACTGAACGTCAACACCAAGCGCCTCACCCGAGAGATGTTGATGGATGTATTGGTTCAAGCTAAGGATTTCGTCGAGACCTGAACACAGGGCATCTGAGTTATAGTGTGCCCATGAGCGAGACTGCTTTTGACATAGAAGAATTTCTTAAATCGCTAACAAAGAAGCCTGGCGTGTATCGGATGTTAGGTGCTGAGGGCGTGGTCCTTTATATTGGCAAAGCGCGCAACCTCAAAAGCCGTGTCACGAGCTATTTCAGGGCAAGTGGGCTGCAGGCGAGGACGATGGCGATGGTTGCCCGGATAGAGGAGATTGAAATCACGGTCACGCGAAGCGAGACCGAAGCCCTCCTTTTGGAACAGAGCCTGATCAAGGAGATGAAACCGCCATACAACATTATTCTTCGAGATGACAAATCTTACCCCTATATTCACCTGACCGGACATGGTGAATTTCCGCGCCTCTCTTTTCATAGGGGTGCGAAGGCAAAAAGAGGGCGTTACTTTGGACCATTTCCCTCTGCCTATGCCGTGCGTGACAGCCTGAACATTCTGCAAAAAGTATTCCAGCTGAGAAATTGCGATGAAAGCTATTTTAAGAATAGGTCCCGCCCGTGTTTGCAGCATCAGATCCAACGTTGTACCGCACCGTGCGTGCAGGCGATTTCACCTGAAGATTATGGACAGGATGTTGATCTTGCGGTGATGTTTCTTGAGGGCAAAAGTCGAGATGTGCTTGAAGTATTTAAGCAGAAGATGACACAAGCGTCAGAACAACTCGAATTTGAACGAGCAGCGCGCTACCGGGATCAAATCACTCACTTGCGCAAGGTGCAGGAAAACCAGTGGGTGCATGGTGCCACGGGCGATGTAGACATATTTGCACTTGCAGCCGATCAGGGCATTGATTGTATTCAAGCTGTTTTTGTACGTGGCGGCCGTATGTTGGGTAACCGAACTTTCTTTCCGCGCAACGAACTGGCCGTGTCTGAGCCTGAATTGCTCAATGCTTTTCTGTCCCAGTACTACCTCGCGGGGCGGCGCCGCGACATCCCGAAAGACATTATTGTCTCCCATGGTTCTGACGATGATGGCGTGCTTGCTTCTGCCTTGTCGGATCTTTCTAAACGTAAGGTCGGTATAGCAAAACAGGTAAGGGGGCAGCGGGCACAATGGCTGAAATTGGCGAAAGAAAATGTACAGGTCAGCTTGCAGAATTATCTTTCGAACAAGCGCACGATGTTTGGTCGATTTGTCGCTTTGCAGGACGCTTTAGGGTTTGATGAATTGCCACAACGTCTTGAATGTTTCGATATCAGTCATACGATGGGAGAAGCAACCGTTGCCTCCTGTGTCGTTTTTGACACAAATGGGCCATTAAAGTCCGATTACCGGCGTTTCAATATCGAAGGTATTGTGCCTGGCGATGACTATGCTGCCATGGAACAGGTTCTGCGCAGGCGATACCGGCGGATACAGAAAGGTGAGGTGGCGGTGCCAGATCTTCTCATTATCGACGGCGGTAAAGGTCAGCTTGGCAGGGCCCATCAGGTACTTACGGAACTGCGGGTAGAAAATCTTTGCATCCTTGGCATCGCCAAAGGCGAGGATCGCAAAGCAGGTCTTGAGCGTTTTTTTCTGGATGGAGAAGAGGTACGAATAACGGGCACATCACCTGAAGCACACCTCCTGCAGCATATTCGTGACGAGGCTCATCGTTTTGCAATCACGGGGCATCGCCAACGCAGGTCCAACAAACGCAACCGCTCACCACTTGAACAAGTGCCTGGCATTGGTCCGAAGCGACGCAAAGCGCTGTTAACGCATTTCGGGGGATTGCCGGGAATCATGGGTGCAAGTACGGAGGAGATCTCTAAGGTGCCAGGTATAAATGCGCGTCTTGCACGACAAGTTTACGAAACATTACATCTGTGATGAATTACCATAGACCCGCCGTGATCAATCTGTCTGCGTGGTTTAGCGGAGCCTGACAGTGTTTGTCTACAACAAGTCACCTAAATGATCTTTACGGGGAGCAGAAACCACAATGCGTGCAATGTCCCTGCCTAATATCATCACTGTCGCGCGTATATTTCTTGTACCCGTATTTGTGCTGACTTATTTGAGTACCTGGGAATGGCGCTATATTGGTACGGCAATTTTGTTCGGACTTGCTGCTTTTACCGATTGGTTAGATGGCTATCTTGCCCGCAAACTAGATCAGACCACACCTTTCGGCGCTTTTTTAGATCCGGTTGCGGATAAACTGATTGTAGTGACGGCACTTGTGCTGTTGATAGGACATCATGCCAATCTGGTCTTAACGCTGCCCGGTATGATCATCGTTGGCCGCGAGATTGTCATCAGCGCATTACGCGAGTGGATGGCAGAGATGAATCAATCTCTGACGGTAGCGGTCAGTCGGTTAGGCAAGATCAAGACAACAATTCAGATGATTGCCATTGCCGTACTCCTGGCCAACCCCCCGGTATTTAATTCGATGTGGGTGCTGACTGGCTACGTGTTGGTTTATATCGCGGCCTTTATGACGTTATGGTCGATGACGGTCTATCTGCATGCTGCCTGGCCGACATTAAGAGCAGGGCTTATTGCCATGAAAAAATATCATAAATAACAATAATTTAAATAGTTTATTTAAATAAACTATCCAAACATGTTGTCAACAACAAGAGATTGGAGGCTGGGACCGGAATCGAACCGACGTCCACGGAGTTGCAGTCCGCTGCATAACCACTCTGCCACCCAGCCGGGAGCGGGGCATTATAACCGTAAGTTTCTTTGGTGAAAGCGTAGCCAGCATCATTTCGTCCAGTTTGTGAAGGCCCGTGGCATTTCGTCGAAATATCCAAACTTAAGCTCTGTGATGTTCGAAAGTTTTCTAAAGGTGCGAAGAAAGGATTAGAGAACCCACAGGCTGTATAAAGCGGTTTAATTTACTGGCAATAACGGTCTTTAACGCGAAGCGATTAAGTTCTGCATACGTCATGGAAAAAGGATAGAGTTAAGTGGGATGACTTTTTATTAAGAGGTGTGGGATGGAGGTAGAGGTCGTCTTGGAGGGTTCTGGCGTGATATGGATTGCCTTTTTTCTTGCGATCGTGACGGCATCTCTTTGTCGCTACATTGCCGGACAGAAAAATAGAGATCAGACGAATTGGACGGTTTTGGGATTTTTCCTTGGTATATTGGCTTTAATCGCGATCGCAGGCCTGCCTGCAATAGAAGAAGATGCTGGAAGGTAAAACAATCCTGATAACAGGCGGGAACAGCGGCATTGGTCTTGTTGCTGCAACAGAGCTCGCGAAGATGGGGGCTGAAATCGTGCTTGCTTGCCGTGATACAGAGAAAACGGCTGATGCATTGAAGTTAATTAATGAGTCGGCGATTACACCTGCCCTCAATCTGTCTGTTGACCTGGCAAGTCTGCAGAGCGTTCGTGATCTTGCGGCGACATTTCTGCATCGTTATCAGCGCCTGGATGTGTTGATCAACAACGCTGGCGTGTTTCCTCGAAAGCAGTGTTTCACCGAAGATGGCTTCGAGATGCAGATGGGGGTTAATCATTTAAGCCACTTCTTACTGACCAATTTGTTATTGGACTGTATTAAGGCGAGCGCACCATCAAGAATCATCAGTGTTTCTTCAATGATGCACAAAAAGGGTGAATTGAAGTTTGAAACCATGCAGGGGTTTGAAAAGTACAGCAGCAGTGTTGCGTATAATCAGTCCAAACTGGCTAACGTCATGTTTGCCATGGAACTCGCAAAACAGTTAGAAGGCACGAGAGTTACCTCGAATGTGCTGCATCCCGGCGGGGTTGCGACGGACATCACTCGGGACTTACCGTGGCTGATCCGAAAGATTATTGGTTTGATGTTTGTGCCTCCGGAAAAGGGTGCGCAGACGACGATCATGTTGGCCAGTAAAGAAACGCTGGCAGATACCAACGGTAAATATTATGACCAATGCGAGCTGGCAGATTATTCGCAGTTGGCGGATGACGAAGTCTTGCGCCAGAAACTTTGGCAGGTCAGTGCCGAGTTGGTTGGCTTACCTGCATAAGGTTGGAAAAGATTTCGAGCTGACTTCGAATCGTGATTTAGAAGGTAACCTGTTAATATATATTGAATATATATGGTGCCCGGGGCGGGAGCTGAACCCGCATGGAGTTACCTCCGAGGGATTTTAAGTCCCCATTGCTGCTCGATTACTTCCTCTGCACTATTGTCCAGATTCATAACTTTTGTGTTCGTTAAGACACCAACAGTGACATCGCCATCACCAACGCACCTTTCAGAACAATTGATTTCATATCCGTTACCTTCAAGTGATGCTTCGATTTCATCTAACCCACACATTTGAGAAGCGAATCGTACAGAGCAACTATTCGTCGATCACTGAGAGCATTACCCCCAAACCGATTCAA
>JAYZCO010000047.1:0-86135 GCA_036338285.1 Pseudomonadota bacterium
ACGCGCACCGTAGATCCATTGGGTGGAAGCTACTACGTTGAAAGCCTCACAAATTCAATTGTTGAGCATGCTCGAAAGCTCATCAAGGAAGTCGAAGAAATGGGCGGTATGACCAAAGCCGTCGTCTCCGGAATGCCCAAACAGCGAATTGAAGAATCTGCGGCACAGCGCCAGGCACGTATCGAACGCGGTGAGGACGTCATTGTCGGCGTCAATAAGTACGAAGGGAAAGAAGAGCAGGGCGACTTTGAGGTGTTGTCTGTCGACAACACGAAGGTGCGCGATGCGCAGCTGCGTAGATTGTCTGAAGTCAAGGCGTCCCGGGACGATGCCAAAGTGACGGAAGCGCTGAACGACTTAACCAAAGGCGCGAAAGACAATTCCGGCAACTTAATGGCGCTTGCGATAGCTGCGGTAAGGCACAGAGCATCGGTTGGTGAAGTGTCCCTGGCGCTTGAGAAGGTTTATGGTCGGCATGAAGCCGTCGCCCGCATGACACCGGGTATCTATGCAGCCAGTTACGAAAACGAACCCGCATTCGTCAAAGTTCGAGATGAAGTCAGAGTCTTCACGGACGTCGAGGGGCAGGCGCCCAGCATACTGGTCGTAAAGATGGGGCAGGATGGTCATGACCGAGGCGCCAAAGTCATTTCCAATGCGTTTGCGGATTTTGGTTTTGATGTGTCCATGGGTCAGCTTTTTCAGACGCCTGATGAAGCCGCAGCGCAAGCGCGTGCTGAAGGCGTGCATGTGGTGGGTGTATCAACGCTCGCCGGTGGCCACAGGTCTTTAGTGCCGCAGATGATTGAACTGCTTAAAAAAGAAGGCCTGGACGATGTCATCATCGTCGCTGGCGGGGTCATTCCGCAACAGGACTATCAGGCGCTTTATGATGCCGGCGTACACGCCATATTCGGACCCGGCTCGAACATTCCGGAAGCGGCCAGTCAGATCCTGCAGCTTATTCCTGGACGAAACCGTTGAATATCATTAACTGTTTGACGCAATAAAGGTAAGAAAGATGATTGGACGACTGAATCATGTTGCCATCGTGGTGCCGGATCTGGGTGCCGCCGCTGCAAACTACAAGAACACCCTGGGTGCGATGGTGACACCACCTAAGGATCTGCCCGACCATGGTGTGACGACTGTTTTCGTGGAATTACCAAATACTAAGATTGAGTTGCTGCATCCGCTGGGGGAAGACTCACCAGTGGCGAATTTTCTGCTCAACAACCCCAGTGGCGGGATGCACCACGTCTGTTATGAAGTTGAAGACATTCAGGCAGCGATCGAACGGTTGGTTGAACAAGGTGCTCGTGTCCTGGGGGATGGCAAACCAAGGATCGGTGCCCATGGCCTCCCGGTGGTCTTTCTGCACCCGAAGGATTTCTGTGGCACCTTGATTGAGTTAGAAGAGGTGAAGGCAGCCTAAGCAGGCTCGAAATAACCCGGGGTGGCCCTTGGGTTCAAATGCCTGGGTAGTTCATTCAAATTCGAGAATGGGCTGATCAACGACTAAACTGTCGCCTTCTTCCGCAAGCACCTTAGCAATCACAAGGTCTTCTTCAGCCCGCAGGCTGTTTTCCATCTTCATTGCTTCGACGACAGCCAGTTCCTCGCCTGCCTTGACCTCTTTGCCCGGGTGTGCGGACAGTCGGATGAGCAGTCCCGGCATCGGTGAGAGTAAGAATTTGGAAAGGTCAGAAGGTGGCTTTTCAATCATATGCCCAATGAGGGCCGCAACGCTTGGACGCAAAACCTGTAGACGGGTCTCGCCACCGCGATGGAAGACTCGGTAACCTGCTCCGTCTGTATCGAGCTGTACAGAGATGTGCTGGCCATTAACCTCGGCCTGAACGAGAGATTGGCCTATCTGCGAATCTGTTTTGACCTGGTACATCTGTTGTTGATGTCGGACTTCATATCCCTGCTCGGTGCTATCCACTGCAATCGGGTAGGGTGTGCCATTGGCGATGGTCACCCATTCGCGGTGACCTGGTGGTTCGTGGTGCAGTGTCTGACCGCTGATTTTTTGGGCGCGTGCTAGCTTTTGTACGTGGATACTTGCTGCGATGACCACAGGGATCAACGGGTCACTCTGGGGCACGTCTTCGGCATGGAAACCGTCGGGATATTCTTCAGCGATGAAGTTTGTGGTCAGCTTCCCTGCCTTGAAACGCGGATGCATGATCAGGGCATTAAGGAAACTGATGTTGTGATTTAAGCCGCGTATATAGTAGGCATCAAGTGCGTCGGCCATGTAATCAATTGCCTGTTCCCGATTTTCACCATAGGTAACCAATTTGGCAATCATCGGGTCGTAGAACATGGAGACTTCACTGCCTGCTTCGATGCCCGTATCAACTCTAACCGTGTCCGTCTCGGCGGGTGCTTGATATTTAACCAGGCGTCCGATCGATGGAAGGAAGTTACGCAAAGGATCTTCAGCATATACGCGCGTTTCCATCGCCCAACCTGTCAGCGTGACCTCGTCCTGGGTCAGCGAGAGCGGTTCATTGTTGGCGATACGAATCATGTGTTCGACCAGGTCTTGTCCAGTGACGAGTTCGGTGACCGGGTGTTCAACCTGTAAGCGCGTATTCATCTCGAGGAAGTAGAAGTTTTTGTCGGCATCTACAATGAATTCGACCGTGCCCGCTGAACTGTAATCGACGGCTTTGGCAAGTGCGATTGCCTGGCTACCCATTGCTTGACGTGTTTGTTCATCGAGAAAAGGCGACGGTGCCTCTTCTATCACCTTCTGATGGCGGCGTTGGATCGAGCATTCTCGCTCTCCCAGATAAATGGCGTTTCCATGGTTATCAGCCAGTATCTGTATTTCTATATGGCGGGGATCTTCAATGAACTTTTCGGCAAAAACACGATCATCGCCAAAACTTGACTTCGACTCGTTGGTCGCGCGTTCGAAACCGTCCCGGCATTCGTCATCGTTCCAAACGACACGCATGCCTTTACCGCCACCACCAGCGCTCGCTTTTAACATGACCGGATAGCCAATGTCGGCGGCGACCTCTACAGCTTGATCAGGCCCTGTAATCACGTCTGTATAACCAGGTATTGCATTGACCCCTGCTTTCACAGCAATCAGTTTGGACGTGATCTTGTCACCCATTGAAGTAATGGCTTTTACCCCCGGGCCAATAAACGTAATGGCTGTGCCTGCCAGTGCTTCGCAGAACTCTGCATTTTCGGAGAGAAATCCATAGCCTGGGTGCAGGGCTTGCGCACCGGTGTCTTTGCAGGCCTGGAGGATCCGGTCAGCACGCAAATAGCTCTCGGCAGAAGCAGCGCCGCCTATGTGCACGGCTTCATCTGCCATGCGCACGTGGAGTGCGCTGGCATCTGCATCAGAGTAGACAGCGACGGTTTTGATGCCCATCGCACGCGCCGTTTTAATCACCCGACAAGCAATTTCACCTCTGTTGGCAACCAGGATTTTTTCAAACATAGCGATACCGTTAGAGAGGAATGTTGCCGTGCTTGCGCCACGGGTTTTCTAGTTTTTTGTCACGGAGCATCGCAAACGACCGGCAAATGTGTTCACGGGTATCACGCGGTTTAATGATGTCATCGATATAACCCCGGCTCGCCGCTGCAAACGGGTTTGCGAAGAGTTCCTGATATTCATCTGTCCGGCGTTGAATGCCTTTCTCGTCTCCCAGTTCCTTGCGGAAAATGATTTCGACAGCACCTTTTGCCCCCATCACGGCGATCTCAGCGGTAGGCCACGCGAGGTTAACGTCTCCTCGAAGGTGTTTGGATGCCATCACATCATAGGCGCCACCGTAAGCTTTGCGTGTGATGAGCGTGACTTTAGGTACCGTGCATTCGGCATAGGCGTAAAGCAGTTTTGCACCGTTCTTGATGATGCCACCGTACTCTTGAACCGTACCCGGCATAAAACCGGTGACATCGACCAGGGTCCAGATGGGTATGTTGAAGGCATCGCAGAAGCGAACGAAACGCGCGCCTTTTTTGGAGGAATTAATGTCCAGGCTCCCTGCTAAAAACATTGGCTGGTTTGCCACGACCCCGATGCTTGTGCCTTGCAATCGGATGAAACCCGTTACGAGATTTTGTGCAAAATCGGATTGCAGTTCGAAAAAGTCTCCTTCGTCAGCTACTTTTGTAATGACTTCCTTGATGTCATACGGCTTGGTTGATTCTGCCGGTATGATTGTGTCCAACGAGGGCTCCTGGCGATGTGCGGAATCTTCTGTTGGCCAGCTTGGCGGTTTTTCTCGATTATTTGAGGGCAGAAAATCGAAAAAATTGCGTGTATGGAGTATTGCTTCAACATCATTTTCGAAGGACAAGTCCGCTACGCCTGATTTCTTAGTGTGTACACTTGCGCCGCCGAGTTCTTCCGGCGTTACCTCTTCGTGAGTGACTGTTTTGACGACGTCCGGTCCGGTGACAAACATGTAGGCCGATTCTTCCACCATAAATATAAAATCTGTCATAGCAGGAGAATAGACAGCCCCTCCCGCACACGGACCCATAATGAGGGAAAGCTGAGGTATGACTCCAGAGGCCAGTACATTACGCTGGAAAATTTCGGCATAGCCGCCCAGTGAGGCGACACCTTCCTGAATGCGTGCACCGCCCGAGTCATTAAGCCCGATGAGCGGGGCGCCGACTTTCATTGCCTGGTCCATCACTTTACAGATTTTCTCAGCATGTGCTTCTGACAGCGCGCCGCCAAATACAGTGAAATCCTGGCTATAGACGAAAACCAGGCGGCCGTTGATCGTGCCATAACCGGTGACAACCCCGTCCCCCGGGATTTTCTGCGCTTCCATACCGAAGTCATGGGAGCGGTGCTCGACGAATTTGCCCCATTCTTCGAAGCTGTCTTCATCAAGCAGGACATCGATACGTTCGCGGGCAGTGAGTTTGCCTTTGAGGTGTTGCTGCTCGATTCGGTGTTCGCCCCCACCGAGTAGAGCGGCCTCTTCCTTCGACTTAAGCTTTGCCAGGATATCCTGCATCTGGTTCCCACGGTTTTTATGATAAGCAGCGGCGAATCATACAAGCAGTGGTCGGTCGGAACCAGAGACGGGCTAGGAGTGCTTGTCCAGGGGGTATGGCCCAAGGCATCATGGCTGCCTGATTGGGAGGCTTATTAAAGATCATGGTTCAACCGTTAGATGGGATCAAAGTGCTTGAGATGACAGTCGCTATTCAAGGTCCGGCGGCAGGGTTATTTCTGGCTGAGATGGGTGCTGATGTGATTAAGGTCGAGCCGCCGATTGGTGACAGCAATCGATATCACCGCGGCAACGATTACGACGTGCCCGAGGGTGCTTTGGGCTCTCAGTTCATTGCCATGAACCGGGGTAAACGCTCGTTGCCGATAGATGTTCATCATCCTCTCGGGCAAAAAGCAATACAAAACCTCCTGGCAGGAGCAGATGTCTTTCTTTCGAATTACCGCGAGGATGCGTTGTTGCGGATGGGACTCGATTACGAAAGCGTCCATGCAAGCTATCCGCAACTGGTTTATGCCACTGTAAATGGCTTTGGCCTCGAAGGGCCTGATGCGAACAAGGCGATGCTTGATGGCGTTGCGCAGGCTCGAGGAGGAATCATCGCGATGACCGGTGATGCAGGGGGTAAACCGATGATGTCGGGTGCGCCGATTGCGGATACAGCGGGGGCAATGCAATTGGCACTCGCGACGATGACGGCGCTTTTTGCCCGTGAGCGGTTAGGCGTCGGCCAGAGGGTCCATACGTCGGCACTCGGCGCACAACTGTGGTTGCAAATGTGGGAACTGCAGCATCGAGCAATCACCGATGCGGAGTTGCTTCCGGCAGGACAATTTCATGACAACATGCGTGGTCCCTATGGCCTTTACGCAACATCGGATGGGGGCTGGATCATGTTTGCCGCGTGTCTGGTCAACGAAGCATGGGACGCACTGTGCGTATTTGGCGATCAACCTGAATTGGCCTTGGATCCCGAATGGGCCAGCCCTGGCCAACGCCTGGGGGCACATGGCCCCACGCTGCAAGAGGCGGAAACTGTGCGTGAGAAGATGAAGGCGCTGTTCGGGAGTAAATCGACGGACCAGTGGTTAAGCTTCCTGTACAGCCAACCGGAAATTATATGGGAGCGCGTGCGTGACCATGGAGATGTCCTAGCCGACCCACAGAACCTCAGCAATGGGTACATCAGCGAAATCGATCTTCCTGATATTGGCAAGGCACCCGTGGTCGGGCAGCTTCTCAATTTCTCGACGACCCAACCCGGGCCGTTGCAGCCACCGCCGTTGCTCGGCGAAGGGGCAAAGGATGCTCTGCTTGAAGCCGGGCTGAGTGAGGCCGAGGTGGCGGAGCTGCTCACACATTCAGAATCGCTTCGCGAAGAGATTCTTAGTGAACTGTTTGGCTCGGTAGATGACTGAATTGTCAGGTATGGCGAACATTCTGATCGATTGTGACCCCGGGCATGACGATGCCGTGGCTATTTTATTAGCCGAAAGTCTGAGCAATCTCGTATCCATTACCACAGTGGCCGGAAATTCGTCTCTCATAAACACAACCCGCAATGCGTTGTCGGTGACAGAACTGATTGGACGGGATATACCGGTGCACGCAGGTGCAAGTCATGCGCTCGATGGGCAGGCGCGGGATGCGCGACATGTGCATGGCGCCGGGGGCTTTGGCGGGGTATCACTGGCAGAGCCCGGTCGAGTGGTTGCCAGTGAAGATGCGGTAGCACACATACTCACGCAGGCACGCGCGGTCGAAGCGCTCTGGCTTGTGGCGATAGGCCCGCTGACCAATATCGCACTGGCGGTGCGTAAAGAACCGGACCTGGCTTCCCGCGTGGCTGGCCTTGCCATCATGGGTGGGAGTACCGGTTCAGGTAATGCCACAGCCACGGCAGAATTCAATATTTGGGCGGATCCCCAGGCAGCCAAGGAGGTGTTTGCTGCTGGGTTCGATCCCATCGTTTGTGGTCTCAATTTGACCCAGCAATTTCTGAGCGATGACGATCTGATCAGTGAGCTACGTGCTGCCGAGCGCTCGATTCCCAGCTTTGTTGCGGATCTTTATACGTATATGCATGCGCGGATGGAAGACCTTATTGGTGTCAGGCAGGCGGCGTTGCATGACCCCTGTGCGGTTCTGGCGGTGACCCATCCTGACCTTTTTGAGTTTGTATCCCTGCACGTCGATGTAGAAACTGAAGGTGAGCTCACGCGAGGGATGACTGTATTTGATCAACGGCGCACCCGCCGCGGTAAGGCCGCGCCCAACTGCAAAGTTGCGACCTATATTGACCAGGGTGCCGCGCGCGAACTGCTCCTCAACACACTCTAAGTGCGAGACTCTTCAGTCATCTAGTCGTCGATGATCCAGGCTGCTTTACGCTTTTCACGAAAGGCAGCCATCCCTTCTGCCCCTTCATCGGAACGGAACATACGTCCGCTCCACTCTCCGGTTAGAGCGAAACCAGCTTCGCGGGAAAGGGGGGGCACTTGGCGTACGAGTTTTTTGCATTCCTGGACGGCGATTGGGCCACCCAGATTGATCATATCGATTTCTTCCTGTACGGCATGGAGTAGATCATCTGCTGGGACCGCACGATGCACGAAGCCCATGTCGACGGCCTGCGCACCGGTAAAACGTTCGCCGGTGAGGAACAGTTTCATGCCGTGATGGGTGCCCAGCTTCGGCAGGCAGACCACAGAGATTACAGCGGGGATCACACCGATCCGAACTTCACTGAAGCTGAACTGTACATCGTCGACCGCCACGGTGATGTCGGCGGCCCCTACCAGGCCAAGCCCACCGGCAAAAGCGGCGCCGTTAATGGCGGCAATCACGGGTTTGGGACTGTCCATGATCATGTTCAGAATGTCCGGATAAGCCACCGACCTCTGACCATCGACCACTTGCCCTGGCGGGCTTTTCAAATCCGCACCGGCGCAGAACGCTGGACCAGTTCCTGTGACGACAATCGAACGGACGTTATCGTCAGCAATCGCGTTTTCTAAATGGGCATGCAACTCATTGACGAGCACAGCCGAAAGCGCATTGCGGTTTTCGGGTCTGTTTAACGTAATCCAGGCTGCACCACCTTTCTTGATTTCATACAGCGTCGCTTCTGTGCCGCTCATTTCATTCTCCCGTTATTCCTCTTCATTGATGGTCACAAGAAGCTGACCATTTTCTACCTGGTCACCCTCAGCGACGTGAACCGTCTCCACGGTGCCATCCATTGGCGCCGTAATCCGATGCTCCATTTTCATGGCTTCCAGAATCAACAGTAAATCGCCCTGGCGAACAGTATCCCCGGCACTGACAGACGTAGCGAGAACAGCGCCAGGCATGGGTGCAACCTGACCGCCGCTGAGATCTGCAAGCCCCGTAAGTGGATAACGTGGCTGTTCTGCCAACTCCAGACCGCCTTTTGATGATTGTACGAGCCAGGTTTGGCCAACTGGCTGGACTGTATAGGAGACCCTGTGACCGTCGATCGCCATGTCGACCTGGGCATTGCCGGCCATAAAACAGTCAACCTGCTTAAGTTGGTCATCGATGGTCACGGCGAAAGAACCGTCCCGTTGGGACTGGTATTCAACGAGTACTTCCTGCTCCTTGCCATAGGCGAATGTGATACGTTCTGGGGGCATCGTCGAGTTGCGCCAACCGCTTTGGATAGTGCGGTTGATTGATGCGGTGGCTCTACGCCTTGCCTGGCCCTCCAGCGTGACGGCGATCGCTGCTTCAGCTAATTCTGCGCGACTGACTTCGCGGATACGCGCCGGCTGCACCCGGTCAATGAAGTCAGTGGTGGTGTCACCGGCAAGGTATTCAGGTGTGCGTAATACCGAAACGAGAAAATCGCGGTTGGTCGTGAGACCCTGGATTTGAGTCGTTTCGAGCACCCGCGCGAGCCTTGCGGCTGCTTCTCTTCTCGTGGGTGCATGCACGATCACTTTCGCAATCATCGAATCGAAGTGTGTGCTGATGACGCTGCCACTCTCGACGCCAGAATCGAAGCGCGCATCACCGATGGTGGAAGGCGTCCAGGCGACAACGGTGCCCGGAGAAGGAAGGAAGTTCTTCGCCGGGTTTTCAGCGTACACGCGGGCTTCTATCGCCCAACCATTGATTGCAAGGTCGTCTTGTGTGAAAGACAACGTTTCACCCTCGGCGACTCGAATTTGCTCACGTACCAGATCATGGCCAATGATCTCCTCGGTGATCGGATGCTCGACCTGAAGCCGTGCGTTGACCTCGAGAAAGTAAAAATCGCTACCCGCCAGCAGAAATTCCACCGTGCCAGCTGATGCGTAACCCAGCTTCTTGGCAGCAGCGATAGCCGCTGTGCCCATGCGTTCGCGAATGTCATCGGTCACCGCAGGGCTTGGCGCTTCTTCTATGATCTTCTGGTGGCGGCGTTGAATAGAACATTCACGTTCAAAACAATGGACCAGGTTGCCATGCCTGTCTCCGAGAATCTGCAGTTCGACATGTCGAGACACGTCCAGCCACTTTTCGAGAAAAACGGTATCGTCGCCGAAGGAACTGCTGGCTTCCCGCTTAGCGCCTTCAACGGCTGCGTCCAATTCTTTTGGGCTTTCAACGACGCGCATGCCGCGACCACCGCCGCCTGCAGACGCCTTGACCAGCACCGGATATCCGATCTCGGTCGCTGCAGCGGCAATATCGGTTTGCTCGTCAATTTCAATGGCGGGCAGCGTTGGTACACCGGCTTCCTGCATCAGTTTCTTGGCAGAGAGCTTATCGCCCATCAAGCCGATCACTTCGGGTGAGGGACCGATCCATTTGATACCCGCATCAATGACTGCCTGAGCAAAGCCTTGGTTTTCCGACAGGAAACCATAACCGGGATGCAACGCGTCGGCGTTGCTGCGCTGGCATGCATCCAACACCTTGTCAACATCAAGATAGGTTTCTGTTGTGGTCGTGCCGTTTAACGCCACGGCTGTGTCGGCCTCATGGACGAAGGGCGCATCGGCATCTCCGTCGGCATAAATTGCCACTGTTTCAATACCCATGTCGTGGGCCGTTCTGATTACACGGCGAGCGATTTCACCACGGTTAGCAACCAGCAACCGACTGATGGGAGTGATTTCTACATCCGCCATGTGCCGAACTCCTTTGTACCTTCCACTTTGTTGTTGTAACAAGCCGACAAAGACATCGCGATGACATAGCGCGTGTCGCGTGGATCAATCATGCCGTCGTCGGATACCCTTGATGTCGCATACAGGCCTTTCGAACGTTCTTCCGCCCAGAATTCTGCTATTTCGGCGCGCTTCGCGTCAGCCTCCTCGTCGAACTCGACCCCTCTTCTTTTTGCTGCATTGCGGCCAACGATGGTCATCACCCCTGCCATCTGTTTAGGGCCCATGACCGCAATTTTTGAAAATGGCCAGATATAGGTGAATCGCGTGTTAAAGGCACGTCCGCTCATTCCGTAGTTACCCGCACCATAAGAGGCAGCAGTCAGAACGGTAATATGCGGAACCGTCGAATTGGCGACGGCATTAATCATTTTAGAGCCGTTCTTAGTAATACCGCCTTGCTCAAAATCCGTCCCTACGATGAATCCGGTGATGTTGTGTAAAAACAGCAGCGGGACATGTATCTGGTTGTTCAATTGTATGAATTGAGCAGCCTTTTCGGAGGATTCGGAGAACAGTGCCCCGTTGTTACCCAGAATACCGATTGGATAGCCGTGTATTTTTGCCCAGCCGCACACGAGCGTGGGCCCGTACAAGGGCTTGAACTCCTCGAAATAGGAGCCGTCAACGATGCGCATGATGACCTCGCGCATGTCGAATGGCGTGCGCAGGTCTTTAGCGACCAGGCCAAGCAGGTCTTCGGCATCGTGTACAGGTTCGTCGAATATATCGTCGGGATCTGGCCCTAATTTCTTCCAGTTAAGGTGTCGCATCACCTCTCGACAGAGGCGAATGCCATCCATTTCGTCCTGGGCAAGATAGTCTCCCAAGCCAGAAATAGTCGTGTGCATGTCAGCGCCACCGAGACTCTCCGGGTCCGCATCTTCACCCGTCGCCATCTTCACGAGTGGAGGGCCTCCCAGGAAAACACGCGCCTGATTTTTGACAAAGATGTTGTAGTCACTCATTCCCGGCTGATAGGCACCGCCCGCAGTGGACGCGCCAAATACGACGGAGATGGTGGGGATACGCATTTTGGAGAGTTCAGTGATTTCATAGAACAACCGCCCTGACTCAGCAAAATGTCCGATTTCCCGTTGGATGGCTGCTTCCGGATCACCGCCACCTTCGCCGCGCAGGTCCGCACCTGCTGATTCGACGAACTGAACGTAAGGCAGTCGATTGTCGCGCGCGAGTTCAAGCCCACGCATGAGTTTTTTGGAATTGAACGAGTTGAACGCCCCCGCTCGTACCGATGGGTCATGTCCCAGGATCACGCATTCAACCCCTTCGATCGTGCCGATGCCGACGACGAAACCTGACCCTATCGCAAAGGGTGATCGCCAGGCTGCCAGCGGGCTGATTTCAAGAAAAGGTGAATCTCGATCTAAAACGGCGGCAATACGTTCACGAATTGGCATTTTGCCGCGTGAAGCTAATCGCTGCATCGCTTCTTCGCCGCCACCTTCGGCAGCTTCGTCGAGCAGCGCCTGTATTTCACCGAGCATGTCGACCATGTCAGATTTGTTTTTCTGAAAGGTATCGTCTCTGGTATCAAGCTTTGATTCCAGTACAGGCATATGTCCTCCCGATCACGGGTTTAACCCGCGTGTTCCTGTGCATTGTTTGAGTTGTGTTAAATTACCAGATAAACAGGCCATTCATAAAGGTTTATGGTAGCCTCGCGGCCTTTTCCATGCAGTAGAAGAGACGTCATGCCAACGCCAGCCGAACTCGCCGAATTCGAAAATGAAGTGGATGGTTGGTTTAAGGAAAACAATCCCGCCAATCCCGGATTTATCTTACCCGAGACGTTCATGGAGGTAGGGACTGACGCGCAATTTGAATTTTTGAGAGATTGGCAGGCCAAGGTTTATGAAGCCGGTTATGTGGGTATGGCCTGGCCGAAAGAATATGGTGGTGGGGGGCAGGATCAGGCTTATCAGGACCTGGCTACCCGGGCCATGGCAAAAAACCGAACTCCGTTTTTGCTCAATACGATTGGCCTTAATTGGGCAGGGCCACTCATCCTGCAGATGAGTACAGATGAAGATAAGCAGCGCTATATCCCAGGCATTCTAAGTGCGCAAGATATCTGGTGTCAGGGATTTTCGGAGCCGGATCATGGCTCTGATCTTGGCAGTGCCCAATGTCGTGCGGTCAAGGACGGTGATGAGTACGTCGTCAACGGTTCAAAAATATGGACCAGTTTAGGTTCATACGCTAAGTATATGATTTTATTAGCAAGAACTGACACGAATGCGTCAAATAAATATGCTGGATTAAGCTTCTTTCTTGCACCCATGACGGTACCAGGCGTTGACCCTCAACCGATCAAAAAACTCACGGGTGAGTACGGTTTTTGCCAGACATATTTCAATGATGCACGTATCCCGGGAAGTTGTTTGCTGGGTGAAGAAGGTGCCGGGTGGCAGGTGGCAATGATCACCCTGACTTTCGAACGGGGCGCGACGGGCGGCCAAGCCGGTGGTTTGGCTTCAATGGACCTCAACGTCAATGATGTGGTTGAACTCGCACGTCGAGCACAGCGTAACGGCAAGCCTGCCATCGAAGACCCGCTGATCCGGGACGATCTCGTCCGGTTGTTAATCGAATCTGAGAGTAACAGTCTTATGGCAAAGCGGACGGGCATTGCAGCCCTCGCCTCGGACTGGCCGAATGCGGTGCCCATGTCTGGCAAGCTCCGTGGTTCAGAACTTAAACGACGCATGTGTAAACTTGCGGTGTCTCTGCAGGGGGCAAACGGAGCCCGGTTTGTTGCGGCTGATGCCATCGATGGAGGTATGTGGCAGCGTTCATATTTTAATGCGTTTTCGAGCACCATCGGTGGGGGAACCAGTCAGATCCAGAAGAACATTCTGGGCGAACGCATTCTTGGCTTGCCCAAGTAGGCCTCGTGATGGAGATAAACGAAGAACAAACAATGTTGCTGGAAACAGCGATGAGTTTCTGTCGCGAAAAATCACCGATGACTGCCGTACGCGAAGGCATTGCGAAGGTAGCGACACATGATGGTGCGCTCTGGCAGGAGATGGTCGATCTGGGTTGGCTGAGTGTTGCGGTGCCTGAAGAGATGGGTGGGCTCGGTATGGGCATTGAAAGCACCGTACCGATTATTGAGAGCATGGGCAGGTATCTCGTTTCCTCTCCCTACCTTGCGACCACGCTGGCCATCCACTCGATCGCCACGTCGGGTAGCGAGGCTCAACAGCAACGATGGCTGCCCGCACTCGCATCAGGTGCGATTGGCACGGTTGCATTGACTGAAACAGAAGGGAGTTGGCTGCTTGATGAGGTGGCATGTACTGCAACGGTTGATACTGAAATCAGGCTTAGCGGAAAAAAATGCCAGGTGCTCGATGTACAAGAAGCGGATTTTGTCGTGGTTTCTGTGCAGATTGACGGTACAGCACGGTTGGTGATGGTGACCCGGGAGCAACTGCCGAGGGAAAACATTTGTCGCGAAGTCGTGATCGATGAAACCAGGCGCAGCTACACCCTTGATTTGAATGGGCTCACCATTGATGAAGATCAGGTGCTCCCGGGTAACGACTTTCAGGCCATTGAACAGGCCGCATTGTTGCTGTTAACGGCAGAAATGTCGGGCGGGATGAGCGCTGTGCTGCACGTGATTGTTGACTACCTCACAACGCGGAAGCAGTTCGACCAATTCATCGGCAGCTACCAGGCTTTAAAACACCCGACTGTGGATATCCTCCTGAGTGAGGAAGGTTGTAAGTCGCACGTTTATCATGCCGCGGCTGTCATGGCTGAAGGGGATCCGATACAGACTGAGGTGGCGGTGCGTATGGCAAAAGCCCAGGCCAGTGAAGCGTTTGCTTATGCAGGTGACCGAGCTGTGCAGTTTCATGGCGGCTTCGGCTTTACCTACGAGTGTGATGCCCAGTTGTTCCTCCGGCGTGCACTGTGGTGTCAGCATCAGTTTGGCGACGAGCGCCACCACCGTCAGATGCTTGCGCCACTTCTGTTGGATTAACTGTTAGATTAGGGGCCGATCTGATTTAGGAGGGGAATTTAGATGACTATGACGCTGTATCACTGTAATAACGCTCGCTCTTTGCGCCCGTTGTGGTGTCTGGAAGAAATGGGGCTTGATTACGAGCTGGTGAATATGGAGTTCCCGCCTCGGGCGACCTATCCGGGCTACCTTGATCTTAATCCGCTCGGTACAGTACCAACATTCGTAGATGATGATTTGACCATGACCGAGTCGTCTGGGATCTGCCACTATCTGGTCGAAAAGTACGGCCCCACAGAGATTGGTATGAACGTTGACGAGCCTGGCTATGGTGACTATGTCAACTGGCTGTTTCGTAGCGATGCGACGCTGACCTTTCCGCAGACACTGGTACTGCGATACACGCGCCTGGAACCTGAAGAGCGGCGTATACCCCAGGTCGCCGAAGACTATTCCATCTGGTATCACTCTCGATTGCGGTGTGTAGAGATGGCGCTGGAAGGGGGCAAGGACTATCTGGTTGCAGATCGATTCACGATTGCCGATATCGCGATTCACTATGCGTTGTTCCTGGGTATATCTCTGGGGCTGGATGAGCGATACAAACCAAACACACGCCGATACCTGGAATTGCATATGGAACGTGACAGTTTTAAGCGTGCTCAGGAAAAGCAGTTGTCATGAAGACCATCACCTCGATCACGGGGACAGACCTCAACCTCCTTGGTCCACGACTACAAGCCCTGGAAACGAATGGGTTCAGTGGTGTGACCGCACAGGAGAACCGCTTCAATCCCTTTTTACCCCTGGCTGTGGCGGCCACTCAGAGCCGCAAGCTGGAGCTTCGTACGAGTGTAGCGATTGCGTTTGCGCGCTCGCCAATGGCGTCGGCCAGTCTTTCGTGGGACCTGCAGGCAGCATCTGACGGTCGGTTTACTTTGGGGTTGGGTAGTCAGGTTAAAGGCCACAATGTCCGGCGCTTTTCTGTGCCCTGGAGTGCACCCGCACCACGTATGCGTGAATACGTACAGTCTATCCGAGCGATTTGGGATTGTTGGCAAAATGGGACGACGCTTGATTATCAGGGTGAGCACTATCAGTTCTCTCTGATGACACCCAACTTCACCCCTCCACCACTGGCGAGCCGTTTGCCGAAAATTCAGATTGCGGCTGTTGGACCGGCAATGATGAAGGTGGCTGCGGAGGAGTGTGATGGTGTGATGCTGCATGGGTTCTGCACACGCAAGTATCTCGACGAGGTGGCCATGCCCAAGTTCTTGAAGGGGCTTGATGGAGCGTCTCGCGCCCGGGAAGACTTTGAGATCAGCGGTGGTGGTTTTGTGGCCACGGGTGCAGATGATGAGGCCGTCGATAACATGTTCGAATGGATTCGCCAGCGAGTGGGATTTTATGGATCAACGCCCAGCTACTGGCCCGTATTTAAAGTGCACGATCTCATGGATTTAGGGCATAAGCTCAATGAGATGTCTAAAAAGGGACAATGGGATGCTATGACGACACAGGTGCCGGATGATGTTGTTCACCTGTTCGCTGCAGTAGGTCGATTCGATCAGATAGCCGATGCACTCGTACAGCGCTTTGGTGGGGTGGCTGATGTGGTTGGTGTTCCTGATGAGACGCCGCCGGATCTCCTGCAGGATATTGCCGCGCTGTAATATAAATTCGTATATTTCTGCACAGGCGCGATTCGCGGTTTGCGTATAGGCAATCGGTGCTGCAGTGCGTTGGGCGTTGAGAATTGACGTAAGCTCAGGGCGATTCTGTAGGTTTCGCTTCTTTATCAATGCCAAATTCACGCAGGACCTCTTCTGTGTGCTCACCGAGGGTAGGTGGGCGCTGATGAAACGAGGTTTTCGATTTGCTGAACTTGATGGGATTTCCGGACAGTACAGCGGCGGGATTGTCGCCGGGAAGGTCGAATTCCTGCAGCATTTCTCTGGCCGCTACATGCGGGTCGGCAAACACTTCGCTCATCGTGTTCGCGGGTCCGACGGGTACCTCGCCGCCGAGTAAGTCGACGATTTCTTGTTTGGTTTTTGTCTGTGTCCAGTTTTCGATTTCTTTTTCGGTGAAGTCTTTATTTTCGGCTCGCTTGAGGTTGCTGCGCGTGCGCTCGTCTGTAATGAGGTCTTCGCGGCCCATTGCTCGGCAGAGGCTTGCCCAGTGTCGCTCGACGGGGGCTGCGATGGCGACTCGACCATCCTTTGTCGGGAATAGTCCGAACGGCACAAGTGCTCGGTTGCCGGGTCTGCTGTCTTTTCGGGTGAGACTGTAGGCAGCAACGTTTGCCTTCAACAATGCAAGGACCCCGTCATACATCGCCACATCGAAAAACTCACCTGTACCGGTTTCTTTTGCGCGGTGGACCGCGGCCAGGAGCCCTAGTGCCATGAGTGTGCCCGGGTAAATGTCTGCGATGGCAATCGAAAAAAGATCGCCGGTGGCCTCAACCAGGCCTGCCGCACTTTGTCCCGCAACGTCCAGGCAAGGCCACTGTGCGTAAGGGCTTTCACCTGTACGCGGGTCGCCATAGCCTCTGACGCAGCCATAGACGATCTTCGGGTTGCGTTTGGCGATATCTTCATAGCCCAGGCCTAACTGGTCCATGACCCCGGCACGCATATTCTCCACGATCGCGTCGGCTTTTTCGCAGAGCTTGAGAAGCACCTCTTTGTCTTGCGTCTCCTTAAGGTCGAGCGAAATGCTGCGTTTGTTGCGATTGACCCCAGCGAAGGACATTCCATAGTCAACGCCGGCTTCGCTGTGCTTGTAAGCGTGGTCGTAGTCGGGAGGGAAGGGTGGCACGATGCGGAAGTTGTCTCCGCCTGGCGGTTCTACTTTGATGACATTGGCACCTAAGTCAGCGAGCAGAACGGTGCCATACGGCCCTGCAAAAGCCATTGTGCAGTCGATGATTGTCAGACCCTGAAGCGGGCCCGTGCGCTCGGCCATAGTTGTCTCCGGTTTATATACACATGTTGGTCAGCGATGCGTGCGTCTGGGGGGTAAGTCGACGAAATCGGCGGGTCTGCCTTCTTGTTTGGCCGTGAGGGCTTCCATAATTTCGGGATTGTTTGCCATGCTTGAGTTCCAGATGCTGATGTAGTCAAGGCCATCTGCAGTGGAGTGATCGCGGGCATAGTTGATCATGCGCTTGGAGCCATAGATGGCAATGGGTGCCTTGTCTGCTATTTCACGCGCGATCGCCATGACTTGTGTCATCATTTCCTCGTGATTTGCAAACACGCGGTTGATGAGCCCCGCTTCTTTAGCTTCCTGGGCAGTGAATCTCCGTCCGGTATAGGCCAACTCGCGCACGATTCCTTCTGGTATGAGCTTGACCAATCTGGGGAATGTTCCAACATCGGCGGTTAATGCGATGTTAATTTCCTGAATGATGAGGAAGGCATCGGCTGTCGCGTAGCGCATGTCGCAGGCGACAGAGAGATCCACGCCTCCTCCGAAGGCGCCGCCCTGTATTGCCACGATGACAGGTACGCGACATTCCTCGAGGCAGTTGAAAGACTTTTGCATCATGAGGATGTTGTCGTAGCTCGCTGCAGCCCGCTGCAAGGTCTGATCGGCGGTTCGGGTGACACTTGTATCGGCGCCAGCTGAGAACATGCTGAGGTCGAGGCCGGCCGAAAAGTGTGGGCCGGTTGAAGAGATGACAATGACGCGGGCTCGCGCATTGTCGTCGATGTCGTGGATGATCTCCGGAAGTTCCTTCCAGAAAGCGCGATCCATGGCATTGCGTTTTTCAGGGCGGTTCAGCACGACGTGTGCGATGTTGTCATCTATCTCGACGTTGAAAGCTTCGTAGGTCATGTTCCTGCCCTTCTGCTAGAAAGGCGTCAGTATAGCGCACGAAACAAAAGCGACCAGGTAACGGGAGGCTTGAGACAACGCCGATAAAACCCTACATTGATCGTTTCAATGCGGTGTGGGAGCAAGTGTGTCGGAGAGTGTAGGTCCGCTGGCCGGCGTTCGTGTGGTTGATCTGACGGATGAACGTGCCATTTATGGTGCGAAGCTTCTGGCTGACCTTGGTGGCGATGTAGTGCGGGTAGAACCTCCGGGAGGTGATCCACTGCGCGAGCGTGGGCCCCACACGGAGACGGCAGGCCCGGGCGCGTCTTCGCTGTACTATGCTTTCTTTGCCTCAAGTAGACGTTCGTTCCAGATTGATTTACAGAACAAAGCCGACCTTGAGCAGTTTTGGCAACTGATCGATGTTGCGGATATCGTTTTGTATTGTCGTGGGCGTTATGGGGCCGATAAGCTAGACCCTAAACAACTCCTGGCGGCAAATGAAAACCAGGTGCTGATTGACTGTTCGTCTTTTGGGTCTGGTGGCGCATGGCAGGATTATCTGGCCCCTGATCTGATCGCAGGGGCTTTAGCTGGACAAATGGCGACAACCGGTGATGTCGATACGCCGCCGCTGAAGACTTTTGGTGAGCTGAACTTCATGATCAGCGGTGCTTATGTTGCCATTGCTGCACTGGCGGGGCTCTATCATGGTCGGGAAAGCGGAGAAGGACAGCGGGTAGAAGTCTCAGTGCACGAATGTATCGCTTCGTGTATAGAGCAGGTCTTCATGTTCTACTGGTATAGCGACACGTTGATGCGGCCTGAGGGTAAGGTATTGGCCCGACGTGGCTCTACCCACTGGTCAGATGCTTTTACGGTTATGAATGGGGAGGGTGGCAGCATCATGATTACGCCCACCCCCGACTTTGACCTGCAGTTGGCCTGGTTGATTGAAGAAGATGCTCAGGGCGATCTGCTGGACCCGATGTATTCGGAGCCGGAGAACATACGCGAACGCATCGAACTCACCATGCAGCAACTGCGTGCCTGGGTTGCAAATAAAGACGTGGAAGCACTTTTTTTTGAAGCGCAGTCTCGACATATGCCGTATGGGTGGGTCCAGCCGATCGAGCGAGTTGGCACCAATCCTCAGCTTCAGGCCCGTGATTGGTTTACCGAACATAGTTTGGGTGAATTTGATATCAAATCACCCGGGGCACCCTACCGATTTTCCGAAACCCCCTGGCAGCTTAAGGATCATGCGCTTGCCGGTGCAGATAATGAGGCGATACTACGTGACATCGGCTGGGGAGCGGGTGATGAGTAAGCGTCCGCTTGAAGGTATTAAGGTCCTCGATTTTACCCACGTCGTGGCAGGGCCTTTTGCGACCCGCGTGCTGGGTGATTTAGGCGCCGATGTGGTGAAGATCAATTCAGAGTCGCGTGCCCTGACTTCAAACATGCCGGAACATCCTTTTTATATTATGTGGAATCGCAACAAGCGGGCGCTGGCGCTCGATATGGCGAATGATGAAGCGCGAGGTCTATGCAGGACGCTCGCTGAGCAGGCAGACGTTGTGATCGATAACTTTTCGGTCGGCGTGCTCGACCGATGGGGCGTCGGTTATGCAGATGTTACACAAAGCAATCCCGGCGTAATCTACGTGCAAATGTCTGGCATGGGCGATACGGGACCCTGGGCAAATTTTGTGACCTACGCGCCGACGATCCATGCGATCAGTGGATTGACCAGCCTCACGGGCGTGCCGGGCAGGGAAGATATCGGCATAGGCTATTCCTACAACGATCATCAGGCCGGACTACATGGTGCGGTCGCCGTTCTTGCTGCACTGGAATCACGCCGGCAATCCAACAAAGGTCAGCGTATTGACATCTCACAATTTGAAATTGGCGTCAATTTTGCGGGCCCTTCATTGCTCGATCTCTTTGCCAATGGGGTGGCTGCCAAAGCGTGCGGGAACAAGCTTCCCTATGACAATGCTGCACCGCATGGTGTCTATCGCTGTGCGCCGGCAGCGGTCACGACAACGGCGGACGAACGCTGGATCGCCATCGCGTGCATGACGGATGCGCATTGGCGGGCTTTGAAAGAGGCCATGGGTTATCCGGACTGGGCGGAGGCTGAAGTTTATGATGGGACAGCAGGGCGCGTGGCAAATTCGAATGAAATCGATCAGCACATCTCAGCCTGGACTGCAACGCAGAACGATTACGATGTGATGACGATGTGCCAGGTTGCCGGCGTGCCGGCTGGGGTCGTTCAGAATGGCGCTGATCTGGTTGAGCGGGACCCGGAACTTCGTCGCACGGATTTCTGTCACAGGATCGAAGACGCCCATCCGGTTGTTGGTCAGACCTATGCGGACCGGCTTCCCATTCACTTTGAGCAAACACCCTGTGATGATTATCGCCGCGTGCGAGGACTCGGTGAGGATAATGCCGCAGTGTTGTCCGACTGGCTGGGTATTTCCCTCGAAGAGGTCGGTGATCTAACAGATCGGGAAGTGTTGAAATAATGTCAGCACCGCTGGCAGGCCTGCGCGTGCTTGAGCTGGGTGTCATGATCGCGGTGCCGGCTGCTACGCACATACTGGCCGGTTACGGTGCTGAGGTTGTAAAAATCGAAGACCATACCGTGGGTGATACGCTTCGCTTCTTTGGTTCAAACAGAGGTGGTATGAGTGGCTGGTTTGTGAACGCAAACTGGGGCAAACGCTCTTTAGCGCTCGATATCAAATCCGTCGAAGGACAGAAACTACTTACTCAATTGATCGGTTCGGCCGATGTGCTGGTTGAGGGCTTCCGTACAGGTGTCATGGAGCGGCTCGGTTTCGGGTACGAGGCGGTATGCAAAATCAAACCAGACATCATTTACTGTTCTTCTTCCGGGTACGGATCTACCGGACCTTACGCCGGGCTACCGGTTTATGATCCGCTCATACAGGCCCTGACAGGCTGGGCAGGTGTCCAGAAACAGGAGGGTAAACCGACGCTGGTCCGGGCAATGGTTGCGGACAAAGTGGGGGCCTATACCAATGCCCAGGCCATCATGGCTGCCCTCATCAAAAAAGAACGCACCGGCAAAGGTTCCCACGTCAATGTCAGTATGCTTGAGGCCAATTTGGCGTTCGTCTGGCCGGATGTGATGATGGATCACACCCTACTCGAGGGCGATGCGACCCATCTGCCGAATTTACTGGCGTCGTACCGCCTGTATGAATGCAGAGACGGTCAGGTGGCGATCGCTGCCGGTGCGGACCATCACTGGCAGTCGATGTGCGATGCCCTTGGACCTTCGTATTACGAAGATGAACGCTTCCACACTGCTGCCGGACGGGGCGCTCACATTGCAGCATGGATGGATGCCTGCGACGATATGGTGACTTCTTACACGGTCTTTGAGGTTGTTACGAGTCTTCGTGATGCTGATGTACCCGTCGCACCGGTCCTTGCTCCGGAAGACGTTCATACCGACACGCAGATCGATTCCACTGACATGCTGCCAATCAGTGACCATGCTGCTGTGGGGAGAATCAGGCACCCGCAGCCTGCCTCTGTTTTCTTCGGTGAACGGACCCGATTGATGGATGCGCCTCGTCACGGCGAACATACCATCGAACTCATGCAGGAACTTGGCTTGAACAAAGACGTGATCGAGGCGCTTCTCAAAGCGGGTGTTGTCGTTCAGGCAGAACCGCTGTGAAAATCGCCATGAAGAGGTTCCTAACAGATCCGGACATGGCAAGGAATCGGATATTTGTCTGTATGTGGGGCCTATGTGTGGGCTAAAACAACTGATTAAGGGAGAAAATATATGAGTGCAATATCACCCGCGGATGGCCCCGTTGCCGTAACGGGGGCCAGTGGCTACATCGGCTCATGGATCGTGCGTGACCTGATGGAACAGGGGTATGAAGTCCGTGCTTGTGTACGCGATCAATCAAAGGCCGGTAAGGTCGAACATCTGTTAGCGCTTAACGGGGATTCAAATCTGCGTGGTGGCATGACGCTGTTCGAAGCGGATCTGGGGCAGCCCGGGAGTTACGATGCGCCTTTTGATGGGTGCGCGGGCGTTATTCATGCCGGGGCCGCGGTTGGTTACAACAAAGAGACGCCCCAACAAGTCTACGACGGCTGCTTTACTGAAAATGAGCACGTACTCGAGTCGGTCAAGCACTCGGGTAGTGTCAAAAGATTTGTCTTTACCAGTTCATTCGCAGCTGTAGGCCATCCACGTCCTCCGGGTTATGTGTTCACAGAAAAGGATTGGTGTGGGGATAATGTCGAAGCCTACAAGGGTGTCTGGCGCGAGGAAACGATCCCGAAGAACCGGGACATTGCTTATGCCATGGCTAAGGCGAACACAGAGAAAATGATCTATGCGGCGGCTGATGCGCATGGTGGTTTCGAGGCGCTGGCAATTCTCCCTTTGCATGTCATCGGGCCGCTGATGTGTGCCAACCACGATCAGGGCTGGAGTTGGCAGAACTGTATTAAGTTCATGATGAAAGGTAAGGCTTACAAGAAATCCAGGGGTGGTCGTATGCTGTGGAATCTGGTCGATGTGCGGGACGTGGCCCGCGCCCACCGCCTTGCGGCAGAAACTGTGGTGGGTGGTAACGGGTCGAGATACGTCCTTTCTGCCGAGGACCGAACCGGTGAACTTCGGACCTGGGAATTACAGGCCAGATTGCATGCACTGTTTCCAATGTTGACCAATGTGGGCGGTGAGGAGATGCAAGGCGACCAACCAGCCGAGCCGACCTATGATTCTCCACGGTCTTACTGTCTGCTCGCTAAAGAGGAATTGGGGCTGGCGCCTATGCCTGTCGATCAAAGCATTAAGGATACGGGAGATTCTTATTTCCGCTTGGGGTTGGTTGATTAGGAGACGTATGTATCGGTCTGTCTGTTTGACGAAGCCTTTGCCAAAGGAAAGGTATTCGTATCATTTGGATTTTTTACTTACGTTTGATCGGTTGAGCTCAACGGTATGAAAAGGCACTGGCGGGCTTCCCCTTCAACGTTGCGCGATATGTGGCCCTGCCCGGTCGTATCTTCGGCTAACAGAATTGAACCGGAGCCGAGACGTCTTACCGTGCCGTCGCCTACCTCGATGTCCACCCTGCCGCTCAGATTGATGACAAGTTGTCGGCGTGGCGCTGTGTGGTAATCCAACGCATAGTCACCGTCCACCTCACGAAACATCACGGCTGAGGCGGCCCACGGTGCCGATATGCGCCCGCTTGCGCCCAAATCTTCCAATTCGATTTCGATATCCTCGAAATGCGAACACCCGTCATCCCCTGTATAGACGCGCGTTATTTGCATTTAGCTCTCCTGGTAGGACCCGATCGGTGGCACTGGCCTCAACCGCTCGGGCATATTGTTGATCTGTGTGATTTTCTCTCCCGCACCATGACCTAAGCGTGATGCTGGATCATCGTCGGTGTGAGATTACCCCTGGACTGGGTATTGATCATACTAAAACCAAAGCGGCGTTAAAGCGGTGGGCGTCAGGCATATTGATTCCAGACGATTACATCGTTCAACGGTTTGCGCTTCACGGGACTGAAACGACGTTGTGGATATCCCACGGCAACATGGACGAACATGTGCAAATCGTCGGGTATACGACATAGATCGCGTATCTCAGGCTCTGCGTTTTGAGGAAACGTTGTAAAACAGGTACCGATGCCAAGCGCACGCGCTGCAACGATCATATTCTGCGCGGCGGGGTAAATACTGGAGTGCATGAACGATTCCTGAGGTGCCTGGGGTGGGTAGACCATGCGGGCCATACAAACAATCCACGCCGGTACGTTGGCAAAATTCTTTGCAAGGTGCTCAGCCCCGAGCAGCATGCGTTCTTGCACAGGGTCTTCATCTGGCCGGCGATTTGCAAAAAACGGGGCCATGCTCTCGTCTACTTTTTTGCCGATAGTCGACTTGGTGTTTGGCGCGTCGATGATGAGGAATTCCCAACCCTGGCTATTGCCGGGGCTCGATGCTCGGGTGCCGGCGTAGATGATCTTCTCTAAGGCTTCCTTAGGGACAGGATCCTCCTTGAAGTAACGCATTGCCGTGCAAGTTTCCATGGCTTCGAATACGTCCACGTTTTCCCCCTTTGATGTTTGGCTGGATTTTGACACACGAGACAGTTTCTGTCCGAACGAGGCCCAAGGTATCGAACAATCGCACTTTTAGGGAAGTGGTGGCGAGTAAACCACCTGCCAGGCGACTCAGCCCGATCCTGTCTCAAGCGGCTTTTTGCGTCAGCGTCATAGCAGATACGCCCTTACGGGGTGAGCGGGAGGGTATAAAGCGTGTATATCGGAAGTGTGGTTGAACTCTACAGGCGATTAGTTCACCCTCGCTGTATAGGTTGGAAGAGGGGACTGACCATGCTATCTGCCGAAGATAATGACCTCCTTTGTCGTGTAGGACGGGGAACGCCGATGGGTAATCTGATGCGTGAGTATTGGATACCTGCGTTACCGAGTCGGGAATTTCCTGAAATCGATGGCGACATCAAGCGCATGCGGCTATTGGGTGAAAATCTGATCATGTTTCGTGATTCCAACGGCAATGTCGGGGCACTTTCTGAAGCCTGTCCGCATCGTGGCGCAAGTCTCTATTTCGGACGCAACGAAGAATCTGGCGTCCGCTGCCCTTATCACGGCTGGAAGTTCGACGTGACGGGTAAGTGTGTCGATATGCCGACTGAGCCTGAAGGCAGCACCTTCATAAACAAAGTGAGTGCAAACGCGTATCCCTGTCGCGATGTAAACAAAATGGTGTGGATATACATGGGAAGCCGCGCAGAGCCGCCGCCTTTACCGAACTTCGAGGTCAACACGCTTGGGCGATCACATGTTGCTGAACCCAACGTGATGATGGAGGAGGCCAATTGGGTGCAGAATATGGAGGGCGACCTGGACTCGGTTCACCTGGATTGGGTGCACAAGCGTTTGCACAAAGATTCGCCTTCCCCGGCTTTGGGTTCACCCGGCTTCTATAACCCGGATCCACGCCCGGCAAAACTCGACGTCAGAACATCGGAATATGGGGCTTTCTATTCGGCCATGCGTAAGATGGACGATGGTCGTGAATGGCATCGCATCAACCAGTTTATTTTCCCTTTCCACACGATGATTTCCGCAGGTCCGGCTGTCAATTTTCGCTCATTTGTGCCCCTGGATGATCATTACGCCATGTTGATGACACACACAGCGTATCCGGATCATCCGGTGCCGGAAGGGGTGGATGACAGGATGACAAACATATTCGATGAAGTGGGTGGATATATAGATCGTACCCATGATCCACGCTCGTATTACATGACGGTTGCTAACAAACGCAACGACTATTGGCTCGATCGCGATATACAGAAGGATCGCATGTTCTGCGGGATCCCCTTCGTGATGAATCTGCCCGACAGAGCGATGACTGAACTCATGTGCGACGATGCAGGCGAGCCCATTTATGACCGTACCCAGGAGCATCTGGGTACTACGGATGTATTTGTCATTGCAGTACGCCGCCAGCTTCTCAGAGCGGCTAAACGATACAGAGACACGGGTGAACTACCCAAGAATGTGCTTGACCCTAATGCCGGACGGGTACGCATGGGGTCGTTTTTACTTGTAGCTGATTTTGACTGGGAAGAAGCCACGGCGGATTTGAGAAACCCGGACAGTGGCCTACCTGTCGGTTGCGATGTGCCCTTAATTATCGAATAACACTTTCAGCGCTCGCTCGTGCACTCCGATTCAGTGGCCTCCGGCGCTTGCCTGCTCAGCAAGGGCTTCGCTTTCCAACAAGCGTGCACCCCTCAGGATATTCCCCATGGAATAGTTGCCTTCGTGACAGGCGTATTCGTACAACTTGCTGTCGGTTTGCGGCCACGGAAACTCCCCGCTGTAGGGCTTTTCATAATTTGAATCATAGACTGTGAAATGGTAGTTGAGCGCAGTTTCGTTAATGCGGCTGAAACGCTCAACCACAACCAGGTCACTCGCCACATTTGGTGCTGAGAGGAAATTGGTTGTTTCGACGACGAGTGTATCACCCTGCCAGTGGCCGATTGAATCTCCGTTCAGGGATTTGACCGCATCGGGGGCGTGTTCTGAATTGAGGCGAATGATACGGGCATCGTGCATCCATTCCACGTGAATCATCACATGGCTATCTGTCTGCACGATTGTCTTCAGATTGTTGTATAGGATAGGGCGAACAGGTACGGATGCAGGCGCAACGTACAAACAACGCTCGCTTAAGGGAAGCGATTCAGGATTGTCGTAAGGGCCCGGTCCAGGTTGATCAAGCCACCAGGCCGTGCCTGTATTCTTAAATATATAGGGGCGGGCTTCGGCACGCCGTTTTTTACCGGCTTCGGTTAACTCGGGGAGGCGTCCGTTGGCCGGATCTGTGATGATGGACGTTCGAAATTTGCCATCCTTTTTGAAAATGTCGTTGCCTCTGTCGATCCAGAAAAAGTTATAACCGCCAACACCCCCGCCTGCTGTAATCGTTCCGTCACCGCCTTCGGGTGGTGCTTCGCGATTTGGATCACTCTGCGCCGAGGCGGCGGCATTAATTTTGGACTCGCCATCGATGATTTTGCGTGCCTCCTGGCTACTCATAAAAAGCTGGTCGCCAAATTTCGGGTCGCGTTGGTAGGGTGTGAGGCTTGCCACGTCGAAATTACCGGAAAGGTCCGGTTTACCGCTGGAGGTTCTGGGGATGTCGGCGCCAGCGCTTGTTAGCAGGCCACACACACTCAAGCCTATGAACCATTGAATTAGGAATTTCATGTTGCTCCTCCTCAATATTCGCTAAGAGAAAATGCTGATACCCAGTGTATCCGATGGGCTGTGATCAGCTCCTTATAACGTGTGAACTACCTGCCCGCAATTTTTTCGCTACGTCGCTGGTAGTAATCCTCAATCGGCTCAAATTCCGGGTCACCTTCGATTTTTGTGAGCGTCGTTGCGTGGATGTCTTCGTTGCTTGCGTGTGGATCCCAGGGTCCGCCGTGTGGCTGAGCGACATGCCAGGGGGTGTCGCAGAAGATCTCGATACCATTACCGTCGGGGTCGCTGAAATAGACCGACCAGGCATTGCCGTGGGCCACCGGCGTCGTGCTCTTAACCCGGTCGTCTGCCTCAAGCTTTGCATGCCAGTCTTTGACTTCAGTGAGACTATCGACCCGAAACGCGAAGTGATTGCCTCTGGGCGGCGGTGCATCGGGCGTTCGCCCGGAAGCAAAAGCGATTTGATGGTGATCGGTCGCATTTTGGCTCAAAAAAACCAGTTCTGTCTTGCCACCATCGAAGCTGCCTTTGTTGGTGACATCAAAACCGAGTAAGTCGGTATAGAAGTTCAGCATGGCATCCATGTCGTGGACCTGAAAGAGTGCATGTGACCAGGAGAGGTTCATATTCGGCTCCTTAAATTTCAATACAGCGGAATACGGGGATTGTGCGATCAGTACGCGTTTCGTATTCGGCGTAGGGTGCATAGTATGAGACACAGACCGGCCAGGCCGCTAGCCGCGATTCACCGATGAGTTCGTGGGCGGTCATCGCGCGTCGTTTCTTGTCTTGGGTAATCCAGACCTGCGGATTAGTGGTCAAATTGTAGTACCAGATTGGGTGAGTGGGTGCACCACCTTGCGAAGCGACCAAGAGCACGTCTTCCCCGTCAGGCACATACATGAGCGGAATTGTGCGTTTTTTTCGTGATTTAGCACCGATCATCTCAACCAGACAGATGGGGTCGCCATTGAACTCATTCAACCACCGGCCGTTGCTTATTCTATAAATCCACACGTTCAGCCGTGTAAAGAGCTTCAGCAACCAGCGCGGCGGGGGTGAATTAGTCCGTGAATCGCTCATGGATCGACTCAAGTATCCGGTAAGACCATTGTAAGGGACTTGGCGCTTAAAGCTGCATATAATTTTTCCGCGGGCGAATCGAGGATGCGTGGAGAATTCAATGGCGATGCTTAACGTGCTGGTTTCGGGTGGCGGGATTGGTGGATTATCTGCAGCTTTATCGCTTGCATCGCGGCAGTTTGCCGTCACCGTGCTGGAACAGGCGGATAGCATTTCGGAGATTGGTGCGGGTATACAATTAAGTCCCAACTGCACGCGCGTACTCTTTGCGCTGGGTCTTGAAGAGGCGCTGCAGGAGGTAGCGTTTTACCCCACGGCCGGACAGATGCGCGCCTGGAACACCGGTGAGGTTCTGACGGAATCGAGACTGGGGAAATCTATAGAGAGATTGACGGGATATCCCTACCTCCATATCCACCGCGCAGATCTGATTGGGGTGCTTGCGCGTAAAGTCAGTGAGTGCACAGCGATCAATCTCATCACGGATGCATCGGTACGCGATTTTACGCAAAGCGCTAAAGAGGTGGCGTTGCGCTATGCGACGCCGGCGGGGGAGAAGACTCTGACTGGTGATGTGCTGATAGGTGCCGATGGCATCAGATCGGTGGTACGGGAAGGTCTATTCGGCCCTGAAACCCCCAGATTTACGGGCAATGTGGCCTGGCGTGCCCTGGTTCCGGCAGATCGGCTCCCTGAAGGCATGGTGCGGCCCATGAGCACCGCCTGGTGGGGGCCGCGGGGCCATTTCGTTCACTACTATGTCCGGCGCGGTGAGTTGGTGAATTGTGTCTGTGTCAAAGAGAAAGTTGGGTGGGAGGTCGAGAGTTGGACTGAGCGAGGTGAATTCGAGGAACTGAAAGCTGATTTTGCAGGTTGGCACGAAGATGTGCAGACGTTGATTGACAATGCCGACCGGCAAGCGCTCTACAAATGGGCTCTGTTTGATCGAAAGCCCATGCCGAGCTGGAGTAAAGGCCGAGTCACCTTGTTGGGTGATGCCTGCCATCCCACATTGCCATTTATGGCGCAAGGTGCGGCGATGGCGATAGAAGATGGTGCCGTTCTGGCAGGTTGTCTGAGTGATCATCAAAACGACGTTGGGTATGCACTCGGACACTATGAAATGCTGCGTAAGGATCGCACCGCGCGGATCCAGAATGGTTCGCGACGCAATGCCAGATTGTTTCACATGCGCGGTGTCCGGGCCCGGGTGCGCAATCTCGTGGTGAAACATGGTAAACCTCGCAATCCCTGGGCCGATCTTTTTACTTACGATGCGCTCACTGCGCATGAGCAAGCAAACCCATGACTGGATGGCGGCGAAGCCCAGGGGCGGGTCTATCCATTGACGACCTTTTAGTTGGTGCTTGTGCGGTTGATCTTTTCGAATCCTGGATCGACATTTGGCTTAATGAGACCTTCGTGATCCTTTGTGGCGGAGACGGTTGACCCTTTGCCGTGCTTGCCGCAGGATCGAATTTTTCAGGGGAAAGTATGACTGTCGATCTCACAGGTAAGGTGGCGTGTGTCACGGGTGCAAGCAAAGGCATAGGTAAAGGTATCGTTGAAGGACTCTGTGAAGCCGGTGCGACGGTCTATTTCACCGCACGAACTGAGAGTCGGGCTTCTCCACCGGCGCCTATGACGTTGCAGGCAACTGAACTTTCTGCGGGTGTTTTGGGTGGTAACGCCATACCGGTAAAGGTCGATCACAATCATGATGTGGAGGTGGCTGCACTCTTCCAACGGATAGATGAAGAACAGGGCCGGCTCGATGTGCTGGTTAATAATGTTTATCAGATCCCGAACCCGCCCGCCATGGGTAAGGGCTTTTGGGAACATCCAATATCCGTCTGGGACGATCAATGTGGTGTGGGTTTGCGTGGCTACTACGTGGCATCTGTATACGGCGCGCCCCTCATGGTGCGACAAGGACATGGACTGATTGTGAACATCTCATCCCGCGGTGGGCGCGAATACGTGTTCAGTGCATCCTACGGCGTGGGGAAAGCAGGCGTTGATCGCATGGCCGCGGATTTTGCGGTGGAGCTTGAAAAGCATAATGTGGCCGCGCTGTCACTTTCGCCATCGAAAGTGAAAACAGAGTTTATTCTGGACATGCTGGCGCAGGGGAAGATGCAGATGGATCCGGCAGAGGCTGAGTCTGTGCGCTTTTCCGGACGTTGTGTCGCGGCATTGACTGCCGATCCGAAAATCATGGCCCGTAGTGGAGGCATATTCACGGTGAAGGAAGTGGCCGGGGAGTATGGCGTGGTTGACCCTGACCGCGAGTAGTTATTTATGTAAACTGGGCGAGTTTTTGCGCACTTAGATTGGAGAGTAGATATGGCAGAACAGGCAGTTGATCAGGGCACCAACGCCGAAGAACAGATTGCGGCGCTGGTTGCACGATCACGTAAGGCGCAGGCGGAAATCGAAAATTACACGCAGACGCAGGTCGATGAGTTGATTCGCGGCATGGTCTGGTCAGTCGCACGCCCGGGCGTTGCCGAAGAGATTGCGCAGTTTACAGTCGATGAGACGCGGCTCGGCAACTACGACGGCAAATTTCTCAAAATTCAGCGCAAGACCCGAGCGACTTTGATGGACATCATCGATGATAAATCGGTTGGTATTCTAGAAGAAGACCTGGAACGTAACATCGTTAAGATTGCCAAGCCCATGGGGGTGATTGGTGCACTGGCACCGTCGACCAACCCGGAAGCGACACCGGTGATCAAAGCGATTCATGCAGTTAAGGGGCGCAACTCTATCGTCATCGCCCCACACCCGCGGGCAAAATTGACCAACAAAAAGATAGTCGATCTCATGCGTGATGCCCTGGTCAAGCTCGGCGCGCCGGCTGATCTCGTGATCGGTATCGAAACTCCCACGCTGGAACTCACCAATGAACTCATGCAGCAGTGCGATCGTGTGCTGGCAACGGGGGGTGGGGCCATGGTCAACGCTGCCTATTCATCGGGTACACCGGCACTTGGCGTGGGTGTTGGAAATGCGGTGATCACGGTTGATGAAACGGCAGATCTGGATGATGCGGCGGAGAAAATACGCTTGTCGAAAACCCTGGACCTGGCCGCGTCGTGCTCGGCCGACAACTCAGTCGTTGTAGTCGAAAAAGTCTTCGAAGACATGACGGAGAAGCTTCAAGGACAGGGTGGTTATGTGGTTTCTGAGGAAGAAAAAGCCAAGCTGCAAAAAACATTGTGGGACGACGAGGGTCATCTCAATACAGCGATCGTCGCACAGCCTGCTGAAAAAATTGCCGAGATGGCAGGCCTCTCGGTCCCCGAGGACACACAGTTTTACATCGTGCCGGAAGAGGGGTGGGGTTCGACGCATCCTTTCTCGGGCGAAAAACTATCTGTCGTCATGGCACTGTACAAAGCGCAAGACATAGACCACGCGATTGAACTCACCAATCGCATCCAAGGCTATCAGGGCCAGGGTCATTCTTGTGGTATCTACTCCAACAGCGATGAGAACATCATGAAACTTGCGAACTCGACTAAGACTTCGCGGGTGATGGTCAATCAGCCACAGGCGGCTTCCAACAGCGGAAACCTGTGGAACGGCATGCGTCAGACATTCTCACTTGGATGTGGTTCGTGGGGCGGAAATGGCACCAATAACAACATTTCCTGGCGCGATCTGATTAACGAAACCTGGGTCTCCAAACCGCTCGAGCAAACCAAAGAATTGGTTGATGACAGCGAACTCTTCGGCGACGTCATCGGTAAGCTCGGCGACTAAAGGGTAGGCACCCCCGATCGGTTAAACAAACAAGCCTTTTGTGTAAGCAGTTAATGCTTGTTTGTTGATGTTTTCAGTCTGGTTGCAGTGACCGCCTGAATGGTCTACGGGAAATCTGAGGCGCGTCACTGACCACCTACAATGCCCGTTTCTAAGAGCGTGGCGATGCGATCTGGGGAAATCCCGAACTCTTCGAGAATCTCCCTTGAGTGTTGGCCGAGTTCTGGTGCCAGACGAGGTGGTTGCTGGGCTTGTCCCGACAGTTGAAATGGTGTGGCAAAGGTGCGCTCGCAACCTGGTTTGCCGGATTTGAAAGGTACAATTACACGGTTGTCGATGAGCTGCTGATCATCGATCACTTCCGCATTTTTGTAGATCAGGCTGTGCACAATGTCGGCTTCGTCCATTCGCCGACAGATTTCATCTGCGTCAAACTCGCTGATGGCCTCGCTGATGCGCTGTCGCGCTTCAAAACGGTTGCGAAATAATGGCTTGACGGGTTGCATCGATTCGTCCTCCAGCCACTCGGGCCTATCGAGGAGCTCGGCAAGCTTGGGAAAGTCCCGCCGAATATTCTGTACGGCGATGAGGATGTGTCGGCCGTCCCGAGTCGTAAACACGTTTTGAATCGGATTCGACCAACCCTCCTGGTCGCGGCGAGCGGCGGTATTTACCCCGGCAATCACGCCTTGCAGGTTAAGGCCATTAGCCCAGGCACCGCAGGCAGCGAGAGAGGTGGAGACCATGCTGCCTTCACCCACTTTGTCACGACGTATCAACGCGGTCAGAATTCCGGCATAAAGGGTCATTGAGGTGGCGTGATCGCCCACGCCACCCGCGGGTAAGCTGGGCGGCACATCTTTATCATGCATCATGTCCAGGATTCCGGAGCGCGCGAACCAGCCGGTCAGGTCAAAGGCTTTGCGATCGGCATCTGCACCTTTAAGGCCGTATGCCGAGATTTGCGCGAAGATCAGGCGTGGGTTGATGGCGCGCAGAGTTTCCCACTCGAGGTTATGCTTTTTGAGCTGTCCAGCGCTGAAGTTGACGAGAAAAACGTCTGCCTTGGCGATCATTTCCGACAGGACGGCGTAGCCTTCTGGCGTAGAGATGTCCATGGCGAGGCCGCGTTTGCTCCGGTCTGTGAGTTGCCAGGACCAGTCTGCGGGATGGCCGGCTGCGATCGATCGGTGGCGATCCCCGGTCAAAGGTTCTATTTTGACGACATCGGCACCGTAGTCAGCGAGAATTGTCGTTGCACAGGGACCTGCCAGATAAGAGGCTGCGTCGATTACCTTGAGACCATCAAATATGGCGTCCACTCTTTTCCCCTTTTATATAGTCGAAGGGGAGATGCTAGCGAAATCTCGCGGTAAACTCACACTTTAAGATAGGGGAGATAGATTTGCCTGGTGCCGAGAAAGGAACAAGATTGCCAGGGACGCCTGCGCCCATGATCAAACTGCCGGGTGCAGACCTTCAAATTGCCGCTGATATGTGGGGTAAGGAAGGCGCGCCGGTGGTGTTGTTGCAACATGGTGGCGGGCAAACGCGGCATGCCTGGAAAGGCACAGGGGAAGCGCTTGCCCGGGCGGGCTTCAGGGCTTATGCGCTCGATGCGAGGGGCCACGGTGACTCAGACTGGGCCGAAGATGGGGACTATGAACAGGACCGGATGATTGCTGACCTTGTTGCAGTTGTGGAGAAGATTGGTGATCCCAATCCAATTCTTGTGGGTGCATCGATGGGCGGGGGCGTGAGCCTTTGTGCTGTAGGCGAACAGGCCGTAGCAGCACGTGCGCTTATCATGGTCGACACAGCGCCTCAGATTGAGAAAGAAGGGACGCAGAAAATTCGGAATTTCATGGCCCAGAAACCAGACGGATTTGATTCTCTGGACGAAGTCGCTGAGGCGATAGCCAACTATCAACCACACCGCAAACGGCCACGAAACCTCGATGGGCTAAAGAAAAATGTGCGCCTGGATTTAAAGGGCCGATTACGTTGGCATTGGGATCCTTCCTGGCTCAAACGAACGCGCCCGCATACCGAGGAAAGGGGACGCCGTCTGCAAGCAGCAGCCGGGCATCTTGCCGTGTTGAAAATTCCAACCCAACTGGTGCGCGGAGGGCTTTCAGATGTGCTCAGTGAGGAGGGTGCACAGCGATTCCTCGCAGACTGTCCGCACAGTGAGTATGTTAATGTCACGGACGCGGCACACATGGTGGCTGGAGACCGCAATGACATATTCACAGAAGCAGTAGCAGAATTTCTACTGAGAAATATCTAACGTAATTACGCGCCTTTTCTCGAGCGGGGGGTGACCGGATTACTAAAGCTGACTGAGATACATGAGGGAAACTCATGACAACGAAGTACGGCTTCGCCAAAGACCTGATCGAAGCGTGCAATGCACAGTCAGACGCTGCTGGCATAGAGCCAGGTGATGCCCAGCAGGCTTTATTGATCTCTCTTATTCAGACGCTCAAAGCGTTACGTGGTCCAATCGCATTGAAAAGCGTTCTGCAGTATGAAGTGGACAGCCTCGGCAGTGGAGGCGTTCACGAAATTCAACGCCGCTAAGAACGCCTTTTGGCAACAATTTAGAGAACTTCACCCACGCAGGGCCTTGACAACCGTGGAGGCCATCAGCAATTCGTTTTCATCGGTGTAATCGTTAGGGCAGGCGGAGTTCAGGATGATTGTTTGTGCTCCGGCGTCGATATATTCCCTGATACGGGCTATACAGTCATCGGGATTTCCGGCGATGGCGTATTTGTGGACCAGTTGCGAGAAGTCCTGGTTGTATTGCTTAGACAATCGGTCGGCTGCCATTTTGATGCCGGTTTCGCGGTCTTCATGGACCGCGAAAAAGATAAAAAGTCCGGGCCGCACAGGGTCTGCTCGCTCGTAATCAGCAGCATAATTTGAAATTGTCGTTAAGCTCTCGGCGAGTTTTTCAGGTGTGTACATGTAAGGCAGCCAACCTGTGCCGAACCGCGCGCATCTTCGCATGGCAGCCTCGCTGCGCCCGGAAATCCAGACAGGCATGGGATTCTGGCGTGGTTTAGGTGCAAGGGTGACCCCCGGCAGGACAGTGAATCGACCCTGGAACTCCACGTCTTCCTCGGTCCACAATCGCCTGAGAACCTCTAAGGATTCGTTTGTACGTGCACCCCGTTCGTTCACGGGTACGCCGCAGGCTGCAAATTCCTTCGCAAACTCGCCACCGACCCCGACGCCGAGATGAAAGCGCCCGTTGCTGACCTGATCCAGGCTGGTGACGAGTTTTGCGAGCAGAGCAGGTGGATAAAGTGGCACGAGCGTAATCGTCGACATGAGCTTGATTGTGCTGGTAGCGCCAGCAGCGGCAGCAAGAGATATCAAGCCATTGCCGATAGGCCCATAAAAGAAAACGTGCTCGCCGGTAGAAAGAAAGTCATATCCGAGTGTTTCTGCACGACGGGCACTTGTTGCAATTGCGTCGAGCCGTGGCAGACCAATGCCTAATTCAACAGTTTCCATGGTTATTCTCCTTCGCTGGATAGGGCGACTGTGGCAGTTCCTTCAAGTGGCGCTTCAGTACCGGGACGTTCAAGCCAGATTCTGCAGTCGGCGAGGGTCTCACCGTTGTCGTTGCGTACAGTGACAACCTCGCCCTTAGCCGTAATGTGATCGCCGTCGAGAACCGCATATGGGAAGCGCATGACGATGCGGCGAATGCTCGTGTGTCCGGCCCAAGCGTGCAGCATGTTGACCATGTAGCTCAGGCCGAGTGGTCCTTGATTGATCGTATGCCTGCCGTAACCGATCTGTTCGACAACATGCGGATCCCAATGCACAGGGTTTGGATCGCGCAGGATGGCAGCCATCGTGCGCATCCGCTCGGGTCGTACACTTGGCATCACCCAGTCGGGAATCTGGTCGCCTGGTTGTACATTCATCATTCATCCACTCCATCTTTTGGCACCTTGGGCTGGATGCGCCCTCGATTGTAATGCCAGGTGATCGTAGTTCTTGCAGTGTGGGCACCGTCGGGTTTGTGCAGATCAAACTGAAACTGGATCCGGTCGTATATGCGCGTGTCATCCTGACGACGATCCGCGGCTGTGATACGACCACTGATGTCATACTCAAGCTCTTCCTGCAATGCGCCGAAAAATTCCCAGTCATAGCTCTCTATACCGATGGAAAAGTCGGATTGCGCCTGGCCGAGCGCAAACATCTCACCAATCGATGTGCTCGCGCCGAGAATCGGAACGTGGAACAGGGCCACCGGGTGGGCCAGATCGTCAGGCAGAGGCTGTGCACCTGTACACTCGGTTAGCAGATAGTTCTCCCAATGCTCAATTGTGTACTTGCCCCCCGGAAAGGTATGGCCGACGAGGGCGTGAATCGTCTCTTCAGCGGGTAGGTTCGTCATCTGTTATCTCATGGAAAAGTGCAGGATAAGATTATTGGCCGGCATTTTGTTGGAATCAATGAGGGAATTGGAGCGTTTGGGTCGTGGCACAGCGAAATGCCCTGTACCGGCCTAGATATAAACTCGCCCATCCCTCGTGATAACCTTTCATTCCGTTTTAGGAGGATACATGGCCGACCAGCCCAATGTACTGTTTATCATTACAGATCAGCAGCGAGCCGATCACGTAGGTTTTATGGGCAACGACGTTGTCCGTACACCCAACATAGATGCGTTGGCCGGGCAAGGTACTGTGTTTGCGAATGGCTGGGTTGCAAATCCGGTCTGCATGCCCAATCGGTGTTCTATCATGACGGGGAGAATGCCCACTGCACATGGTGTTATCTTCAATGACCGTACCCTTGAGTGGTCTGCCAATACTTTTGTACGTCGCTTCAAAGAGGCGGGTTATGTAACGGGACTTATCGGCAAGTCTCACCTGCAACACGGTATGAGCAAAAATAGTATGGTGCCGTTTCGGGGTCGTGCGGCCTATGGGTCAACCTACCCGCAAGGCTGGGATCAGGTTGAGGATTTCGAACGCTATATGGACGAAATTCCACAAATGCCTGAAGATTTCTATGGGTTTGGACACGTTGAGTTGTCTATCGATCACGGTGCGCGTTTAACCGGGCATCATCTGCAATGGGCGCTGTCGAAGGGCGCAAACTTAGACGATGTTTTTGTCGACTATAGCGATAAGGCACCGGGAAATAATCGCTCGGAGCACTGGTGGCAGATTTACCAGCCGCCCTATGCGGAGGAGTTCCACTCGACGAATTTTGTGACAGAACGTACGCTGGATTTCATCTCAAATGCACATGCGAATGACAAACCCTGGCTGGCCTGGTGTTCGTACCCTGATCCGCACCATCCGATGACTCCGCCTGGCCAATGGTTTGAACGTCATCATCCTGACGACATGCAACTGCCTGATACGCGCCACGACCCACTCTCAGACGCACCTGAACATTTGCGCATCTATCGGGACACCCACCCTCGCGAACAACGCAACTGGGTGGCGCCCTGCGGATATGGGAGCGATGCGCTGTTGGGCCAGGCGATCGCTGCCACTTATGGCATGGTTGAGATGATTGACGACGGTGTTGGTCGTTTGACCCGTTACCTTGATGAACTCGGTATTGCCGAGAACACGGTGGTTGTTTACACCAGCGACCATGGGGACATGATGGGTGACCATGGACTTTTATTAAAAGGCTTCATGCATTATCGCGGTACTTTGCAGGTGCCGATGGTCGTTAAGGCACCAGGATATGAAGCGGCCCGTACACAGCATCTTTCCTCCAGTATCGACCTGGGACCGACCCTGATGGATATATGTGACGTTGCGCCTTATGACGGGGTACAGGGTCGTAGTCTCAGGCCTTTGCTCGCTGACCCCAGCGCGGCGGTCCGCGACTGGGTTTTAATCGAAGACGATGTGGCGGCCATCACGGCTAAACTGACGCCCATTCCAGGCAAGACACGGACGCTTATAACAGAACAGATGCGTTATACGCGTAACGCCAAGGGCGAGGAACAGTTGTTCGATCTGCTCACCGATCCGGATGAAATGACGGATCTGAAGAAAGAAGATCGTCAGGCCCGGGCAGACATGGTGGATCGGTTGACAGATGCACTCATTGCTGCGGATGACGTGGCGCGTGGCGCCCCGGCAACTGGTTGAATAAGGGCCTTGCCTGAAATTCGAGTGCGTTTCAAAATATGATCAATTGAGATAGGGAGGGTGATATGAGTAATACGCTGACGAATGGTGTGCGTACCATGGATGCTGCATTTGCGGACATGTTGGCAGCGGATACCAATCCACACAATGTACCGGAAGCGCTACGCCGCAATTCTCCACTACCGCCGGGACCATCTCTGATACCGGTTGCGCGCTATACTGATCGCGAGTACCACGAACTCGAGAAGAAAAAGCTGTGGAGTCGTGTCTGGCAGATGGCGGCTCACGAAGATGACTTTGAAACTGTTGGCGATGTGGTTCCATACGACATCGCGGATCGCTCCTATCTGGTTGTGCGTACGGGTGATGATGAGTACAAAGCTTACTACAACGCCTGTCTTCATCGTGGGCGCAAACTTCGAGAGATGCGTGCGCGAGGACTGGATGAAATCCGGTGCCCCTTCCATGGTTGGGCTTGGAACCTTGATGGTTCCCTCAAGCAAGTACCCTGTGCCTATGATTATACGGGACTCGATGCCGAGAACGAGTCCCTGCCCGAAGTGAAACTTGCACGCTGGGGGCGATTTATTTTCGTCAATCCGGATCCCAATGCGGCGCCTCTCGAAGAGTACCTGGGTGACCTGGATTCTCATTTTGAATTGTTACCCTTTGCGCGTCGTTTCAAGCAGGCGCACGTCGCTAAAGTGATCCGGGCCAACTGGAAAACGGTACAGGAGGCCTTCATGGAGTCCTACCATGTACTGATGACCCACCCACAGATTCTGACGGGTGGTGCTCATGACCTTTGCACCAAATACGACGCATTCGAGAACTACTCCCGAGCGATCCGCTGTGGTGCTTTGGAAACCGAAGGGATGCCGTCCTGGGAGCCGGTGGCAGACGAAAATGGTTTTACCTGCTTGCGCCATCCCTTGAATGGCTGGCTCTACAGAAATCTCGGCGAGGGTGTGGTCGAAGTCACTACACCGAAAGGTATTAACGGTAAATTCTCAGTCGATGCACAATGGATAGAAGGCGAGCTGAAGGATGCGAACCCTCACATGTGTCTATGGGCGGGTGGTGCACAGTTACCTCCAGGTGGGCCGACACCCCGTGGTAGAGATCTGAAGATCCCCGATTCGATTAAAGAAAAGTTCGGCGAAAATGTGCCGGCGCGGGTCATGCAGTCTGAGATGCAGCGACAGATGCTGGCGGATGTACTGCCTTCGATGGCGTCAGAAATACCCGATGTGGAGCTGCACTCGTCTATCTTTTTCACGGTGTTTCCTAACTGGCATCCGTGGGGTTCTTTTAACCTCATTAACTATCGTTTTCGCCCGAACGGAGACAACCACGAAGAGTGCATCATGGAGTGTATGTTTATGGCGCCGATCCCTGAGCATGGTGACTATGAGCCGGCCCGGGAAATTCACTGGTTGGGTGTTGATGAGGATTGGACCAATGCGCCGGAGCTCGGCATGTTGGCTAAGGTGTTTAATCAGGATTTGAGAAATCTTCCCCATGTTTTTCAGGGGCAGAAAGCCACGATCCGCGAGCACCTTCGTGTGGGTGATTATAACGAGCTCAAACTCCGTCATTTCCATGGCTTGTATAGCCAGTGGGTGGATGACGAAGAAGTGATTCGCGAGATTCAGTAGTGATTGACCCTGGTAGAGCGGCGAACGACGATGAGCGCCTGGCGCTCTCGCTCTTCAAAGCCATGGAAGAGGGCCGCATAGTCGATCTCATGACGGTGAAGTGTAGTGAGGATTTCGTCTGGGCGAACAGTGGTCTGCCTACTTTGCGCGGGCAAGAGCAGGTCAAAGCGCTGTTTGCGCGGGGTGGCTTTCGTGCCGAGATACCTATTCTTCAAGGACAGACGCACTTCACCGCTGAGGTGATCCATATTGCAAGTTGTCACGGTGCGGTACTGACGGAGCGGATAGACCACCATTGGGCAGCCGATGGACGAGACTTGATGACCCCCCATATTGCTGGTGTGATTGAGATTAAGCAGGGCAAGATCACGGCCTTACGTGACTTTTACGATATTGCCTGCTATCAGCAGAGCCCCACAGAAATTCAAACAGCGTTTACCCTCGAAGCACACCAGGTGCGGATCGCTGGCTGATTTGGCCCAGGTCGAAAAACCTCTGGGTAAGGGACTGCTTGTTCGTTACGGCCTGGCGGAGTTTCCGTCCAACATGATGACGACGCCGGTTGCACTCTTTCTGCCGGCTTTCTACACCCAGGATCTGGGCCTGAGTTTGACCGCGGTGGGATTGATCCTGATGTCCGCACGCGTATGGGATGTGTTTACTGACCCTGTCATTGGATATCTCGGTGATCGCACAAATACTGTGTTGGGGCGCCGCAAACCCTGGATACTCGCAGGTTTGCCAATGATGATGGCAGGCGTCTATTTTCTATTTTTGCCTGGGGAGAGTGTCAGCAACCTCTACCTGTTCGGGTGGATCATGTTGCTTTATCTGGGCTGGACATTTTTAAACATTCCTTACTACGCGTGGGGGGCTGAGCTGTCTTCAGACTATGGCGAACGAACCCGCATCACTGGCTGGCGCACTATGATCGGCGTTGCAGGCACGGTATTTGCCATTCTGTTGCCGAACATAGGCCAGACATTTTTCGATTTTGGGGGCAGGAGTGGGGAAGCGTTGTATCTGATTGGTATAGCGGTGCTTATGCTTTTGCCTGTTTGCCTGCTGATACCTGTTTCGACAGTCGCCGAACGCGAGCATTTTGTGCCATCGCGGATGCCGATACTTGAAGGCATGAAAATCATGTTGAGCAATGCGGCATTCCGGCGATTGGTTGCGTGTTATTTCTTTACCTATCTAGCTGTTGCCCTGACAACGCCGTTATTTGTTTTGTTCATCAATCATGTGATTGGCGATCCCACTGCGGCACCGAAGGTTGTACTCGGCTATTACGTTGACAACATGTTGGGCATACCACTTTGGATATGGGTGGCGAAGAAGACAGACAAGCATTACTCGTGGTTAATCTCTCTGCTCCTGATGGGCATCACGTTTCCCTGCTTTATTTTCCTTGGTGAGGGAGATCTTCTCCTGGGTGCAGGCCTCCTCTTTATCGTCGGCATTGGCGGCGGTAACCTCAGTGTCGTACCCGCGTCGATGAAGGCTGATGTTATTGATCTGGATACGCTGGAGAGCCACGAAGACCGAGCAGGTTTTTTCTTCGCAGCTTGGTCAACTGCGACAAAAGTTGTGTTGGCAGTCGGTGTCGGCATCTCCATGCCATTGCTTGACTTTTTTGGCTTCGATCCTGGCATTGTGAATCCGCCGGATCAGCTTTTTGCGCTTCAGGCCTATTTCAGTTTTGCGCCTGTCATTTTCTACCTGCTGGCTGCCTTTTTGTTGCTCCGATACCCGATAACAAGACAACATCACGAACAGATCAGTGCCGAATTAAGGGCACGGGCAGGGTAGCGCTGCACGATATACAGACCAATGCCTGGTCTTTTCTAACTACCGGCGGCCTGCCCCGCAGGGACGCTGATATCACACAGACATTCTTTGTAGGAAGCGTCTTAGGCGTGGTTATTTAAATTCGTCGGGTATGTCCTGGGGTGACATTTGCCATTCGGCTGTTCGTTTCTCAAGGAATGACATGACGCCTTCCTTCGCATCCGTTTGGCTGCCAAGCCACGCAAATGCCGGGCCCTCGGCTTTCATCATCTCCTCGGGGGTGGAATGCAACCCTTGCCAGAGTAGACGCTTGGTCATCGCGACCGATGCGGGGGCGGCGTTGGCATAGTCCCGGGCCATCGCCTGTGCGGTGGGAAGTAACGCCTCCTTCGGCAACACTTTAGAAATGATGCCCATCTCAGCAGCCTCCAAAGCGGTAAAGATGCGGCCGGACATGAGCACGTCAGCCGCGTTGGAGAAACCTGCGACGCGTTGAACGAGCAGATGTGCAGCCAGTTCCGGCATCATGCCGCGACGCGTGAAGACAAAGCCCATTTTGGCCCCTTCACTGGCCAGGCGAATATCACAGAGCATGGGGTAGGTCATACCGATGCCAACTGCTGCTCCGTTAATTGCGGCAATCACCGGTTTATCGATCTCATAAGGATGTATGTTGCGCGTGTTGCGCCCGATGTCTTCTTCTCTAGGCGCTGTCCTGCCGGCAAACGTGTCGCCGCCGCGTTCCAGATCGGCTCCTGCACAAAAGGCGCGGCCCGCACCGGTTAGGACGATGGCACGTACGGCGTTGTCGGTGTTTGCAGTTTGCATGGCATCGGAGAGTTCAGATGCTACGGTCCCGTTCCATGTGTTCATTTTTTCGGCGCGATTGAAGGTGATGGTTGCCACATGGTCATCCACTTCGTATAGCAGTGTTTCGTAGCTCATAATGACCCCGGTAGAATTTGGCTCTGTTATATCACGCGCAGCAGACCACCACACCCATGGTTTGCACGAAAATGTCGGTGTTACTCAGGCAGCGTTAAGGACCCTGGGTACAATGCCAGTGGACATGACTGGTTCGCGAGCGCAACATAATGTGGTCAATCTGATGGGGGTCGCCATGAGCGAGCGAGAACGTTTGCACAACCTTTTTCCCGAACTTGATTTTGATCCGGAAGAACTGCGGGCGAAATATGCCCAGGAACGGGACATGCGTATACGCAGTGATGGTGAAGCCCAGTATATTGAGGCTGCAGAAGAGTTTGCCTCTTATGCGGATGATGATCCTTACGTAGATGTCGAGGATGAGCGCGATGCGCTCGACATTGACATCGATGTGGCTGTAATCGGCGCGGGATTCAGCGGTTTGATGGCAGGTGCGCGGCTCAAAGAGCGCGGCGTCACGAATTTCCGCATCATCGAATCCGCCGCCGACTTTGGTGGAACCTGGTACTGGAACCGATACCCAGGCGCACAGTGTGATATCGAGTCTTATTGCTACCTGCCACTTCTGGAAGAGACAGGCTATATGCCCAAGGAGAAGTATTCGTATGCGCCGGAAATTTTCGAGCATACAAAGCGCGTAGGTGAGTATTTCGGACTTTATGACAATACGTTATTTCAGACGCGTGTCACGGAGGTTCGCTGGAACGATGAAGGGGCGTATTGGGATGTGTCTACGCACAAGGGAGACAAACTGCGTGCGCGATTTGTTGTACAGGCTACCGGACCTGCCAACCGACCGAAGTTGCCTGGCATACCAGGTATTGGTGATTACCAAGGACATACGTTCCACACAGCACGTTGGGACTACGAATATACCGGCGGCGACCACAATGGAGAGTTGACGAATCTCGCTGATAAGAAAATAGCGGTGATCGGCACAGGTGCCACAGCGATCCAGTCTGTGCCTTTCGTAGGTGCACACGCAGAGGAACTTTATGTCTTCCAACGTACACCGTCATCGGTGGATCTTCGGGGCAATAAACCCACGGATGAGGCGTGGTACGAAAAGTTAGAGGCCGGTTGGCAGCGGGCGCGACGCGAAAATTTCGCGGCGGTGTTGCTGGGACAGAATTTCACTGAAGACCTTGTTGCAGATGGATGGACAGACATTGCTCGAAGGATTGGTTTTTCGTTGATGAACCGGGACCGTGACGATGATCTCGATATGGAAGAGGTTATGTTGCGAGCCGAGATAGCGGATTTTGAAAAGATGAACGAAATTCGTGGGCGTGTAGACGAAACGGTATCGAAGTCGGCGGCGGCTGCAAGCCTGAAACCCTGGTATCGCCAGTTCTGTAAACGCCCAACGTTCAATGATGAGTATCTTGAGACATTCAATCGTCCCAATGTGCACCTCATTGACGTTTCGGCTTCTAAGGGTGTTGATCGCATCACGGAAAAGGGCGTCATCGCGAATGGGGTTGAGTATGAGGTTGACTGCATTATTTACGCGACTGGATTCGAGATCACCACATCGGCTCAACGTCGCGTTAATTTCGACACCATTGGACGTGATGGCGTGTCACTGTATGACCATTGGGGTGATGGGTTTAGAACCCTGCATGGGCTTTATACACATGGCTTTCCTAACTGGTTCACGATCGGCATCAATCAGAATGGTTTGTCGCCGAATATGACGGCGATGTTCGACGATCAGGCAATCCACGTGAGTTATATAGTCAGCGAAGTATTAAATCGCGGAAACACGACCTTTGAAGTCACAGAAGAAGCTGAATCCAACTGGGTGGATCAAATCGTCGCCTTAGCTGGCTCTGGTGCAACGGCTTTTCTGCAGGAGTGTACGCCCGGCTACTATAATAGAGAAGGTACGACCAGTGAGGGTACAAGCATGCAGAATTCGCCCTACGCACCAGGCATCAATGCGTTTAATACGTTATTGGCAGATTGGCGAGATAAGGGAGACCTTCAAGGCATGGCGCTGGACTAGGCTTAACCTCTGTGAGGCGGGTGCCATAGGTTTGTGCCGGTGGCACTGACGCTTCCTGACCGTTGAATCAGGGTTGGATCCGGATGCCCATCAGGTCTTCCATGTTTCTATAGTAAAACTTGTCCATGACCTCGTCTGAACAGTTATCCATGGCCGCCTCAAACTTGCCGATTGGATCCCGGGTCCCTTCCGGGTGAGGGTAGTCGGATGCGAATACCAGCATATCTGAGCCCACATTGTCGATGACCCAGCCCACTGGTTCCCCTGCAAAGGGCGAGACTTTGATGCGTTCGTGTGCGATATCGATGGGAAGTTGTTTGAACGTTCGCTTTCGTTTGAAGACAGAGGTCGTGTATTCGATGGACCGCAGCCAGGATGGTAACCAGAAAGCAGCATGTTCCATGGAGATTGCCTTGAGGCCGGGGTGCCTGTCGAAGACGCCATCGTAGATCATGGCGCCGAGAAAAATTTGTGCGCTCACGCCGATGTTCATGAGTCCGATCTCGCCGGCAGGTGCATCGCCGCCAAGTTCAATCTGGGTTTTGCCGTTGTTTTTAAAACTGGGTGAGATGGCACGGTAGTGGCCGTTGACGGCAACGTGATTCACCACAGGCCGCTTGCTCACAGCAAATTCTGCCCAGATGTCATCAAAGTCGGGGTGGGTGAATGAACGTTTTTCAGGATCGGGTTCGTTCGTGTCGATCATGAAACTGTAACAGCCGTCTGCAAAGCCCTGTTTCATCAGTCTAAGCGCGACTTCAGCTCCCAGACTCAAGGGCAGGTAGCCAATGGCTTTCAACCGTTCGTCGTGGTTGCAGAATTCACCCATGGCTCGATTGAGCGTTCTGGCGCCCGCCTCGAGAACCACAGGTTCATCCACGTGAGCGACCTGATGGAATGCGAAGGTGGGAAGCACCCATTGTATTTTGAAGCCGAAGAGATCCAGTGCATGGGAGCGTTCATCTTTGTCAAAGGCACCGAGCCGGTTCCAGCCGCTCTTGGTGTTGTCGAGCAGTCCCGCCTCAAATTTTGCCATGGTTTCCGGATTGGCCTGGCGTTTTGCAAACAGTTCGCGACCACGAACAAGACCCGTATGGACAACAGGGAGTTCTCGCTGCTCATCCATGGGACGAATCAGGGAAATGTCGGCATCGCTTGCGGCCTGGTGTAGAAAATCATCGAGCTCAATGAGGTGGCTGTCAGCGTCGATGATTATGCGATTGTCTGCGTAGGTCATATTCTTCTCTTTATCCGTTTTTGCTCAAAATGTGAAATTTTGTCCTGCTTCGCCTGAAGTGTCTGCGTGCACAAACCGTATGGAGAATTTATCGTTCCGGTATAGGGTGCAGCCCTTATGTGCAGGAACTAGTCTGGCAAACCCAGAACACGTTTGGCGATGATGTTCAGCTGTACTTCCTTGGTGCCGCCCGCGATCGTCAGGGATTTCTGGCTAAGCCACTTCTTGATCAGGCCCAGTTCGTGTTTGTCGGCACTGTCATCCCAGCGCAGGCCCTGTGTTCCCAGGGAGGAGATGATCAGTTCGTCGCCGTCCTGAATATTGAGCGCATTGCTCAGTTTTACTGCAGATGAGGTAAAACCGGGGGCGTGGGATTGCAATTCTTCAACGGCTCGTTTCTGTGTCAGCTGCTGCGCCTTGGTATTTATTTCAAATTGTGTAAGCCAGGCTCTGGTCGCGGGTGCTTCGATTCTGCCTTTGGCATCACCGGCATACTGCTGCACCAGATTCCGGACATTATTTTCGACCGTACGTCCGCCTTGTGAGCCCGAAATATTGATGCCAGCGTGAGTGGAACGCTCAAATTGCAAAAGTCGTTTACCCACTGTCCAGCCGTTATCGATGCCGCCGATAAGGTCCTCGACCGGTACGATGGCATTGTCGAAATAGGTTTCACAGAACGGTGATGCGCCGGATATGAGTTCTATGGGTGATACTTTTACACCCGGCTGGTTCATATCCACCAGGACAAGGCTGATGCCCTCGTGTTTAGGCTTTTCGGGTGATGTACGCACCAGTACGAAGATATAGTCACAGTGTGTGGCATCGCTGGTCCAGATCTTGGATCCGTTGATCAGGTAGTGATCACCCTCGCGCTCTGCTCGGGTAGAGAGACTCGCGAGATCCGACCCGGCACCCGGCTCCGAATAACCCATGGCCCATGCCCCGTCTCCCCGCGCACACAAAGGCAACCATTTGGCTTTCTGAGCGTCCGTACCAAACTCGAGAATAGTAGGTCCGATGTAGTTCACACCGCGCCCGGTCAGTGGTGTGCGGGCGCCGATGTCAGTGAGCTCGGAAACAAGGATCCGGTACTGGTCGCGATTGAGTTCAGCACCCCCGTAGTGCGTTGGCCAGGTTGGCACAGTCCAGCCCTTGTCTGCCATGCGGTCAAGCCAGAGCCGGGTATCGGGTTCTAGGTCTATGCTACGGCTGCCGATGGGTACGTAACCAGAACCACGCGCGCCCGGTGGACAGTTTTCCTCTAACCATGCCCGGGTATCTTTTCTGAATGTATCGAGTTCTGACATAGCACGATCTCCAATGACATCTAAACCTACCGAACCGGGGTCGGTCCTGCAAACCTTGCAGACAAAATTGGATCATGTAACAGTCGCTCGCGAACCTTAAAAGCGCTTCAGGAGATAGGTATGGCGGAACAGATTGCCCTGGTAACCGGTGCGGCTACGGGTATTGGTGCTGCGACGGCCAGACAGTTAGCGGAACAAGGCATTCGCGTTGCAGTTTGCGACATCAATACCGAAGCGGGTATTGCGCTCGCCGAGCAGACAGGGGGGCAGTTCATCGCCTGTGACGTGACAGATTTCGAGTCGGTGGTCACTGCGGTAGAGACCTGCATCACGGATCTCGGAACCCCTGACTTTGTGCATTTGAACGCCGGGATCATGACGGTGCCTGCGAATAGTTCTTTTTTGTCCATCGAAAACGTCTCTATCGATCAGTTTCAACGTATTGTTGGTGTCAATTTGGGGGGCGTGTTTCATGGTATGAAAGCGGTGCTCCCGAGCATGCAGGCACGAGGTGTGGGTGCCGTGACGGTCACGGCGTCGGTGGCTGCCTTTGGCAGTCTGCCAATTGACCCGCTTTACTCAGCCACCAAGCATGCGCTGGTCGGTTTTGTCCGCAGCATTGCCAGCGCCAATGCCCATCGTGGAGTAAGGATCAATGTGATTTGTCCTGGCGTGGTAGATACCGCCATTGTTCCGGATTCATTTCGTGATCCGGCGACGATCATGCCGCCGGACGAACTGGCCGCTGAAGTCGTGGATCTCCTCCTCCACGGAGGTAACGGAGAGGTACGTGCAAAGCTTGGCGGCAAACCTGCATTTGAGGTCCCGGTTATTGATGTGTTGAGCGGGGATGGTGCAATGCTTGCTCGCCTGGACGACGGGTAAGGCTTTAACGAGGCTGATCGCGGCAGTGGTCACGCCGAAAATTCAGGCGGTGAGGTACTCCTGGAGATTCACCTGCTTTGTCATTTCGAATAAATCAACGTTACGCCATGGGAAGTTGACCACGACCCGGCCCTGACTGTTTCGGTAGTAAGTTTGCATGCCGGGATGGGTCCAAACCATCTTTTCGTGCGCTGCGTCGACGGCCTGGTTGTATTGTGCGTGCACCTCAGAGCGGATTTCGACATCTGATAACCCTTGCTCGCACATCTGTTTGAGCATGTCCATGATGTAGTGCATCTGCCGCTCGATCACGAACAGCAGACTGCCTCCATGTCCCGGCTGTGTATTCGGTCCATAGAGCATAAATAGATTCGGAAAGTCGGGAATTGCGGTGCCGAGGTAGGCACTGGCGTTGTCGCCCCATCGTTCCGTAAGGGTCTGTCCTGAACGCCCCCGAGCTTCAAAAGCCGTGCCGAAATTCAAAACATCGAAGCCGGTGGCGATCACGAGCACATCGGGTGTGATGGCCTCTGTTTTTGTTTTGATTTCATTTTGGGTGATCTCGACGATGGGTCTGTCGATGAGTGCTACTTTTTCATTACGCAGCATACGGTACCAACCGTTGTCCATCAGCATGCGCTTGCCGAATGGCGGATAGGGGGGCAGCACCTTTTCCAGCAAATCCTTACGGTCGCCGAGTTCTTGCTCGATATAGCGAGCAAAAAACGCACGATGTGCGTCATTGATGGCATTGAGAGAACGGTCTGGATGAATCCAATCCGGGTCTTTTTGCAATGCTTCATGCATCCGGTCGTTGAAGGTCCAGCCAAGACGGACACGATACCAGGCACGATAAAGGGGCACTTCACGCAAGAGGTAGCGGATCGCATCCGGTACGACTTTGCGAAATTGGTCAAAGGGCGCAGCCCAATGTGTGGATCTTTGGTAGATAGTCAGGCTTGCGACTTCGTCCTGGATCTCGGGGCAAATCTGCATGGCACTGGCACCGTTGCCGATTACCGCCACATTTTTGTCTGCAAGCGATAGGTCCTGCGGCCAGTCTGAAGTGTGAAAGATGGGGCCTTCGAAATCTTCGATGCCTGGAATATTGGGCCAGACTGGCGGATTGAAGATGCCGGTGGCGCTCAGCAAGACGTTGGCTTGCTCAATGGTCTGCTCGCCGTCGTGCTCGAGCGTAACATTCCAGTACTTTTCGGCGTCGTTCCACTCAGCCTTCACGACCTCTGTACGTAAGCGTACGTGCTCAAGAAGATCGAATTCTTTGGCGACATGTTCCATGTAGGTTTGCAGATCATCGCGCAAGGCAAAGTACATAGGCCAGTCGTACGAAACGAAAGAAAATGAGTAGAGGTGATTAGGGGTGTCTACACCAGCGCCGGGGTATTTGTTTTCGTACCAGACACCACCGACGCGGTCGGCCTTTTCAACCACGCTGAACGGAATCCCCGCCTGTTGCAGATGGACGGCGGCACACATACCTGTAGCGCCTGAACCTACCACCAGAACTCGGAAGTCGTCGGGGGCATAGATTGGATCGACAACGCGGGTCTTTTGAGACAGCTGCGCAGCAGTGAACTCGCCGTATTCATCAGGAACACGTTCGCCCATCGCATTGCTCAACATTCGAACGAGCAGTTCGGGCGGCGGATTCTCGATGGCCAATGGTTTACCATTCTGCCATGCACGAATTGCCTCAATTGCCGCGGTTCTGACCTCGGCTTGCAGTGTGGCGTCGAGACCGCCGCTGTCGTTGTCCCCCATTCCGCTTTGGCGGTTGATCTGATAGGGCGCATCGAGCCAGTGTGTATCACCGGTCATTTGCACCAAGACCATTAAGAGCGTAGGGATATTGGCCTGTGTGATGGCATGGTCTAACAGAGCCTGATCTGAATGGGACATGGTTGCCTTCTCAGGATTGAGCACAAAGCCGTAATTTACTTCACAGACCGTGTGCTGACCATAGGGTTTGTTACTCCCGGTATCCGATCAGGCGCCGACCGTGTGCGGTGAGTGTAACCGCTTCATTTGGTTCGGGGATCTGCTGTCCTTCCACGGCTTGTGCCACCGCCCAGCCTGGTGGTCTACGTTGTTCGAACATGGCGATTCGCTTGGCCCGCGCGCTTTCGCTGCCAGCTGGATCCATGGCGACATATTGTACCCAGCGAGGTTCGGTGCGACGGTTGATGGTGCTCGAGTGCGGCATATTGCGGTGCCATAGCACCACTGTGCCCTGGCTGCCCGCCAACGTGAGCAATTCAGCATCACTGATCCCTTGTGGTCGCAGGGTTTGTTTGGCTTCAGGTTGTTCTGCAAGCAAGGTTTGAAGGGTCTTGTAACGCGATGGTACGCAGCAGAATGCGCCTTGATCTTCGGCTGTGTCGCTGAGATAAACGAGACCTTGAATTGAATCGCGGCCGTCCACTGACGGCGTGCCATCCCAGTGGATGGGTTCGGCAAGCGTACTTAGATTGCCTGGGTTAACTGTGGGGGTTTTGAATGAAACTCGGTCGAATGACACCCATAGATCGTCAATGCCATAAAGGGTGGCGAATAGGTCATAAATCGGTGGGTGCTGGCGCAACGCCCACAAAGGAGGCGCATGGTGGACGGGTACGATTCCGTGTCCTAACGAACTGGACCAGCGCTCGGGCCTGGCAGGGTCGAGTGACATCCAGGCTGCAATACGTTCTACCACCGTATCGCAAAGTTTGGCAGGCACGACCTCGGGAATGACCAAATAACCATCCTGAAAAAAACGCGATTTGTCAGCTTTGCCAATCATCGATTTAATCCCTGTATGAAAACGTCATTCATCAGCATTGATCTTGGTACGACTCGTCTTAAAGTTGCGGCATTTGCGCCTGACGGTACTTTACAGCATGCCGAGGAATGCAGACATACTGAGACGCACGATGGGATAGGACGATGCCAGGATCCGCAAGGCTGGTGGCGCGACACTTTAGCTTGTTTGTCAAAGGTCTCCTTACACCTTAAAGGCCATGAAATCCTGGGTTTGTCGCTTTCGGGTCGAGGTGCAGCGGCTATCTTTCTGGACAGCCGTGAACGCGTAGTGAATCAGGTTTGGTTCGACCGCCGGCATGCGAAGTATATCGAAACCGTTATCAACGCCGCACCGGAACTGCCATCGGTCTGCGTCCAATTTCTGGCAAAATATGCATGGGCAAAGCAGGAGATTGAAGCAGAGATCGTGCGGGCTTTTTTTGCCAAGGATTGGCTGCTCTATCAACTGACAGGTGAGCACAAAACTGACTGGGCCACTGGACCCGACGCGGCTCGGTGGCCGCGCGGAATTGAAAGCCTGCAATTGCCGGAAACCTTATTGCCAGCTTCCTGCCTGCCCTGGGAAATAGCTGGCTATCTCGATTCAAATATCGCGTCATTGACCGGACTACCGGCAGGCTTACCTGTTGCTGTTGGTGCACACGACGGGCTTGCTGCCAACATAGGCAGCGGTGCGGTCCACCACGGAGATTATGTGGTAACCATGGGCACGCATGCGGTTGTGCGTGCAACGGTTGCAACGGCGGTGGAGGGTGCACGCCATTTTTACCGATTACCACCTGAGCTCATGATCGTTGGGGGTAATGGGCTTTGGGCAGGACGTGCGATCGACTGGTACCTTGACTTGATAAGACATCAAGATGTCTTTGGGATACTTGAAGAGGCAACGTCCAAACCAGGTGCGGCGGGCCTGTTTTTCATGCCCTACCTTGGTGGTCAGTCTGCACCAGAGCGCCGTATGGACCGCCAGGCCCGTTTTTACGGTCTACGGCTTGAGCATGATGTTACCCACTTAACGCGTGCCGTGCTCGAAGGTACGGCGTTTGCCATACGTGCGATATTTACTCAGGTACAGACCTGGGGTGGCCCAGTCAATTGTGTGCGCATGACGGGTGGCGGATCACGTAGCCCCGTGTGGATGGAAATACTTGCCAATGTCCTCAATCAGCGGCTGGGCATATCGGATGGATATGTTGAAGCCCGTGGCGCGGCCATGTGTCTTGCGGTTGCCCTCGGTCTGCACAATGACATAGGCGTTGCTGCTGAATCCATGACTCAGGTGAGTCAGGAGGTACAGCCAGATCCGGAAATGGTGCATCGTTACGATTCGTTGTTTCAGACCTGGCTTTTATTACATGACTGATGAACTGAGCACCAACACGCAGGTGGGGCTCGGACATTGCAGAATACTTGTCACATCGCCGAGACGTCCGTTGCCGAGAATGGGCATAGAGACCAGATTGTGGCTGTCTTTGTTGGCGGCGATCAGCCATTTATGATCGGGGGTTATCGCGAAGTGACGAGGGTGTGAGCCACCGCTATGACGGCACTGTATTAGCTCAAGCGTGGGCGATGTCGACAGAACCGCGATGGAGTCGTGACCGCGATTGCTGACGTAGAGCCTGTCGTTGGCCAACACAATTTCCGCGGTGATACTCTGACCATGCCAGCCGCCGGGGATCGATGCCGAGGAGACGCCCGTCTCTAAATCGACAACCGTGTTATCGAGTTCGTTGACAAGATAGCGCCCATTTCCCGTCAAGTGTCGAGGGCCGCTGCCATCGGTGGTTGTCAGTGATCGTAAGTGTGTACCTGCGAGGTTGTAGATCTCGATGCGGTCTCCGCCGAGATCGGGCACCCAGAGTTCATCTGTGATGAAGTAGGCGCCATGGGGGTGTGGGTCGGCCTGCCGCGGGTGGTTGCCGCATTTGCTGTGTTTGAGTATGTGTGGATCCGGTTTCAGTCGACTTCCTGCTCTTTGGTATAGAGTGGCTGTTCCCCCACTGTAGTTGGCGACTGCAAGATGGTGTGGGCCGATCGCTAGATGGCAGGGGTCGCTGCCGAAACTGGGCACCACATCGATGAGGTCGAATTTGCCGTCACTTCGGTCGTAAGCCAGTACGTCACCCCCGGCAACACCGTCGCGTATTTCACTCACGGCAAAAAGACTCATCGAGTCTATTGCAAGAAAGCTTGGGTTATCTGCCTTTAACGCAAGGCTAAGGTCATCTAATTTACCTGTCTGTGCGTCGAACGACGCCCGGTAAATCCCTTCAGAATCCGTGTTTCGTGTATAGGTGCCGAGCAGAATTTCCAAGTTTGACCCAACGTCTTGAATTCACGATCATCGCAGGAGCTCTCTCGGAATACCAGATGAACGACTGTGTAATTACGGGAGGTATCGTTCTCGATCCGCTGACTGGATCACGTGAGAAACGAGACCTCTGTTTTGATAATGGATGCGTCAGCGATTCGTCGCCTGTCGCAGACGCGCTTCGGGTCGATGTGGCGGGTGCCTATGTTGCACCGGGCTTCATTGATCTGCATACGCACATATTCAGCCACTCCTTGTTTGGCCATGGTCGGCTCACGGCCGATCGTATCGGCGTCCATCAAGGCGTTGCATGTGTCGTTGACGCAGGGTCTTCCGGTGCCATCACGATTGATGCATTTCCTGAAAATGTACATGCCACGCAGGCGACCAGGGCCTACGCTTTCATTAACATTGGCTCACCAGGATTGCCGAATCTTGGTGGTGGGCATGCCTCGCGTCCGGAACTGTTGGATCTTGAAGGCGTTGTCCGGGCTTTTGACCGGCACGGAGACTGGCTTGCCGGAGTCAAGGTGCTGGCCTCTCAAAGTCATACGGGTGCCTTTGGACTCGAGGCAGTAAAAATCGCCCGCAAGGCAGCAAGTCTGGTCGATCGCCCGCTCATGCTGCATATTGGCAACGCTCCACCGCTGATAGACGATGTTCTGGATCTGTTGCGTGAAGGGGACATCGTGACGCATACATACCACGGTAAAGTGGGCGGGGTATTGGGTTTCAACGATATGGTGATCGCTCCGTTCAAGGAAGCTGTGGCACGGGGTGTTGTGGTGGACCTTGGTCATGGACGGTCCAGCTTCAGTTTTCGGGTATATGAGGCTGCGCGAGCACAGGGTATGCCACTCGATTGCATCTCCTCAGATCTACACAAAGGTAATGTCGATCGTTATGCCGTCAGTCTTGTGCGTACGATGAGTAAAATGCGGGCCTTGGATATGTCGCTTGATGAGGTTATCCAGAGGGTTACCCTCTATCCGGCGAGAGCCATAGGGCTCGATACACTAGGGTTTGGCAGTCTCACACCGGGTGTTTCTTCTACAGCGACGATTTTTAGGGAAATCCCTGTCGATATCGAACTGGAGGATGCAGAGGGCGAAGTTCGTCATGCATCGACCAGGCTTGAGACATTAGGTTGTGTGGTTGAGGGCAAGTACTACCAGGCCACGGAAACACTCTGATGGCAGACTCCCCCTTCCCGCCACTGGGTCTGACAAACGTGATTAATGCGTCCGGTAAAATGACTGCGCTCGGTGGTAGTGCCCAGACAGAGTCCGTTGCTGCAGCGTTGGAGGCGGGGGCTAAATATCATGTTGAGATGAGTGAACTGCGCCGGGTCGCGGGTTTGCAGGTCGCGGCCAGGAGTGGTGCGGAGGCCGGCTCAATTACCAGTGGCGCAGCCGCTGGGATCGCCATTGGTGTAGCCGCGATGATCTGTGATGATGATCCTGCTCGTGTCAGTGAAATCCCGAATCCATCAACAGCGCGAAGAGACATACTGCTTGTGCCTGAACATGATGTAAATTTCGGTGCACCGATAGAACAAATGGTTCGACTCGGTGGTGGTTTTCCCCGGTTCATTGCGCGCGAAGAAATGGCTGGTTCAATTTCGGCCAATACGGCGGGTCTTTTATATGTGCAATCTCATCACACGCGCGGTGATTCTGTAGAACTGGCTGACCTGGTCGAAATTGCCAGGGCTGCCAAGCTTCCTCTATTAGTTGACGCGGCGGCAGAAGAAGACCTGCAAACGTATATAACCCAAGGTGCTGACCTTGTGACCTATTCCGGTGGTAAAGCCATCGGTGGACCCACGATTGGTTTTATTGTCGGCGGTGCCCATTGGGTGGGGCTGTGCGAACTACAAAATCGGGGGATTGCGCGTCCGATGAAGGTGGGTAAGGAGCAGATCGTCGCTTTCCTCGCGGCGCTTGCAGCCTATCCATCGCCTCAACCCGAAAGTGTGATAGGTGCGTTACAAGCTGGTCTGTCTCGCCTGCCTGGTTTGCGCGTTTCACTCATCGAAGATCGTGCCGGACGGGACATCACGCGCGTCGGGATCTTAAGAAGTGATGTTGGGTGGTTGCAAGCACTGGCTGAGTATCTGCGTGTGGGTGAGCCTGCGATATATACGCGTACGCATGAAGTGGAAGAGGGTCACTTACTGTTCGACGTTCGTGAATTGAGCATGGATCAGGTCGCACTGATTGTGACGAAGGTCGGCCGGTTTCTGCAAGATGCGGAGGCGTCGTAAACCGCCTGCTCGATCGGAGTGTGGTTGGTATTGATCAGGGTCATTTAGTCGCCCGGTGGGATGACTTTCCAGACCATGAAAGCCTTGCAGGTATGATGAAAAAATGTCTGCCGAAGCACAGCGATGATATGGCGACCCTGTAGGCTTGATCAGAATAAAGTGAGCAGAGCTATGAGCAATTTTTCGGATGTCTTTGATGTCATGCACAACACGCGAGCAATGCGGCGCCTAAAGCCACAGCCTGTAGCCGATGAGCTCATTGATCAGGTGCTGAATGCGGGCCTCGCGGCCGCCAATGGCGGCAATCGCCAGACATGGCGCTTCATCGTCGTCAAGGACAAGGCCATAAAACAGCAGATTCAGAGGCACTATAAACGGGCCTTTGATGAGGTGATTTCTCCGCATTATGCGAGCAGTGCACCACCGCCAGGCATGGACCAGGCGAAGTACAATCGCCAGCACACAGCGGTGGAATACCTGACAAATCATTTCCACGAGGCACCGGTCTGGATCGTTGCGTGCCTTGTTGATGGGGATCAGCCTGCCAACCGGGGCAGTGGTGCTTCTATCTATCCGGCCGTACAGAACATGCTGCTTGCCTGCCGGGCACTGGGGCTGGGGGCGACACTCACCACCCGGCATCTGTTTCATGCTGAGATGGTGGACGCTATTTTGAAAATACCGGATGATGCGCACTCTTACGCCATTGTGCCGATTGGCTACCCGATGGGTAATTTCGGTGCAGTGCGTCGTTCAACCGAAGGGCTGATTTTTCAGGATACCTGGGGAAAATATAGAAATATCAAATAGTTATGTTTGATTTATACAGTAAATAGTAATATAAGAGGTAACGCAGTTGGTTGAATTTACGTTGAATGGAGAGGCGGTGCGCACGGACGATGCACCGGATACGCCGCTGCTTTGGGTGGTACGCGACACCTTCAAGCTCAAGGGGTCAAAATACGGGTGCGGGGCTGGCCTTTGCGGAGCCTGTACAATGCATGTTGATGGCCAGGCAGTTCGAACCTGTGTGCTGCCCATCTCGGCTGTCGCGGGTAAAAAAGTCACGACGATTGAAGGTCTTGGTACGCCACAACAGCTACATCCACTCCAGGCGGCATGGGTCGAGCAGAGCGTTCCTCAATGTGGCTATTGTCAATCCGGACAGATCATGAGTGCGGCGGCCTTCTTAGCTGAGAAGGAAAACCCTACCGAGGCGGAAATAGAACACGCCATGGCAGGCAACATTTGTCGCTGCGGATGCTATCCAAGGATCAAGCGTGCCATTGTTTCCGTCGCTGAGAACACCGTGCAGATGGATGCGCTGGTCACGGAGGTAACCTCGTGAGTGCCTTAAATGTTTCCCGTCGTCATTTTTTGCAAACCACAGGCATTGCAGGCGGGGGCCTGGTTGTGGGGGTTTCACTTGCTGGCTGCAGTTCTCCCAGCTTGCCTGTAAAGGAGTTTGAGGGTGCCTTTACGCCTAACGCTTTTTTACAGATCACGCCGGACGAGGCAATCCACTTTTATTGTCCGCGGGATGAAATGGGGCAGGGTGTAACGACCGGGCTCGCCACGCTGGTGGCAGAAGAACTCGACGTGAATCCACAAAACCTGCTGATTGAGTTAGCCGGTGCACACAGTGACTACGCTAATCCGGCCTTTGGGGGGGTGCAGAGCACAGGGGGCAGCACATCGATGAAGGCACACTATCAGCAACTACGTCAAATAGGTGCCGATGTCCGCGCCTTGTTGCTGAATGCGGCTGCGTTGGATCTCGGAGTGGCGGTGTCCAAACTAGAAACTGAGGATGGGCAGGTGCTTGAAGGCGAAGCACGTTATCCCTATAGCCGCTTTATCAGGACTGCTCAAACCCTGGAAGTGCCTCTGGATACGCCGCTGAAATCTGCATCTGAGTTTCGCTATATAGGTCACGATTTTCCTCGTTTAGATGGTGTCTCGAAATCGACCGGAACTGCCATCTACGGCATTGATGTGGACATTCCCGGTATGCATCATGCGGTGGTGAAAAGGAGTCCGGTCGCCGGTGGCACAGTGGCTTCGTTTGATGCCTCTGTAGTGCGTAGCCGACCCGGGGTGACCGATGTGCTGGAGATTGCGTCAGGGGTTGCGGTCGTGGCGGAGAAATTCTGGCAGGCGAAACAGGCCATCGATCATCTGAAAGTACAGTGGAACCAGCCTGCCTTAGCTGGCGTTGACAGTGACCAGGTACGGTCTGATTATGAGGATGCGATGGACTCTGCAACCGCTGAGCGAGCGGAATCCGTCGGCGATCTGAATGCGGGATTTGCCGCAGCTGAAACGTTGATAGAACAGCGCTACTGGGCACCTTATCTCGCCCATGCACCGATGGAACCGATGAACGCCGTGGTGCATGTAGAAAACGGTCGGGCCCAGGTTTGGTCGGGCACCCAGGGTCCGGGAATCGCTCAGGGTCTCGTTGCACGATACACCGGACTTGATATGGAAAATGTCACTTCCCACCAAACGTATCTAGGGGGTGCTTTCGGCAGACGTGCAACGCTCACCCATGTCATTGAAGCCACCCAACTGGCGGTGGAAACGGGTAAGCCGATCCACTTGCTGTGGACACGTGAAGATGACATCAAACATGGGGTATACCGCCCCGCGTCGCTCATGAACATCAAAGCAGGCGTTGACCACACGGGTCAAATCGTTGCCTGGGATGCTAAACGCGTTGGCGGCAATATCGGACCGGACACGCTGCGAGCTGCCCTGCCAGGTGTTTTACCCGCAGCGATTTCTGACGGTGTCGTCGACTGGATGGTGGGCTTAAGTACAGACATTTTAGATGGTTGGGTGGTTGACCCGACAAGTATCGAAGGCCTGCACGGCGACTATGATCTGCCCAACAGAGAAGTTTCCCATATCACTAAAAACCACGGTGTGCCTCTGACCTTCTGGCGCTCTGTCGGTCATTCGTTTACCGCCTTTGCTAAAGAAACGCTTATCGATGAATTGGCCGTAAGCATTGGCATGGACGCGATTGAATTTCGCTTACGCAACACACAGAACAACCCACGCCTTAACCACGTCATTGAACTGACGGGCGAACGCATGCGAGGGATGCGCCCCGAGGCAGGACGTTTTCTTGGATTTGCTGCCCACGGGTCATTCAGTTCATACGTTGCCGAAGTGGCAGAAGTGTCTGTCGAAGGTGGGCGTGTGCGTGTGCATCGAGTGCTCTGCGTGGTCGATTGTGGCCTGGCCGTTAATCCCGATGTCGTTGTTGCCCAGATGGAGGGCTCTATTATGTATGGGTTGACCGCTGCGCTGCATGGCAACCTGGAATTGCGCAACGGCGAGTTTCTCGAAAGTAACTTCCACGACTACCCGATTCTCAGGATGGATGAGGCACCCACTGTTGAGGTAGTGATCGTGGACAGCGACGAAGCGCCCAGTGGTGTCGGTGAGCCGGGTCTGCCACCTATCGCCCCTGCGGTTGCTAATGCGGTATTTGCAGCGACCGGACAACGTCTTTATTCGTTGCCGCTGAAAACGGTTTGATTGATATATGCAAAAGATGCTGATTTAGGACAAAACTTAACGCCTTGCTGCTAAGCGTACGTCCACCGATACACCGGTCATGTGCGATTGATTCGAGAGGGGGTCGAAGCTGTTCGGCCCGCTGGGCAGGACCGCATTACAGTTAGTGCCGGGATTAGCTTGTGCGACCTGCATCCCTGCAGTGGTGCCCTGGCCCCAGCCGTGAGTCATGGCGACCACACCGGGTTTCAGATCATGGGTGAGTTTGACGCTCGTCTCGACATGGCCGTATTGGTTTTCGATACGCACTAAAGCCCCGTCACTGATCTGGCGAATTTCAGCATCATCCGGATGCATGTAGAGATAGTTATCCGTACGCTCGCCGTGTTTCAGCTTGGCAACATTGGCATACCAGGAGTTGAACATATAAGCATCGCGCTTGCTGATGAGTTTTAACTGGTCATCAGGTTCAGCTTCTAACTCGGTGAAAATTTCAGCCATGCGCGTGACCCCGGATGCAAAGAGTGCCGGACAACAGTCGATCAGGCCGGCATCTCGCTGGATTCGTGCATAGATATTGTCGGGGGTGGATCGTTCAAGCGCGATAATCCCGACATCCCGTAGCTCATCGATACTGTGCCCCGTGGATTTAAGCATCGCGTTGACCCGGCCCCACATATCTGGGGTATCGCTTTGATCAAAAGCGGAGTCAAAACCCATGTGCTGCGACAGTTGTTCATAAATCCACCAGTCTGGCTTGCGTTCATAAGCGGGCGGTACAACGGCCGAGGTGAATTGAACAGACGGTTTAAACTGCAGGCCTAAGCCTGTGATGTTGATGTCTTCTCGCTCGAATGCACCGGTGGCAGGAAGTACATAGTCCGCGTATTCACCGGTGGCATTTCGATAGATGTCCACGCAAACGAGCAGGTCAAGACCTTCAATGGCTGCCCTCATTTTTTCTTCGCCGCCGATCGACAGGACAGGATTACCTGAGCTGACAAATAACGCATGTACGGGCTCATCCGGATGCGTGAGATAATCGGCCATGAGATTGCCAGGCAGGTTGATACCAACCCCACCGGGTTGGCGATGCGTGCCGAAAGGCGAGTCGATAAACTCTTCAGGCAGATGGGCGCCCGCTGTTACCGCCCGGTCATAGAATCCTGTCGAGTAATAGTTGCCACCTATTTCGCCTAAATTGCCCGTTACGAAAGACAACATGTGCACCAGCCAGTAGGCAACCGTGCCTTGGCGGCCCATATTGACGCCGGTAGACATGTGTATAGACGCGGTGGGAGAGGTTGCAAAAGAAGCTGCCAGCGAACGGATTTCTTCGTCTGAAATACCCGTGATGGGCGCAACTTTCTCAACAGGATATTGACCGACAAACGCTCGCAGCGCGTCGACGTGTTCACCGTGCGCGTACACGGCTGCATCGAAGCCGACTGTGGTATCAATTTCGTTGATCAGCGCGGCCAGTAAATAGACGTCGGTGTCAGGTTTGATTTTAACGACGCGACCGGCAGACTTTGCCGATTCGATCTCTCTGGGGTTGATGTATATAACTTTTGCGCCCCGTTTTTCAGCCTCCTGTAGATGACGCATGGGATGCGGGATCGAAAAGAAAGACATGTGGCTGACGGCCGGGTTTTCACCGATGATCATGATGAAGTCGGAGTGTTCTATGTCGGGCAGTGGATGTAGCGTACGTGTACCGAATACGCCTTCACTGCCGGCAAATTTATTGGCGCAGTCTTGTGTACCGGAAGAAAAAAACTTCCGCACGCCCAGTTGTACCATGAGTTTGCCGAAGCTTGGCCCCAACAGGGTATTGAAGGCGCCGGGATTGCCGGAATAGGCGGCCAGTGCACCTGTGCCGTAGTTATCGCGTATGCCCAGTACCCGTTCGGTGATTTCGCTGAGTGCCTGGTTCCAGCTGATCGCTTCGAACCGGCCTTTGGAGATTTGTTTCAGGGGCACACGCAGTCGATCCGGGTCGTTGTGTATGTCGAGGCCGTAGATGCCTTTGTTGCAGACAAAACCTTTGGATATGGGATGCGCCTTGTCCGCTTCGAGAGTGACCAACTCGTCATCATCAACTGTCGCGATAAGACCGCACGCGGGCTCGCAGACTCTGCAGAATGTTCTTTTTTGTTCTTTCATGGTCTATGGCCTGTTAGTAAATTTGTGGGAAATCCGCATGGCGGAAAGGGCTGCCTGCAGGATTCTGTCTTATGCGCTGTAGAGGGTGCGGATTCTTCGACCGGTTCGCAATCTCTGCGCCTGGACGCTCAGCAATCACAGCGTCTTCACCAAAATAGCGCAATGAAAGCGTGCGCCGGAGCTGGGTATCTGTAGTTGCACCGCCACCGTGCAACACAGAGGGATGAAAGACGACAACATCACCAGGGGAACAGGGCCAACCGACGATTGGGTATTGGTCGCGATTGGCTTCAATGTCTGGCAGCCGTGGATAGTCGGCGTGGTCATAAAGGGGTGCCGTGTCGTCGTCGGGATCAAATCGGGACCCATCGTATAATGTGCCCAGATGAGATCGCATGACGCACTCCAGCGTGCTGTCTCGATCAACGTCGTCAAAAGAAATCCAGATGACTGCAAGGTCATGACCGCCTACCGGCAGGTACGGGGTGTCCTGATGCCAGGGGGTACGACGGGTAGAACCGCTGTGCTTCTTAAATACCTGCTCGTACATGAACCAGGCGTGCTTGCCAACGAAGAGCTTTTTAAGAATTGCGACAAGATCAGGGTGGTTGATGAGGTCAAGATACTGCGCGAATGCCTGTGGGTTGGCGAGGTCCTGATAGAAAGTGCCGGCCGTCTGGTTGGGCAGATTGGATGCGCCGGGCCCGGGATTGTCGAGACTCCACTCATAAGCCGCCTGTGCAAGTGTCATGCATTCTCTTCCCAGTGCACCGGGCAGGGCTACAACGCCGTCGTCTCGATAGTGTGATTGCATGAATGAGTGCCTCTAAACTCGCACACTGCTAGTCTACGTGACTTTGTGTTTGCTGTAAGGAGCTGCAATGGGGCTAGAAGGGAAAGTCGCACTCGTCATCGGTGCCGGACAGACTCCGGGTGAGACCATCGGCAATGGTCGAGCCACCGCCATGCAGTTTGCTCGCGAAGGCGCCCGTGTGATCGTCGCAGATATCGATCTGTCCTCTGCGGAGGAAACCGCGGAGATGATTCATGGTGAAGGGTATGAGGCGCTTGCTCTTCACACGGATGTGCAGAGCGAAGATAGCCTGGCTGACTTGATCGGCGACGTACAGGCGCGGTATACACGCCTGGATATTCTTCACAACAATGTGGGGGTCAGCATTGCAGGTGGAGATGCGCGCGTGGAAGACATTTCGGTTGATGCATTCGATCGTGTAACGCATATCAATCTGCTTGGCATGATTCTCGCGTGTAAGCACGTCCTTCCGATAATGCGAGCCCAGAGTGGCGGGGTGATCCTGAATATCTCTTCTATGGCGGCGATCAAACCGTATCCGCTGGTGGCCTACAAAACGACAAAGGCCGGCGTTGTGGCGATGACCGAACAACTCGCGCAACAGAACGCCCGATATGGTATCCGCGTGAATGCAATCCTGCCGGGCCTGATGAATACACCGATGGCGATAGAATCCAGGGTTTCAGATAAGACGCCACGATCGGAAGTCGTTGCTGCCCGAGACAATCAGGTCCCGTTGGGCAGGAAGATGGGATCGGCTTGGGATGTTGCCCATGCGGCCACGTTTCTTGTATCGGATAAGGCGGGCTATATAACCGGTATAGCCTTGCCGGTAGACGGAGGTTTGAGTGTCAGTTGATGCCCCTGAGGAAAAGTTTATCGAAGTCAATGGCGCCAGATTATGCTACTTCGAACGTGGCACGCCCAATCCCGATAAACCCACACTCTATTTTGTCCATGCGACAGGCTTTCATGCCCGAGTCTGGGACTATCATTGTGCCCGTTTGCAAGACTATCACCGCATTGCGCTTGATCAACGCGGACATGGTCGAAGCGAAGATCTGGCGGTGGACCATTGGTCAACATTTGGTGAGGATCAGGCGGCGTTTGTCACCGCACTGGGATTAACTAACCTGATCGGCATCGGTCATTCCATGGGTGGTCACGGCCTCGTAGATGCGGCGGCGAAGACGGAAGCCTTTGCGCGGTTATTGTTGTTGGATCCGACGATCGCATCGCCAGAGTCTTATGCGTCGCTTATGCCTGCATCTGACGGGGAATTGCATCCGGCTGTCCGACGGAGGAAGGTATTTCAGTCGATCGAACAAATGATTGAGGTGCTCGGTGAGAAAGGCTCCTTTCCACTCTTTGAACCCTCGATTTTCCGGGATTATTGTCAGCACGGTGTGGAACCGTGCGAAGAAGGGGTACGTCTGCTTTGTCAGCCAGAAGTCGAAGCGCGGGTGTATATGGCCGCTCGCAGCAACGGTGACATCCTTTTGAGCGCACGGACTTTGGACATTCCCGTCACCATCGTGAGGGCGAAGCAGGCAGGTGAACTGGATTTGATGGATTTTTCTACCTCACCTACCTGGCCGGATCTGGTGGGTGAATTCAAGCAGGGCCAAGAACAGCACTGGCACGATTGCACCCACTTTATCCCGATGCAAAGGCCGGGCGAAGTGGTCGCTTTGATTCAGGACGAGATTAACAAGTGGTGATTCCAGCCGAACAGCGAGCAGGTGTTGAATTTGATTATCTGCCTTGGAACTTTGGCGGTCGTTTTTCAGCAAATGCGGCCACTGCTTCTTTGTGATCGTCTGTGCTGCGCGCTTTTAAAAGCCGGTCGGCCTCGCGGTCGATGGCAGTTGCATGGTCTATGTCTATCGCTTCATCAAGGTTGTCTTTGATATAGGCATAGGCGATTTGTGGTCCAGCGGCGAGGGTTTTAGCAAACTCAAAGGCGTCGTCCATCAGGGCCTCCGGGCTTGTCATCTGATTTATGAGTCCCAGGGTCAGCGCGTCGGGCGCTAAAACCCGCTCTGCGGTCAATAGCAGCTGTCGGGCTTTGGCGGGGCCCACAACACGGGTCAGCAACCAGGCAATGCCGTAGTCACCTGTGAGGCCGATTCTGGCGTAGGCGGTGCTCAGCAGTGCTGTTTGTGCGGCGATGCGAAAATCGCAGGCGAGGGCGATCGCAAGGCCTGCTCCTGCAGCCGGGCCCGGGAGCGCGGCGATGGATGGTTTGCGGAGCTTGTGTAAAGCACCGCTTATTTCGTGATGTCGAGTGCGCATCTCCTGATATGCGGTTTCGATGTTTGGTGGGCGTTGTATCTGGTTGCGTTTGCCCATGGCTTTGACATCGCCGCCAGAGCAAAACGCGTTGCCGGCTCCGGTGATCAGTACGGCACCCACCGTGGCATCATCCGCACACCACCGCAGTGCACCACGCAAATTAATCGTTAGATCATCGCTTAATGCGTTGCGTGCTTCAGGACGGTTTAGAGTGATCACAGCAACGCCTTCGTCAAGGCCGACAAGGAGTTGGTCGGAAGTTGATTCATACATGGTTAGAGTGTCCAGTTTCCAATCTCTTCTACGCTCTTACGATACCCTTTCAGGCAGTAGGCAAACAGGCACACCGCCGCCGGATAAAAGATCGCATTGGCGGTGGCGATGGAGTAATGAAGTTTGTTGTCATCCTGATACAGAAAATCAGTAAACGCGGCCAGTATGGAGGTGCCGATGGCCATACCAAATATGTTGGTGACAAAAATGTATATGGCAGTCGTTTGTCCGCGCATCTGGTTCGGTGTGATTGGCTGAAAAGAAGCAGCCATGACTCCGAGATAGGCACCACCAAAAAGGGTCGCCGGAAACAATAATGTCAGAGTTAAATTCATTGTCGGCATAAGGGGGGCTGCCACTGCCGGGAAAAAAGCGATCATGGACGCGTACATGATGGCCCGAACGTAGGAATCGGTGTGTCCTCGGGCGGCAAGCCAATTGGATATGGCGGGTCCGAGCATGACGCCTAAAGATCCGCCGATGAGAATAATCAGGCCAAACGAAGACCCGGCTTCGGTCTTGGAGACACCATAAGCCCGTACAAAATATTCCGGATACCAGGCCGCGCTGCCATATCCGGCCATGGCCAGCATTGAAGATCCCACGAACAGTGCAAGATAGGTGCGTTTGCGCGTCCACAAGAATCGACCTACAGTTCTGATGGGCAACTCAAGCCCGCCACTTTGTGTCGAAACCACATCCTTCCTTGAGGGTTCGATCATCGTGGAAATCAGCATCGCCAACAGCAGGCCCGGAAATCCCACAGTCACAAGCGTTGCTTGCCACGGGTGAATCGTGCCAACGATGGGCAGTTCGATTGCACCTATCTTGGTATAAAAGTCGATGAGAACGCCGCCGAGAATGAGAGCAAAAGCGCCGCCCACTTTGACCGCTGACTTGTAAAAGGCCATGGCATAGCCGAAATGCTGAGGTCGAAAGCTGTCCGTGATGATCGAATAGGCCGGGGGTGCAAGACCGGCCTCGCCGGCACCTACGGCCATGCGCGCGGCGAATAGCTGGGTGAAGTTTTTAGCCAGACCACAGGTCATCGTCGCCAGGCTCCAGAATGCGACACTGGCCGCGACCACCCATTTACGTGAGAGACGGTCTGCCAGACGGCCCAGCGGGAGGCCGGCAAAGGTATAAAGCAGAGCAAAAGCCGCACCTTGTAAGAGGCTGTATTGGAAATCAGTGATGCCGAACTGGGCGCGAATGGGCCCGACCAGCAAGGAGAGGATCTGGCGATCTATGAAGCTGAGCACGTAGGCCAGGAAGAGCAGAGCGAGCGCATAATTCGCCACCCCCAGATCGGGATAGTCCGTCTCACGATCGGTATCGTAAGTTTGTTCAGCCATGCGTTTCTCCCGACCCTTGGGTAGCATAACCGGAAAACCGGCTAAACGGGATGGTCTGTAGATCCCCTTTCCGTGATGGAAACGAAAGGAGAGAAGAAAAGATCATATTGATTACATGTGCGGCGAGTCGCGAAGGCTTTCGAGGTGCCGAATTTGAAACAGCAGTCTTCTGATGTCTGGCTGTAAAGCCGGACCCTGACGCCATCTTGAAGCGTGTGCTTGGTTAAGCTTCTTCGATGCGACGAAGCATGTGCTCAACGATCGTGCGGCCGTGCGTATTCTGTAGGAAGTGACCCGCCTGCGGGATTGGGTCAAAGGACGCCTTCATGCGGCCAGCCCAGGTTCGCCCCCATGCCTCATTGAATACGGCATCTGTACAACCCCAGATGAAATGCACATGCTTTGGCCACCGTAGCAATGTTTCGTAGTGATGTGTCTGGGCAGCAGCGTTGCCATTGTCATAATTGTCTAACGGTATCGACAAGGGAAAACGACGAAAGCCATTAAATGCTTCATCAGGTTGGCCGCGATAGGGGGCGCTGAATGCATGATAGAGGTCCTGGGCTTTGCCCTTAAGGTTCGGGTCTTTGCCTTCGACGATTGCGCCGAAAACAGTATCGCGCGAAGCCAGGCCGGCATCGAGTACCAAAAGGAGCCCTATGTCCGGGCATTCTCGATGAAACAGCCCCCCCGCGTGCCAGTTTCTATTCCAGTTAGTAATCGCCTCAGAGTACACGTAGTCCGTATGGTGTAGCCAGGTATTCATAATGATCAGCCGGTCAAAACGGTCAGGCATGTATACCGCTTGCGCGAGGCCTGTTGGTCCGCCCCAATCCTGGCACAGGACAGTGATGTGTTTGAGATCCAGAGCGGTGATTAAGGTGGTGAGAATTTCAGTATGCCGAGCGATGGTATACCAGTGAATATCGGTAGGTTTATCCGATCTGCCAAAGCCCATGTGGTCTGGTGCGATACAGCGATAGCCCGCGTCCACGAGTAAAGGGATCATGTCGCGATAAAGGTAAGCCCAGGTTGGCATGCCGTGCAGAAGTAGCATGACCGGCCCGTCCTTGGGTCCTTCGTCGATGTAATGCATTCGTAAATCCTGCCAGGTGTGATAGTTTGGCGCATAGGGAAAGTCTGCGATGGCTGCAAAATTGTCGTCTGGTGTACGTATGTAGTCTGTCATGGTCTGCCTCCTCAGTCGGCCGATTCTACCGATCTCTGCAGGGAAATAAGTAGCGTGATAGAGAAATAAGTAGTGAACGCTCTGCAATTTATGCAAAATCTCAGGTTCAAATTTAGTTTCAATAAAATCTGATAAAAACGGGGGAGTGATGAACTTCGAATTCAGTGATGAGCAGAATCTGATCCGCGATCAGGCGAGTGGATTTCTTGCTGAAAATTGTTCTCCAGATGTGGTGCGGCAAGTCCTCGATGGCGAAGAACTGTACGCGGCTGATCTTTGGCAGAAGATTGTGGAGATGGGCTGGACGGCCACAGTGATTCCGGAGGAGTATGGTGGTCTGGGTCTTGGATATCTTGAACTCGTGGTGATCGCCGAAGAATTAGGAAAGACTTGTGCGCCGGTTCCTTTTGGTTCTTCTGTATTCCTCGCGACCGAGGCGATTCTTGCAGCTGGGAGTGATGCGCAAAAAGAAGAATGGCTCCCTAAGTTTGCAGCAGGTGAGGTAATCGGGACCCTTGCCTATGCAGAAGGTGGCGGTCAGACAACGGCTGCTGATCTTACGACCACGGTTACCGATGGTAAGATTTCAGGCAGCAAAACGGTTGTGGCTGATGCGCAGATTGCCCAGCTGATGATTGTGGCCGCCCGTTCGGATAAGGGTGATGGCGCGTCATTGTACGTCGTGCCAATGGCTCAGGACGGGGTTAGCTGTGAGCATGTTCATACGCTGGATCCGACTTCAAATCATGCGAATGTGAGTTTTGACGGTGCGGATGCCGACCTTCTGGGTGAGGACGGGGCTGGTTGGACGGTACTTCAGGCCCTGCTTGACCGCGCTGCCGTCTTATATGCATGGGAGCAGCTGGGTGGGGCTGAAACCTGCCTGATTGAGGCTAAAGAGTATGCGATGGGCCGTTACGCTTTTGGTCGCCCGATCGCGTCGTACCAGGCGATCAAACACAAACTTGCCGATATGTATGTGTACAACACGCTGGCGCGCTCAAATGCCTACTTTGGCGCGTGGGCACTTAATACCAACGCACCCGAGCTACCCCTGGCAGCAGCGACAGCGAGGGTTGGTTCGACACAGGCCTACTACTATGCGAGCAAAGAGAATATCCAGACGCATGGTGGCATGGGCTATACCTGGGAATTCGACTGCCAGTTTTACTACCGTCGATCGAAGGTATTGTCAGTCAATATAGGTTCTGAAGGACTCTGGCAGCAAAAGCTCCTGGATGCGTCCGAACTGGCAGATGACGCAGCGTAACGAATAAGGGCAATAGGAGAACACGATGGATTTTGATGATACTTCAGAGGAACTGGCTTTTCGTGAAGAGGTACGTACCTGGCTTGAAGCAAATGTCCCCACGGAAGCCGAGTTAGAGGGCCTTGATGGCATTGAGCGGGCTAAGTTCTGGCAGAAGCGCAAAGCAGATGCCGGGTGGGCCTGCATACGCTGGCCGGAGGAGTTTGGCGGGCGGGACGCAACGGCGATTGAAAACGTAATTTTCAATCAGGAAGAAGCCAAAGTGAATAGCCCTGAGACAGGCGTATTCGGCATCGGCCAGGGTATGGCGGCGCCGACGATGATGACGTGGGCTAACGAAGAGCAAAAGCAACGCTTCATTCCTCGCCTGGCCAGCGGTGAAGATATCTGGTGTCAGCTCTTTTCTGAACCTGCAGGTGGTTCAGACCTGGCTGCGCTACGTACGAAGGCTGAACGTGATGGTGATGATTGGGTGATCAATGGTCAGAAGATCTGGACTTCCGGAGCCCATTATTCGGACTGGGCGATTCTGGTCGTGCGAACGGATCCGAATGTGGCCAAACATAAGGGTTTGTCTTATTTCTTTTTGGACATGAAAAGCCCAGGTATAGAAATTAAGCCGATTAAGCAGATTTCGGGGGATGCCAACTTTAACGAGGTGTATTTCACTGACGTGCGTATCCCGGATAGCCAACGCCTGGGTGAAGTGGGGCAGGGCTGGCAAGTTGCCTTGACGACCTTAATGAATGAAAGGGCAAGTATCGGCGCTGGTGGTGGCGGGACTAAATTTGATAGCGTAAAAAAGCTCGCCAAATCCGTGCGCATTGACGGCAAACCTGCAATCGAGGACAGCCATGTGCGTGCCAAGCTCGCATCATGGTATGTGCAGGAGGCTGGGCTCAAGTACACAATCTATCGCACACTGTCGGCACTTTCGCGCGGCGATATCCCCGGGCCGGAAAATTCCATCGGTAAATACGTCGGCGGTAAAAAGTCGCAGGATATGGCGTCGTTCGCCATCGATCTCTTAGAACAACAGGGTATCGTACGTGACCGAGATCAGGATGAAGCTTTCCAAGCACTGTTCCAGGACACCTACATGGCGATCCCTGGCATGCGCATTGCCGGTGGTACAGATGAGATCATGGCAAACATTATCGCTGAGCGTGTTCTTGGTCTGCCGCAAGAACCTCGCATGGATAAAGGCATACCATTTAGCGAGGTCCCGACTGGCGCGGGCTAGCAAACGAAGGAGGGCAGACTCGTAGGGGTTGCCCTGGGTTATGTCAGTTGGCGAGATCGCCGACGACGTGCCAGTATTCCTGCAGCACGTCGATGTGTGCCTGGGGTGAGCCCAGGCCTTCGCCCTTACCCAGAGCCATGGCGCGCATAGCGACGTAGTCGGCGCCTGCAGCTTGCCAGTCTTCGATTTCGCGCCGCCAGTTTTCAGGACCGGATTGATAATTAAGGAGAGCCTCAAAGCCGAATTGCTCGACTGGACGCTGTATCTGGTTGAGTTCGGCTAAAACCGATGCATGCGCAAGAAGGTTCTGCTCATGGTTACTGCCGTAGATGAAGCCATCGCCAATGCGTGCTGCGCGTCGAAAAGCGACGGGCGCAAATCCTCCAAACCAGATCGGAATCTGGCGAGCAGGCAGTGGCTTTAAGCCTGCACGCTCGATGCGATGATAGTCGCCTTTGTAGTCGATGACTGGCTGCGTCCAGAGCGCTCTTAACAGTTCGATCTGCTCTTCCTGTCGTATTCCTCTGTTTGCAAAATCTTCGTTGAGGCTGTCGTATTCGACGTAGTTCCAACCTGTACCTACGCCGAGGCGCAGTCGACCGCCAGACAGAAGGTCGATTTCTGCGGCCTGTTTGGCGACGAGAACTGTTTGTCTTTGCGGAAGAATAAGGATACCTGTTGCGAGTTCGACACGCTGGGTGATTGCTGCGAAGTAACCGAAGAGAACGAAGGGCTCGTGAAAAGCAGACGCCTGTGTGTAGGGGCCTAAAAGCTTGGGTTCCCGGTTTGCATGCACAGCCCCGATGACATGATCGTAAGCCAGAATGTGAGAATAACCGATGTCCTCAACGGCTTGGGCCCAATCCCTGACAACGATGGGGTCGTCGCCAATCTCCAGATGAGGAAAAACCGCACCAATGTTCATATTTCCTCCGCATGTTCTCATTTGGGTCGTCAATCGCTACAGTAAGACCAGGGAGTGTTTCACTTTAGCCTATGAATACAGCGATATCGGGAAAGAAAAAATACCAGTCAAGGCGTCAAATTGCACGACGTGCACATATCCTTGCAACTACGCGGGATATGCTGGCGGAGATAGGTTACGAAAGAACAACCATTCGCGGCTTAGCCGAACGTGCCCGAGTAGCACCGGGTACGCTTTATAACCTGTATCGCAGTAAAGACGAGTTGATCGTGGCCGCTGTTCAGGAATTGCTCAGTCAGCTCGGGCAGGCCGCCGGGCAGGCATCGCAACCAGGGATCATGCGGATTCTTGCGATGATTGAGCAGACTGCACGTGTGATTGAGGAGAATCCTGAATACGCCAAAGCCATGACTAAGGTGATGTTCGGGCCCGGTGAACATGAACGATTAGATGCCATCCTCTACCGTCGCTACCTGCCTTATCTTGAGACAGAGCTTCATAATGCAGTTAAACGAAACGAACTGGTCGAGTCCACACCGGTATCGACGGTGGCCAAGCACCTGCAGGCGCAGTACTGGGGTATCGTCGTGGGGTGGATAATGGGCATAGTGGAGACCCATGAAATCGTCGAAGAGACAAGGCGGAGTCAGGCGCTGGCACTTGCCAACTACGCCCAGGGCATCTGGAAAGAAAAACTGAAATTATTATGTGAGGGAAGACAATGAGTGTGTTAGTCAACGAATCCGAGTGGGCCCGGTCATGTGCTAATGATGGAGAGTTCACGCAAGCGGCTCGACACTGGGACGGCGGTTTGACGCTCAACGTTGGCGATCAGGCTTATGGCCTGACGCTATCCGGCGGGCAGGTCTCGCCGGGTCAGGCAGATGGAGATGGGGTTGTCACCTACAGTGGTGCGGAAGCCGTTTGGGAAAAAATGCTCGCTGCTGTTCCAGAACGGTTTCACAATGATCTCATGGCTAACATTTTCACGAGCGGAGGTATTCACCAGGAGACACGGGGTGTTGTTCATGCTCAGTACTATCCGGCAGTTGCCCGTGCGGTTGAGCTTTTAAGGCCAAAAAATGATAACGGCGTGTTGCGCGCTGGTGATGTGGCGTCGCACGGTCAGCTTGATGCGCCCATCGGTCGTTATGTACATCTCAATCTGGGTGGTTACGACCACCGAATCTATTTCGAAGAGGCTGGAGAAGGTATTCCGTTGCTCATGCAGCACACGGCAGGTTGTCATGGCAGCCAGTGGCGTCACTTGTTTGAAATGCCGGAAATCACCAGTCGTTTTCACCTGATTGCTTATGACTTACCCTGTCATGGCAAGTCCGTCCCCCCCGTTGAGACAGAATGGTGGTCACAGACATACAACCTCAAAGGTGAATTTCTACGCTCGATACCCGTGGAATTGGCGAAAGCACTCGAGCTTGAAGATCCGGTTTTCATGGGTTGTTCGGTGGGTGGGCTGTTAGCGCTCGATCTCGCGTATCGCCATGCTGATTTTTTTCGCGCTGTGATCTCAGTCGAAGGCGCACTCACAATTCGTGGGTCCATGGAAGACCTTGGCGATCTTTGGCACCCTCAGGTCAGTAACGAGTATAAAGCGAGATTGATGGATAGTTTGATGTCGCCCACCTCCCCCAAAGCCTATCGAAAGGAAACGAGTTTCGTGTATGCCAGCGGTTGGCCTCCGGTATTTTTGGGTGATCTGTATTACTACATTGAAGAATATGACCTGACGGGCTGCGCAAATGAAATAGACACCAATGAGGTTGGTGTTCACATCCTTTCGGGTGAGTACGATCATAGCGGCACAAGTGAACTCGGTGAGGAGGCGCATGCAGCGATTACCGGGTCTACCTGGAAGGAAATGAAAGGTGTTGGCCACTTTCCTATGTCGGAAAATCCCGAGGCGTTTAAAGAGTATCTGCTACCGATCCTAGACCAGATAGCCGGTTAATCGCTAAAACGGGCCCTTACGGCATCACACAATTCCTGGGTTGATGCCTGTCCGCCTACGTCGGGCGTCAGCGAGTCACTATTGGCATATACGGCCATGACGGCACTGTGCAATCGTTGTGATGCATCTTTGTAGCCAAGGTAATCGAGCATCATCCCAGCGGACAAAAGATTGGCAGTTGGGTTGATGATATTGCGCCCGGCAATATCTGGCGCGGTACCATGGGCAGATTCAAAATAGGCATAGTCCTTGCCATAACACCCCGACGCGGCGAGGCCAAGCCCGCCGACAAGACCCGCTGCGGCATCGGATAGGATGTCACCATAAAGGTTGGGCATCACGGTGACGTCGAACTGGTGTGGGTTGGCAACAAGTCGGCAAGCGAAATCGTCGACGATGAAATGATTCATCTTTACGTCCGGATATTCAGAGGCCAGTTCCAGGGCTATTTCCAGGAAAAATCCATCGCTTTCCGGAAGCATGTTGTACTTGCTCGTGACCGTTAATTCATGACGGCGCGTGCGGGCCAGCTCAAAGGCGAAACGAATCACCCGTTCCGACCCTTCTCTGGTTATTGCCTTAATGGCATAGCGCCCCTCACCTAATTCAGCAACGGGTTTTCGCGATGTCTTAGAGATGAGCCCGAGATTCGAGAGATCTTTCAGATCACCTTCCGTACGCAAGTAGAGGTCTTCGAGGTTTTCCCGGACGATCACGAGGTCAACCCCTTCCGGATTTGCCAGAGCGCTGGGGGCTCCGGGAAAGTAACGGGTGGGCCGTACGTTAGCGTAAGTACCCTTGCCCCAGCGCAGATAAAGAAGTGCAACACCGCTGGAACCACTGGTCGATCCAAAAAAGGTGGTGTCCGCATCATCAATGAGAACTTTGGCTTCCTCGGGGAATGGAGAGCCATAGTCGTTAATGGCCACATCGCCGACGACTGGATAGGTGAACTCGATATTAAGATCAAGAGATTTCAACAGCTCGATGGTTGGACCCACCGCCTCCGGTGCTGCATCGTCTCCTTCAATGACTGCAACTGTTTTGGTCATAATGTGAGCCACCCTCCGTCACAGGGGAGATAGATCCCCGTTACAAAATTACTCAAATCCGATGCCAGAAAGAGTGCCGCCTTGCCTTGTTCTATCGGGTCGCCCCAGTGTCCGGCAGGCAGACGCGCGATACGGTCAGCGATGGTATCGGCCAGGGGTTCCCCGGTCCAGTTTGGAGGCACCCCTGCAACATTGGGTGGTTCGCCTGCCTGCACCCAGGTGGGTCCGGGAGCCAAGGCATTGACATTAATGTTGTGGGGTGCAAGTTCAAGTGCGAGTGCTTTGGTGATTTGTGTCACGGCGGCCTTGGAGCCGTCGTAAGTGACCCCGACGCCAGGCGTTATGGCTTGTGTGGAGGAAATATTGATGATGCGACCGCCTCGTCCCTGGTCGATCATGATCTGTGCCCCCGCGCGACAGCAATAGAACAGCCCATCAACATTGATCGACCAGATGGTTCGCCAGGTGTCGTCATCGATGGTACCCACGGGCCCACCAAACCCCTGATAAACGCCCGCATTGTTCACCAGGATATCAAGCCCCCCCAGTGCCTCACATGTCGATTCCAGGGCGTTTGTGACAGCATCGGAGTCCGTGACATCGAGGTGCATGGAGGTGCAATCAAGTTCAGCGGCAGTCTCAGCAGCGCCGGCTTCATTGATGTCCGATATCATGACCCGGGCGCCGGCCATCGACAGCGCTGTAGCGATCCCACGCCCGATACCCTTAGCGCCTCCGGTGACGTGAGCAACCTTACCGGTCAGGTCTATCCAGCTTGCGACATCTTGCATACCCTTTCCGCTCCTCGACTGCAGTTTGACCGTTGTAAATAGAACATGCTTCACTTGGGATTGGAAGAGAGTGCAGTTTGCGTGCAGAAACAAATGAGGAGAGATGATGAATCAGCAACCGCTGGCCGGTGTGACCGTGCTCGATTTCGGTCAGGTGTACAACGGCCCCTACTGTGGGTTTCTGCTCGGTCAGGGGGGCGCGCGTGTCATCAAGGTCGAATCACTGATCGGTGAAACGATGCGCGCACGAGGCCCGGCCTCGGGGGCGAGTTTCGCTTTTTCGCTGTTAAATTCGAACAAAGAAAGCATGACGCTCAATATCAAGAACGATGAGGGCCAGGCGCTGCTTAAGAAACTCGTCCCCAAGGTGGATGTGGTATTTGAAAACTTTGCGCCGGGTACCATGGATAAATACGGCATTGGCGCGGAAGGACTCAGAGCGCTCAACCCGCGTCTTATCTATGCCTCGAGTACGGGGTATGGGACGTCTTCGGGGCCTTATCGTGATTATCTGGGGATGGATATCACGCTTCAGGCAATGACTGGTGTGATGAGCATAACCGGGGAAGATGAAGGCCCGCCGCTCAAGACGGCTGCGGCTTTTGCAGATTTCATTGCCGGTACGCACCTGTATGCGGCGATCGTAAGCGCGCTTTATAGTCGTGAGCAGACCGGAGAAGGGGCGACGGTGGATATCTCGATGCAGGATTGTGTGTTCCCAACGCTGGCAACGGCCATGGGCTCATATTATCTGGCAGGCGAGCAACAACCGCGTGCCGGTAATCGCCACCCAGGTAAGATGCTTGCACCCTATAATGTCTACGAAACGAATGATGGTCATGTGGCAATTATCTGCATCCGAGAGGGCCACTGGCGAAAACTCTGTAAAGCCATGGGACAGCCTGAGCTGGGCGACGATGAACGATATGCGACTTTTACTGCGCGGGCTAAAAACATAGATGAACTCGACGCGCTGATTAACACCTGGTCGCGCCGGCACTCAAAAGCCGAAGTGTTCGCGGTGGCTCAGGCCCACGGTGTGATATGTGCGCCGGTGAAAGATCTGCAGGATGTGCTCGATGATCCCCATCTTAAGGCACGGGGAACCCTGAGGCGGCGCGAACATGAAGCCTTTGGAGAGATTGCTCAGATGCACACACCGCTTCGTTTCAAAGACATCGACCCACCGCCGCTAACGGCGCCCCCGGAGTTGGGCAATGCCACCCACGCAGTACTGTCGGAACTGGCGGGTCTTGATGACCTGGCAATTCAAGCTCTGCGTGATGCTGATGCAATTTGAGTCTAAGCAATGAAGTTCGCCCTCAACAGACTCGATATGTCGGGTCCCAGACAGTTTGCTAAGAGCGCGGTTGAAGCAGAATCGTTGGGATGGTCCAAGGGGCTCCTTCCGTGTAATCCACTCAAAGTCGCCGACCCTTACGTTTGCCTGACGCTGGCTGCGCAAGCCACCTCGACCCTTCACTTAGGCACCCTTCTCGATACGCCTGTTATTCGTCATGCGTCGGCCCTTGCGGGTTCTATCGCCACTGTTGCGGAGTTCGCACCCGGAAGGATCCATCAGGGACTTGGCGTGGGTGATACGGCAGTCCGCTTCAATGCCCTTAAGCCGGCAAATGTTGCTGCGATTGAAGCGGCGGTTGTGACGACGCGAGCGTTGTTGCGTGGCGAGTCTCTTGAGGTCGGGGCATTGCGTCCTGCCCGGCTCAATCATGCCCGTCATGTGCCGGTCTGGGTAGCGGCACAAGGACCAAAAAATCTACGTATGGCAGGACGGGCGGCTGATGGCGTCTGGATCAGGGTCGGTCGCGACCCAGGTAATCTGCAATTGGCTTGGGATGCGGTCAGGGCGGGTCTAAAAGATGCAGATCGCAGCGTAGACGAGATCAAGGTAGGTTTAATTTTTCATACAGCGGTGAGCAGTGATGCGGCTGAGGCGAGATTGATGGGAAAGGCGATTGCAGCGGGTTACTACGAATATTCCCATTTCCTCTTCGAACGCCCTGGGCTTGCCTGGTCTGGAGAAGATCCACACGTCTTAAGACAAACTGTCTATCCGGATTTCCTCCATCATGCGGACATGGTATTTGCAGGCCAACAATTGTCGTTTCTCGAAGACCGAGCTGCGGATGCCTTTGCGTTGTTTGGCGATTGGGATGATATTGCCAGTCAACTTGAGGCGACACTGGCATCGACGGACATACCAGCAGAGTGGGTCCTGACCCATCCGGTCGTGCCGAAGGGATCGACACTCGATTTCATGAAAGACGCAGCAGTTCAGCTCCTGCCAGAATTTATCTGAAGCAACCCAGACCATGGTTTACCGATAGGTGTCACAGATCTGGCGAATTTATGGACAAGCGGAGTCGTTGTGCCGTGACTAGATAACCCGAGTGGGTTAACGTCTCACTTATGTTGTCACTCTTATCTCAAGGGCAGTATGAACTGTTCATCCTGCTGCTCGTCAGTATCGTGCTGTCGCTTGCCATTCACGAATTCGGACATGCTTATGTTGCGAAAGTGCAGGGAGATCGCACGGCCGAAGTTGCCGGCCGGTTAACCCTCAATCCGTTGGCGCACGTGGATGTGTTCGGGCTTTTAATGGTGATTTTTGTTGGTTTTGGCTATGCCAAACCAGTGCCGACGGATCCGAGAAACTTCAAGTCGAGGTATTCAACGTTGTGGGTGGCGGCGGCCGGACCTTTAATGAATCTGGTGCTGGCATTCATCAGTGTTAATGTGCTTTTTTTCCTGTTGGCTAATGGTGAGCTGGAGGCGGGGCCCAGAACATTTCTGGCCCTTTTGGCGCAGATTAACATTCTGTTGATGCTCTTTAATCTGGTCCCGGTGGGCCCTCTGGATGGCCATTACATCTTGCCGTACCTTCTGCCAAAGAAAGCCGCATATCGCTACCAGGTGTTGAATCTCAAGTATGGCACGATGCTACTGCTGGGATTGATCGTTTTGAGTATTGCCGGGATACCCATCTTTAAATATCTGCTTGGTCTTGCAGAATGGGTGCTTGGACTGATTATATTCGTCTAGGTCTCAGTTGCGGCGGAACCGCAACAGGTCCAAAGCGGAAGCCAGCGAAAAGAGGATCAGCGCGAGAAGAAAGCGCAGATCGTGGTAATAAATAGTCTCCTCTACAGGATAGGCAATCGTCTGGGTCAGGGCTGCAATTTTATAATCATGGCGTTCAGCCCCTTCGATGCCTGAGAGGTCCATGGCGTCGCCGATGGCCCTACCGGCAAAAATGGGGTGACTGGCGCGTGCGAACATCGCGGGATACATATGCCCCATGTAGTGGTTTAGGAGATCTGTGGGGCCGGCCCGTATCGGATGCTAAGAATTCGTGCACTTACGTGATGGCTGCAGGATTGTTGCCGGCTCTGGTCAACTGGTCGGCCACCGTGTCGATTTCTGCCGGAGTCATCGGGCCACGAAAGTCTGTGTACCAGTAAAAGAAGAGGGTGTACAAAATTCCGGGTCCAATCCAGAGCCATTTGCGCATGTTGTGTCCGAGATGAGGGGTTCAGTTACAATCTAATCATCGTTCAGGGTGGATGGAAAACGAAGATGGCTGATTGTTGCCGCAGGGCCGGTCGCAATAGGTATGATGCGGGCGGTCATGTCACAAAAGTACCGGAGTGGTTGTCAATCGATAACCGTGAAGATGCAGTCGGTGCCATCGCCGCAACATTGCCTGGAAGATGGGTATTGCGCGGTCGCACATCCAAGGTCTGAGCCTTTGTCATTGTCTCCGAGAAGTCTCTATCTCATCGCTACAGCGGCCTGGTTTATGTCGTTTGGCATGCAGTCTGTGGTTTTTGCTTGGCTGGTCACAATCGTTTTACGGGAACCTGCGGAAATGGTCGGTTGGGCGCAGACGGCGGTCCTTGCGCCGGGCATGCTACTGATTTTAGTCGCCGGTGCGCTGGCAGATAGAATAGGTCCGGACCGACAAGCATTGCTGGCGCACATCTTTGCAGCACTTGTCCCGTGGTTGCTGATCTGGGCACTGCAGGCGGGTGCGTTGAGTTATGGTTTAATGATTGCCTATGCGCTCCTGATGGGCGTCGCACAGGCCTTTGTCACACCGGCACGGGATGGGCTGCTCAATTACATCGCACAGGGCAACGTGCAACGTACGGTGTTGCTTGCCAGTCTTGCACAATTCAGTTGTCAGATTATCGGCTATACAATCGCGGGGTATGCTGATGCGGTTGGAGGCGAAGCCATCCTGGTATTACAGAGTGCGATTTTGTTGATCGGCGTTTTTGGTTATACGTTGCTGAGACGCAAGCAGGCGGTCAATATGCGCGAGACCCACGCGCCCGTATTCGAACATTTAAAAATCGGTGCGCGTACTGTATTCGGTTCACCCGTGATGCGCATCGTGATCCTGCAAAACATTGCGATGGCCTTTTTTTTTATGGGTTGCTTTGTTGTCTGTTTCCCGCTGGTCGTACGCGACGTATTTGCTGGATCGTCCGGGGATCTTGCAGTGTTAAGTGCAATTAACTCATCCGGTCTGGTGCTGACGATTTTGCTCATGCTGCGTATCGGCTATGTGAAGAAACCGGGCAGGGCCCTGCTCACGTTCCAGGGTCTGGGGGCATTCGTGTTGTTAATCAGTGGCATGATGAACAACTTTCCACTGTTCGTCGCCACGATCTTTGTCTGGGGCCTGTGCGGTGGCATTGCCATGCCCATGTCACGTACGCTGATGCAGGAACTTGCTCCACCAGAGCAACGTGCGCGTGTGATGAGTTTTTATGCATTTTCGTTCATGGGCGCAGGGCCATTCGGAACGGTCCTATGCGGCTATTTGGCTGCGCTTTACGGCCCGCAGCAAACAATGATCATTTGTGGTTCGTGCATGCTTCTCGTTATGTTGGTTATTCATGGGTCAACGAACCTGGCCCGGGTCGAGTTTGACCCCGATTTAATGCATGAGGCGTCTGCATGAGCCGCCTGGCGGTCGACATAGGCGGTACGTTTACGGACGTCGTGCTGGAAACGGGTGGTGAACTTGTGACGAGTAAGGTTTTAACAACGTCCAACGACCCCGCCCAGGGTGTACTGGAGGGTGTTGAAGTTGTGCTGGGACAGACGCAGGTTGCAGCCGCAGACATCGGGCTTGTCCTGCATGGCACAACGCTGGCCACGAATGCTTTGATCGAACGTCGAGGTGCCAAGACCGCACTTTTAAGCACGCATGGACACCGCGATGTCCTTGAAATGGCCTTCGAAAATCGTTTTGAGCAATACGATGTCAATATAGACCGACCTGTGCCGCTGGTGCCCAGACACTGGCGCCGAGATGTGTGGGAGCGAATGGCGGCGGATGGTCAGATTCTGCGGCCTCTGGACATCCCGGCCATGCTTAATTGCGTAGATGAGCTTGTCGCGGAAGGTGTGAAATCTCTGGCGATCGGTTTTTTGCACAGCTACCAGAATTCTGAACATGAGATGGCCGCGGCTAAGGCGATCGCGGATCGCTATCCTGACCTTGTGCTTAGTTGTTCAGCTGATGTCTGCCCGGAGATCAGAGAGTATGAGCGCTTTAGCACGACAGTGGCCAACGCCTATGTGAAACCCCTGATGGCTGAGTATCTTTCAAGCCTCGATGCACAGTTAAAAGACAGGGGCATTGTTTGTCAGACCTTGTTAATGACTTCTGGAGGTGGGCTGACCACGCTCGATGCTGCGAAAGCCTACCCGATCCGATTGGTTGAATCGGGCCCTGCAGGTGGTGCCATGCTGGCCGCCGATATTGCCAGACGTTATGACCTGGATTCGGTTCTGTCTTTCGATATGGGCGGCACAACGGCCAAGATATGCCTGATCGATGAGGGTACGCCGCTGTATTCACGTGCGTTTGAGGTAGATCGCAGCTACCGTTTTAAGAAAGGCAGCGGGCTGCCGGTGCGCATTCCGGTGGTGGAGATGGTGGAGATCGGTGCGGGTGGAGGTTCCATTGCTCATGTCGATGGGCTTAAGCGTTTATTAGTTGGGCCTGAAAGTGCGGGGTCTGAACCGGGGCCTGCCTGCTATGGGCGTGGTGGTGAGGAGGCGACGGTCACCGATGCCGATGTGGTCCTGGGACGTTTGTCGGCGGCGCATTTTGCAGGTGGAAAAATTGAACTTGATGCAACCGCCTCTGCTGAAGTCATTGGCCGAGATGTCGGTACTGCTTTGTCACAAAATATGCACGAAGCTGCCTACGCCGTGAGTGAAATTGTTGAGGAAAATATGGCGTCGGCGGCTCGCGCGCACGCGAGCGAATGGGGCAGAGATCTGCAAAGCAGAACCATGGTTGCTTTTGGAGGCGCGGCACCGTTGCACGCGGTGTCGCTGGCGCGAAAGCTTAGAGTATCGAGTGTTGTGATACCGCCGGGCGCCGGCGTGGGCAGTGCCATCGGATTTCTGCTTGCGCCGGTTAAATTCGAGGTTGTGCGCAGCAATCTTGTGCGTCTCAATGATCTTCAGGTCTCCAAAATTGAGCCGATGCTGGCGGACATGCGCGATGAGGCGGGGATGATTGTTGCCAGTGCGGGGTTTGGCCAGACGTTGGACGAGCAGATCAGCGCTTATATGCGCTACTTAGGCCAGGGATACGAAGTGGCCGTCGAGGTTGATGATGGACAACTCGACCCCCAGACGCTGCGCGAACGCTTTGAAACCGTTTATGCCGGGCTTTACGGGCGCACGATCCCGCAAATGGACATCGAGGTTTTAAGCTGGACGTTGAGTCTGGCGTCTGAGCAGTCGCGGGCGGAAATCCAGTCTACAACAACCCATCAATCTGAAGGTAAAGATGGCCCGACAGGGACGATTGCTGGTTTTGACGGCGAAAGGCACCTTGATGTCCCTGTTTATCTGCGCAGTGCTTTGTCATCGGAGTCGAAGATGGGGCCTGCACTTGTGGTGGAGGCCCAAACCTGCATCGTCGTGCCGGAGGATATTTCCTTTTGTCAGGATGCCTATGGCGCATTGCATCTTGAGGAAGCACAGTGATGAAAGAGCTGACCGTACAACTGGCATGGAATCGATTGTTGGCCATAGTCGAAGAGCAGGCGCAGGTGCTCATGCGCACGGCGTTCAGCACGGTTGTAAGAGAAGCCGGGGATCTTTCAGCGGGTGTCTTCAATCGATCGGGTGAGATGCTGGCACAGGCTGTCACGGGTACGCCGGGGCATGTGAATTCGATGGCCAATGCAGTGGCTAAGTTCCTTTCTAAGTATCCTTTTGCCCAGCTCCGCCCTGGTGATGTGCTTCTCACCAACGATCCCTGGGATGGTACAGGGCACTTAAATGACTTCACTGTGGTTACGCCTGTTTTCCGCGATTCAGATGCGCATTGTGTTGGCCTGTTTGCCTCGACGAGCCATATTGCCGATGTCGGTGGACGAGGTTTTGGCCCTGATGCCAATGATGTGTTCGAAGAAGGTGTGCGTATCCCCATCAGTTTTCTCTTTAAAGCCGGGGAGCGAAATGAAACGTTGTTGGACCTGCTCAAAGCCAATGTGCGTGATCCTCTGGTACTTGAAGGTGATTTGTATTCGCTCACCGCCTGCAACGACACCGGTGCCCGGGCGTTGATCGAATGCCTGGATGACCTTGATCTGGTCGATTTAGAAACGGTAGGGGAGATCATACTGGCGAGGTCACGGGCGGCCATGCTTGATGAAATTCAGGCACTCCCGAAGGGATGCACGAGCTATCAGATGACGATTGATGGCTACGATGAGCCCGTGCTGTTGAGTGGGCAGCTTCGCATATCGGATGAGGGCATTTATGTCACTTTTGACGGGACTTCTTTGGCTTCGGGCAAAGGCATCAATGTCCCCTTAGCCTACACACAGGCGTATGCGTCTTTTGGTGTGCGCTGCGTGGTCGGCAACGAAGTGCCGAACAATGCAGGCAGTCTGGGTATGGTGCATGTCTCAGCGCCAGAGCACTCGATTTTGCACGCCTTACCTCCGCGCGCGGTATCAGCACGACACGCAATTGGTCAGATGTTGCCAGACGTGGTCTTGGGTTGTCTGGAACAGGTTTTGCCGGGTCAGGTACCGGCTGAAGGCGCATCCTGTATCTGGAACCCGGTTTTCCTCAACGGGTTTCGTACGGCTGGGGCCAATGAGCAAGACGAGGCCTTTGTGATCAACCCGATTTTTAACGGCGGGACGGGTGCGCGAGCAGCCAAAGACGGGCTTTCTACCACTGCTTTTCCGTCCGGAGTGCGCACAACGTCGGCAGAGGTAAACGAAGCAACCTCACCCCTTGTCTTGTGGCGCAAGGAATTTACCCCAGACTCAGGGGGGCAGGGCGAAAGAAGAGGTGGACTTGGCCAGACCATCGAAATCAGTCGTAGGGATAACGCACCTTTTGTGATTTCGAAAATGTTCGATCGTATCCGACACCCGGCTCGTGGTCGGCGTGGCGGACAGGACGGTTCAGCGGGTCGCGTATATGTGACCAAAGGTGGCGTCGAAAAAGACCTTCCGGGCAAAGGGCGAGATGAGGTTGAAGCGGGCCAAACGCTGGTGCTTAAAACCCCTGGCGGCGGGGGTATTGGCGATCCGCGACGACGTGCCGCCAGCGATCTGGAGCGGGACCTTAAGAGCGGTGTTGTTCTTCCCGGTGATTGAGACGGGTAGGGGTTATGCTCACTCGGTCGGGATGGTTTTATGCCCATATTTTCTTTCCACAGATGACATACCCGGGATGCAGCACCGTCCAGGTTGCCGGCGTCCAGAGTTTGAAAGCTCGATCGACTAGGATAGAATGCCGCCCCCTGACGCTGTCAGATCAAGCGGGAATAGCTCAGTTGGTAGAGCACAACCTTGCCAAGGTTGGGGTCGCGAGTTCGAATCTCGTTTCCCGCTCCAAAATTTCACAATGAGATTCATGGCTTAGGGGTTTGATCGAAATTTAAGCCGACCCTTGGCCACTTCACCCCAATAGGGTCACTTTGCGGGTTCGGCCTGACGATCCAAAGAGAAATCGATCAAGCTTCGTGACAGGTCGCCAGTTACTCTATCATCAGCAATCTGCTCATCTACTCATAAAACATCCGCGGAAGAGAAATGAAGGCAAGATTTATTAATGCAGCAATTTTCCTGGTCCTCTACATCGTATTTTTGGCCTGGTATGACGGTTGGGGGATGGACCCATTCACTGCGGAGGAAGTCGACACACTCGTCGGTAAAGTAGTGACGGAAGGTGCGAATCCTGAGCAACTGAAAAACCTTCGGCGCTTATTGAAAGATGACGATGGCGAAGAATTTTTTATGCTTAACCTCAACCGCTATGAATATGCGGAAAATGAAGTTCAGCAGGGTGTGCCGGTTGCGTATCAGAACTACGGCCAAACCGTTATTCAAATGATCTTAAAAAACGCCGGTCACCCGATCTATTCAGGAGAAATACCTGACTACCTCCTCGGCGGGAACATAAAGGACGGGAATTGGCACGAGATCATCCTGGTGCGATACCGTTCAAGGCGTGACTTCGTCAGCATGGTCACTTCCGATGAGTACCTGAAAGCAGCCCAGCACCGCAGCGGTGGAATCGAGTACGCTGAAGTCACCCCAACACGGGCGGGCATCAATTTAACCACCCCACGGTTCGTGATTCTGGCATTGCTGGTGGTGATTGCTTTGTTTGTTGACCGTCGAATCACAAGCGTGCGCTAGGACTCTGGAATACCCTTGGAAAGGAAGGCCATTAAATTGATGTACTTCCCGCTGATGTAAACCCTGCCTTTATGGATTTGTTCATGCCTGGAAAGATCACTAGGCTTAAGCCTTATCAAACTCGGGTCGGTGAGATGAATTACATTTTTCGAGTCTGTTTATTACTGGTTTTATCTGGCTGCTCTGGTGAAATCCCCCCCGCCGGAGAACTGTCCGGTGTTCGCGACGCGGACTTAATCTTGCTCAATGCAAGGATATACACGGTCAATCCTGGCCAGCCATGGGCCGATGCGATGGCGATCAGGGATGGACAAATCACTTACGTGGGCAACAACCAGGGTGCGCGAGAATGGGCCGGTGAATCTAGCAAAACAGTAGACCTTAACGGGCAAATGATACTGCCCGGTTTTCACGATATACACGTTCATCCTGTAGAGAGTGGCGTTCTTTATCAGCAATGTGTTCTCTTTGACATACGTGGGGTAGCAAAACTTTTAGACAAAATCAGAGCGTGTGCATCGGCTAACCCAGACGATGAATGGATCGTGGGGGGTGGGTGGACGTTAGATAATTTCGTTCCGAGCGGTTTGCCCGACAAAAAACTGTTGGACGATATCGTTCCTGACCGACCGGTCTCACTCAAATCGTCCGACGGGCACTCGCTTTGGGTCAACTCCAAGGCATTGGAGGTGGCCGGCATCGATGCAACAACCCGTGACCCAGAAAATGGCAGGATCGATCGATACCCTAATTCAAATGAGCCGTCAGGTAGTCTTCAGGAAGACAGTGCGATCATGTTGGTCGCGAAACACGAGCCACCATTGACTCCAGATGATTTAATCAACGGGCTTAAATACGCGCGCGACCTGTTCCACAGTTTCGGGATTACCGGTGTTCAGGATGCCTTGCTAAAACTTGAGCCTGGGGATGGGTACTACGGGCTTGATGCCTACAACCATCTCGATGCAAGAAATGAATTAAATCTACATGTGGTTACGGCGTTGTTTTGGGAAAATGCTGTACCACTCGCACAGCAGCTGCCTAAGTTTGTTCGTGCTCGCCAACAACAACCCGCTACAGGACATGTGCAGGCGACAGCAATAAAAATATGGCTGGATGGCGTAATCGAAGCCCGGACAGCTGCATTGCTTGCACCGTATTCGGACCGGGAGGACGGGTTTCGCGGTGACTTACAAAACTCCCCGGAAGCGCTCAATGAGGCCGTTATTGGGTTGGATGCGGCTGACTTCCAGGTCCATTTTCATGCCATCGGTGACCGAGCGATCCGCATCTCACTGGATGCACTTGAGCAGGCGCGCATGGTTAATGGCGATAGAGACAGCCGGCATCATTTGTCGCACATACAATTGTTTGATCCGGCAGATATTCCCCGTTTTGCCGAGTTGAACGTTGTTGCTAATTTTCAGCCCCTATGGGCGATCCAGGATAGCTATATCACTGATCTGACATGGCCGCGTTTAGGAGAAGAACGTAGCAGGTGGTTGTATCCGATCGGCACGATGCAGCGATCGGGCGCCAGAGTTGGATTCGGAAGTGACTGGTACGTGACTTCGGTCAACCCCCTGGATGGTATTGAAACAGCGGTCACTCGTCTGGATCCAAATGGGGCGACGGACATGCCATTGGGTATGGGTGAAGAAATCACCCTTGATGAAGCGATTGAAAATTACACGATCAATAGTGCCTATGTGAATTTCTTGGACGACAAAGTGGGCTCAATCGAGGTGGGTAAACAAGCTGATTTAGTCATCCTCAACAAGAATCTATTTGCGATACCTGCACACGAAATCAACCAAACAAATGTCGTCGCAACTTTATTCGAAGGCTGTCTGGTTTACTTGTCGTCTGAAGGCTACAAGCTCTGGGAAGATGGTGCATCGGCACCAAAGAAAAAGGTGTGTGCAGCTTCGACAATAACCCGTTAAATAACTATCCGTAGTCAAGAGGTCAATGGGAGGACGTTTACGACATAATTATTGTCTCTTTTTCCAACTGGTTGGTATTACGGCCGAATGCTAGATGAAAAATGTGAAAGGTATTGACTCTAGCAACCGATGATATCGAAATTTGCGGGACCGTATGATAGTTTACCGACGATTTCTACACCTAAGATGTGGTGTGTAAAGATTAACGCACAAGGACATAAAACGATGAGTTACCAAAGCCGTGCACGTTTGATTGAGCGAGTTCGGTGGATACCTGGGCCTGTTCGCGATATGGGATTGAGCGTGGTGAACCCCTTACGAGTGAAGCTTGCCCAGCAGTATAAACCGGTCAAGTGGATGACTCTGTTCATCACTAACTATTGCAATGCTCGATGCCAACACTGCTTCTACTGGAATGAGCTCAATAAAAAGAAAACGGAACTCAACCTTGATGAGTTAACGCGTACATTCGCATCGCTTCGGAATCAGCTTAA
>JAYZCO010000048.1:0-9438 GCA_036338285.1 Pseudomonadota bacterium
GGACCGTTGCAGATAAACAGATATTCCGTGTCTTCGAGGGCGGTCGTGGCGCCATGCAGCATGCCGTTCGGCTCATAGACGTAATCGCCCGCATTGAGCAATCCGTCGCGCACCTGCAGTTTGCCGCTTAAGATAAATGTATGTGAACCGCTGAGATGCTTGTGAGGTCCTGCGACGTAACCTTTCAGCCACTTCAGTATTACCGCCCAGGATCCTGCTTCTGAACCGGTATACAAAATCTTCATGAAGGCTTTTTCGTCTGTTTGTATCCAATCCATTTTGGATGCTTCGACGAGCGTGTCCATGAGTTCGGTGTTTATCGGAGAGATGTCTTGTGTGAGTGCCATAGTGCTTCCTCGTTGAGTGTTTAAGTGCCTAGAATGAGATCTGCCAGACCACGACTGGAGAGTATCTCTATCCAGTAGCCATCCGGGTCCTGGATGAATGCAAGGCCTTTCATTGTGCCTTCGTCGGGTTTTTTTACAAACGGTATGCCGAGGGATTCGAATCTATCGCTTGCGGCGTATACATCGGGTACCGAGATACCGATATGTCCGAAACCGCGGGGCTCGCTGTTACCGTTGTGGTGACTGAAATCGGGGTCCTGTTCCGTGCCGTAGTTGTGCGTAAGTTCCAACAAGGCGGATTGGTCGAAAATCCACTTGGCGCGTTCGCCTGAATCTGTCGGGATTTCGCTTTGTGGGTAGCCCAGAAAAAACAGCGTGAATTCCATGTCGGGAAAATCGAACGTATCGAGCAAGGTCATACCCAGTACGTCCTGATAGAACGATAGAGACTTCTCTGGGTCTTTAATGCGCAGCATCGTCTGATTCATGACGAAATGATCTGTGCCTGTCATATCTACCCCCCTTGGCTGGTGCATCATAACAGATTGCGGACATCGCCTCTGGCTGCGAATATATTGCGCTAAACCCGAGGAGAACTGCTTTGCCATACGCCCATCGTGACGACATCTATGATGCGGACACGCACATGATGGAGCGGCCTGATTGGATTTCAGAGTTTGCCGATCCCGATATCCGTTCTGAGTTGCCACCTTTTGTTAAGGGGCGGAAAGTGACGCTCAGCCGGGTGGATGACGCCCTTGAGCGTTTTGCTGCTCGCCGTGCTGATGAAGACCTTGCGCGCTCGGCGGATGCAGCGTTCATGTCGATGGAATATAAAGGTTGGCATGGCCTCGGCGCTTTCGATGCTGCGGAACGGCGGCGGGCAAATGAACTCCTGGGCTTCAATCAGTACATCCTGTTTCCGACCAGTGCCTTTGATCAGATCAACGACACGTCCGATCAGAGAATTTGGCTGGGTGGTGTGACTGCGTTAAACCGGGGTCTTTCCACGTTCTGCGAGCATGACGCACGAATGCTCGGTACAGCATACATCCCTCTTGGTGCAGGGCCTGACATTGCATTGCAGTACGTCAACGAGGTGGTACGGCAAGGCTTCGGGGTCGTGCTGATCGATACGATTCCCCCCGTTGGCGGCTGTTCGTTTACCCATCCGGACTACAACAAAGTATGGGCAGCGGTCACAGCAGCAGATCTTGCCGTGGTATTACACATCGGTGCCACGGGTGGCCCCTACCAGCCGGTGCCTGACGAATTTTATGACAATGCCCGCCCGGTGCCGCCCCCTTCTGCAGCAGATGCACCACCTGATGCGCTGAAGTATATGGGGTTGCAGTACAACGCCGAGATTTTTCTCGCGGCAATGATCTTTGATGGTGTGCTGGAACGATTCCCAACGCTCAGGATTGGCGTGGTTGAGTTGGGCGCTTCGTGGATTATTTCCTGGATGAAGCATCTCGATCAGGCTTTTCGCGCCTTCCGCCGAGTACAGGATCTCAGCGAACTGCAGCTTAAGCCTTCGGAATATGTACAGCGTCAGATTAAGGTCACGCCGTTTGCGGGTGAGGACATTGGGTGGTTGCTGACTTCCGGGGCAGAGGATTTACTGATGTTTGCGTCAGACTATCCGCACCACGAAGGTACGGATGATCCGATTGCCCGTTTCGAGAAAACAATGGCGAGCGTGCCCGAGCGTGTGGTTGAAAAGTTTTACAAGCACAACTTCCGCGCTCTGATTGGTGCTCGGGCGGTGTAGCGTCAATCGATTGCAGCGTAAATAATGTTCTTGATCTGGCCCCGAAAGTTAAAGGTGGCTGAAGGCATCAGTTGAGTCATAAAGATCGCGACCAGGTCTTCGACGGGGTCCACCCAGAAAATTGTGGATGCGGCGCCGCCCCAATAATAGTCTCCAGCTCCTAAAGCGCCCGTTGCCACCTCACTAAGGGATGTGGCAAAGCCGAGACCGAAGCCGACACCTTCGTATGCGGTTTCAGAAAATGCACCTACTGCTAAATTCGCCAGATCAGTATTGTTAGGCAAGTGATTGCGATGCATCATGGCCAGTGTGCGTGAGCCGACAATGCGTTCGCCGTTGACAGTTCCCTTACAACGAAGCATCTCGCAGAACTTGAAATAGTCGGCGGTCGTACCGGTGAGGCCACCGCCGCCGGAAAGGAAGGTGGGTTTGTCTGCATAAGTTGAAGCCTGAGGATCATCGATACACTTAAGTGTTTTTTCCCGCGTGCGTTCATAATTGGCGCAGAACCGATCGACTTTGTCGGCACTGACGTGAAAGGCGGTGTCGTTCATGCCGAGTGGTTCAAATATATACTTTTCAAAATACGCATCCAGCGTCATACCCGACAACACTTCGACCAGATATCCACACACATCTGTTGCGTAGGAGTAAAGCCACTGGCTGCCTGGCTCAAAATGCAGCGGCACCTGTGCGAGTTTGTTGGCGAATGTATCCAAGGTTTCGCCATCGCCACGAACGACGTCGTTTTGCCGGTAAAGTTTATCAACGGGGTGGTTGGTGGCTCCGTAGGAAAGGCCTGCCGTATGACTCAAGATGTGTCTGAAGGTGACGGGTTGTTCCGGTGTTTTGGTCTGCATATCGGTCGCACCGCCGGACACATAGACCTGCTGATCGCGCCAACTTGGTATGACGCGGTACAAAGGGTCGTTTAACTGGAAGAGACCTTGCTCATAAAGCTGCATGAGCGCGATTGAGGTGATGGGCTTGGTCATGGAATAGATGCGAAAAATGGCGTCCTCGCGCATCGGTTTGTTCCGTTCCAGATCCATCAGGCCCATTGTCTGGTGGTATGCGATGTGACCATGGCGAGCGATGAGAACCTGACATCCGGCTATTTTTTGTGATTCGATGTAGTTTTTGTGCAGGTGTTGTGTGGTTGTTGCCAGATGTTTCGAATCGAATCCGGCAGCCTCAGGATCAATGTGCATACGTCTTCCCCTTTATACGTGGTCGATAGTAGCAGATGTGCGACAATCGGTCGGTTTGATAAGCATCCAGGGGAGGCGAATGTGAACGTGGTAAATGAGTCGAGGTTGGCTGGCAAGGTTGCCCTGATCACCGGGGCGGGTAGTGGAATTGGCCGGGCCAGCGCAGTGCGTTTTGCGGCTGAAGGTGCGAGTGTATTGTGTGCAGACATCGATACCCAGGCAGCCGAAGGTACTGTAGGTCTAATCTCTGAGGCAGGTGGACGTGCCGACAGTATAGGGCTCGATGTGACGGACTCGGCGCAAATGGATGCCGCATTTGCCCGTGCACTCGAGGCGTTCGGTGGCCTCAATGTGCTTTTTAACAACGCCGGCATTGCCGGAGACGAATGGGGGCAGACCCTGGCCGTTAATCTGACAGGTGTGCACATCGGCTTACTTAAAGGTGCCAAACTCTTTGCCTCGACAGGCGGTGGGTCGATCATTAACACCACCTCAGTGGCAGGTCTGGTGGGCTTGACCGGTCCGCATATTGTTGATGACCCGGAGGAGATTCAGCCGAATGTTGGCGCCTACGTCGCGGCAAAACACGGTGTTTCCGGGTTAACGAAGCAGTTTGCCGTAACGTTTGGGCGTTTTGGTGTGCGAGTCAACGCCATCGCGCCTGGCTATATAGAGACACCCATGACTGCTGAGGCGAGGAGTGATGAGGAGACTGAACGCTACCTTACATCGCTGCATCCTATGGCCAGACTTGGACAACCTGAAGAAATCGCGGCGGCAGCGAGTTTTCTCGCCAGCGACGATGCAAGCTTTGTGAACGGCGTGGTCCTGGCAGTCGACGGGGGCTATACCGCCAGGTAATGGCTAACTTCTGAGCGTTGTGCCTGCCAGTGCGCCGGTGTGCTCACCCTTTGCCATGAATGGCTCGCCGTTGACGATGACATGATCATAGCCTTGCCCTGTTTGCACGTACCGGCCTGCGCCACCGGGAAAGTCGTTGCGGTATTCGGGTAGATCAATCGCCAGTGCGTCCATGTCGATGACGTTTACATCGGCATAGGCACCGGGGGTCAATCGTCCTCGGTCTTTAATACCAAACAGATCTGCTGTATCGGAGGTCCAGCCTCGGATGGCTTCTTCGATGGTCATGACGCCACGGTCACGTACCCAATAGCTCAGGAGCCATGTTGGCGAGCTCGCATCCATGATCTGACCTACATGGGCGCCGGAATCGGCCAGTCCCATGGCCACTGTTGGATTGGTCAGCATGTCTTCAATGGCAGCCATGTCCTGATTGAGCCCAGGATAGTAGATGACGACGCGCCCTTTGTGTTGGCGATTGAGCTCAATGAAGGCTTCTACGGGGGTTATACCTTTTTGCTCCGCGTAGAACGCCAGCGAATTGTCGCGTTTGTGTTCGTAATCGACAGCACCATCAAATAACAGGTATGCGAGCTCGAAGTCGAGTTGAGGTACTTCATCCAGGTCAATGAGGCGGGCCCGCACAGAGGCATCTTCCAGCGCCGCCAGTCTTTGTGCGAAAGGCAGGTCGCGGAGTGATTTCCACGCTGAAGATGCATCAAACGGGGTGCGATGGTCCAGAGCCATTAAATTACCCACCCCACGGGAGGTGGTTTGCGGGCGTAGATTAGCACCGCGCGCGTTTTCCTCCTCGACGAATTCAATGACACGCTTGTAGAGCTCGGGCCTGCGAAAGCTATGCACGAGGCCGAATGTGACGTTTAATTTATTGCGTCGGGATACCTCGCCCATCCAGGCGACTTCCTTGCGGGTGTTTGGCAGATCGGGTGCGTCGCGTTCACCCAGGCGGGCGGCTGCCTCAAAAACACCTTTGCCATGCTTACCCAGCACCTCGCCGATCGCGAGCATTTCACGAGTATCTGCGTGTGTGCCCGGTACGAATCGGCCATCAGGTACCCGGTGCATGAAGGTGCGAGACGTAGAAAATCCGAGCGCACCAGAGCCAATAGCTTCGTCAACCAGTGCCTGGATATTGCGAATATCGTTGTCTGTCGCTGGCGTTTCATCGAGGGATCGCTCGCCCATTGCGTGGTAGCGTATCGCACAGTGACCCACCATACCGCCGGCGTTTACGCCTTTTTCCATCCGGTCGATGGATTGCAGGTACTCACCGTAAGTTTCCCAGTCCCAAGGCAAACCTGAGTGGATTGATTGTGCGGGGATGTCTTCCACGGACTCCATCAGGTTAGCCAGATAGTCACGATCATCGGGCTTACAGGGGGCGAAAGTTACGCCACAGTTTCCGAGTACAACCGATGTGACACCGTGATAGCACGATGAAGAGGCGATCGGATCCCAGGCGATTTGAGCGTCAAGATGGGTGTGTATGTCGACGAACCCCGGCGTTACTACCTTTCCCTCTGCGTCAATTTCCCGTGCGCCGCGGCCAACGTCCTGAGCAACGGCAGATATGCGGCCGTCGTCGATGGCGATATCGGCTGAAAATTGTTTCGCGCCGGACCCGTCTACGACATTGCCGCCGCGTATGACCAGATCATGACTCATGCTCGATCTCCTTTGCGTTCATTTAAGTGTACTCCTAACGAAGTCGGGAGGTACAACCGCGTCGTCCTCAGATGTCTGCTGCCGCCTGGCGGAAACGGTTGATTGCAGTCACACCGTCCAGGGAATCAGGAATCGACATGGGCAGTTTTTCGATGGCGACTTTGGCAACCATGAGCGCCGGACCTTGGACCTGAAGGAATGCCTTGCTGGTTTCTTCGGTGTGTTCATCTACGCAAACGGCGAAGGGAAATCCACAGGCAGTGGCCACATCGGCGATGTCAGTCCCCGCAGCTGTTGCCGTGGTTTGCCCTCCGGTTTCTGCATAGGCTTCGTTATCGAGGACTAGAATTCGCAGGTTGGTGGGGTTTTGGGTGCAGATGGTCGCCAGAATACCGAGTTGCATCAACAGTTCGCCATCACCGGTAATTGTCAGAACGGACACATCGGGCTTGGCAAGGGCCAGACCCAGAGCGAAAGGCACAGCCTGTCCCATCGCACCCATGAATTTAAAATCCGCGTCATGGTCTTCGACCGATAAAACATCCCAAGTAGATGAGCCGAGACCGGATACCACCAGCAGGTCGGGTGACCTGGGTGTCAGCAGCGAGGAGACGAGATCACGACGGTGAAACATATCCTTACTCCCCAGACTTGAAGACTTTCGCGCCAATGAGGCGCTGAGACAGGAGAATTGCGGCACTCCTGCGTGTGTTGAATGCGAACTTGATCGCTGCATCGGTGGTAGAACCGACTTCGGAGGCATCGTCGACTCGAAAGAGGTGCACACCCATGGCATCCAGCACCTTCGGCGTGGCCTGACCCATGGGTACCTGCCAGGGAATAAATTCACCCCATTCTCCGCGCATCGAGACGATGGTAATGAAAGGGATTCGGCACAATTGCGGTAAGGTTAAGGCGTTGATGCAGTTACCAACCCCACTGGATTGCATGAGCAGGACACCTCGCCTGCCTCCCGCCCATGCGCCCGATAAGAGCCCGATACCTTCTTCTTCTGTGGTGAGGGTTACAACGCGCATATCCGGGTCTACTTCGCTCGCTTTTATGAGTTGAGCGTGTGCTGCATCAGGCACATGGGCGATTATTTCGACGTGATGTTCTTTTAACGCGGTGTAGATATCGCCCGGCCATGCGGCGTTTGTTGCGTTCAATGGGTACTCCGGAAAACACGATGATAGGTGGCCATTGTAACGAGCCGGGTTTACCCTTTCATCGATGTTTAGTTCGGTTTAAGTGGGGGAACAATGCCTGATTCAATAACCATCAAACAGTCGCTTTCGCACCCTGTGATCGATGCGGACGGTCACTGGCTTGAATATTGGCCGGTTGTCGGAGAATTCATGCGCCGGGTAGGAGGAGAAGCGGCTTCGCGGGCAATATCAATCAGCGGCCAGCATGTTCGACATGCTTTAAAGATGAGTCCTAAACAGCGGCGGGAAAAGAATGTTCCCCAGGAGGCGTTCTGGGGGGTACCCACCATGAATACCGTCGACCGGGCGACGGCGATGATGCCGACTTTGTTGTACGAGCGCCTCGATGAGATCGGTATTGATTTTTCAATCATGTACCCAACAGGCGGCCTGGGCATACCTCGCATCTCTGACGATGAGGCGCGGCTTGCCGGAAGCAAGGCATTTAATACCTACTGTGCTGAGGTATTTGCGCCGTTGGGTGACCGCATGACACCTGCAGCGGTCGTCCCGATGCACCATCCGGATGAGGCGATTGAAGTGCTGGAGCACGCTGTGCTGGATCTGGGTCTGAAAGCTGTGTACATGAACAGCCTCATCGAACGTCAGATTGAAGCACCCCAGAGTTCGGTCGCAAATGGTGGCTATTGGTTCGATGTGCTCGGCCTCGATAGTGCTTACGACTATGATCGGGTTTGGGAGAAGTGTCGTGAGCTCAAGGTCTCACCGACTTTTCATAGAGGATCACGGGGCAGGGCGCTCAGAATCTCGCCGTCAAATTTCACCTACAATCATATTGGCCACTTTGCCGCCGCCGGTGAGGCAACCTGCAAAGCACTGTTCCTTGGCGGTGTGACGCGTCGATTTCCCGATCTTAACTTTGCGTTTCTTGAAGGCGGGGTGGGTTTTGCCTGTTTGCTTTATGCAGACCTGATCGGTCATTGGCAGATCAGGTCGAAAGAGGGACTTGCCATGACGGATCCGGCTCGCCTGGATTTGTCTTTATTGCGCGAATTGGCCGAAAAATACGGCGGTGCTGAAATGGTTGCGGCGCTGGCAGATGGTCACGGCATCAGCACGGAGAATGGCCCGGATACAACGGGCCATCTTGAAGACTTGGACGACTATAGTCGCTGTGAAATTCGCGAGGTTGATGACATCAGACGTTTGTTTGTTGATCGATTCTATTTCGGGTGTGAAGCCGATGACCCTGCCAATGCCTGGGCGTTCAGTGAAGCGCACAATCCGATGGGCGCGAAACTCAAAGCCCTGTATGGATCAGATATCGGCCATTTCGATGTGCCCGACATGTTAGGCGTGCTGCCTGAGGCGTATGAACTGGTTGAGGAGGAATTGATTACCCACGATGACTTTGCGGATTTTGTTTTTGGCAATGCGATCAGATTCTGGGGTGAAACCAACCCGGATTTTTTTGCAGGGACCTCGGTGCAATCAGATGCGGCTGCGTTGCTGGGTTAGCCCTGATTGAATTGCTCCCGACCGAGGAATGCCTGATGGCCGTCTTCGCCTTCGGCCTGCAACCGCTCTAGATACTTAAGCGGATCCTGCAGATCCGCACCCCCCAGCCCCAAGGCGCTGCGGTGATAGCCAAGATCAGCTTGTAGTTCGCTGGGCATGTTGAGTACCCGGTCGCGGGGTACCGATAAGTATTGGTTGAATTGCGTGCGCAGCCAGCCACGGGTGTAGTTGAGCGTGAGGGTACGTCGTGATTCATTCGTGCGGTTTCCGCCGCCACCGTGGAAAAGCGCACCGTCCCAGATCAACAGCGAACCTGCGGGCATCTCGACTTGGATGATTTCGGAAGGTTCAGGCATGCGCTCTGCAGACCACAGATGACTTCCTGAAATGAGCTGCGTGCTGCCGTTGTCGGCGGAAAAGTCATCAAGGGCGATGGCGACAGTGACAACCAGCGGCATATGAGGGCGTGGGATGAGCGTGTAAAATCCATCATCGCGATGCAGTCCCTGAGGGCTACAGCCCGGATCCGGTGACATGGCAACTGCACCCGCGTTGAAAATGAAATCCTGACCCAGTATGCCTGCCAGAATCGCTCGCAACTGAGGTTTGCTTGCGATGTCGTCTGCCCCATCTGACTTTGCGAGAACGTTTTGCACGTGAATCGTCTGACTGCCCTCGTTAAGAGGATGGAAGGTGTCTTCGGATAAGAACAAGCGTGCGGTGGCCTCAAAAAAAGGCTGCATTGAGGTTGCTGTCTGTGCAATTTCATCTGGGTTTAAGAATTCCCGTACAACTGCATAGCCCTGTTCGTGGATTTGTTTTAACACCGGCGCGATTTTGTCGAAATCGACACCTTGCATGTCTTGGACAAA
>JAYZCO010000049.1:0-13209 GCA_036338285.1 Pseudomonadota bacterium
CTTTTTGTGCATCTGGTAATGTTGCGCTTCCTGGCGAACAAATTTATCCAGCCCCTCGGCTACAACGGGATCAGTCACATGTTTTTCTGCCGCCTTCATTGATCGATTGAGGTAAGGCTCGAGGTGCGGCAGCAACAGCGAGCCAGCGATGAAATCGAATGAACGTTTGTGGTCTCCGTCAATGAATACAGCGCCTATATCAGCTGGAAATTCAAACGGCATTTTGCGCACTGTAATCTCATCGAGCATGAATCACTCCCTCAAATCACAAAGTAACAAAATAGTATACTAAAGGTTCTCAATGGGTCGCGCTACGATTTACTGCCAGGTAAGGCTGAAGAATTAGATTGTTGGTGAACAGGTACCCTTTCTATACCCTATACATACAAGTAGAAGATAAAAGTAGAAGTAAAAATAAATCTATCACCTAAAAATAACACTTCATAAAGCTGCTTAAACATAAGATATACACACAACTAATCCTACGACCCCGTCTCATAACAGGAGAAGTTGAAGCAATAACCCGGACAGACAGGACATACCATAGGGGTTTGTCTTGTCTGCCTGGATTAATGCTTCAACTTCTCCTGTTATGAGACGGGGCAGTGAAGGTAGTTGCCTTAGGAAAATCGTTTTTGAGTGCGATCTTCTGCTTGGCTGGTAGCGTAAGGAGGACTGGTTCTTCGCTAGAGTTGTCATGCTGGATTTTGTGCCGATCGTCATGGTTGCCATGGTGTGGCCGATCATGCGACTGCGGTAAGGACCGATTTACACGCTTCTATCTTTGTCTAATCGGTGTGATACAGTCAATAACTAAACTTCAGGCGAACATTTGAGGTATTGATCATGACGTTACCTTGGATTCAGACACAGGCATTCGCTGATTCTATAGTCGCGGTTATAGGGGCAGGGCGAGGTATCGGTGCTGGTCTCGCACAACGATTTGCAGAAGCTGGCGCGACAGTCCTTGTTATTGATTTAAGCGAAGGCAGAGCCCAGGAGACGGCAGACCGACTTATCAAAGCTGGCTTGCATGCGCAGGCGTTTTCTGTGGACATTGCAAAGACCGATGCTTTAACAAAACTGTTCCAAGATATTGAGGGGCAGTACAACCGCCTGGACGTCCTAGTCAATAGTGCGGGTTTCGCCGAGCGACGAGCGATGCTCGATGTTGACGAGCAATACTGGGACACGATACAGAATGTCAATTTAAAAGGTCCGTTCTTCAGTCTGCAGGCCGCAGCGCGGATCATGATAAAGCAAGGTCGAGGGCGTGTAATCAATCTAGGATCGGTAGGCGGCCACGCAGCCCAGTTGGATCTCCTTGCTTACAACGCTGCTAAAGGTGGCATCGTGCTGCTCACCAAGGCAGCAGCGCTGGAGCTGGCATCGTATGGAATTACGGTAAATGCTGTTGCTCCCGGAGGAGTAGAGGGGCCATGGAATGAAAACTTCTTTAGCGATGCCAACTACCGCAGACGATGGCAGGCAACGGTGCCGATGGCGCGAATGGCAACTAATGACGACGTTGCGGCTACGGTACTTTTTCTCGCCTCGGAAGAGAGTAACTACATCACCGGTCAGACGATTTATGTAGACGGCGGTAAATTATGTTATGTGCCTGGTGTTGAAATTCTGGGTCAAGCTTACGACAGTGAAAGAGATGGTACGGAAACGGCTGAATGACTGAGCTCATAGATTTGCGCAGCGACGTCTGTTCAATTCCGACTCCAGCCATGCGTTCTGCGATGGCCTCGGCTGAGATTGGCATCGACGATTATTCTGAAGACTTATCCATCAATCGATTCGAAAAGCGTGTCGCCGAGTGTTTGGACAAGGAAGCTGCACTCTTTGTTCAAAGCGGAACGATGGGAAATCTTGTCGCAGTAATGACTCATTTGGAACCTGACGACACTCTTCTGGTTTCTGAGCATTTCCATTTGTACGATCACGAAGGCGATGCCATGCGCCGCGTCGCTCGATGCCGATTTCGTCATGTTCCGGACGTCACCAGTGGGGGATTGACACGGCTTTTGTTCGAGCATTGCCCGGATGAAATGTTCCTGGGAGATGAAGCGCCGAAGCTCCTTTGTCTGGAGAACCCGGTATGCAGGCTTGGTGGGACCCTACTTGATCTTCAACACATGCAGCAACTACGCTCGTTTGCTGATCTACGAAATATGCCAATCCATCTGGATGGGGCCCGATTGTTCAATGCTGCGTGTGCGTTAAATGTACCACCGCGAGAGATAGTCGCACACGTTGACTCGGTGATGGTTGACTTCGTCAAAGCTCCAGCCGCGCCTGCGGGGGCGGTTCTGCTTGGTAGCAGCGATTTTATCTCCAGGGCGCGCCGTAATCGCTGGATGCTCGGCGGTCACTGGAAACAAGGTGGCGTGCTGGCGGCCTGCTGTGAGGTAGCACTGGATACTATGATTGAGCGGATTGCTGACGACCATGCCACCGCCCGTCAGCTTGCGGAAAAGCTAAACGGTATCGCTGGACTTGAGGTCAACCTTGAACGAGTGGTTACGAATATAGTGCTGCTAACCGTTAGTGAGGGTAGCATTGATCTCGAACGCCTCACAGGTGAGATCGAATCCGGGGGAATCCGGATAGGCCATTTTAAGGAAGATCGCCGCTGTCGTCTTGTAACGCACAAGGACGTAACTCAGCATGCCGTAAGTCGGGTCGTACGCCGGGTATCCGATGCGGTTGATCGACAACTCGCTGGGGGGCAATAGATTGTGAGCCAGATGACTCTACCTGAAGGCGCAGAAATTCAAACGATATTGGGGCGGATACCAGCAGATGCCCTGGGGGCAGCAGACCTGCACACCCATCTTTCCCGAATAGGCGGGCCATTGGTAGATTCCGACATCGAGTTTCTTCTAAACAGTGTGGAGCACGCACAGTCGGAGTTGCGCCTATATCGCGAAGCGGGCGGCTCAGCCGTTGTGGAAGTCACTCCCTGCGGGCCTGGGCGCAATCCCGAGGCGGTGGCTGAAATTTCCCGGACTACCGGTGTTCACGTGATCGCGACGACAGGTTTCGTCGATTGGGCCCTATATCCCGGCAGCCGGTATTGGCTCGAAACTGCGACAATCGACGAACTCGTCGATCTGCTGGTAGCTGAAATCTACCAGGGAATGGACCTGAATAACTATTCTGCTCCTCAGATCAGGAGATCACCTTACTGTTCAGGTGTCATAAAAGTTTCTGTGGGTTACCAGGTCATCACATCTCTGCAGGAGAAGATTCTGGAGGTTAGTGCTCACGCACATCTGCAGACGGGTATTCCGATAACAGTGCACACTGAAAAAGGAACCTCTGGACTGGAGCTCGTCGATATCCTTTCGAAACTCAATGTCGAACCCGAATCGGTGATGCTGGCACACACATTTCTAAACCCCGACCCTATCTATCAGTATGATCTGGCAGACACCGGTGCGTATCTGATTCAAGATGGACCGGGTAGGGTCAAATACTATCCAGAATCCAATACCGTTGATCAGATTATGCGATTTCTGTCAGATGGGTTCGGTGATCAGCTGCTGTTCGCAGGAGATCACTCCAAACGTTCCTACTGGAAGGCATGGGGAGGAGGTATGGGATTCGACTACATACTGACCTCATTTGTACCTCGTCTGCATCGCGCGGGCATTTCTCAGGAAGTCACACAAGCTATGCTGGTCGACAACGCTGCACGTGCCTTGCGTATTCGACAAAGGTAAACGACCTTGGGCAAGGCGATCGGAATTGACATCGGAGGCACGACTATCCGCGTGGCTGCGGTAGATGAAATGGGTTGCGTGCATGCTCACGAAGAATTTGCCACGCAAGCCCAGTACGGGTTCGAGGCGGCAGTAGTAAAAATCGCCCGCTCAATTAGCCTGGTAACAGTTGCAGCCGACTGGCGTTCCGGGGATGTTACTACCGTTGGCATAGGCTGTACCGGCCCTATTAGTCGAGTAGCAGGTACGATTCATAATCCCTATACCTTGCCGGGCTGGGAGAATGAAAACATCGTCGCGACGCTCCAGGAGGCCACTAGCCTGAAAGTCATTTTGGATAACGATTGTAATGCCGCTCTAATGGGAGAACACCGAGCTGGCGCCGGGAAAGGCGTTGACAATCTGGTGATGCTCTCGCTGGGAACCGGCGTCGGTGGCAGCGTCATGCGAAACGGGCATATTTATCGGGGTGCAAATGGCGCGCATCCCGAGCTGGGACACATCCCCGTCGATCCTGCTGGCCCGGAGTGCTACTGCGGCCAGACTGGCTGTCGAGAGGTTTTCGCATCTGGGCCCGCAATAACTAGGGCCGCGAGTATCCACGGTTTGTCCGACAGTTACGTTGTCTTCGAGGAAGCCTTGCGGGGCAACGTCGCTGCTGAGGAAATTCTCGCCGGGGTTGGACAGGCTGTTGGCAGAGCAATTGGCACCTTGATGCACACTTTTCTTCCTGAACTGGTTATCCTGGGCGGCGGTGTTATGAGTCGCAAGGACGAGTTACTGGTTAACTATGTCGAAGATTCATTTCAGGAGCTGAGATTGGCACCATATGCCGTACGCATTGCTCTGGCTGAGCTTGGCACACAGGCTGGAGTCGTCGGTGCGGCGATACTGGCGCTTGAGGACGGATATCCGGATTGAACGCATGATGACAAAACCCCTGCAGGCGCTGATGCTGTTGACACTGCTTGGCGCCAACCCGTTGGTGTGGGCTCAGCAAGCCTTAAAGCAGCGCTATATTCTTGAGCAGGAAAACATTGATATGGCGTTGACTGCCCAGTATGAGGACGGAGTTCGTTTGTCCATCGCTGCCATGCATCGTGCAGGACTCGGTGCTGAATTTAATTGGCAGGCGAGTCAACACGGCAGCACTTACTTCTACATTCGCCATTCACCAACACCGAAACTTGAACCAGAAACGCGTATCAGGTGGATGCCAGCAGTTCTTGATGACCGGGACCTGCAACAGTACACATCGCAGATCAATGCGGCGATTCGCAGTCGTAGTGTCCTAATGCTCGAGCCAAGACCTCAATTTAGTTATCGACCAGGACAATCAATCGATCAGGCCAGGTTGAATTACGTGGACATTGTGCACGTGCACGCGAACCGGTTAGAAAGGTTTTACGATGCGACGACTCGTACGATAGCAGCGCTAGAAGAGGCAGGTTATCCGTTTGGTTTCGAAACCTTCGAGGTTATCGCTGGTAATCCGGCCCCAGCCGAAGGGCCGAGCTACTACCTGATCTCACCGTACAATACCCGTACCCAGTTTTACCGGGAATATCCGCTTGTCGGTTCCATACAAAAGGCGCTTGGCGTTGAAAAAGCGACTCGGTTGCTCCTCGGACAACGCGACAATCTGATTAGTGGTCAGTCATATGACCATATCCGCCGCGCAGACTTAAGTTATCAGACGCGGGACGAGAGGTGAGTTGATCTACGGCTTTGTCGGGAGATAGATTAGACGAGTCGAAGATTTAGTGTACTTCTCCACACCCGCACGGGAAATTGGTGCTGGATGAAGCTCTCCCCGCGACCAGATTCCCAGCTGATCCTTGAAATGGGGACTTGAAGGATTCTCAGAAATCCCTGGAGGGTTCAAAGACAGGCTCTGATCCAGGTTCGAAAAGTCTACAATTTGCGCGTAGTTCTGACCGACTGGTGACCAGATGGTTTGAATCGCCCTGACCTTGAGGGGCGGTGATTCGAGGTCGTGCTCCGGCGCAAATGATCCAAGACCCATAAAGGTTTCCTGGTAGGGCATCTTGTGGATGTATCCGCCATTCTCGACATCTGCATCGAAGGATGAGGCCAACGCAATTCCCTTTACGAGATATTCCTTCAGCCAGGAGCGTAATTGGGGGTCATCCCGCACCTTACCGGTTTTCAAGAACTCGGGCATCAGTTCGCGAAACATATAGGAGGGTCCTTCCTCCGTGCCTGCATACCCCATCTTCCAAATTTCCGCCACACCCTCGGTTTCCAGCACTGATAGAATGCCGCTCGCTAAAGTGTAGGCAGCGCGATCGACTTGAAGTTGATAGTCCCACTCTCTGAGTTTTGCCACTGCTGTCTCAAGCTCGGGATCGGTGATACTTTCCTCGTCCATTACCGCCACCGCTAAAATCACAAAATCTCGCAGCGTGGGATTCACAGCATCGCGGTGAACCTCGGTGATGAAATCCTGAACGGAAAATGTTCCCTCCCGACTGAATATTTCAGCTAAGCGTTCAGCGCGAGGACCGACTCCCCTCGCCGGACCCAATGGGTACGGATACCACTGGCCGGCAGGCAACTGGTTAGCAGTATAGATCTGGTTCGTGCGTGGATTCAGCATACTTGGCATCAGTTCAAATGGAATCATTGTCCACTCGTCGTTGCCGGTCCATCCTTGGCGCGGCAAACGTTGCACTGCATCACGAACCGGTGTCCGCACAAGAGTCTGATAACCGATGTTGTCATGCACATCCGCATAGATGATGTGTGGGGCAGGTGACGAGTACTGACTCATGGCCTCTCGAAAGCTTGTCCAGTCATGAGCGCGCATCATTTTCAATACGGCCTCGAGTGTAGATTTCTCAGCCGCACTGGCCGCGCTGGTTAGGGTATAAACTTCGCCTTCCTCTACTCCCTGTAAGAGGTCAGTGACAACATTTCCGTGATGGGTTCGACGCACCTCGAAAACGAGGTCATCCTGGTCCTTGACCCGGATGACCTCGGTACGCTTTTCGAACTTCTTCCACTCCTCACCCCATGCGTAGTGATCCGGATTTTCAGGATCGATACGCTCTTCGAACAAGTCGGCATGATCGCCCAACAGCGCAGTTGCCCCAAATGCTACATTTTCGTTCCATCCCACAAGAATTCCTGGCGCACCGACAGCTATGGCCCAGCCGCGTGTGTTGTAACGACCGCCTGTGAGATGAGCCTCGTAACCGAAGCTGGGGCTACGAACTTCAACCTGTGGATCTGATTGGAGAATTGCTTTGCCCGTCGCAGACCGCTCCGGAGCTACTACCCAGTTCTGGCTTGCTTTTAGATCACGGGGCCGAGGCTGAAAGATCGATGTCTGTTGAGGAAGTTTCGGGATCTGTTTAAGTCGCTGGTAGGCATCTGGATAGGAACGTTTGAATTCCTCTTCAGATACGATCTGTCCGACATCATCCGTTCGAGGCCATTCAGCCTTCAGTTTGTCACTGGTTGTTGAACGTGTAAGTTGACCGCGCTTGGCCAAGACCTCGTCTTCCCACTCAGGCATGAAGAGATTACCAATAAAATGCCACAGCACCACGGAATGTGCCGGGTGCCACGACTCTGGATGTCCGCCATAACGGGTAAATAAAGGCGACAGTCTCCCGCGATGGCGATCGAGGTAATGATTAATGCCGTCCGCAAAAGCCTGCAGGGTTTTGCGGGTGTCCTCGTCCATTTGCCTTAGCATCCGCTTGCCAAGGTGTTCTAGTCCCAAGATACGATATCGACGGTCGGATTCGATATGTTGGTTCTGGGGCCCTGAGCCTAGAATTTCAGCCAGACGTCCTAGCGCTGCTCGACGATGCAGCATCATCTGGAACATTCGATCCTCGGCCATAGCATAACCATATCCGAAAAACAGAGCTGGTTCTTTTTCAGCGTAGACGTGCGCGATACCCCACTGATCACGGAGGATCTCGACCTCATCCTGACCCTGCTCCGTTGAGCTTTCACAACCAATGAGACTAGTCAGTATTAGCAGAGAACCCAGAATGACAGACCTATCACGTGTGTTCATTTACTCCACCTCCGGAAACATTTCACAAATTTATTCTCTGGGGAGAGGTTCTGAGGTTTGCTCTGACGACCATTGCTGCTCGATCTGCTCTAGTGTCATACCTTTAGTTTCTGGGATTACCCGCCAGGAGTAAAGCGCGTAAAGGAAGCATGTCCCTGCAAGGATCCAAAAGGTACCTGACTCAGACCAGACTAGCCAACTCGGAAACTGCTCGGAAACCAAATATGTAGACACCCATAGGAACAACGTGCTAATTCCTACTGCTTTACCACGCAAATGAGTGGGGAAGATTTCTGAGAGCAGTAACAAGACAACAGGTCCTGGTCCCAGCGCGTAGAAAAACAGATATACGAGAATAAAAGCCAGTACCGACAATGGCGGGAATATCTCGGTGAAGAATTGCAAGCCAATGAAGAACATGCAAACACCCATAATGAGAGGGCAATACGTCAAGAGTGGCTTTCGCCCTATGCGATCGACTACCGCCAATGCAAGAATCGTTGTAAGAAAATTGACGAGACCGACTGCTAGTGTTCCCTGCCAGGCCTGCTCTGGAGTCAATCCAAGTTGCAGCAAAATCTTCTGGATATAATAGATGACGATGTTGATACCAGTTATCTGGTCGAAGATAACCAGCATGATGCCAATTGACAGCGCTGTTCTGAGACCTGGTCTAAAAAGCTGCCGAACAGAGATATCTTCGGCATTAATCACTTGCTTGATTTCCTCCACGAACTCCTTCGCATCAGTTGTGCCTTCAACCCGGGCAATAATCGATTCAGCCTCTTCGATACGGCCCTGTTGAATCAACCAACGTGGGCTTTCGGGGATAAACTGTAGCGCCAGAAGGAAAATGGCTGAGGGTATAACCTCACTTCCGAACATCCAGCGCCAGGAATTGTTTACCTGCCACAATTCTTCGCCCATGTTGGTAGCCACGAATCCGACGACGTACGAAATCAGAATGCCAAAAGTGATAACCAGTTGGTTTAGTGTTACCACACGGCCGCGATAGCGGGCCGGTGAGATTTCGGCCAGATAGACACCAACGATGGGCAGAGCTACACCAATACCGATACCACCTATAAAACGTCCAATATCAAACTGGGTCACGGTCTGGGCTATCCCTGTTAGTAGGCCGGAAAGCAGGAAAGCGACACCAGTAAGCATTAGAACACGTCGCCGACCCATAAGGTCGCTGAGCCAGCCGCCGCCCATAGCCCCGAGTATGGCTCCAGCGAACACACTTGCAACTGAGAGGCCCAACTGAGTGGCATCCATCTGAAAGTACTTCTCGAGAGCTGGCATCGCACCACCGATAACACCCGTATCGTAGCCGAATAGGAAACCGCCCAAAGCGGCTGTTAGCCCGATCAACCACACATAACGAGGGTCACCGCTTCGACCGTATTCTTCCTTGACTGTTGCTGCCATTTGTTGCCAGTCCGGTACTTTTCTTTCAATCGAAAATGCTATCATGAGCTACCCAAGGATGTAATAAGGATGTAAGTCTGCTGATCGCAGCAATCTTTTCGCCGAGATTAAGTTTTTGAGCAGAACCCAGTGAGGAATATCCCTGTGGGCCCGAAGATAGCTTGGTACCGTACGCCTTTAGACCCAAAGTTGCTGGAAAGTCTCAACCAACGAAGTAATGCCAAAGGTGCAAATCAGGCTTGTGGACACCTTGCACTAATAGTGTTTTCTGGAATGCTCTGCGTGCATTGTTTTATACAAGGCTGGTGGACTGAGTTGATTGCAGCCTTGTTGTTACATGGTACGTTTTGTGCGTTTACAATTAACGCTGTACACGAACTAATGCACAAGACGGTATTTCGTACAAGACGCCTGAATGCATTTTTCGCCTATATCTATGCCTTCATAGGTTGGCACAACCATTTCCAGTTCTGGGGGAGCCATAGCGAACATCACAAGTACACGCTACACCCACCAGATGATCTTGAAGTTGTCCTGCCAGAAACGTTTACTGTCCGGGGTTACCTGATGGCTGCGGTGATCAATGTCCCCTGGCTCCTCAGTCAGCCAAGGTTGCACTGGGACCTCAGCCGAGGTTTGTTTACAAGCGAGTGGGATCAGCGGTGCTTTCCGGAAAGCGATCCCGAGGGGCGGCGGCCGGTGATCTGGTGGTCACGCTGTCTCTTATTGGGACATTCAATAGTCTTTCTGGGCGGAGTTGTCACCGGTTATTGGATTATACCCGTAATTGTTTCGATGGCTCCGATGTACGGTTCATGGTTGTTTTATCTTTGTAACAATACCCAGCACTGTGGTCTGATGGATAACGTTTCGGACTTCCGACTAAACTCGCGATCTTTTCGACTGAATCGTGTTGTTGCCTTTTTATATTGGAAAATGAACTATCACGTGGAACACCATATGTACGCGGCAGTGCCTTGCTATAACCTAGCTCGTCTGAATCAGGCAATCAGGCATGATTTACCATCGCCATTAGCCGGTTTGTTGGAAGTATGGGCACAGATCGGCCACATCATGCACCGTCAGCGCAATGAGCCGAATTATCAGTACCGGCAACCGCTACCTGGGGCACTAGGTAGTCAACAAAAATGAACGAATAAACGCAATCTTGTTCTTATGCTGATCCTCGCGAAACAATGAAATAGGGCATATACTTTTCATAGCTGTTGTTAAGAACAATTATAATCGTCACGAAAATTTATCATCTTATTCATTAGAAGGAGGCGGTATGCACACTCATAGAGAATCTTTCGCAACGGGTATATCAAGCAGTTTGCCCAACCGTAAACCGACCAGAATTGAAATCCTTTGTCTAGCGCTTACGACCGGGATATACGTGAACACCTTAAATGCAGCAGACAATGGTTCGGGTTATGGCGCGGTAATTGAGGAAATAGTTGTGACCGCGCAAAAGCGTGAGCAACTACTACAGGACACGCCAATTGCGATCACCGCATTTAACACCAAAGCCATCGAAGATGGCCAGATTGATGGTGTCAGGAAAATCTCGCAGTTAACTCCAAGTCTGGTGTTCAATCAATCCGGCAATGCAGCCAATACCTACCTGCGTGGTGTTGGCCAGGATATTAGCACTATTCAGGGTGAACCTGGTGTTGCCCTCTTTGTTGACGGTGTATACCAAGGCGTGAACATCTCCCAGGTGGCAGCGTATCATGACCTTGAACGTATCGAAGTGCTGCGAGGTCCCCAGGGCACGCTGTATGGTCGAAACTCAACGGGTGGTAATATCAATATAATCACTAAAAAACCTGATTTTACTTCTGAGTTCGAAGCCAGCCTGTTGTATGGGGAGCATGATCGGATCGAAGTTTCGCTCGCAGGACAAACGACTCTCGTAGAGGAGAGGCTAGCCATACGCGCACACGTTGTCGTTGACAATGCGGATGGCCGACGTAAAAACCTGGTTACGGGCAAGGATGTTGAAGAGCGTGACCTCCAGAGCGGTGCGATCAGTATGCTATGGACTCCATCGGACACTATGGAAGTAATGTTGCGCGCAGACTATAGCGAACGGGACGACGATACGCCTCGGTGGGACTATCAGGAAGAGGTAGGTGGCTCGGGGCTTTCGCCTATACTCTTCGGTGGCTCACCGCCAAGGGGCGCCGACAAAATTCGTAATGATACGGCGACTAGCCACTACTCTGAGTACAAAGGTGTCAGCGCGGACATTACCTGGCAGGTTGGTGATGTCACGGTCAAGTCGATCACTGCTTACCGTGAGTCAGAGTACAAGGCAACTGTCGACTTTGATGGCTCCGCTATTCCATTCGTCGTCGCCGACCAGAACATGCCAAGCGAGCAGTTCAGCCAGGAAATAAACATCAGCGGTTCTGCGCTGGATGATCGTCTGGAGTGGATCACGGGTGGTTACTACTTCGACCAGGAAATGGCTGTCGTGGGTGGTTTTGCCTTACCCATTCTGCAGGGAATCTTGGAGGGGGCTTTCGGATTACCCCCCGGCGGTTTCGCAGACCCGAATCTGAACCCGTTTTACTCCGATCGTATCTCTGGTGGCGGGTCTGTGTTTCCGTTTCTCGACTTCCAATCGCTTCAGGATGTTGAGAGCTATGCCGTATTTGCACAAGGTACATATAGTGTTACCGATGCCTTTCGGCTGACTGGCGGTGTTCGCTACACAAAAGACGAAAAGACCAACGTCTGGACGGTGGTTTCTAATATCCAGCCAAACGGATGTGAAGGCCTAAAAATTTCCGAGGACTGGGATGAAATGACGTGGAAGATCGGAGCCGATTATGATTTGCGAGAAAACACCATGGTATATGCCAGTGTCTCCCGTGGCTTCAAGTCCGGCGGATATAACGATGGTACCTGCGGCAATGTCTATGACCCGGAGATTATAGATGCCTATGAGATTGGCCTGAAGACAAGTCTTGCGAGTAATCGACTGCAACTGAACGTGGCTGCCTTCTTTTATGATTACGACGATTTTCAGGCACGTCTGATCGTTCAGAATGCATCAGTAGTTGCAAATGCAGCTAAGACTGAGATCGCCGGTCTGGAAATAGAAGCACTTGCAGTTCCATTTGACGGTCTAACGCTCACAGCCGGTCTTTCCCTGGTTGATGGTGAATACGAGACTTTCGATACCGACAACCCGATGACACCGGCACCCGTGCTCGAAGATGCCAGCGGTAATCAAACGTTGCGAACGCCTGACTCGTCATTCAATGGATCCATACAATATGCGTTCAATGCCGGTGATGGAACCGTCAGATTGCGCTATGAGATCAGTTACAAAGATGACTTTTTCACAACCGTATTTAACGACGATTTCGCTAGAATCGACTCACACACGCTGCAAAATGTGCGTGTTTTGTGGGACAGGGGTGCCTGGCAATTTGGTGCTTTTATCGAGAACCTCGGTGATGAGGAATACCTTGAACAGCAACTGATTGCTCCGACCATTGGGGGTGTAGAAGGCATGTGGGGACCGCCGAGAACCTGGGGGGTGCAGGTACGTTATCAGACGGGGCAGTAGAAAAAAGGATATGCTATAGCGTCGTTTTTGAGTCAGACGTGTTTTTTTGTGATTAGGCATTGAAATCCTAAAATTATCGTCGCTAGGCGAAATTCACACGCTATTTGCATCCATTCAAGTCAGAACTAATCCGCAAAAGCATCTCGACCCAACCTATGTGGGCCTTTAGCGAGGCCTCCTTCAACTTCTCCCACTGTGGGGCGAGCTCCAAAATTAGTCGTCTTCAAATCCTAGGGACTCGTTCGTCCAGATTACTAATACCTAGGAGTCCCAAACCTAAAACGGGGGGTACCCGGGTGGTGGGGTCGATTTAAAAGTAGTTGTTAAGAACTACATCGATAAAAAACCGGGTGGACAGACAGGAGTTCTATAGGGGTTTGTCTTGTCTCTCTTTAAGCCTTCCG
>JAYZCO010000050.1:0-107097 GCA_036338285.1 Pseudomonadota bacterium
TCTGGTCGGGCTGCCAGAGGTGGAAACCAGCTGCGGCCAGCGAAAGTGACCATTGCTGACTTTTCCGGGTTCAAGACCCGCACGCCAGTCGAGGGCTGCCACCAGATCGCGAAGCATAGGTTCCTCATAGTTCGCGGGCGGACCCATCATCAGGATTCCTCCAGCCCCCCGCCACCAGAAAAATTCGACGGGATCTGCCTCGCCGGCCACATCTGTTTGCCCAGTCTGTTGATCATCAGGTATCGATTTTTGCAGCGTTTCAAGGCCGGATTCAGGTGCTTGCTGATCCTTATCCCGTTCACCAGAGGCGAGAATTCGAGACGTTTGCGGCTCAGCCTGCACCTGTGATTCCACGATCACTGATGAGACTGGCGCACCACCCCGGCGATACCATATGGGTATCCCCATAGCAGCCAATATATTTCGTTGTCGATTCGACAGATTCAAAGCGTCTCCTATAGGGTAAAATTCTATCTCAATATTCAGGTATCAGACATGCAATATCTTACAGACGACGTGCGCATCACCGGCATGCAGGAAGTCATAGCGCCGGAAGCATTGATGAACGAAATCGCGATCTCGCCGGACACTTCAGCCCTTGTGTTCTTAGCACGTAAACAGGTCGCCGATATTCTGCACGCCCATGACGATCGGCTTCTCGCCGTCGTAGGACCGTGTTCCATCCACGATCCCGAAGCCGCGATAGACTACGCTCAACGGTTACAGGAACAGGCTCAGCGCTATCGAGATCAACTGATGATCGTCATGCGGGTGTATTTCGAAAAACCCAGAACGACCGTCGGCTGGAAAGGCCTGATTAATGACCCTCATCTGGACAACACTTTTGACATCAATGAAGGCCTTAGAACAGCCAGAAAATTGCTGCTGGATATCAATGGCCTTGGGCTGACCGCCGGCACTGAGTATCTTGATCCAATCTCACCACAGTACGTGGGCGACCTGGTCGCCTGGGGCGCGATCGGTGCACGTACGACAGAAAGCCAGATTCACCGTCAGTTAGCCTCGGGTCTAAGCTGCCCTATTGGCTTCAAAAACAGTACCGACGGTGCCATACAGGTCGCTGTTGATGCGGTGAATTCGTCGGCTCATTCTCACATATTTCTTTCAGTAACCAAGGCTGGGCACTCTGCAATCTTCTCCACATCCGGCAACCAGGATTGCCACGTCATACTGCGCGGCGGTACCTCGGGCACCAACTACGAAGCCGATGCGATTGCAGGGACAAAGGCTGCACTTAAAAAGGCCAAAGTTGGCACGGGCATCATGGTCGATATGAGCCATGCCAACAGCAGTAAAGACCACAATCGCCAGCTTGTGGTCGCCGAGGATCTCGCCAGGCAGATCACGGAAGGTGATCGCGACATCGTTGGCGTTATGGTCGAGAGCAATCTCGTCGCCGGCCGTCAGGACATCTCTACGGACAAAGCGTCACTGACCTATGGCCAGAGCATCACGGATGCGTGCATTTCCTGGGAAGATACCGAGACAGTACTGGCCCAGTTGGCGCATGCGGTTAACGCACGGCGCGGGAAATAGGCAGCCAAAATCTCACCACGATCAACACAGCAAACCAAACGGCATAGACGATCACTTCGGCGAATTCGTTGCTGGTCAACCAGTACAAATGAATAATGGCCAAGGCGATGGCCGGATAGATGAGCCGGTGGAGAATCTTCCACCTGACACGTAGACGCCTTTGCCAACTTGCCGTCGACGTCACGGCCATAGGTATCAGGCACACAAACGCCCCGATGCCTGCCGTAATAAAGGCTCGCTCTACAAAGTCCTCAAGCAATGGTTTTAACGAAAACTCCACATAAAAGAAGAGATAGGCAAAGAAGTGCAGGCTTATATAGACGAATGCGAACAGGCCCACCAATCTTCGCATTCGTCCGATAGCAGGCAGGCTGAACAACCTCTGCAAAGGCGATATAGAGAAAGTAAGAAGCAGAATCCGTATTCCCCACTCACCCAGAAAGTGCACCACTGCTTCACCCGGATCGGCGCCTAACGCTATTGTGGGAGCGTCGATCTCTATACCAATCTGTAATACCAGCCACAAAAGCGGGCTGCTCAGAAGCGCGAAGAGCACAATCTTCAAAGCCCTAATCACCTGCGCCAACGTCTCTGTCAGTAATACTTGGCGAGGTCCATACCGGTATATAAACCTGCCACTTCTTCGGCATAACCGTTGAAAGGCAGTGTCGGACGTCGATTGGGATTGAATATGCTACTCGGCAGGCGTCGTTCGCTGGCCTGGCTCCAGCGCGGGTGAGCAACCCCAGGATTAACGTTGGCATAAAACCCGTACTCATGTGGGGCGGCAACATTCCAGGAATTGCGCGGTGGTCTTTCCGTGAACTTGATTCCAACGATAGATTTAATCGACTTAAAGCCATATTTCCAAGGAACGATCAAACGCCATGGCGCACCGTTTTGGTTAGGAAGTTCTTTACCATACACGCCCAAAGCCATGATCGTTAAGGGGTGGTAGGCCTCATCCAGGCGCAGGCCCTCTGTATAAGGCCAATCGATGCTTTGAAAAACGCCTCTCTGACCCCGCATTTCCGAGGGACGCACGAGGGTCTTAAACTGCACGTACCTGGCTGAGCCTTCCGGCTCGAACTGCATCAGAATATCCTTCAGCGAAACCCCTTCCCACGGCACCACCATCGACCAGGCTTCAACACATCGAAACCGATAAACACGTTCTTCAGCAGTGAGACCTTTTAAGACGTCTTCGAGGGCAAATTTGCCTGTTTTTTTAGCGGCCCCTTTGACTTTTACTGTCCACGGATCGGTTGTCATCTCATGGGCATATTGCACAGGGTCATCCTTTGCCGTGCCGAACTCATAGAAATTGTTGTAACTGGTCACAATCCGTTCAGGCGTCAGTGAATCATCTGCCTGCAACCCTGCCTGGGCAGTACCCAACAGACCGCTGCTGAGCAGGCCTGTTCCCAGGACAGCTTGTTTTCGCAAAAAACTACGCCGGTTCAAATACGTAGTTTCTGAAGTAATCTCAGAAGGAAGGATAGAGTCGGGTTTCTTAATTAACAAAACAGCAATCCTGTGCAGCGCATCTAGTTCGATTCAGTATCAGTATCAGTATCAGTATCAGTATCAATATCGGTATCGGTATCGGTATCAGAGTAGCGTTTATCCCAAACATATTTCAACGGCCCGGACAAAGCATAACCACCAAACAATACAAGCAACACAGTTGGTGGGTGCAGAAGCAACAATGAAAAACCCATGACAACGAAAACGAGCGTCACGAAGGGTACACGGCCTTTCATGTTGAGGAGCTTCGGTGAGTAATATTCGAAGTTCGACACCATCAACAGTGCAGTCACCACAGTGATAACCGCGATGAACGCGGCGCCAACCGGCGAAGGTACGCCACCGCCATAGTCGACCCATACCCACACACTACAGGCAATGATCGCAGCCGCGGATGGGCTGGCGAGACCCGTGAAGCTCGAGTTATCACCCTTGGTATTAAAACGTGCGAGGCGCAGTGCCGCGCAGGCCATATAAACAAACGTCACCACCCAGCCGACCTGCCCCAAAGCACCCAATCCCCAGCTGAACGCAATCAGAGCCGGAGCCACACCGAATGCCACCATGTCCGAGAGGCTGTCATATTCTGCGCCAAAAGCACTTTCTGTGTGCGTGATACGAGCCACTCGCCCGTCGGCAGTATCGAGGGCCATGGCAACAAAGACGGCCAACGCAGCCGAGGTGAAATTGCCATTCATCGCCGCAATCATGGCATAAAAACCAGCGAAAAGTGCACCTGTGGTGATCAGGTTGGGCAGCAGGTAGATGCCGCGCTGACGTATACGTGCACGCCGTTCGGAACGGCGCTGGGCCGGGTCTGCGGAGGCGAGTATCTCCTCTTCGACTGCCTCCTCGCCGTCACGACTTTCTGTGTCCACCGCCCAAAGAGGGCGTTTTTCATCCTGCGGGCGATCGATCATCGCTCTCTCCTGGAAGTGTCTAGATTTTACGCGCCCACGAACGTCCTTATACGTACCACGGTTAAATCGCAAAAACTCTGTTGAGCACCGGCCCGAAACTCGTCAACGAGTTAGTTAATCTCTTTATCGACCAACCGATTCTCTTGGATCCAGGGCATCATACCACGCAGACGCGCACCTACTTCCTCGATCTGATGGGCCTGGGAAATTCGACGCATCGCTCGAATGCTGGGCGCACCCGACTGATTTTCTGATACGAACTCCTTGGCAAACCTACCCGTTTGAATCTCCTCGAGGATTCTTTTCATCTCCTGCTTGGTCTCATCCGTGACGATACGAGGTCCTCGCGTTAGGCCACCGTACTCAGCCGTATTGGAGACCGAATACCACATATTCGCCACGCCCCCCTCATAGAACAGATCGACAATCAGTTTCAATTCGTGGAGGCATTCGAAATAGGCCATTTCCGGGGCATAACCCGCCTCAACCAGGGTTTCGAATCCGGCCTGAACCAACGCGGCTGCACCGCCACAAAGTACCGTTTGTTCGCCGAAAAGGTCTGTTTCCGTCTCCTCCCTGAAATTGGTCTCAATGATGCCGGCGCGCCCGCCACCGTTGGCAGAAGCGTAAGATAAGGCAATGTTCTTAGCCTGGCCTGATGCATCCTGGGCCACAGCGATCAGACTCGGCACACCGCCACCTTCAACATAGGTCGAGCGCACGGTATGCCCGGGCCCTTTCGGTGCGATCATGATCACATCGAGGTCATCGCGTGGAATGATCAGCTCAAAGTGGATGTTAAACCCATGAGCAAAGGCCATCGCCGCCCCGTTCTTCATATTGGCCGCCAAGTCATTGCGATACAGCTCAGGTTGCAGCTCATCAGGAACCAAAACCATCACGAGGTCCGCATCGCTGACGGCTTCGCCTACTTCCTGCACTGTAAAGCCCGCATTTTCGGCTTTCGGCCAGGACCCTGAACCTGCGCGCAGTCCCACGACAACCTCCACGCCCGAATCGCGCAGATTGTTCGCATGGGCATGTCCTTGTGAGCCATAACCCACAACAACAACCTTCATGTTCTGGACCATTGAAAGGTCCGCGTCTTTGTCGTAATAAACCTGCATAGTTCCCCTCTTTCTATTAGATTCCGTCTTGTATTGAAATTGTCACTCAGGACAATCTCTTGCATTCAGTTATATCGCAAGCACTCTATTGCCGCGCCCAATTCCCGATACACCACTTCGTACGACTTCAAGAATCGGTTTCTTTCCCATCGCTCGCAGGTAGGCATCAAGTTTTTCAGATGGACCAACAAGCTGCACCGTATAGGCATCTTCGGTAACGTCCACAATCTGTCCGCGAAATATGTCGGCCATCCGTTTCACTTCTTGTCGTGTCACAGCATCGGTCTTAACTTTGACCAACATCAGCTCACGTTCGATATGGTCGCCCTCACACAGATCCATAACCTTCACAACTTCCACCAACTTGTAGAGTTGTTTAATGATCTGCTCTGCCGTGCCCGTATCGGCAGCCGTTGTTATCGTGATGCGCGAAAGCGTCTCGTCTTCAGTGGGCGCAACCGTAAGCGATTCAATATTGAAATTCCGTTGTGAAAAAAGGCCAATGACGCGGGACAGCGCTCCTGCTTCGTTTTCGATTAATACCGCATAGATACGGCGCATCAGGTAATCTCCTGTCGCGTCGATTTGTTCAGTACCATATCCTGCATGGAGCCACCTTTAATGGCCATGGGATACACATGTTCGTGTGGATCTACCCATACATCGATAAAAACAAGATGCTGTTTGTACTTTTCCGAAAACGCCTCTTCGAGGGCCGGCTCAAGGTCGGCCGCCTCAGACACCTTAAAACCCACATGCCCAAACGCTTCGACCAGCGTTTTGAAATCAGGTAACGAATCACTGTAGGTACTGTGCGAGTGTCGACCCCCATATTGCATATCCTGCCATTGCTTAACCATGCCCAAGGCCTGATTGTTGAGATTGAGGACCTTGATGGGGAGACCATATTGCAAGCAGGTTGAGAGCTCCTGCATGTTCATCATGAAGCTGCCCTCGCCCGTCACGCATGCAACGACGGCGTCGGGGAATGCCATCTGCACACCCATAGCCGCCGGCAGACCAAATCCCATTGTTCCAAGGCCCCCGGAGTTGATCCATCGGCGCGGTTCAGGAAAGTGATAATACTGAGCAGCAAACATCTGATGTTGCCCGACATCCGACGCGACATAAGCCTCACCATTCGTCGCCTTGTAGAGTTTCTGGATGGCAAGTTGGGGGAGGATCGGCCTATCAGGCTCCACCTGCAAACCGTGATCGAGCCCATGCGCACGCCGCCACTCGTTAATCTGCTGCCACCAACCGTCGTTTCGCTCATCATAGGCGCGCTTCTCATCCTTGGTGAAGGATGCGATGCGTGCATTAGTACCTTCCAACAGCTGTTCCAGCACCAACCGGGCATTGCCAACAATGGGAATCTGGGCCTCGATGATCTTTGATATGGAAGCTGGATCAACATCCACATGGATGACTTGGGCCTGGGGCGAAAACTTTACCGGGTTATTCGTCACCCGATCGTCAAAACGCGCACCGATCGCCAGGATCAGATCTGCTTCGTGCATTGCCATGTTCGATTCATATGTTCCGTGCATGCCTAACATGCCAATACAAAGCGGATCGCCACCGGGAAAAGCACCCAGACCCATTAATGTGTTGGTGATCGGGACGTTGAGTGCCCGCACCAACGCTCGCAGGAGTTCGCTGGCATTAGACTGTACCACCCCTCCACCACTATAAATGACGGGGCGCTCAGCTTTGATCAGCGCATCAATCCCCATACGAATCTGGCGACCATTGCCACGCCCGCCGGGATTGTAGCTGCGCATGCGAATATCGGATGGCCTGATATATTCCACCAGCTCGGCCGGGTCTGTCGTATCCTTGGGTACATCGATCACGACCGGGCCTGGTCTGCCGGTTGTCGCAATGTGAAATGCCTTTCGAACAACCTGTGGAATCTCTTCCGCGTTTTTAATCATAAAGCTGTGCTTCACGACAGGACGAGAGACTCCGACCATATCCGTCTCTTGAAATGCATCAGTACCGATCAACTCGTTGGCGACCTGAGCGGAGATGACAATTAGGGGAATGCTGTCCATGTAGGCCGTTGCAATACCCGTGATGGCATTTGTCGCACCGGGACCTGAAGTTACGAGCACAACACCAGGCCTGCCCGTGGCACGCGCATAACCGTCAGCCATATGGGTGGCCGCCTGTTCATGTCGGACGAGAATATGCTCGACCTTCTGCTGGCGAAAGATCGCATCATATATATGCAGTGCCGCACCACCCGGATAACCAAAAATGATGTCTACACCTTCGTCCTGTAGCGCACGTATCAACATGTCACCACCCGAAAGCCTGTCGGACATTGGAGAATCCTCTATTGTGTTCGATTGTTTACGTTCTGAAACAGCGTCCATCGCGATCGAGGTTTAAGCCTTAAGGAAATGAGCGAGCTTATTGAACCCGCACGCCAGTTCGTCATCCTAATAAACCATATACTGGGTATTTCGAAATGCGAACTAACTGATTGATTTATTAGAAATTCCGCACCGTCGGAAACGAGCCGCGTATTCTTCTGATATCGAGACCTTATGTCAATCAAACTAAACCGCAGGTCTCAAATTTCCTTTTGGGGAGATGGGTTCGATACGGCCTATGGTATTGTGTAGGGTGTTGCCAAAACAGACTGGGCTCAGCCATGGCGCGACCGATATATCTTTACGTGATTGTGACGGTAATATCGACAATATTATTGTCAATAATGTCCTTAGCAAGCGTACACGCTGCCACTTACCGGTGGGTCGATAACAACGGCGTCGTTAATTATTCCGAACGTAAACCCAGAGGCATTCCGGAAAACCGGGTCACCGTCGTTGAATCAAGCCCGCAGAACCCTTCAAGCGCACCAATTGCCAACATCCAGGCCACGCCCTCAATGAGTTCTGTAAGCGATTCAGTGTCCAAACCAGCTACGGAGCGAAATTTAGGCCCCGAGCAACAAGCAATGCTGAAGCAACTTGAAGACGCGGAGGCTGCACGTCAGGTGCAAGTAGAGAAGCTTCGGTCAGACAATTGCACGCGCGCAAAACGCATACTCGACAACCTCTCCAACAGCGGCCGCATACGTATCGTCGATGAAGAAGGAGGTGTGCGTGTTTTGCCGGAAGACGAGCGTCGTCAACATATTGCCGGCGCCCACCAGGGCATCGCAACAAACTGCGACAGCTGAACCTATATGGCCGGACCGCGCAGGCCTTACAGTCGCATAATCACCGAGGCAAAGCGCCCACAAACCCCGCCCGCCTGCTGCCAACGACGATGCGAGTAATAACCGCCGTCCCTAAAGGTACACAGGTCACCACCCTCGATCCTCATCACCCCCAGAGATTCTAATTGCGCGCGGGCAATCCCAATCAGATCAAGATACCGTTTGGCCGGATCCGCATGGGGCCCGGCAAATCGGCTGGGAAATTGACGCCAGACATCTTCTCCTACTTCATAAACAGCACCGGATATCGCCGGACCCATAAAGGCAAGCAAGTCTCCCGCCGCGACCGGAATTTTTGCTATCGTTTCAGCAAGTACCCCCCTCGCGAGTCCCTGCCAACCCGCATGCGCAACTGCCACGCACGACCCATCTGTACTCGCCAACAACACCGGTAGGCAGTCTGCCGTGAGGATCGCCAAGGCAATGCCTTGCTCGCGCGTCCACATGGCATCAGCAACCGGCTCCTCTCCCGGCAATTCAGCTTGTTCGATCGCAACACAGCGTGTGCCGTGCGCCTGCTTGAGCCACTGCACACGCCGCGCACCTATCATGTGTTGCAGGTCTGCACGATGTCGAGCAGTGTGGGTGGTCTCGCCTGCGTGGAAAGCGAGATTAAAGTCAGTTACATCATTCGGCCCGACCGAATGGGTAATCATCGAGCGCACCCTCACACCCAGATCAGGAGAGAGCCAAGTCTCTGGCAGGTCCTGCGCCGGGTCAGACATTTTTGTCCATGTCCTCAGCGAGCAGTTTTTGCAGATTCTCCATGTCTTGTGGCAGTGGTGCGTTGAACTTGAGCACTTTCTCGCTGCGGGGGTGGACGAACACAAGCCTCGCAGCATGCAGCGCCTGGCGTGGAAATCTCTGCAGGTATTCGACCAGCGATTGATCGGCACCTTGTGGAACTCGCCCTCGTGCGCCATAACGACGGTCGCCCACCAAGGGGAAACCAATGGACTGCAGATGCACACGAATTTGGTGCGTTCGGCCGCTATGCAGACGCGCATGCACCATCGTATGGACTCGATAGCGGGATTTGACACGAAACTCTGTGAAGGCCGGCTTACCATCTTCGCGTATGGCCTGACGGGTCCGAACATGCGGATCTCGCCCAATGGGTTCGTCCACATCCCTTCCACTGATCATCCGTCCTTCAGTAATGCCCAGGTATTCCCTACGCACCTCACGGGCCGCGATCATACCTGTTAACACCCGATGAGCATTTGCACTTGCAGCCACAACCATCACACCACTGGTATCTTTGTCGAGTCGATGCACAACGCCTGCACGCGGTAATTGTGCAAGCGTTTCTCGGTGATGGATGAGCCCATTCACCAGGGTCCCATTACGATTACCCGCACCCGGATGCACAACCAAACCGGCAGGTTTGTTCAAAACAAGCAGATCTTCATCTTCAAAAAGTATGTCCAGGGGAACTGCCTCGGGCGTCTCCCAATATTCTCGAGGCTGCGCTTCAGCCGACAGCACCAGCTGCTCACCGCCCCGGCAACGAAGCTTCGGTTTTGCCGGCTGGCCGTCTACCGTCAGCAGTCCAGCCGTTATCCATCGCGTCAGTTCAACACGAGAATAAGCCGGGAACACAGTGGCTGCTATTTTGTCTAAACGTTCGCCCACAAGCGCTGGCGGCACAACAGTAGTAAACTTTTCATCAGTCATCGGCTTGCAACCCTACCGAATTTGGTAAGAATAGCGAACCGTTCACTTCGCCAATCACATCTCGGAGCCTTTGTTGAACCAAATACCCAAGCAATTAGCTCATATAGTCCTTCTTTTGGCCTTTGCTCTTTTTCTCGGCAGCTGCAGCTGGATGCCTTTTATCGGAGGCGACGATGAGACAGAGGAATTACCGGAAGAAGTTGAAACCACCGAACAGAAACTCTATAGCGATGCACAACGATGGCTGCGTTCGAGCAATTATCAGCAAGCCATCGCGGCACTTGAACGCCTGGAAGCCAGATTTCCTTTTGGACGCTATGCAGAACAGGCACAGCTCGAAATGATCTATGCGCGTTACATGTCAGTTGATCTTGATGGCGCCAAAGCAGCAGCAGAGCGCTTTGCCCGCTTACACCCGAATCATTCAAATATCGACTACGCCTATTACATCAAAGGCCTTGCTTCGTTCACGAAAAATCAGGGAATCATGGACAGGCTGATTAAGATTGACGAATCCAGGCGCGATATGGCGCCCTTACGCGATGCCTATAACGACTTTGCCCTGCTTCTCTCTCGCCACCCGAATAGTCCCTATGTGTCGGATACCCGCCAGCGAATGGTCTATCTTCGCAATGTCCTTGCCCGATCAGAACTTGGCGTAGCAGATTACTACATGCGACGGGGTGCTTACGTTGCGGCCGCCAACCGCGCCCGCTATGCACTCGAAAACTATCCCAATGCAGATTCTACAGCCGAAGCCCTGGTGGTACTGGCCGAGTGCAATCACAAACTCGGGCTTACCGACGAAGCAAACAGCACCATGCGCGTACTTTCAATCAACTATCCCAATCATGAAGCTTTTGATGAAAACGGTAACCTCATTTTAGCCAAGCGTATCCGCAACCGGGACCGTTCCTGGACCAATATCATGACATTGGGCCTCATCGATCGACCCGATGTGCCGCCGCCATTGATGATCCAGCACCCTGAAGGGTTTACACCACCCACCGAAAGAGAATCTCCTTCAACAGCACCACGAGGTAAGATGAAAAAGCGCGGCTGGTTCAGCTGGCTACCATTTGTGGATTAACTCAAGCACATGCAAGCCGAGCAACAAGAGGAAATTGCTGCTGAGATTGGACGACAGCGCGTGGAACTCAATTTCGGTTTACTGCGGATTTATAACTTTTATCGAATCTTCGTGGGTCTGGTTATTATTCTGATCCACGAGCAGGACCTGTTCGATACCCGGCTTGGATCTCTCGACACACAGTTATTCTGGATCGTTGTGCTGGCTTATACGCTTCTCAATTTCGCAGCCCCGCTCGGGCTTCGTCGCCTCACTGTCGCCTGGCCAAAACACGACCAGCTAAACCTTGGTATCGTCTCTTTGGATATCTTAGCCCTGACCTTGTTGATGTATTCATCGGGTGGCATTACCAGTGGTATCGCCCCGCTGATTCTGATTACCGTAGCTACCGGTGCCATTCTTGTGACCGGGCGAATGGCGACATTCGTGGCTGCCACGGCAAGCATTGCGCTCCTGTATGAAGAGCTTTATCTCGGCCTGTCAACGGCCTATCCGCAAGCGGATTTTTTCCAGGCGGGCACCTTTGGTGTTATCTACTTCATCACCTCATTCGCAATTCAACAGCTGTCGAATCACATCCGAAATAATGAAATCCGAACGCTAGAACAAGCTTCTGAGCTCCTATATTTGGAACGTTTGAATCGGCAAATCATCCAGCGCATGCGCACCGGAATCATCGTTGTCGACCCGGACAACCAGGTCCGAATGCTTAATCAGAGCGCTCGGTCGTTTATCGGAGCGGAGATGAATCAGCCACTGCTCGAACTGCCACTGCCTGTCCTGCATGCCCTACAGCGATGGCGGGCTGATAGGGGGCTAAGAACACCCCCGCTTAAAGTACACGACCACACACCCGAAATACGCGTGAACTTTTCAACGGCACGCACCACCGATGCGACCAGCGACGTCACCATATTCATCGAAGACACCAGCGAAATTCAGCAGCACGCACAGCAGCTGAAACTGGCTGAACTTGGGCGTTTGTCCGCAAGTATTGCACATGAGGTACGCAACCCATTGGGCGCAATCAGCCACGCAGCACAACTACTGAAGGAGTCCAATACCATGCGCGCTGCCGATCAGAGGCTGACTGAGATTATTATCACCCACTGCCAACGCATGAACGACGTCGTCGAAAACGTACTGGAAATGTCAAGGCGACAGCATCCCGTGTCTTTAGTGATTAACTTAGCTGACAACGTGCGGTCCTTTTTAGCGCAATGCCATGAAAGTTTTCCCGACGCACAGATAGAAACCGAGATTGAGCCGGAAAGTACCCACATCCGCTTCGACCAGGCGCACTTGAACCAGGCACTGACGAACCTTATGGACAATGCCCTGAGATATTCTGACCTCAACGGCCAAGGCCAGCGCGCTCGTATCGAAGGTGGGGTTGACCAAGGGAGCGAACGCCCCTATCTGAATGTGATTGATTTTGGCACAGGTGTCCCCGATATCGAGCTAAGCAACTTGTTCAGGCCCTTTTCCACGACCACAAAGACAGGCACAGGCCTGGGCCTCTACATAACGAAGGAACTGTGCAATGCTAACAAGGCACAAATCAGTTATTCGCGAGATCCCGGCGGTGGTGCCCGCTTTAGAATTTTGTTCGCTCATCCTGATAGACTCTCGCACCAAGATAACGTGAGCCATTCGTAACTTAAGTGCCACCCACCAAACACACGCTGGTTATCGACGACGAACCTGATATCAGGGAGCTACTAGAGATTACCCTCGGCAGGATGGGCATCGAGACCAAGGCCGCCGAAAACCTCTCCCAGGCAAAACACCTGCTCTCTGAAAACAAATTCGATCTTTGTCTAACCGATATGCAACTCCCTGACGGGGACGGGCTGGAAGTTGTGCGACACATCAGTGCGCACTATCAGGATTTGCCTGTCGCGATGATCACAGCGTTTGGATCTATGGATACCGCCATTGCCGCGCTGAAGGCAGGCGCTTTTGACTACGTGGAAAAGCCCATAGATCTCGAACAACTGCGAAGCCTTGTCGATACCGCACTTAAGATGCAAAGCAGTCACCACACAGCACAGGCGACCGATAAAGGTCTGATCGGCAATTCCGAAACGATGGATGCACTGAGGCTGCAGATTGGCAAGCTCGCTCGCAGCCAGGCACCTATCTACCTCGCCGGAGAATCAGGCACAGGTAAGGAAGTCGCTGCACGCATGATCCACAGTCAGGGGCCGAGAGGCGATGGCCAATTTGTCGCAGTCAACTGTGGTGCTATCCCCTCGGAATTGATGGAAAGTGAATTCTTCGGTCACGTTAAGGGGGCATTTACAGGCGCCACAAGCGATAAAGAAGGCCTCTTTCAAGCAGCTGCCGGGGGTACGCTTTTTCTGGACGAAGTTGCGGACCTGCCATTGTCAATGCAGGTAAAGCTCCTTCGCGCCATCCAGGAAAAAGCGGTCAGACCGGTAGGTTCACAAAGTGAAGCGACAACTGACGTTCGAATATTAAGCGCAACACACAAAAACTTAACAGACGAAGTGGCCGCAGGACGCTTTCGCCAGGACCTCTACTATCGCCTGAATGTCATTGAATTGCGCATCCCGCCTCTAAGAGAACATCCGGAAGATATCGAACCAATTGCGACACATTGCCTGGCGCGCGTGGGGGGCGAATATGGTGGTGGCCTTCCCACGCTCTCGACTTCTGCACTAGCCGCGCTCAAATCACATCGATTTCCTGGCAATGTGCGCGAGCTAGAAAATGTCCTAGAAAGAGCGTTTACCCTGTGCGAGGGAGACGAAATAGAAATTGACGATTTGCAACTCCAGCAAGATCCTGTCGATAGCTCCATGCCACCACAAGGGCTGGAGCCACCAGCAGAACCGGGGCTGCCGGAAGGACAGGGACTCAATGAGCACCTTGAAACTATTGAGCGCGCCATGATCGCCCGCGCGCTGGACGAGTCTCGCTGGAACAAAACCGCGGCTGCGAAAGCCCTTGGCATTACATTTCGTGCCCTGCGCTACAAGCTCAAAAAATTCGAACTGGAATAACTTACACATTTTTTGGCACATGACCCATTAACCGACCAGGCGTCGTCTAATAGCCTGGATGGATGTGCTCCACGCATCGATCAGAAATCGCCACCGGCCTCACCCTCATCGAACTGCTGATATCGATCTGTATTGTGTCGGTGTTGGTGAGCTTTGCATTCTCTACACGCACCTGGATCGCCCGCATCGAGGTCGATTCGGACCGAACACAAATGGCCGCGATCATCAATCTCGCTCGTTCGTCGGCGATACAACTAAATCACTCAGTAACTCTGTGTCCAGGAAGCGATGCAGGCTGCGGACATCGAAATGAGTGGCATTTGGGTACAGTCGCTTTCGTCGATTACAACAACAACAAGCAGATAGATGAACAGGACAAGCTGCTGGGCAGTATCGCGCAACTTACGAATCGTGTTACGTGGCGGTCTTTTCGAAATCGAAGCTACCTAAAGTTTGTGGCAACTGGGCATACGGACTGGCAGAACGGTCACTTTAAGTTCTGTCCGGAAGGCACTCAGGATCATGCACTTTCGCGCCAATTGGTTCTGAATGCGGCGGGACGACTCTACTTTTCGCGCGATGAAGATGGAGACGGATTACACGAAGACGTACAGGGTAACGATCTTACCTGTTGACGCGCTCAACCTTTAAGATCTCCACATCAAAGATAATCGTTCGACCACTTAACGGATGGTTAAAATCGACCCTTAGGGAGTTTTCATAAACTTCCATGATCACCCCCGGGAGTTCCCCACCCGGTGCCTGAAAAAACACCATCAAGCCCGGTTCGAGGCAATCATCAAGTTGAGCAAATTTTTCTTTTGCAATGATCTGTATATTGCCCCCATTGCGCTCCCCAAATGCCTTCTGTGCCGTTAGGCGAATCTGTCCTGCATAACCAGGACGCTTCCCCATCAAGCTCTCCTCAAAGCCCGGAAGCAGGTTGCCATCGCCCACCTCGAATTCAGCAGGTTTGTTGTTACGGGTCGTATCTATCTCCTCACCTGAGAGAAGAAACAAGGAAAAATGCAACGTCACTCGGCACCCTGTGCCAACGGGTAATCCTTTGTCGCTGGCGACAAGACTATCCGTCAATGCGGTCGCCGTTAATCGTTCTGGATCTTCGGTACTCAACTAACATCATCAGGATCCACAATGCTGCGCCACAAAAAAGAGAGGCATCTGCAATATTGAAGGAAGGAAAGCCGTGCTCTTCCCAGTGAAAAAACAAAAAATCGACCACATAGCCGTGATTGAGACGATCCGTCAAATTGCCGAGCGCACCCCCGAGGATGAGGGCATAAAACAACCCGAGGTGCTTGTCTTTTGCTTCAAGACGATACAGTTCCACCAGGAGGTAGATAGAAAAACCTGTCGCAAGGACAACAAAAAACCAATGTTGCCAGCCGCCCGCATCAGCCAGAAACGAAAATGCAGCACCTTCGTTATGCCAGCGCACCCAACTGAAGATCGGAAATACCACCACTTCGTCTAAATAATTAAGCGAGTTAATCACAACTTGTTTGCTCGCTTGATCGCAAGCCCACACGCTGCCTGCGATTGCGAGCCACTTAACCACCGGCGGCAAACCAGCTTTGTGCTTGTTCTATGTCGCTTTCGATTTGAACCTTGAGCGCATCGATACTGTCAAAAGTCTGCTCGTCGCGCAATTTGCGCTTGAACTTAATCGTTAGTAGCTGATTGTAGAGGTTGCCGTCAAAGTCGAATACATGCACTTCCAACAGCGGCTCCTTGCCGTCCACCGTCGGCCTGACGCCTATGTTCGCAATCCCCGTATACTGCCCGGAATCTATGCCTTCGACCGTCACACAGTACACACCCTCAAGCGCTGCTTTATATCGCTGCAGGCGAATATTCGCTGTGGGCGCGCCGAGCAAACGACCCAGTTGCCTCCCATAAACAACGCGCCCCATGATGAAATATTCGTGTCCAAGCAATGTCTCTGCCAACGCAAAGTCAGCGTTGGCAAGCGCTTGCCTGACGCCTGTGCTACTGATGCGCTCGCCATCAAAGGCAAAGGTGTCTATTCCGCTGACGGTGTAACCCAGTTTTTCCCCTACCCGACGGATCATCTCCATATCGCCCTGGCGATCACGCCCAAACCGAAAATCGTCGCCGACGATCACGTGTCGGGCACCCAACAAGCCGTGAAAAAGTTCATTCGTAATCCACTCCGCCGGCGTGAGCGCCGTACGTTCATTAAATGGCAGCAATAGCAGGCGATCGATCCCAGTATCTTTGAGGAGATGGACCTTCTCACGCAACCGAGTCAAGCGAGGGGGCATTTGAGCGCCCGCAAAAAACTCTCGTGGTTGAGGTTCGAAAGTGATAAGCGTACTTGGCACCTTAAGTTCTTCACTCTTCTGGGTCAGCGTAAGTAGCAGGTTTCGATGACCTTTGTGCACACCATCGAAATTTCCCATCGTGATCACATTTCCATGGTGTTGAGCTCGGATATTGTGAATGCCGTTAATGATTTCCATGTGCAGAATTATAGGCTATTCAGCTTGTGTACCGCTGTAATGATTTATCTCCTCAAAGCGCCACCCGAACAGAAGTTGCACCCCCATGTAACCAATCAGACCCCCCACGCACACTAGCCCTACCACGACAATTCTCAAACCTTCTTGCATTTCAAACCAGGCGATATCGCTTGTCAGGTAATAAAGACCCAGGCCGAGACAGAGGCTTGCCAGACCCGTGCGCAATACAGGTACTGTGACGCTGCGCTGCAGACTGTATATGCGCCGACGGCTAAGGCCCGTATAAAGCCCTACAACATTCACCCAGGCTGCAACGGCGGTAGCCCACGCAAGTCCCACGTGGCCAAACCAACTAAAGGTTGCCAGGCTTACCAACAGATTCGCAACGACGGAATAGGCTGCAAATCGAAACGGTGAGCGGGTGTCTTCGTGAGCATAAAAGGCTGGCGCCAATACTCTTACAAGTACAAAGCCGGGCAACGCCAGAGCAAACATCTGCAGTCCCAGTCCTGCCATGCGCACGTCATAAGGTGTCATGGCACCACCCGCGATACTCATGAAGACTGTTGCAACCAACGCATCTGCCAACAGATACAACGCAACCGCTGCAGGTAGACCCATGAAAAGACCAAGCCCAATCCCCCAGGAAAGCGCACGCTTGAACTGCACCTGGTCTTCATCGGTGGCCAGGCGTGATAGATGAGGTAAGAGCACTGTACCCAAAGCAATCGCGACCAATCCCACAGGCAGTTCAAGTAACCGATCAGCATAGTACAACCAGCTGACACTTCCGGTGATGAGCATAGAAGCCAGTACCGTATTCACCAGCGCGTTAATTTGGCCGACAGAGCCCGCAAAAACTGCCGGTAGGAGTAAACGCCCAACACGCCGAACCCCTTCGTGTCGATAATTGAATCGTGGTGCAGGCAGGGCGCCTATCTTCACAATAAACGGTACTTGGAACAGAAGCTGAACCACCCCTGCAGCAAGCACGCCCCAGGCGAGGACATCTACTTGTGGTAAATCAGACCATCCCGCCAGCGCAACAAGGGATGCCCCGATCAAAGACAGGTTAAGCAATACCGGGGTTACTGCCGGTACTGCAAAACGATCATGCGCATTCAGTAGCGCCCCTGCATATGCCGTGAGAGAGATGAACCCGATATAAGGGAACATGATAAATACAAGGCTTGCGGTAGATTGTTGTTGAAGCTCTGAAAACCCAGGCGCAAATACGTAAGTCAGTTCTTCAGCAAATAAGAGCCCGAGGGCAACGAGCAAGACAAGTGCGGAACCAAACAACCCCGAAAGAGGCGCAAGAAACAGCCTGACCTCATCTACTCCTTGCTCTTTATAACGCATCAGTACAGGCACGAATGCCTGACTAAATGCGCCTTCCGCAAAAAGACGGCGAAAAAAATTCGGTATACGAAATGCCACATAGAACATATCGGCAAACTGCGACGCCCCGAGCAGGTAGGAGAAAAAGATATCCCGCACAAGGCCGCTGATTCTGGACAGAAGCGTCATACCCGCCACAATCCCTCCCTGTCGGGCGAGATTTCGAGGTATCTGCGCTTCAGCCGCTAAATCCTCTGGCGGTGTTTTATCCAATGTGGGTTCTTCGAGTTGACATCTCTACACGCCGACGGCATATTTGCCGCCCCAAAATCAGACCCCAGACGAGGCATTCTTGGCTAACAGTCCACAAGCACGCAAACGTGCACGACAAGCGGAAAAGCGCCGTACGCATAATGCCAGCCAGCGCTCCATGGTACGCACGTACATCAAGCGTGTTGACGTTGCGATACTGGCTGGCGATGGCGGTGCAGCAGAAACGGCCTACACCGAAGCTTTGCCACTGATCGACAAAATGGTAACCAAGGGCCTCATGCATAAAAACAAGGCGGCTCGTCATAAGTCCCGACTCCACAAGAAGGTCAAAGCCCTGCAAGACGGCGCATAACGATACTCACAGAATAGCCAGATTGTCCCGGTGAACCAGTTCTGGTTCACCCACAGACGCTATGTGATCTGCAAACTCTTCCGACTTTTTGCCCATCAATCGTAGAACATCACGACTCGCATAGTTACACAAGCCCTGTGCGACCTGTTGCCCGTCCGAGGCAAGGATACGTACAACGTCACCGCGTTCGAACTGACCCTGCACCCCAGTCACACCGACGGCAAGGAGGCTGACGCCTTGATCAGTAAGCGCCTGGGCCGCGCCACTGTCTACGACTAAGCTACCCTTCGCTCGCAAGTGCCCGGCAATCCACCGCTTACGTGCGGTCATGGGAGATACCTGGGCTTCGAGAAAGGTACCGACTGCCTCGCCCTGGACGATTCTGCTTAGCACGGCTTGTTCTTTGCCATCTGCAATGACCGTGTGCGCCCCGGAACGTGCCGCGAGTTCAGCAGCCCTTAACTTACTGATCATTCCGCCTCTGCCAAGCGCACCGCCCCCTGCACCAGCCCGCCGCTCAAGCGATGGATCCCCCGCTGTACCGTATTCAATCAGCCGTGCCTCCGGATCTTCAGATGGATCTGCACTCAAGACACCAGCCACATCCGTAAGCACCACCAACAAGTCACCCTCGATAAGATTTGCAACCAGCGCCGCTAAAGTATCGTTGTCTCCAAAACGGATTTCTTCCGTTGCGACAGTGTCATTTTCGTTAATCACCGGGACGATGCCCAGGTTCAAAAGCTGTGTCATGGTCGCCCGCGCGTTCAAATAGCGTTCTCTGTCTGCCACATCATCATGCGTGAGCATGATGATGGCCGTGCCGCAGCCGAACTGCCGGAGTGCCTGCTCCCACGCCTCGACGAGGCCCATCTGCCCCACTGCAGCAGCTGCTTGGAGTTCGTGTACAGTTTCTGGTCTTTGTCGCCAGCCGAGCCGGTTACACCCTTCAGCAACGGCGCCCGAAGAGACAACCACCAAGTCCTTACCCATGGCCTTAAGCTTATCAATGTCCGCAGCGATGGCGTTTATGCGGTCATGCGATAATCCCAGCCCTGCATCGGTCAGAAGCGCACTACCAATTTTTACGACGATACGGCGCGCCTGCACAATCGCTTCAGTCCTTGACATAGAAGGTCTCCGGCTCATCATCATGGCTACCCTGCTTGTCGGCGCCAGCTGCTCGCCTTGCGTCGCGTTGTTGCCGGAGCATCTGCGAACTGTGCAATACATCGACACCTATCTGACGTTCTATCTCAGCATCTTGCTCAGCAAATGCCTCGTCTTCAGCAATACGGGCCCGATACTGATCGAGGTAGGCCATCAGGTCTTGTGTCAGCTCGACAAGTCCTACATCACCCAGCGCCGAAACGGCGTGCAGCGGCCGCTGAGGAAAGTGCTCTAAGAATCGACCACGGACCAGTTCCAGCCCATCGTCTTCGAGCTGGTCAATTTTTGAAAGTACCGTCCAAATCGGACGCTCAATGAGCGCCTTGGAATAATTGCCCAGTTCGGCCTCGATCGCTTCAACGTTGGTCAACGGGTCGGATCCGTCTTCGGGCAGCACATCAACGAGATGTAAAAGCACCCGATTGCGAGACAGGTGACGAAGAAACTGGGCCCCAAGCCCGGCGCCCTGTGCAGCACCAATTATCACTCCGGGAATATCCGCCATCACGAAGCTGGCATCGGTACCAACACGAACAACCCCAAGGTTGGGGACAAGTGTGGTAAATGGGTAGTCAGCAACTTTAGGGTTGGCCGCGGATACCTGGCCTATCAGTGTTGATTTACCTGCATTAGGAAGCCCCAGAAGACCGACATCAGCAAGCAACTTAAGTTGTAAGCAGAGCTCACGGGCTTCCCCCGCAATCCCAGGCGTTGTTTTGCGTGGCGCACGATTCGTACTGGATTTAAATGTTGCATTACCCATCCCTCGATGCCCACCCTGCGCAACCAGCAGCGTTTCATCCGTTGACGCAAGGTCACCCAGGATTTCACGCGTCGCAGTGTCGATCACCGTGGTGCCTATAGGTACTTTGACTAAAACATCCTCCCCGTGCGCCCCGGTTTTGTCGCGACCACTTCCAGGCGTTCCGTTCTTCGCCGCATAACGCGGTTGATAGCGAAAATCTATCAGCGTGTTGAGCGCGCCGTCCGCGACGAGAAACACGGAACCACCGTCTCCGCCATTACCACCATCCGGTCCGCCTTTGGCAATATATTTCTCCCGTCGAAAGCTCAGAGCGCCATTACCGCCTTTACCGGCTTGCACGTGTATTGTTGCTTCATCGATGAATTGCATCGTTTGCTACCTGATGATCATGCCACCTACAAAAAACCCCGCCGGGGCGGGGTTGCACTGTCAACGAGATCCGTTTAAGCCTCAGCTTGGACGCTGACAGTTCTTCTTTTCAATGGACCCTTGACGCCAAACTGCACATAACCATCGGCAGTTGCAAAGAGCGTGTGGTCGCGACCACATCCAACATTCGTCCCCGGGTGAAATTGCGTACCCCGTTGACGTACGATGATGTTTCCGGCCTTAACGAACTGGCCGCCATATTTCTTCAGGCCTAGACGCTTCGATTCCGAATCGCGTCCGTTACGAGTACTACCGCCCGCTTTTTTATGTGCCATGATGTCTCCTTATTGCCGCAACGGTTAGCCGATCGCAGTAATCTTCACCTCTGTGAACCATTGCCGATGTCCTTGGCGACGCATGTAATCCTTGCGACGTTTAAACTTGATCACACGAATCTTCTTGTCACGCTCGTTGCGTAACACCTCCGCCTTGACCTGCCGCCCTTCCACATAGGGCGCACCCACATTTACATCGTCACCATTAGCGAGCATCAGGACTTGATCGAATACCACCTCTTCACCCGGTTCGGCATCGATGAGTTCAAGCTTAACCACATCGCCTTCAGTAACACGGTGCTGCTTGCCGCCGCTTTGAAATACTGCAAACATTATTCTATCCCTAGTTGGGGCTTAAACGGGCTTCAATTCAACTACTGTGCCCGCTGTCAGCATTTAGTCTGGCCTTAATATGGACGCCGTGTGAGGATGACCGGCGCGCGAAAGGCGCGTAATTCTACGGATATTAAGCATCGATTTCAACGCACCGTGTTGCTAAGAATCCAACAGAATGGGCACGTATCGTCACGTGTTTCCTGCTAGGATACCGCCAATCGTGAGTGACCCAGCCTTACAAACGTCCCCATCGGATGATGCGCGCCATAGAGCTGCGAAAGTCGCGGCCCTTCGGCCCGTCTATGACCTGGTTAAAGAACAATTCCAGGCCGTCAATGCACTGATTCCAACCCAGCTGACATCAGACGTTGATCTGGTCATTGAAATTGGCGAACACATCGTCAGCAGCGGTGGAAAACGCCTGCGACCGCTGATGGTACTCCTGACGACAGGCGCTTTGGGATACAAAGGCGAATGTCACACTCACCTGGCAGCAACAATTGAATTTCTGCACACGGCAACACTCCTGCACGATGATGTCGTGGACCATTCGGATATGCGTCGCGGCCGTGTGACTGCCAATGAAAAGTGGGGCAATGCCCCAAGCGTCCTGGTTGGTGATTTTCTCTATTCACGCGCATTCCAGATGATGATAGACATTGGCGATATGCAGATCATGGCGATCCTGGCCCAGGCAACCAATACCATCGCAGAAGGAGAAGTGCTGCAGTTGGCAAATATCGGCAATACCAACACATCAGAAATCGAGTACAGGGAGATCATTCGTTGTAAAACTGCAATGCTTTTTGAAGCTGCCACTCACACCGGCGCAGTCCTGGCTTGTTCCGGCAAACATACGGCTGATGACACAGTCGATGCTTTGCGACGCTTCGGCCTGCACTTCGGGATCACTTATCAGCTCGTGGATGACTGGCTGGACTACGTGGGTGACGCCACAACGATGGGCAAGAGAGCCGGTGATGACCTGGCTGAAGGCAAACTGACCTTACCTTTGATCTATGCGCTGACACACAGCTCACCGCATGATTGCGCAATCATTCAAGAGGCCATCACAAACCAGTCAGCGGACGCGCTGCCTGCAATTCTCGATATAGTTACCGGTTCCGGCGCACTCGATTACACGCGAGCCTCTGTGCACAAAGAAGCCGAAAAAGCGATTGCGTGTCTGGACCAAATTCCCCCAGGCCCCTATATCGACGCGCTCCATACACTCACTGAGTTTAGCACCGATCGATTGTTCTAGACCGATGACAGCGCGCCTATACCAATCGGCGGCACATTACCTCTTCGCCACAGCATGCTTCACGTTCTTACACGCGAACGCGACGTATGCAAAAGACACGGAAGCTTCCTTGCACTTTTCGCCCTGCGTCATCAGCGGTGCAAGCACCATCGGCAATCTGCACGCTCAATGTGCTACCTGGCATCGTCCGATCAATCCGAGCCATGAGGAAGGCCCAACAATCGAACTTTTCGTTGCAAAACTTGCCTCGAGTTCAAACACACCTGCGGCTGATGCATTGACCCTAATCAATGGGGGACCAGGCGGCTCATCCGTGGATCTTTTGATTCAGATTGCCCCATTGATGAAAGCTTTTACGCGCCACCGGGACGTGATCGTCATCGACCAACGCGGTACAGGGCGTTCAAGTCCAATGTCTTGCGAGGGTATCTCCGACAATCCGGACAGTTATGATGAATCGAAGATCCCCGAACTGACCATAGACTGCCTAAACCAACTACCCCACGACCCGCGCTATTTTACGACTTCGGTTGCGGTTGACGATCTTGAAGCCCTCAGGGAGTTGCTCGGATACGATCAACTCTCGTTATATGGTGTTTCCTATGGTACCCGCGTCGCATTGCAGTACATGCGGCTCTATCCCCAAACCGCGCGCGCAGTGATCATTGACGGTGTGGTGCCACCGACCAAAATTCTCGGTCCGGGGGTTGCCTTGTATAGCCAGCAGGCCCTTGAAGCAGCACTCGACCGTTGTGCTGAAGACTCAGCCTGCCAGAAAACCTTTGCGAGTACGAGAGATGCGCTCGAGCGGGTCGGCTCGCGTCTGCAGGATGAACCTATTAACCTGACCTTGCCCCATCCGGTCACCGGTGCAACCACGGATCTGGCCCTCGACTATGCCCATCTGGTGGCCTGGATCCGATTCTCACTCTATGCACCCGAGACCACCGCATTGATCCCGATCGTCCTCAATGAAGCCGCCCGTAAGAATAACTACATTCCGATCGCATCCAACGCTTTACGCATGCTGCATAACATACAAAGCTCCATGGCTTACGGGATGCACAACGCGGTCGTGTGTACGGAAGACGCAGCGTATTTTGCTGAAACCGAGGTGGACTATGGTGCACTCGACAACACCTACCTTGGCCGCACGCTGTACGACACACTGAAATCGATGTGCACGGTGTGGCCAGCAGGGATCCGGCATCCCGACCTCAAACAACCCATACACAGTGACGTACCCACGCTCCTGCTTTCCGGAGAGTTTGATCCCATTACACCTCCCGCTTGGGGTGAAGTGGTCATGTCTGGACTGTCTAATGCGCGCCATATCGTCGCACCCGGTCAGGGGCATGGCACGATCACCCGGGGTTGCATGCCACAAATTGTCGAACACTTCGTACAAACGCCTGATCCTGCAAAGGTCGATGCGGCGTGCATCGAGCACCTCAGACCGTTTCCTTTCTTCCTCGATGCAATGGGGCCGAGCCCATGATCGAAGTGCACAACGTCGCAAAATCATTCAATAAAATACAGGCGGTAAAGGATGTGTCGCTGAAAGCGAAGGATGCTCGAATCACTGCCTTGCTCGGGCCGAACGGAGCAGGAAAGTCAACGACGTTCCGCATCCTCTCCACCATGATTCGGCCGGATATGGGCAACGCACTTATCGATGGCGTTGATGTCCAAACAGATCCAATGGCCGTGCGCAAATCAATCGGCGTTCTTCCCCACAATTCCGGGCTTTATGGACGCCTGACCGGAATTGAAAACATCGAGTATTTCGGTCGCCTACAGGGATTGCCAGCCGCAGAACTTAAGGCGCGCATTGCATCTCTAACCCGGCAGCTCAAAATGGAAGACTTTGCAAACCGGCGCACCGCTGGTTTCTCACAAGGTGAGAGAATTAAGGTCGCACTGGCTCGTGCGCTGGTGCATAACCCCAAGCACCTGATTCTGGACGAGCCAACCAATGGCCTTGATGTCATGGCTACCCGGGCGCTCAGGGAAATCATTGAGCAACTGAAAGACGCCGGTAAGTGCATTCTTTTTTCCAGTCACGTCATGCAGGAGGTGGACGCACTCTGTGATGATGTGATTGTGATCAGTGAGGGTGAGGTCAAATTCGACGGCACTATTGCGACACTTCGGGATCATGCCGGCACACAGGATCTGGAAGAGGCTTTCATAAAAATGGCGAAGCTGGGAGATAAAGCCTGATGAGCTTTGCAGTAGTCCTCAAGAAAGAGTGCCTGGATAACTGTCGTGACAGACGCACGATCCTATCTTCCTTTTCATTGGCTATCCTTGGGCCGATCTTTTTCGTTGGGATTATGGTCTTTGTTCTTGAACGCGCGCTGGGCGAGGCAGATGAGCCTATAAAATTCGCAGTCATCGGGTCGGAACATGCACCTCAATTGATGGCCAATCTTCGTCAATACAATGTCTCCGTAACGAACATCGAGGCGAAAGATCCGCGCAAACTAGTCATCGACGGCACCCATGAGCTGATCCTCGTTGTCAATGCGGACTATGCCCAAAGGTACGCCCAGGGCGCGATCAATACGCTGCAACTCATCTACGACAGTAGCGAGCTGTCCTCAACCCGCCGACATCTACTCCAACTGCGCAGCTACATCGCGACATTCTCGCGCACCATCGGACTACTCAGATTGCAGCTTCGAGGCGTGGACCCGGCCATCTCACAACCGCTTATCACCCAGGAAGTCGATGTTTCTTCGCCAGCTGCAAGAGCGCTGACAGTACTCATCTCGCTCCCCTACTTTCTGATTATGGTCATTTTTATGGGCGGCTTTTATCTCGCCATAGACACCACTGCAGGTGAGCGTGAGCATGGCTCGCTGGAACCTCTCCTCACCCAACCCATCAGCCGCACACAGCTGGTACTGGGGAAAATCGGCGCCACGGGAATTTTCGCTGGTGCCAGCCTCATCATATTCCTGGTCAGCCTTTCATTCGCTGTACCTTTTGTGCCCTTTCAACGCGTTGGTATGGCACTGGAAATCAGCTATGAACAACTCGTACCCATATTTTTTCTCTGCCTGCCACTGCTCCTTTTCGCGGCAGCACTGCTGACGGTAGTGGCCAGTTTTGCCAAGAGCTACAAGGAAGCACAGACCTACCTCACACTAGTCATTTTAGTCCCGACATTGCCCTTGATCTTCGCTCAGCTGATGAACCTTGAGACAACATATTGGGTGATGTTCGTGCCAAGCCTCAGCCAGGCGAACCTGATGGCCGATATCATCAAAGGGGAGTTGGTCAGCAACCTCAACGTGGCCACTTCAATGGTGACGACGGTTTTTTACGGCGCATTACTTGCGGGGTTGAGTATTAGACTTTACACCCGGGAGCGGATTCTCGGCTAACCCGCTAGGAGCCTCCGCCAACCCCTTCGATATCCTGCTCCAGGATCCTTGCACCGCGCATGATGTTACCAAGTGCATAGTTGCCTTCGTGACAGGCATATTCAAAAAGCTTTTCTTTAGTCGCAGGCCACGGATAGTCGCCTCGCCAGACGTCGGTCCATACCGTTGGGTCTTTTACTTCAAATCGATAATGCAGGGTGTTGTCATCTATGCGTGAAAACCATTCTGTCACCTTCAGATTTTCATCCGCCCCATAGAGTGCTGGTTGGGGCCTGAAGTTGGTCGTCTCAACGACAAGCTCATCACCTTCCCACCAGCCAATTGAATCCCCGAGCCAGGTACGCACATTGGCAGGCCGATGATTCGCATGCATCCGAATCACTCGCGCATCATGCACCATCTCCGCGAGGATCATGACATATTCATCCGTCTGCACGATACGCTTTACGTTGTTATACAGAGCCGGAATCATGGGTGGGCCCGCGACCGGACCAAAACCTAAGAGGCATCGTTCAGCCAGGGGACGAAGTTCTGGATGGTCGTAAGGTCCGGGACCTTTTTCATTAAGCCACCACGCAGTTCCCGTATTAATACGCCGACGGTTGCGGCGTTCGAGCGTGCGTTGAGCACCCATGGCCGTCATTTCCGGCTGACGACCGTTTTCCGGAAAGGTAATGATAGACGTACGGAACTTACCGTTCAGCGCAAAAGCGCGGTCACCATTATCAATCCAGAAGGTGTTGTAACCGCCTACATTACCGGCAGCACCCGGTGAGCCATCACCGCCTTCGGGCGGTGCTTGTCGATTCGGATCGGAAACCCGTGAATCTTCTTCCAGCCGTGCATGGTCTCTGGCAGCCAGTTGCCCAGCTTCTTCCTGCGTCAGGTAGAGGTTTGTGCCGAAATGAGCCGCACGACGCAGCGGCGTGAGCGTGGCCACATCGTAGGTCCCGCTCAAATCAGGCTTTGCCGAATCTGCATGTCCAAGTTGAAATGGCGTGACAGCGACGATGCACAGTACAAACAACACAGCGAGCATGCGCTTCACTCCGAGCCAGCCAGGTCCTGTCCTTCGGATGTGTTAATTTCTCGGTAGCTGATCGCACCGAATATCATCTCATCGAAAGACTGCCGTCCCCAGCGAACCTCGCGGTTCGGGTTGGGATTCGCCGGGTTTTGTGCCGAATTGTCCCACCAGTTTGTATACACAATCTTCGTACCGGCAGGCATAAACTTTGGCTCCGTGAGGAGATAGGTCGTCTGCCAGTTAAAATCGTAATTGGGCACATTTAAGAGAACCTCGCGGCTCCCATCAGGGAAGTGCGCAACAAATCGCGCGGCCTTACCACGATAATGAGAATGAGGCAGAATGCTGTAAATCAAGGCATCACGCTCGAACTCACGAATCGCCTGCTCCGAATGATTGTCGGCGTTAGGTGGAATCTTTATACGCCCATTGGCGAGGATCATGGCTTTGATCTTGTGCTCGGGTTCGACCGTGTGGAAGTAAACGCCGATTCGCGAATGATCAGTCGTGGCAACGCCAGTGGTCGTGTAGTGCATCTGAAACTCAAGGGTTGCGCCAGCAGGCAAAAAGGTACCTGTGCCTTCCGGGAGCTCACGTGGCTCAGCACCGGGCACATAGCCTGCCAGCCCCCCACCAATGGAACTGCGGCGCTTAAGTCGACCTTTGCGTGGTCCATCCGTGGCCATCTCTCCAAATCGGCTAATCACGTGGTGCAGAACAGCCCTGTCTCCAGGAACAATTTGCGAAGCACGCACCCAAACATCTTTGTCGAGTGGGTTAGTTACGTACTTATACTGGTAGTCCACCACACCCGTCGCCGGTATTTCGGTGGCAGGTATGTCAATGATGAGGTCAGGTTCACCGAGCGCTCCCCAGGTTGGTTGGCGTTTCACACGTTGGTCGAGCAGATCCGCGCCTTCACCCCGCGGCGCGCCCGCGTCGATCCAGGCAACCAGGGTTTGCAGGTCTTGACGGCTGATCGACCGATCATTTGCCCAGTGGCCAATCGTCGGATCGGCATGCCACGGCGGCATGCGCTTTGTAAGCAACACCTCACGCATCATCAGGGAAAATCCCCTGACCATGTTGTAATCCGTCATGGCCCACGGGCCAATCCCGCCCAGGCGATGACAGCTGACGCAATTTTCAGACAGGATCGGAACGATGTGCTGGCTATAGGAAATTTCATCCCCACGGGTCGGTGCGTACACGATGTCACAACCGGTCACTTGCGTGCGCTGGGTACTCACCTCCCGCGCTTCGACAACAGCCGCCAGGGCTTGAGTAAGAGAATCCCCTAGCCCGCCACGATAGGCCAGTTTCCAGGTACGCGGATTCACCACCAAGGCCTCACCGGCCTTATTCAGATCCAACGTTCTGCCAACGAGCTGGCTATCGTCCATGAGCACAGGAACAGGGCTGCTCCGGTGTACGCTGTTGACGGCCTGATAGCTCGACGTGGGGTCTATAACCAGGTAGGCCACATCGTCGCCATGCGGCTCGGTCACTGTTGCGACAGATTGGACAGCCCCCTGGCTTGCTGAACAGCTTCTATCCTGAACAAGCAGCACGACGGCTTTTTTATCACTAAAATAATGTAGGAGATGCGACCCCCCCTGATGATCAAACAGACGAAAATTAGCCACGGAGTCGTTAGGCACGACTGCTTGGGCCTGAAGTGCACTAACAACCGAGAGTAGCGTGAGGACACGGCTCATAGAGACACGGCTCATAGATCGGGCTCCCTCTGAAATACAAGCCGCATTGTGCGCCATGCTTAGATAACGGACAACCAGCCGTCCAGGTTTAGCGGCGCCCGGGACGGGCAACCAGTTCGCAACCCAACCGTTCAGTGGTATGTTTGGTCTTTTGCGACTGGGAGAGCACAACGTGGACTACGGACTTTTCGGTATTAATATGAACTTTCTGGCCGAGCCACAATGGGCCGGGAAAGTTGCGCAGCACGCTGAAACGCTTGGATTTGAATCACTCTGGACCGGCGAACACGTTGTTCTACCTGACCCTCGGCAGGCCCCCTCACCTGCAGCCCCAGAAACTCCCATGCTGCACCCGCCCGTACTGCTCGCCTACCTTGCCAGCCTGACATCCGAGATCAAACTCGGCACAGGCATCACATTAATTGCGCAAAGAAACCCTGTTGTGCTCGCAAAGGAAATCGGTTCTCTTGACGTCGTTTGTGACGGCCGACTGCTTTTTGGCATCGGGGCGGGCTACCTGCACCAGGAATTTGCTGCACTGAGCGTTGATTTCCCTACGCGCGGTGCGCGCACAGATGAATACATCGATGCGATGCGCGTCCTGTGGAATGACGATGCACCGCAATTTTCAGGACGATTTGTAAACTTCGACAACATTCAAGCACAACCACGTCCGGTTCAAGCCGGAGGGCCACCGGTCATCGTCGGCGGCACTTCCCCGGCCGCCATGCGCAGGGCAGTCACCCACGGCAATGGATGGTATGGCTTCGCCATGGATGTTGCCGCAGCGGCAAAAGCCGTCGAGCAACTGGAACTCGCCCAGGCACGCCACCAACGGCCTGCATACCTGAACAACCTCGATCTATCCATTACTCCTCCGAAACCACCCACCCGGGCGATGGCCGAAGACTACGCCGCACTGGGTGTGACTCGACTTATTCCCATGCTCGGGTTTTATCAGCCGGACGATATCCTAAAATCCCTTGATGGGCTGGCCAATGAGCTGATGTAGGCCACCAACATTCAGTAACAAGCATTTCTAGCTGGCCAACAGGGCGAGAGCAAATCCATAAGAGTACGTTTACTGATGACTCCCCCCTTTAAGCTCCCTATAATCCCCGCGTCTGAAATCGCACGCGGGTTGGCCTGCGAGCGTAGATTCGGAGTGTAGCTCAGCTTGGTAGAGCACTACGTTCGGGACGTAGGGGCCGGAGGTTCAAATCCTCTCACTCCGACCAAACATAATCTTGATAATTCAAGACCTTACAAAATAGAGCGAGAAAAAATACCACAGTGTGTTTGCTATGTTCTACTTGTGGCCAACCCGACCAAAAACCTAGAGCTTCGACACAATACCTGGTGGTTCCAGAAGCAGATCAATAAAAAACACCGCCACCTATTTCAGCGTTTCCCTGAATTCGATGGGCGCTACGTTCGTTACACGCTGAAAACGTCTGACTTTGGGTCTATGCTGGCTCGCAGACAGTATTGGGGAATATTCGATGGCTAATCGCGCCAGCGCAACGCTCAGCTTCGTAACGATGTTTTTGGTTTGCACGTCCACCGCGGCAAACCAGGAGGAGACGATTGAGGAGTATGAGGCGCGTGTTGGGGCATCAATGTCCGACTACGGCGCGGTATACAACGATAACTGTGCAGTCTGCCATGGGGAAGGTCTACAGGGTACGGCACAGGGCACGGCGCTCATGGGTGTGCCCCTACGGCAGGGTAACGCTATACACGATGTTGTCCGAAGCATTGCCGAGGGTAAGCCGGATAAAGGCATGCCGGCCTGGGCTGAGACATTCAATGAAGAAGAAATCAAGAGCCTCGCGCTTTGGATTCTGGAAAGTCGCGAAGGCACGGACTATATGAACTTCTTTCCTTCGAAGGGGGTAGCTATACCTCAACTGCCGGTTCGCTCTGAGCATTACCGAATATCTGTAGAGCCTCTAGTTACCGGGCTCGACTCTTCGCCGTATTCGATCGCTGTGCTCCCTGGTGGAGAGATGCTGGTTACAGAAAAGAAACGCGGGCTTCGCGTTATTGCTACAGACGGGAAGGTGTCGGAGCTGATCAAGGGAACGCCGACGGTCTATGACGACGGAGACAGGTACATAACCGGCCTGGACGCAGGGATCGGCTGGTTGTTTGATGTGGCGCCACATCCCGCCTATGCAGATAACGGATGGATCTATCTACACTATTCAGCCCGGTGTGAGGCTTGTAACCGCGTCAGTCGGCAAGCGCGCGAAGCGGTGTCGATGAACACGCTCGTGCGGGGTCGAATTGTAGACGGGGCTTGGGTCGACCAGGAGATAATATGGCAACCTGACATCGAATCGTTTTCATCCTTCCCCGACGCCTCAGCCGGCGGGCGAATTGCCTTCGACCCGGAAGGTTTCGTGTTTATAAGCGTTGGGATGAAAAACTGGGATACGATTCAGAATCTCAAACGGCCGGATGGAAAGATTCACCGGCTGCATTTCGATGGCCGCGTGCCGACCGACAATCCGTTCGTGGATAATCCAGAAGCGACCAGTACGATCTGGAGTTACGGTCATCGCTCGCCACAGGGGTTGGAATTCGATCCGGGCACGAGGCGGTTGTGGGGCACCGAACATGGTCCGCGCGGAGGCGATGAAATCAATCTGTTGCGGCCAGGTCGAAACTACGGATGGCCATCGTTTTCGAAAGGCCAGAATTACGATGGCACAGTTGTAGATCGCTTCAGAGGTGAACTTGAGCTCAGTGACATCGAACAGCCAGTCGTGGATCTCACGCCCTCGCCTGCGGTGTCGAGTTTTGTTATCTACCAGGGTACCGCCTTTCCTGCCTGGCAAGGCGATTTCATCGTCGCCACCCTGAAGGCAAGGGATCTTTATCGCATCAAGGTTAAGGACGGCCAGTTGGTACACAAAGAGATGTTAATCGAAAATCTGGCGCGCATCCGCGACATCGAGATTGGATCCGCCGGCGAGATCTACCTGCTGCTGGAGGACCGCACGGGTGGTCAGATTGCACGGCTAACCCCTGCCGTGATAGTTGACCAATGAACGTCAACAGCTACCCCTGTGAGCGTGGCCTGGATTTTCTAATCTCATGGTTAAATCTGAATAGTTTCCAGGCCACTGGTTTCAGACTTGGTAACAGGCAAGATCCTTCGCAGCCACGAAATTCGGGGTATCTCAGACCGCGTTAGTTGTTTAGCCTATCGCTTATGTATTTAAGGAGTGGAAATCGCAAAATGGACCAAGCACTTTCAAAGCAGCGGAAGAGCACATCACCCAAACCCGATGATACCTGGGAGTCCATTGCTGCCAGGGAGCTACCGGAGCTTGATTTGACAGAAGCCACCAGCGCTTTACAAAGCTGGAATTTACATGTGTTTATGCGACCGGCAGCGCCTGAGAATTCACCGCGTGCAGGTAATCCGATCCTACCGAGCGATGTCATTTTTTTAGAGGCGCCCACTCGCCCGGCCCGCGGCATTTTCGGTGACGTCCGAGACTAGGTGCTGCAGTGTCGCAAACCACTATCAAACAAGTGCGTCTCGCCGCCGCACACGACGGTAAAGCTGAGTTGATCGTTTGCCTCGAATACGCAAATGGTGGTACGAGCGATGTCAGCTTGGACCAGGTGGCGAGCGCCGCGCTCATGGAACTTTGTGCAGCCAATTCCCTCGCTGAGCTCACCGGGCAGTCCTGGGAGCTGGTAAAAGAAGCACTGCAGGTTTCCTACAATCGTTTTCAATAAAACAACTGGGTATAGAACGGGAGAGTAAATTGGACATCATCATTAAGAACGGGTCTATCGTCGATGGCTCGGGTCTACCCGCGTACAGGGCAGACCTCGGCATTGCGGACGGCAAAATCGTCCGTATAGGTAACATCAGCGACAAGGCTGATCAGATCATAGACGCGACTAACAAGGTCGTTTCTCCCGGCTTTATAGACCCTCACACACATTTTGATGCGCAACTACTATGGGATGGTCAGGCCCGCCCCGCGCTCGCCCACGGTGTAACAACCATCGTGCCGGGTAACTGTTCTCTGTCGCTCGCGCCATTAAAGGCTGAGCATCGAATGAAGTTGGTTGGGATGTTCAACCAAATCGAGGAGATGCCGATCAAGGCTTTCAAAGAGGGTGTTGAATGGGATTGGGAGACTTTCGATGAGTTTCTCGGACGTATCGAGAAGGGGCTTGCCATTAACGTGGCGCCACTTGTTGGCCATAGCGTGTTGCGGCTGTGGGTGATGGGTAATGAATCGATGCATCGCACAGCCAACCAGCAAGAAATCGCTGAAATGCAGGACTTACTCAGGCAATGTCTAAATGCTGGCGCAGTGGGCCTCTCAACCAGTTTTGTAGATATGGACGAGACACTGCAGCCGGTACCCAGCCGCTACGCAGACGCCGGCGAGCTGGATGCGCTAGCCTCTGTACTCGGCGAATTTAATCGTATCCTGCAGATCGTCCACGAGTTTTACGATATCGATCTCACGATCGCACGTATCGACCAGCTCGCCGAGCTCAGCCTAAAACACAAAATCACCACCACGTTTTCACCCTTATTTGTGAACACCCATGACAGCGAGCTGCCAAAGCAGGTGATGTCTAGGGTGGACGAACAGTTCGCTCGAGGGGCGCGAGTTTGGCCCCAGGTACAGACCCGCCCGGTCGACATCAGTTTCTGCTTTGCTGTACCCAGCCTTCTATTTATCCGTTTGCCAAGTTGGTATCAGGTCATGCGGTTTGGCGGTCATGACGACATTGTTGATGCATTTTCGGATCCTGAGCAACGTGCCGCTTTGGTGGCAGAGGCTCAAGGAATGACTGGGCTTTGGGAGTCCCTGATCCTGCGGCAGGTTGAGTCCGATGAAAACCAGGCCCTGGTGGGTAAGACGCTGAAAGAGATCGCCAGCCTTCGAAGCACCACCGCTGTGGATACCATGATCGACTTGTCGTTGGAAGAGGATCTTCAAGCACACTTCCTGAGTTCTAATATGGGACATACCGACGACAACATCATCGGACCCCTGCTCGCGCACCCTCATGTGCACATCGGCGCCAGCGATGGCGGCGCGCACATCCTATCATTCGCCACCTACGGCGATACCGGCTATTTGTTTAGCCACTTTGTCAAACAGTGCGAGGCAATGAGCTTAGAGAGCGCCGTTAAGAAAATTACCGCGGATACCGCTCTTATATGGGGCATGCAGGACCGTGGGTTGCTACGTGAGGGATACGTAGCTGACGTGACAGTGTTCGATCCAGATGGCATCGCGCGGGGCGAGGAATACTATACACAGGATGTACCGGGTGACGGATCCCGTTACGTGCGTGACGCTGAAGGTATCGATACAGTCATTGTGGGCGGCAGTGTTGCGTATACCAACGGTGAGTACACCGATGTCGCCCGCGGCGAGATCATTCCGGGGGCTGGCTGACGGTTGCTGGTTTACACAAGTTATGCAGAGTTAGAAACAGTCTAGATATCGGAGCTGTCATCACTGACCATGTAGAAAATGAACAGCAGCCATGCCGGGAGCAGGCTCTCCTTCAAACATCTTGATCTGGGAGGGGACGATTAACTGAGACCTGGCCGGATCTGGAGGAATAAGGAGGCACATTTGGACAACGATCAAAGAGGCTGTAAGCTTTCCCAGGTAGGGAATTGCCTCAATATGGGCACCAATTCCTGGCGTTGGAACAGATGGGAAAGAAGAGAAGGAGGAACCCCTTGGCAGACTACGATGTCATTGTGATTGGCGCGGGCGTGAGTGGTCTGTACGCGCTTCATCATCTGCGCGACGAACTTAAGCTCTCGATACGCGTGTACGACGGCGCCGACGATGTCGGAGGCACTTGGTGGTACAACCGCTACCCCGGTGCCCGGGTGGACGGGCCTGGCAGCCCGTACTACTGCTACACGTTCTCGGACGAGCTTATGGAGGAGTGGGACTGGGCGGAAACGCAGCCCACTCAAACGGACGTGTTGGCGTACGTGGGGCATGTGGCCGACCGGTTTGATCTTCGGCGTGATATTCAATTCAACACGTGGGTGACCGACGCAAGCTACAGCGACGAATCTGGGCTTTGGCGCATCGAGACCAGTGCGGGCGAACACGTATCGGCGCGATTTCTAGTATGCGCGGTCGGCGCTCTCTCCACCGCCTACATACCCGACATCCCCGGTTTCGATGGGTTCCAGGGAGAGGTCTATCACACCGGCGCGTGGCCGCACGAACCCGTGTCCTTCACCGGTAAACGGGTTGGCGTGATAGGAACGGGTTCTTCGGGCGTGCAGTCAATTCCCGAGATTGCGCGCGAAGCAGCGCATCTGACCGTATTCCAGCGCACGCCCCAATACAGCGTTCCTGCCCGCAATCGTCCCGTCAGTCCTGAGGAGGCAGCTCATGCCCGGGAGAACTGGGACAGCATTCGCGAGGTGATGGCGGTCAACAACGGCGGATTTCCGTTTCTGTTCGATGCCCACTCCGCATACATGCACACACCGGAACAACGACAGGAGCGATTAGAGGAACTTTGGCAGGAAGGAACGCTCAACTTCTTTTTCGCAAACTACTCAGATGTTCTCATGAGTAACGAGGTCAACGGCTGGGTGGCGGACTTCCTACGCAGCAAAATCCGCGAGGCTGTCGACGATCCCGAAACCGCCGAGAAGCTCATGCCGGATTTCTTCGTGGGCACCAAACGACCCATTCTCGACAACGGATACTTCGAGACGTTCAATCGGGACAACGTCGCCCTGGTAGACCTGCGCGAGGACCCGTTCGAAAAATTCACTCCGTCAGGCGTGAGCACTGCACAGGGCGACCATCCACTGGACATGCTGGTACTGGCAACCGGCTTCGATGCGATCAGCGGCACCATGTTGAAACTCAACCCGACCGGTCGGCGTGGCGTCAGCCTCAAAGATAAGTGGAAAGATGGTTTCGACAACTACCTCGGCATCATGATCTCAGGGTTTCCCAACCTGTTCATAATTCACGGCCCGGGCACACCCGGTGTGCTTTACAACATGCCTCTCGGTGCGGAGCGCGAGGTGCAATGGATAGGCAACTGCATTCAACGCCTGAAGGATAGAAACTTGAGCACCGTGGAGCCGACGACAGATGCCGAGGCGACATGGGGCGAGGAAGTAAACACCCTCGCCAATCGAACGCTCTTCCCGCAGACAGACTCGTGGTATACCGGCGCCAACGTCCCTGGCAAACCGCGCGAGTTCACCGTGCACCTTGGAGGGCCGCTGTACTTTCAGCGCATATCAGAGGTGGCCGCCAACGGTTACGAGGGTTTCGTCTTCGAAGCGAGTTAAAAAGCTGTGAACGACCGTCTGCTCCTGGCCCTGCAAATCTGCAGGCTTTCAAGGAGTGGACGCCTCACAGGCAAAATGTCAGAACCTGTATCAACTGTCTGATTTGGATCACGCGAGAGAACCCGGAGTCATCGTTCCGGCTTCATGAGACCCACCAGCGCATTGCCAAGTGCGCGGAGATTCGACGGGCTTGGGGAATCCAATAGGATTCGGTTGGACATGCTAAAGCAGCCGCCGGCACTTCGCTGACTAATTCATGAGAAAAAGTGTCATACGCGTAGGGGCCGGCGATCGACAATAGGGTGTTCCGCGATTGACGCTGTAGTTTGCTCACAGTGAGCAGAGTGATGACAAGGTCCTTAGCAGCGTGGATAACCCGAGAGCGACATATGTCTGAGTGGGCTCAAGGTATTTTTCAAACAGCATGGCCTGGTCCTGTTACGGCGACGGTGCGAAGGCGGCGCTGGCGCTTTCTAGCGAAAAGTTGCTAATGAGTTTATGGAGTTCCATCTCTGAACACGATTCTGCACCTCCACAGTGATGTGGACTCGGCTAGGACCAGGTTAAAGAAAAGGATCAGGAGAGGGTTTAGGTGAGAGTGAAAAGGAGTCACCACACTTTCGGGCTACACGCTTATGACATTCGGCTTTGTTCTTGATGCGAAAATACCACAGCATTTATCACATCACAGCGTCCTAATTCATTGATTATTATGTATTTCAACTGGTTAGACTCCGATAGAGGAGGTTCAAATCCTCTCACTCCGACCACTATCTGAGGAAGCTGATTTACCCTCAGCACAAAAGCCTAGCTTCTCGCACACCACGGCTACTCGAACCTGCCCCTAGGCCGTGGCAGCGTGGCGGCGAATTGAGGACCGAGACTGCGGCCCCACCGACCTCTTTTAACAGAGGCCCTCTACCGTCGAGAGTACGCTACGGCGCGCAGGAAGCCGTCCACGTAGGCCTTGCCCTCCGGCTTGGCTAGGAAATCGTAACGACCCAGGAGTTGGGCCATGGGTTCGCCGTACTCTTCGACGAGACGATCTTGGAGCGCCCGGGGATACACCTCCATCTGACGCAACATCAGCCGTGTATAGGAGACATGTAGGACAGCGCGTTCACCGTCGATAGTCCGTGTCGCGTTATCGTGCCAGACCCTACCATCCCAGACGACGATTGACCCACCCTTGCACTCGATCGGAACGGTTTCTGTAGCAGCGATCTCATCTAGGCTTGGCGGCCGACGTTTCACCACACTGCCCGGAACGACGGTCGTAGCTCCTGATTCGAGCGTGAAGTCATCACAGGCCCAGCACGCGGTCAAAAATAGGTTGTGCTCAGGGAACGGCACAGGGTGCCAAACCTGATCGCAATGTAGGCCGATATTTTGATCACCTTTTCGGCGGATTGTCGAGACAACATTACTAAGTATGAAACCGGCACCAATCGAAAACTCCGCAAGCGCCATCATTTTCGGATTAATTACAGCTTTGGCGGCGATCGGATATTTCTGTAATAAAGTGGCGCCTATGGTATAGGGGTAACCAGCCTTCTGAATCGCCGTTCGTAGATCACGCCAGTCTTCCGGCGGTGCAACATCTTCTAGTACGGTGTATCCCTGCCCCCATAGCTCCCTGCAATTGCGCTCGAGACCGAAATCGCTGATCCGCGGCGCCAGTTCCGCAGAGATCTCGCCCGGCGCCAGTGCCGGTTTGCTTTGGAGCTGGTTATAAATTTCCATTAAACCGTCCGTGTCACCCGCGGACACCATCTCGCCAACCCGATCCAGCAGATCGTCGTCTGAGCCTCGCTGATTGCGTAGTGGAAGGGACGGCGCTATATGGGCCTTTCCCTCGCCTCCATCATCGTTCCCCGAGAAGTATTCGCGGAATCTCAGACTGGGTAACAGTTTGAAATCCCCGTAGACCGCGTAGCGAATGCCACCCCCGAGCGCACACAACCCTACAAAGCACAGTAGCCCAGTCACGATCGCCGCGGTGAGCACGGCAGCATCCGGAGCCGTGCCCCCAAAATACGGGTACGCAGTTACACTGAGCAGCAAGAGCAACCCCACCACGGCGCATACGTGGTGGGACACCAAGACCGAACGCGCCACGACCCTCCGCCATTCCTCGAACATCTTCAGGAAGTCCATGCGATCAGCCTCATCATTCTTGTCATGGGTGTATGTTTCTACATATAGGAGAAAGAAACCGGAAGTTAAATACCCCTAGTAGGTATGTCAAACCACGAAACGACGGCTATGGGTCGATGGCAGTCCTTGCAGGTAAAAATGGAACAACAATCAACGGAAAAAATTGGCGTCTGATGCTATTCCTAAATTGGCTGAAACCCTTGTCCATCAATGGAAAGCAGCTATCGCGCGGCAAACTTCGGAACCTAAGGGCCGAGGTTCAAGCCCTTTCACTCCCATAAAACAGCAACAGTGCCCTGATTAGTATCCACTTATCGTATTTCATACCGCTTCCCGGCAAGTACGTTTCAACTCAAACTCAGCATTGGGGATTGAAGACCATGCGGGAAAATCTTCGTGCCAATCGATCTACAGGCAATTGTCGGAATTCGCGTACTAAATCCGTCGGACCAATTCTAATAACCCAGCCATTCAGGTTTGCGGGGGATGTTCGCTTCATAAATCTGCTGCATACGAATAACACCAAGATCAATGAGCGTCTCCATAGAACGCCCCGCGGCTTCTTCTCGGACTTGTGCCCGGTAGACCAAAACCCGTGCTATGCCCCGATGATCTTCATTGGACCAGGTGGCTGGAAGACACACCCCTTCTAATCCCTCAGGAACCCAGTCCTTAGATAAGTACATGGCAGACTTGATTGAAGGACCAGAAAGCGTGCCGGATTGATTTGCAATCTCCATGGCCTCTTTCAGGTAAAACATGGAGCAAACACCTCGCATGTAGTGAACTGGACGGTATTTGGTCTGTTCAGGATCAGACATCTTGGACACTTCGCGTACGGTATACATTCCAGGATGAGTGTCTGGCCAAGCAGCAGCACCCATGACCCATACCACGCCATCGGCAGCGACACCTGCTGATCGCATGACCGATTCATCAAAGCCCCAGATATTCGCCATATATTGTGTTTTCACGCCAACCAATCGGCACTGCGTCAGCAGAGAACTCACTGATTTATCTAGGTTGGCCAAAAACACATAATCTGCTTCAGATGCTTTCAGCATTGCACACTGGCGACTAAAATCGCCCGGTACCATGGAGAAAACAATGGACGGCAAGACCTCAAAACCCAGAGATGTCGCATAAACTTCACAAGCATCTTTCGGCGCGTTTGGATAGGGTTGGTTATCACCCATATGAATGAATTTAGCGGGCTTGTTGGTTGTCCGTATCAGCCAATCATCACGGGCCCATTGGACTAATCCTCGGCATCCATCAGAGTAAGAAGGGCCATAAAAGAAATTATAAGGTGCAGGCGTGTCAGCATTTAATCCTAAAGGATCAGTAAACTCAGCAGCATAACTTGCTGAAAAATAAGGAATATTATTTTTTGTAACCTGACCTTTGAGCGCAATACCTATTGCGGTTCCCCACCCTTGTATCGCGACTAAGTTCTCGGTCGACCATTTATCAAATGCCCTCAAAGCACGCCGAACAAGATAAGAAGTTTCTATGGTATCGAGGTCGATCAATTTTCCATTGATGCCACCGTTCTCGTTTATCCAGTTCGCTGAGTCAATAATGGCTTGCCCGTACGTCTGACCACTGTCGCCCGAGGAACCAGTGAAATCGACCAAATTGCCCACCAGGATGTACTGATCACCATAGGCATCGCCCGTCTCATTGGATATCGTCGGAACCACCAGATCAGGCTCCGAAATAAAGGATGAATCATCATCAATTTCTATAGGGTTTCTGAGCATGAAAAATGAGAGTGCAAGCGCGATGACTAACGTGCAGATGATCGCCAGATCGATCTTTCTGGACGCGATTCGGTGATCTTTTGGATCTACCTGACCGGTTCCCCGTACTAAGCCTTTTGTAGAGATATCGAAAACCCATGCGAGCATCAAAATGAAGGGAAAGCCCAAAGCCAGAAGAACAATTAAAGCCCTTCCAGTCCATCGAGGCAGATCCATCAGGTCGATCATGATTTCCCCGAATTGGAGCAGAACCCAAGCACCAACGAGGTACATGGCGGCGACTCGAAAAACATGCCGCTTCTTAAGTTGTGCAAAGAGCGACAAATCATCACTCATTTGGTGGCACCTCTACAGAGATTCAGACCTATCTTGTCAGAATGATTGAATATTTCGAAGGGGAATCTTCCAAGGTCGTACCGCCTGCTTCCTAAAGATGAACTAAACGGCCGCCTTGAGGCACCCTGGCAATTGACGATTTGCCTATTTGGCAAGTCTAAATTTCGGAAGCGGCACGATCCCTTATCTCAGCAAACTCTAGAGAAACGCCCTCTGCTATCGGCCTATACGCCATCAGATATTGTGGAACCAGGGCTGCAGGTGTAGCTTCTGGGCACACAAGATGGGTTTGTGGTGGGGAGTGAACTATGAATTGGGACGCACTTGGCGCCATTGGTGAGCTGGTCGGGGCTGCGGGTGTCATTGTCACACTGTTTTATCTGGCGGCCCAGATTCGCACCAATACCAAGGCCACACAATCTGCAAGCCGTCTCGATGTGGCACGTGATTACCGCCAGGTCATGAGCTTAAATCTCGACGTAGCCAATGCAAAGGCAATGCGAGCGGGTCTGCGTCGATATCCCGAGATTCCATACGAACAACGCGTTCTTTTTACAACATTGATGGCCAACGAGGCATTGTTTTTCCAGGGCATCTTTGCCCAATATGAAACCAAGCAACTCGAGAAGGAAACATACGAAGCCTACCTCGACTGGTTTACAAGCCTGATCATTACACCAGGTGGGATGAAATGGTGGGAAGAAGCTGGTCGACCGGTGTTTACCCGGCGCATGGTCAAAGGTGTCGATGACCGTCTTATGCAAGGCGGATTGCAGGATATCTTCAGCATGGCGGGCTACGACGATGAACCCATGCAACAAACATAAGAAAAAGTAGTCCGCACATTGCGAGCGCCATAACCCGGGGTAGGCAGCCCTCCTGGAGCACTCATACTACTTGCTTACACTTCGATATCACCATACTTTGCATTCGAAGAATCTCACTTAGGGGTAAGCATGACGAAATGGGAACGGGCGTTTGTCTCCACGACATCGGCAACCGGCGCTCGCAACGGCGCAGGCTTTAACCCCTGTCAGGGTCTCTATTTTCACCCCAAAGGTATCCAACCCAGAACGGCACTCATCGCAACCCACTATAATGTCGATTTCAGTGAACACTACCTTGGGCCTTATATGGCCAAACGAGAATTTGGCTTTTTAGGCTGGAACACACGCTTTAGAGGTAACGAAGCCTTCTTTCTCCTCGAACATGCGCTGATCGATATTGGCGCCGGTGTGCGTTGGTTGCGCGAAACGGCAGGCGTTGAGCGCATCGTTATTTTAGGCAACTCAGGCGGCGGATCTCTAATGGGTGCCTATCAGTCCCAGGCTCAAGGGGTAACAATGACACCCACACCCGGGCTCAAATTACCCGATGCGCTGCACAATCTAATCCCTGCTGACCTGTACGTGTCTCTTTGTTCGCATCTCGGTCGCCCGGAGGTCCTGACAGACTGGTTCGACCCCTCCATCACCGATGAAGGCGATCCAACAAGCATCGACGAATCACTGAATATGTATAATCCGGACAACGGACCCCCGTATTCCGAGAAGTTCATTTCCCGCTATCGCACCGCACAGAAAGCACGCAATGAACGTCTGACTGAGTGGTGCCATGCAGAACTGGCCCGCCTTGCCGACATAAATATGTTTGATCGCGCCTTTAATATGTATCGCACGTGGGCAGATTTGCGCTTAATGGACGGCACCATCGACCCTTCCGAAAGGGCTGTTGGCCGCTGCTATGCCGGCGATCCTAAGAAAGCCAACTTCTCACCCAGGGGCATCGGCCTGGCCAACACGCTACGCACCTGGCTATCCATGTGGTCTTTGCGCGATTCTCATTGCAGAGGCGCCCCACACCTGGCACGCATTAACCAGCCTGCACTCATCATCCAAAGCACTGGCGACACAGGTGTCTTTCCCAGTGACGCACAGGCCATCTACGACGCAATGGCGAGTTCCGACAAACACCTCGAAATGATCCCTGGCGATCATTATCTGGAAAATCCGGGCGATGCACGCGACAAAGTAGCCGACATGATTGCTGACTGGATCAAATCCAAAGGAGGCTGAGTCAGTGCAGAATCGTCTAACAGGCTCGCCAACAAATGCCTGCCTGGCACCGACAGATACGGGCCCGGCAGAGCTTTCCTCGGCCCATAAGGTGTTGGCTGAGACGCGCAATAATTTATGCCAAGCGCCTGGAGCAGCATATGCTTGATTACCCACTCCTGCCGACCTCGCTCGTTGGCAGCTATGCACAACCCAACTGGTTGATCGACAAAAAACGTCTGGGTGAACGATTGCCCCCCCGAGTCATTCTCAACGAACTGTGGAAACCGGGTCCAGGCGACCTTGAAGAGGCTCAAAACGACGCGACACTCGTGGCGCTGAACGATCAGCGACGTGCACGCGTGGATATAGTGACGGACGGTGAGATGCGACGGGAGAGCTATTCCAATCGGTTTGCGAACGCACTCGAGGGGGTAGATATCGATAACCCAGGCCAGGCCATGGATCGCACCGGCAGGCAAGTACCCGTGCCCCGGGTCACCGGTGAGATTCGACGCCGCACACCTGTCGAGGCACCCTACATCGAGTTTCTGAAACAACACACCGACAAACCCATCAAGGTTACACTCCCTGGTCCGTTCACCATGTCACAGCAGGCACAAAACGACTATTACGCAGACCCCGGCGATCTGGCGCTGGCGTATGCAGATGCTGTTAACGAAGAGCTTAGAGATCTTTTTATGGCCGGTGTAGACATCGTCCAGCTGGACGAGCCCTACGTACAAGCCCGACCGGAAGCCGCACGAGAGTATGCGGTCTGCGCGATCGACAGGGCATTGGTAGGCGCCACCGGCCCCACTGTTCTGCATGTGTGTTTCGGGTATGGCAAACACGTCAACAACAAACCTCAAGGTTATGCATTTTTGGAGGAGTTAGACGCCTGCGCCGCTGACGAGGTGTCGATCGAATGTGCACAGCCGCGGCTTAAAATGGACCTGCTTACACTGCTCCCACAGAAAAAAGTCCATGTCGGCGTTCTAGACCTTCGCGACACAACACCCGAATCACCTGAGCTGGTAGCGCAGCGTATTAGAGCCGCGCTCGCTGAGATAGATGTTGAACAAATCATTGTCGCACCAGACTGCGGCATGAAATATCTATCAAGAGAAGTCGCCTTTGAAAAACTAAAGAATATGGTGTTGGGCCGAGACATCGTGCGCGCGGAAATGATCTGAGCAACGACCACCATTACCTGGTTGTTACGTTTATTTCGACACCTGGCAGTCAGGATCAGGTACTCACCGAGGTCGCCAACTGTGTGTGAATAATTTGTTAAGCCAGCAACCCGCTTTTCTGACGAGTCATTTATTCGCCAGTCTACACGGCGAGCGCATCGTGCATCTGGCCGAAAGGACCCATAATGAGGCGTTTGTCCCAGCAGGCGCACTGACACGTCAACACCCGGACCTGCCCAAGCTCATGGCCTATGAACCCAAAGGTATGGGCTACCAGCTGACCCGGACAATCTGGCCTTCTTTTGGACCCCATGAAGGTGGGCCTGTTGGTCTTAGCTTGCCACTAAGCCGATGTTCCGGCTTTGATCTAGATCTATGAGTGATTCACAAAACCCGGCCGCCGGTCATTCCATCGCGGATGCCGTGGTCGCACCGTAGAGCTTATCGATGCCTTCATCTCGAAGCATATCAAGCTCCGACGCTAGCGCCTCCCGTCCAGCCTGGGCTCTATCGTCCGTTGGATAGTAAGCAAGTTCACTGTCCGGATCGCCCGCAACCCGTGTCCCCGTCAACACCCTCGGCTGCGAATAATCATAGGGCAGCGCCCGATGAAGCAGTGCCCGATTATCCCAAATCATCGTATCGCCCTCACGCCAAGCATGCTTGTAGCAACGTCTAGGATCAGACACAACAAACTGCAACAGCTCTCGAAGGAGATTGCGACTCTCCTCGCGAGTCAGGCCGGGTATCCCAAAAGCATGACGACCGATGAATAGATTCTTATTCCCGGTCTCCGGATGCGTTTTGACGATTGGTCTTAAATAGGCCTCTCCATGGAATAGCCCGCCCATGCCCTCTTGCGGCTCTGGAAAATCACCCAGATCGTTTGCCTGTGAGAACTGCACAGAGTGATAGGCCGCCAACCCTGATATGCGTGTTTTGGTTGCATTATCCAGTGCTGCGTAACCAGCGCGCATATCGGCAAGTTCTGTCTCCCCGCCGGCCGGCGGGACGACCACCGCCGAAAGCATCGCGCACTTGCTGCTGATGGGCCAGTAAGTTGAGTCGGTATGCCAGTGCTCATTGCCAAGCCAGTTTCTCATCTTCTGCGTCTTCAGGTGATGGATCTTGCCGTATGAGCCGTCCTTGTGTATCTCCTGATTGGACAACTGCAAACCACCAAACTCGAGATTGCCAAACCGCTGTCCAAACTGAATATTTTCCTCATCACTCAGGTGCTGACCAGGGAAAACCAAAAAGCCATACTCAAGAAATGCTTTTTTAATCTCAAGAACCTGCGCGTCATCGATTCGGGGGAGCTTGACGTTGGTTACAACCGCGCCAAACACCTTATCCTTCATTGGAGTTATTAACATCGCTTGCATTGATCACCCCCGCCCTGTTCGCATCAGTTACCACCTATCATAGCAACAATGCTGAGCAATTAGATTCAAGCATAGCAGGCTGCCCGGCAAAGAATAGTTCAGCGGCCTCTCATAACGGATGTCCTTAAAACACAGCACAACGGCATGTCTTAAGATCTCAAGCTGCACTTTGGCAAAATTTTGCGTACCTGTCTGAACCATTCCAATCGGATCGAGCCACGTCTGTGGAATTACCTAGTCTCACGGCTTTCGTGTTGTGAATGTTTTCCTCAGATGGCATGGCAATGATCCCCAAAGTTTGATTATCCTATGATCATTATGGATATCGATCTCGACAGTGGCCGGCTTGTAGTATTCGTCTTTGGACTTTTCTTCTGGTTTTTAATGGAGCGGTCGTTTTCTGCCCGCAGAGCAACCACACCTTTAGCACGACGGATCACGCTGCATGCTGCTGTCGCAGTACTAAACACGACGATGACACGGCTGCTTGTTTACGTTCCGATGCTGGCGTGGATCGTCTACGTAGAACAAATGGGCTGGGGGATTTCGCGTTGGCTCGGTTTACATGGCTGGCCGGAATTTGTGATCTCTATCGTTGTCCTGGACGCCTTCGATTATTTCTGGCACCGAGCCAATCATCGCGTACGATTTCTTTGGCGTTTCCACAAAGCACACCACTCGGACAACGACATGGACGTTTTTACCGCATTACGTTTCCATCCGGGAGAGTTACTCATTTCATCCATCGTCAAGGCATTCTGGATCGTTATCTGGGGACCTTCAGCCATTGCCTGGTTCCTGTTTGAGGCGTTGGTCAGCCTGTGCGCACAAATGCATCACAGCAATGTCGATCTACCCGACAGGATTGAACAGCGCATCGCGCCCATTGTCGTAACGCCCAGGTTCCATGCAGCACACCATTTAGTTGACCGGACCTACGGGGACCAAAACTTTTCCACCATCTTCAGTTTCTGGGATCCGCTGTTTGGTTCCCGGGCACCGAAGCTTGCAAGGGGAGACCTGCAAACCAGGGCCTTGGGCTTGCCTGAGGGTCGCGAGCAGGTGTTATCCCCTTTACAGTTGTTGCTCGAACCACTAAAAACCCGTAACTTGAGGTTGAGCACGCGCCCAACCTTGTAGCAGGGAACGACACGCAAACGCTTATCGCTGAGGGGCCACCTTGTGGTAAGTTATCAAAGATCTATTGGGAGAACTGATGAAAAAAATTGTACTGATACTTGCACTGCTTCTAACCCCGTGGACCGTCATGGCTGCAGGCCATAACGCTGACGGCGAAAAAGCCAAAGAACACGCTGGCAAAGCTGCTGATGCGAAAGAACATGCCGGCAAATCCGCCAAAGAACATGCTGGCAAAGCGGCCGATGCCAAAGAACATGCCGGCAAATCTGCTAAAGAACACGCTGGCAAAGCGGCCGATGCCAAAGAGCATGCGGGCAAAGCGGCTGATGCTAAAGAACACGCTGGCAAAACCGCCAAAGAGCATGCTGGGAAAACCGCCAAATCCAAGGAAACCTAATTTAAAAAAAGCCCAGTAATTTCAGGTGACCATCAACAAGTGGGCTAGCCAATCTCATATCGAGTCGCGACAAGCTTCTCTGTTTGCACAGTTATTACTGTTGTTACTTCCATTATTTTTCGGATTTTCTGCAGCAAATGCCGAAAACGGTAATCCGGAAGTCTTCTATGCCACAGATATAAAGGAAGCCATGCATGCCCATCTGGCCATAACCTTAGATGAGGCCGGTCTGTTTCTGACACACGATGACGTCAAGGCCCAGGACCTTACACTGCGATTTGCAAAAATTCACGATCCCGTTCGCCAGATCAACGATGACGTCTACTTTGCCTGTACGGATTTTCATGTGGACGGCGAAGTAGACAAACTCTATGACATCGATTTCTGGCTAAAAGCTGAAAATGGGCGACTGCAGGTCTTTCAGACGAAAATTCACAAAGAGCCACGCAAATCGCTTATTTATGGTTGGTACAAGCACCCAAGATATACTTTCGTGAACGATGAGATTGAGTACCTTTACGACAACTGAGATGCTTTCCAACCAGTCTTAACCCCTCTATAAGGTTTTGGCTGGCCCCTTTTGCGCTTCTATCCATCCAGCCCTTGCACCCATCTCGTCAGGGTGCTGACATACAGTTCAGGGTCTGCGCCATGCAAAGAATGCGGCATTTCCGGCAGAGATTCATAAGTAAAGGTCTGCCCCGCAGATTCGACAAGTTCACGAACACGTTGAACCTGCAGATCAGAGATCGCACCCATGAGGAAGCCCTGCTCGTTGACCTGTCTTGCATGGTGGGTAAATAAGACAGGGCATTTGACCTGGCTCAGCATCTGTTGGTGATCGCAGCCGACACCAACCGACCCTTCCCAAAACGCGCGACCCCACTCAGGGTCATATTCTTTGATCGATTGCCCAGGTGCTTCCGGAGAACCCACCATCCCAGGCATCATCTGAGCCATCCAGGGTGGCAATTCATCCGGTGCCACCTCAAGCAGGCCCGCCACGTCGCCGATGCTCCATTGATCACCAAGGTATTTGCTCAGAATTTTGAACAGTGGACCGGCGCCTTGACGAATACCTTGACCACATCCCGGCATCAGTTCTGCAGCAAATAGAGGTGGATCCTCATAATAAGCGCCCTTAATCATTCCCTGAGGTGCAAAAGCAGACAGCCACGCTGCCAAGACACCTCCGGACGAAAGCCCTGCGACATAATGTGGTCTTCGTATGACGCCGTCAGACAAACGTACGAGATCGTTACCGAAATTATCCCAGGTGTAGCGTCCGGGTGTCCGCGTTGAGCGTCCCTGGCCGCGCAAATCCACTGCAAAAACTTCAAAATGTTCAGCAAGTAATGGCATCACTGCCTCATAACCCCACCAGGACTCAGTTTGCCCCGGAATGAGAAGTAAGGCTGGCAACGCAGAATCACCGGTTTTTGCGTAATTTAAATCCACCTCACCCGTATAGAATGTTTGCTCATCATAATCGTGGGCAACATAAGTAATGCCCTCATTGTCAGGTCCATAACGCATGTGCAATTCCTTGGGGTTAGCTCAACCACTTACCATAGCAATAACAACGGGTAAATTATCTGGGATTTTATCCCCGCCGACTGATGTGTTGATCGGTACGAACGAGCAACAGCAGTCACTTATCCTGGTTGTTGCATACGAGCCGAGACAAACGTCCTGGTCATTATTACTCAACTCTTAAGTCCACAAAGACCTGCCTGATGAGATAAAACTGGTCCTTGCCAATGAACGACAGAGCAAGGATTAGATTTAAGGAGTGGAACGTTGGTCAATCGAATCAACCCTCTATTTTCTTGTCCTGTATCAATTTTGGCGTAGCCCATTAACCAGCCTTCGAGGAAAAATTTTCCTCCTGCTCCTGGAGTAACCTCACAATTTCTGCCCTGAAATCTTCAGACATGGGTGTGTCGGATTCGAGAAATTTAGGACCCGCAAGCTTTAAAGCCGTGACGACACCTTCTTTATAGTATTCCTCGGGCAGAAAGCCTGCCTTATTTTGGTGGAACATGTTTTCCCAAACAGCCCTCGCCGTGTTAACGACAAGAAATTCTCTCGTCGAGTCGAGATCTGAGCGTTGAAACAAAGATGAAAATATTGCCAGTGCTTTTTCATCGTTTAAACCCATGGCAAAAAAATTGATGAGCGTATCGCCTCGATTTTGCATGATTTGGGCAGTTGCAACTTTATTTTGTTGAATGATCGCATTGGCATTTTGGCGAATCTGGATGGTCAGATAGACCAGTGTCAGTAATACGGCTATCGCGCCAAACAGCTCAGCGATAGCACCCAGTGCTTCCCAATTCATTCCTTGACCTCCCTCATTGGCTTGAAATTGTTTCTGATGGTACGCATAAACCGAATTTTCTTCAGAAACGTTGCCTTTCTATAGGTTGCCTTTCTATAGAAGAGGACAGATGAAACGATGTAGGCTTTTTCACCCTGCGCGCAGAAACACCAAGACTCGGACGCGTCGGGTTTGCATCATACGTATCGACCAGACAGGCATCTCCCCTTCTGCTGCAGACATCAATGCTCAGCAATGTGGTGCCGGGCTGACCTCAAGGAGATAAATGGCAAGGTATGCGGTTGGCATCCTTATGAATAAATACAACACGTTCGCGCTCGGTCACCCAGGAAGTCACAGCTTTCAACTGTCGGTGATCACAATCCTCGCATCAACAGCAACAGCACCGTCGGCATAGACCATCATCGGGTTGAGATCGATCTCCTGCACCTCAGGATGGGCCTCTACAAACCGGGATATCGACAAGATAGCATCTTTGATGGCCTTCTTGTCCGCGGGGGCCTGGCCACGCACGCCCTCCAGAATGGCGACACCTTTGATCTCGTCAATCATTTGTGTCGCGTCACGATCTTCTATGGGTACCACACGAAACGTAACATCTTTCATCACCTCAACCATGATGCCGCCAAGTCCAAACATCACCACGGGGCCAAACTGTGGGTCTGTTGTCATGCCGACGATCACTTCAGTTCCGGCCGGCGCCATATGTTGTACAGCCACGCCCGTGATTGCAGCCTCGGGTTCTGCTGCCTTGGCGTTGTCGATAATCTCTGCATAAGCAGCTGTGACTTCTGCTTCGTCATCAAGCCCCACTTTCACCCCACCGACATCACTTTTGTGCGTAATATCAGGCGATACGATCTTCAACACCACGGGATAACCAACCCTCTTAGCCTGGATTCGGGCTTCCTCTTCATTCGTCGCCAGTACCGTCTGCGCGACAGGTACACCCGCCTCACCGAGCAATTGCTTAGCCTCGATCTCATTCAAAAGACTGCGGCCTTCAACTCTCGCTTGTTGTACAACAGATTCGATGTTCATTCAGGCATGCTTCCAAAACACATTTGTTGACGGCTCAATTCCCACTCCCAAATATATCCGGCAACCCCTTTCGGGCGGCCTTCCAGTCAAGCATTTGCGCGACGGTGCGGGCCGCTCGCGTAACGCTGCCGTACGTGCCGATGCCATCGCGATACGCCGCCAGACAGATCTCGTCCATGTCCAGCCCCATCATGCGCGCCATGCGGCCACTGCGCAGAATGCCCACAACAGGCGTTCCCGTATCGTCTTGCAGCTGATACATCTGTCTTGCGGCCTTGGTTGCTAGTTTATCCGTAGCCGAATCTTCTTCTTTGTCCACCGAAGCGCCGCTTGACTGCCCGGCTGCTGAGCTACTGCCAGGCGGGCGCCAACCTGTCATGGGTGACATGAATACGTTATCGATCCCTTCCGCCGTCGCCACAAGACGCAACATATCCTCCAGATGTTCCTCAGGCGGAAAAGCATCTATCGGGTTGTTCACACTGCTGCCCGCTACGGGAATGTACTCACGCATTTCATCGATGGCACTTTGTGGAAATTTAGGCACCTCAAGTCCCTCCCGGTCGATCGCATCTGAAGACAAGACCGCAAAACCGCCACCGCCGCCGCCAAACAGGGCAACCCCGCGGCCAGTAACGCGACAAGTGCTGGTTGTTGCAGCAACCACGAGGTCGTGAAGTTCTTCCATTGTCTCAGCTCTAGCAGCACCGGCCTGGCGGCAAACGGCATCAAATATTTCTATCGACCCCGCCAGTGAGCCTGTGTGGGAGTGGGCGGCATGGGAGCCGGATTGGGTTCGCCCGCCCTTGAGAATAACGACGGGCTTAACCCGCGCACAGCGCTTCAAGGCATCAAAAAACGCACGACCATCCTGTACGCCCTCAATGTAGGCGGCTACCACATCAGACTCGGGATCTGCCGCGGCGTAGTCGAGAAAATCGTGAGCACGGAGATCAGCACCATTACCGTAAGAAATAACTTTGGAAAATCGAATCCCGCGGCTCACAAGCCCATGCACAATCTCACCAGCATTTGCACCGGATTGAGACAACAAAAATACGTTGCCAGCCTCCATCGGAAACCCGCTCATGAACGCCAGGCGGCTGGAAGGTACGTAAAGGCCCATACAATTGGGGCCGATCGCGCGGATGTTAGCCTGGCGTAACTTATCGATCATACGGCGTTCCACAGCCGCCATGTTCTCATCACCCGTTTCGGAAAATCCGGCTGTAAAAAAATGGATAGACCGGACCTTTTTCGCCACACACTGATCGACCAGTTCGGGAACAGCCGATGCAGGAACCTGCGAGATCACATGATCAACAGGGTCCGGCGTATCGAGTAACGTGGGATAACAGGTCGCGCCATCAATTTCGTCAACTTTAGGATTGACAGGATAAACATCGCCGATCGACGCAAAGCCCGCCTCAAGAAGCGATTGGTAAAAACTTCCCATCATGCTCGCTGTGGGCGAAGACCGTACACCGACGACGGCGACAGCTCGGGGATGAAATATAGGATCAAGTGGATGTTCTGACACGTGGGTACTACTGAATAAACAGCCAGATAGCATAACTGATCTTCAGAAAATCCGCATGTTGATCTGCCGTAATTACGACGCGACCAATCGCCCCAAAACATGTGATTTAGTGCATGAAATTTACAGAGTCGGTCCGGACGGGGCTTTCGTACTACCCGCCCGGGCACATCGGCTACATACGCTCAATCAAAACTTCCTACCCACCGCCGGGATGTAAAGTTCAGGCGCTGAAAAATACCAGCAACAACATATCTTCTTCTATCTCAAAGAAACTGTGCTCCATGCTCGCCCCGACGTAGAGCAACATACCCGGTTGGACCTGCTGTTCCTTGTCGTCAAAACGCATGCGGGCCTTGCCTTCCAGGACAAAGTAAACCTCGTCTTCATCATGGGGCGCCTGCATGTCCTTGCTGCCCGCGGCGAGTTTGTACAGACCACAGCTCAATGAAGGAACTTTCAGAAACTCCAGGTACTCCACCGAGTCTCCGGTGAGCTGATGTTTCAGTTCAGCCAGGTCCATGACTTGCCAGCCATCCTCAAAGCTACCGTTCGATGCAACCGTTGGCATGTTAATTTCTCCCCGAACGTGCAAGGTCGATTAACTATAGCGTCTGCCCCTGTGCTCGGGAAGCAGCAATGCGTGTCGAATTCAGGTTCACAACGACATAACGCTCCGTATCTGGACGACGCCACTCAAGCTGCCCCCCAAGTGACAGTCTACGCGCACGAGGACTGAACCTTCTCGTCGTAAAAAACGCATATCGTTGATCCTAAAGTCAGATAATCGCGAGGATTTTCCAGCACCATGCAAGAATTCATTAACGCAACCCGACCAAATGGACTTAACGCTCGATAAATAAGGAGACGTAACAGTAAATCCATTTGAGCGTTTCTATTAGGTACCGAAAATTAAGTACCGAAAATTAAGTACCGAAAACCGCCCACCGCCGAACTAAGTAGGCGGCACCTGATCGTAATTCTCGCGCGGATCAAGTTCGAAGCCCTCCGACATCTGGCTCAGGATTCGACGAGCCCATGCATTTCATCCGTGGTCAATATTCGGTTCTCACTGACAATTGCGTGTTGTTCATTCGAGCCTTTGCCTAAGGTGCGACTCGCGTCTAAATTGTGCGCACAGAGCGATCACCTGTTGTTATTGTATTTGCCGTGGGCCGAGACGCGACAAACTCCCCTCTATGCTCGCCAACTTACGGAAAAAATGCTTTCATTACACATTCACCCATTACAACGACTGCCATTTGGAGGGTCGCGTTTGAAGTTTCCGAAAATCTTGTTGGCAACGTGGCTTATAACCAACATTAGTCTGAGCCACGCAGATACTTACAATCTGTCACTGGCAAGTTTTAAGTCCGAAACAAACGCTGAGTCCTACATCCTCAAGGCAAAGTCAGACTTTTCAAAAAACTTATCCATTCGCCCTGCCAACACGTCTGCAGGATCGTTCTATCGCGTCCTGCTCGGACCATTTTCCAATGAGCAAGAGGCCAGAAATCGGCTTGCCACGCTTTCTACCATGGGTTATCAAGGCGCCTGGTTACTTGTTGAGGCTGGCCCTGATCGCAAACAGCAGTACCCCAGCACGCCCGGAACTAGTCAATCGGTAACGGCGGCAAAAACAAAAACCGTGCAACGGGATGAAACCGCACCTAAAGAGCCGGTCGAAACCCTTCAATCGAACGACCCCGGTTACATCACCGATCCGCTTTATGCAGAATTTCAACCAGGCGAACCCTTCCGGCTTACCCGCTTTGACGATGAACAACATACGATAAAAATCGACGGCATCGTCAACGAATCCATCTGGCAAACGGTCCCCGTCATTGATGATTATAAGGTGATCAGACCCGATACCCTCGCGGCTGGAAATCACAAGACCAATATGAGAATGATGTATAGCGACAAGGGCCTCTACGTCAGTAGTGTCATGGAGCAACCGGTCGAGACCATCATCAGCAGACCTGCCGGGCGTGACACCTTCTTCATGGTCAATCAAGAAAATTTCGGACTCATGTTAGATACCTCCGGCGAATCGAAATATGGCTACTTTTTCGGTATTACCTCGAGCGGCGCCCTAATGGATGGAACCATGCTGCCCGAGATGCGTATGTCGCCAGATTGGGACGGTGCTGTTTACGCGCGCAGCAGCCTAACGGATACCGGTTGGTCTGCGGAAATATTCGTCCCCTGGGGAATCGTAACCATGCCCAACAGCGGGAAGGTGCGCACCATGAAAGTCGCAACCATGCGCAAAGTGGCCTACAAGGACGAGGAATGGGGCTGGCCACCCATCCGCTACACCGGGTCTCAGTATATGTCACTGATGCAGCCGGTCGAATTAGAAAATATTTCTCCTCGCAAGCAGTGGAGCGTCTATCCCTTCTTGTCTGCGTCTTACGACTGGACTGAAGAAAGACAGGACATTCGCCCTGGCGCTGACCTTTTTTGGCGCCCGTCCAGTAATTTACAACTCGACGCCACCATAAACCCGGATTTCGGCAATGTTGAATCAGACGCCGTGGTGGCCAATTTGACGGCGACAGAAACATTCTTCCCTGAAAAACGTCTGTTCTTTCTCGAGGGCCAGGAGATTTTTAATGCGACGCCGCGCACCAACAGCATGGGAATGAGTGATATCGGTATGTCCGGTTCTCCTTATACCATGGTGAATACTCGCCGCATTGGCGGTAAACCACGCGCGCCGCTTGTTGGGTCAGATGTGAATATCCCTCAGCGCGAACTTGTGCAACGTACCGAACTGATCGGTGCGGTGAAAACAACGGGCCAGATTGGTCCGTTCAGATACGGCGTATTGGGCGCAATCGAGGACGAAGTCAAATTCGATGCTCACAAGCAGACAGGCCCCGCCAACATTTATCAGGACGGGCAAGATTACGGTGTCGCAAGACTACTCTATGAGACCAGCCGCAACGGCGATTATCGGGCCATCGGCCTATTGTCTACTGCCGTATTACATGAAAACCGGGATGCCCTGGCACAAGGGATAGATTGGCATTATCGAACCGCCAATAGTGGTTTCCAGGTCGATGGCCAATACATGACTTCGGACATCGATGGGGTCGCGGAAAAAGGTTACGGGGGATTTCTAGATTTCGAAATGCTCTATAAGCAAGGGCTGACACATAAGATTGGTCTGGAATATTTTGACGAAAATTTTGACATCAATGATCTGGGCTTTTTAGAAAGAAATGATGAGTACAAAATTCGAACCGCGCTGACGTGGACGGCTTCAAATCTGGGCTGGGCAAGGGAAAACATCCTCGATGTCCGCGGCTTTGTGCAAAGGAGCGTCACCCAATCCCTGATGAACGGTGCAGGCATTCACATTTCAGATCAACTCAGTATGAACAACCTTTCGACGCTGCTGGCTCACGTAAGCTATACACCAAGTTTTTACGATGACCTCAACAGTTTTGGCAACGGCACATTTCGTGTCGACGACCGCATCGATGTGAGTCTTATGTGGAATTCCGATACCACAAAAAGCTGGCAATACGGTTTGCAGGCTGGCTATAAAGAAGAGGAGCTAGAAGGTGGTCACGGATACACAGCCGGTGGCTCTATAACATGGCAACCAAATTCCCGTCTGGCCCTCAACCTCGGCGTCGTCTATGGCAAACAGGATGGTTGGTTATTGCATCAACAGGGCAATCAGATGGGAACCTACGAGGCAGAGCAATTCATCCCTAATCTATCGCTTGAGTATTATTTCAGTGCCCAACAACAACTCAAGCTGGCATTTTCTTGGGTCGGCATTCGAGCCGAAGAACAGGACTTCTACCGCATTCCTGATACGCCAGGCAAATTACTGAGCATCGCCAAACCGCAAGGGCCTAACGCCCCAGCGGACTACGACTTTTCGGTATCACAGTACAGTTTGCAGTTACGTTATCGATGGGAAATCGCACCCCTTTCAGATATTTTTCTGGTCTATACCCGCCAGGCTGACAAATACTCGCTACTTCAGGGTGATGAGTTCGAAAATATTTTTGATCGCGCCTGGCGAGAACCACTGCAGGATATCTTTGTATTCAAAATCCGCTATCGTTTTGGTCCATAAGCCTATGCGCTAAGGGCTGTAAGATGGGGATCGGGGCGATCCTGCTTGGCACGGCAGGCAGTTCAGTCACACCGCCAACCTGCTGAATATCCTGCGGAATATCCTGCGGAATATCCTGCGGAATATAAAGAAAGAAGAGAGATCCTTAACCCTACCTCCTCGAACGTTAAGGGGACTATCTATACACTTCCCTTAAGGGAGAAGGATCACGCATATGAAACACCTCATCTATCTTGTCTTATTCAGCGTCGTCGTGGCGCCTGCTTTCGCCAATAATTGGCAAACACCCCTGCTACCGTGGGGTGCGCCAGATCTGCAAGGCGTCTGGTCGAACGAAACACTCACACCCTTCGAACGTCCCATAAATCAGGCCAATAAAGCCTTTTTTACGGCAGAAGAAGCACGCGCAATCGCTGAACGTAAGATTGCTGCACTTGAGCGCGACGCAGCACCTGTCGAGCCAAACGACGAAGCACCACCGAAAGGCGCTAACGTCGGCGCATACAATCTCGGATGGCTCGACAACGGCTCTGCCGTGGCCAGCACCGGACGGACATCGCAGGTCATCGACCCTCCCAATGGACGCGTACCGGTTCGCGAAGAAGCAGTTGCAGCGCGCAATGCATCAGCCAGTGCGTCCTATAACGATCCTGAGTTTATGAGCGTGTGGGACCGGTGTATTACCAGGGGCATACCCGGCAGTATGTTCCCCGCGGGTTACAACAATTACTACCGTATCTTCCAACAGGAGGATGCCGTACTGATCTATTACGAGATGATTCACGAAGCGCGCGTGATTCCTCTTGATGACAGTCCGCGTCTGGACGTCAAATCCTGGAATGGTCAGCCGCGAGGTCATTGGGAGAACGACACGCTGGTTGTCGAAACGATGGGTTTTAACGATCAGGGCTGGATCGCCAACAGCTTCTCTCAGGGGCGCATAAAGGGCATCAAGTCAACAGAACAGCTCAAGGTCGTGGAGCGTTTTCGCCGTGTTGATGCAGACACGATTATCTGGCAGGCAAGAATTTCGGACCCGTCGATATATACGTCGGATTGGACGGTGGAACTACCCATGGAAGCGCGTGCAGGATCCAAGATATTCGAATACGCCTGCCACGAAGGTAATCAGGCAGTGGGCAACATCCTGCGAGGTGCACGCGTCCAGGCGAACTTGGCTGCTGGCGACTAGACGGCCGGGACAGTCATGCCATCCGCCCTCGTCAATTTTGACGTCGAGCGCTTTCTGCGCGAAGACTGGCAGAGAGCCCCTCACTTCATCGAAAAGGGCCTGGACATCTCCAATCCCATCACCGCCGAGGAGCTCGCCGGTCTAGCGCTGGAGGTGCCCATCGAATCCCGCATCGTTAAGAAAGATGCGCAGGGATGGCAGTCTCAAGACGGGCCAATACGTGAACAGGACTTCCAGCACTTACCCACAAGCCATTGGACTCTCCTGGTAAACGCTGTCGACCTCTGGCTACCCAAAGTCAGAAAAACGTACGACTACTTCGATTTTCTGCCCAGTTGGCGATTCGACGACATCATGGTGAGCTACGCGACAAAAGGCGGTGGCGTTGGCCCCCATTTCGACTTATATGACGTCTTCCTCGTTCAGGTTGAAGGGAGGCGACGCTGGCAGATCGGGCAGACCTGCGATGAGTCCACCAAACTGAACACCGATGGTGGCCTTCGCATCATGCAAGATTTCCAGGCCCAAGCTGAATTTATAACCGAGCCAGGCGATGTGCTCTATCTGCCGCCGTGCATTGCGCACTGGGGCGAAGCATTAACGCCTTCGATCACCTACTCCGTCGGTCTTCGCTCACCCAGCATGGCTGAAATGCTCGCCGATCTCTCCATCGAACTCGAGGCATTGGGTGATCTCCGCCACTATCGCGATCCCACCGAACCCAATAGATCCGGAGACATCAATATATCAGAAGCCACCATTGACAAAGTTCAAAGTGCCCTGGGCGAGGTGATCGCAGATAGAGCCCTGCTCACTGATTGGTTTGCACGCTATATGACAAGGCCACGATATCCGGACTGGCTGGACGAAACCAACGAGCGACGCATTGCTCGAACCGGCCGTGCAACCTACATAAACGGAGAACGCTCCTGAACAAAACCGGCCGCGTCTTCTACGGTGCTTATCTCGCGGCGTTCACATTTCTACTTGGATTTATTGGTGGTAGTGTTTATTTGTACTCCCGAGGCGTGTTCGTACGCGATCAGATCATCGATTTTGACGCGTCCCGAACAGAGATTTCGCTCGTATTCACCTCAGTGTCGGTCGTCAGCGCCTGTTTTGCGCCTGTATTAGGCTATCTGTTAGACCACTTCCCCATCCGACGGGTCATGGCATGGGGATCAATCCTTGTCGCCGTTGGCTTTGTGGCCTTATCCCAGGTTCAAAACCTCTGGCAGTTCAGCATCACCGCTGCATTGTTTCTCGGCTTGGGTATGGGGGCTATCGGCACAACTGCCAACACAAAACTTATGGTGAACTGGTTTAACCGTCGCCGCGGATTCGCCCTGGGCATTGCCATCATGGGTTATTCCGCCGCGGGCACGGTCATGTCGCCTATCGCGTTGTATCTACTCAATACACTGGGTTGGCGCATGAGCTATATCCTATTTGCCGCGATCGTTACATTCGTCGTTTTTCCGCTGGTGCTAATACTCGTTAGACAACACCCAGAAGAACTCGGACTCGGTCCCGATGGAGATCCTCCCGTACAGGCGTCACCGGACCTTTTGTTAGTAGATTCGCCCGAAGGTCCGAGTCGTACTCGGATCGAGAAATTCCTCGAGGAACTTCGAATCTATTTAAGTTTCATGCGCTCAGTACCCTTTTGGGGCGTCGTTTTTACGTTCGGCCTCATGGCAGGCACGTTTGGAGGTTTTAACGTACATCTTTTCTTGTACTACACGGAACTGGGCATCGATGAGTACCGAGCGACCCTTATTCTATCGTTCACCTCGGCTGTCGCTATCGCCAGCAAACCCATGTTTGGAGCACTGATTGATCGTGTAAATCCGCGTATTGCAGCGATGATGTCGTGCGGATGCTGTCTGGGTGCGATGATCTGTTTTTCCCTCTTCTCCAGCTTTAACCTACTTTTTCTCGCCGGCGCGCTTTTTGGTCTCGGCTTTGGTGGCATGGTGCCCGTGCGCGCAGCGATCCTCTCTCGACTCTTTTCCACCGAACAGTACGCGCGTGCCTATGGATCACTTCGCTTATGTATGTTTCCAATGACCATATCGTGGCTGCCACTGATCGGCTTTATCTACGATACGCAAGGCAGTTACCTACCCGCCTTTATTGTGTTCTCGGGGTTATTTGCGCTCGCTGCGTGCGTCGCGTTCCGCTTAATTCCAAAGGACATCCCACAGGTTTAGTCAAAGGGTGTGCAGCTTGTATCTGTCTTCGCCAAGATAACCGCCGAGGCAATACCTCAAAAGTCCGGCACATGATAACCAGCGAAGGCGCTAGATTTAACGCCGCTCAGTTTCAAACCACGAAAAAACAGACAACGCCCGGCTACTCAATTTACAATGCACCGTTTGCCCGACAGGTTAGGAAACCCAGTGCTCCGTACCATTACCTGGACACTATCACTCATTGTATTGAGCGCTCTGCCTGCGAGCGCCAAGGCAGAACGAGAGGCACTGGTGCTCGGTTCATTCCTCAACCGTGCATATGCAGAAGCGCTCAGAGACCAGCTTCAAGACCAGATTGATCTGCAGCCACTCATCGTCGAGGCAAGCGTCAAGGGCGGCAGGATGTTTCGCGTCGTTCTGATTCCAGCGGATGGGCACGATATAAATTCCGCACGCACCCAGGCAGCCAGTGTCGGTATCACCGACCCCTGGGCCACCCAGGTATCAGAGAATACCCTCCCAGATGAATTTCTTGCGCGAACGCGTTTACAGAAAAAATCAAACTTGGAAGACAAAATACCGGCTCCGTCTGCCAGATCCATACCTGCTTCTCCGCGAGATATGCAAGCCAAAGAGCGACTACCGCTTCCATCGTCGAACATGGGCACGATCATATTGAGTTCTAAAGGCCCGGAAGTGGACATCACCCTGACCCGGTTCGAAGAAGGTGAATTTGACCTGAAGCTCGATGGGCGCCTGGACGAACCTTTTTGGCAACGCCTACCCGTCTACGACAACATGATCGTCACCGACCCGGACACGATGAAAGCGCCCCACCATGCCACCCTGCAGTACATGTTCTACACCAACAAAGGCCTTTATCTCGGCGCACATATGCAGCAACCCCCAGACACCCTGTTGCCGCGCCTGTCCAGTCGGGATGAATTTCTCAATCGAGACGGTTGGGGCATCACACTGGATACATCAGGTGAAGGGCTTTACGGTTACTGGTTCACAGTAAACCTCGGCGGCTCCGTGCAAGACGGCAAGGTAGCAGCAGAACGCCAGTTTTCTCGTGAATGGGACGGTCCCTGGGAAAGCGCAACGGCCGAACTTGAAGATGGCTGGTCGGCCGAGATCTTCCTGCCCTGGTCGATGATGACCATGCCGGACTCGAACGATGGCAACCGAAATTTCGGTTTTTACTTCAGCCGTAAAGTGGCTTATCTCGACGAGCGATGGACATGGCCTGCACTTGCTTTTCGCGCCCCAGCCTTCATGTCAGTGCTCGCGCAGATGCAGACACCTGGCGTCGAGCCTAAACGCCAACTGGAGATCTACCCCAACCTTTCCTATACCTTGGATGAAATAGACAACGAAGATGAATACCGGGCCGGGGTAGACCTTTCCTGGAAACCAAGTTCAAACCTACAAATTACCGCCACCCTTAATCCAGACTTCGGTGTGGTCGAATCGGACGATGTGGTGGTCAATTTGACAGCATTCGAAACCTTTTTTCCCGAAAAACGCCTGTTTTTCCTTGAAGGTCGCGAAGTCTTTCAAACCACACCGCGCAGTCGTGTTTTCAGCAGAGGGCCCTCGGGCACGGGATCGCGGCAAACAACGACGACCTTTAATCCAGAACCAACAACCTTACTCAACACCCGGCGTATAGGCGGCCCACCTCGTATAGACATACCCGACGATGTCAGCGTCGAGGGGTTTCAACGGGGTAAACCTTCCGACCTTTTAGGCGCCGTTAAAGTCACAGGCCAATCAGGCGGCCTTCGATATGGCATATTGGGTGCTGCTGAAGACGATGTGCGCCTGCCGGGAACAATCAACAGTGGGCCCAATGCAGGACAAACGATACGTGTAGAAGGTGAAGGACGTGACTTTGGCGTTGCTCGCCTACTCTTCGAGTCTACTGGCCGGGGACGCCGGTCTATCGGTTATATGGGCACGATGGTCAGTTATCCTGACCATGATGCCATTGTGCACGGGGTCGATGCCCATTGGTTGTCACCCAATGGGCTTTGGGAAATCGATGGTCAATTCATGGCCAGTGATGTTGACGATGTGACCGGCAGCGGCGGGCTGGCTGACATTTCTTACAAACCCAGTCAAGGAATCGAACACAAGCTCACCCTTGACTGGCTGGAAGACACACTGAACATTCGAGACCTTGGTTTTATTCGCCGCAACGATTCTCGCAACGTCATCTACCGCTTTAATTACTCTACAGGGCGAGGACTCAAACGTCTGCGGGCGAAAACATTTTCAACCGTCGTCAGCAACGAGTGGAATCAGCAAGGTCGTCTGGTTAGGTCCGGTTATTTTTTGAGGAACAGCTGGACTTTTAAAAACCTGAATGAAATACGCACAGAGTTCGACTACTTTCCCGGGCGGTGGGACGATCGCAACAGCTTTGGGTTTGGTGACTTCAAAACCAAAGACCGCTTAATTGGCGAGTTCGCAATCGGCACCGATACCACAAAAAAATTCTCCATAAGTGCTTTGCTTGGAGGACGGCAGGAAGAACGCGGCGATTGGACGATACGCAGTGCCCTGGGCATGACCTTCCGACCCAATGATCGTTTTTCACTGGACCTTGACCTTAACTATTTTGACCGTGATGGCTGGCTGCTGCACCAGTTTGTCTTCGGACAAAGTGACCCTGAATTCAATCGCAACCTGTTCACTTTTAAGGCCCAGGAATTCCAACCTAAGCTTGCAATGGATATATTCCTAAGCGCTAAGCAGCAACTGCGTCTTACCCTGCAATGGGCAGGGATACGGGCGGATGAACAGGAGTTCTTCACAATACCAGCCAACGAAGGGGACCTCATCCGTACGCTGCGAGACCCTGCGGATCGGTTAAATGATTTCACTGTCTCGCGTCTGACAGCTCAGCTACGTTACCGATGGGAACTCGGGCCATTATCTGATCTGTTCATCGTATATACCCGAGGCAGCAACTTACCGGATCGCATGGATGACACATTCAGTGACCTGTTCACCGACGCCATCGATGAACCGATCGTCGACCTATTCGTCATCAAGCTACGCTACCGTTTTGGGCTCTAGATCAGTAAGCCTTCCCGCGACCAAGTAAGGTATCGTCCCAGCTGCGATCCGCCGTGTAGGACAACGCTTTCTCAAGCGCGGCAGGTGATCCGATGCGGCGGAGTCCTTCCACCGCAACCTGTGCACAATAACCCTGATCCACCAGGCCTAAAGTGAGCACGGCCTCGATGCCGTCTGTATCGGTCGATGTATGCAAAAGCGCCACACATGCGAACATGATGTTGAGCCGGATCTGATCCTGTGCACGCCAGCCCCGTTGGACTTCCGGCACCCTCCATTGCCCACGCTCGAGTGTCATAAGGCGAGAGAATTCACTGAGTGTTTGTGTCGCATCACCACCCACCATGCCAATCGCTTCTACCGCCTGACGAACGACCTGCTGATAAGGTGAATGCAAAGCCTGCCTAACCACAGGAAGCGATTCTTCACAGCCGCTCTCGCCAAGCGCAAACAGCGCATTAATTTGCAGCCAAGGGTCGGCTTCTAAAAGTTCAATCAGAGCAGGATGCGCGGCTTCGCCTTGCACAGCAAGCGCATAGGTTTCGGGCTCCATAACCACTGCACGCTCATTCCAGCGCCGCGGATAGCCAGTGAGGTCATCCCGAGGAATATCATGCCCCTTTGCATCTGTAAGGAAATGACGCAAATGACCATCGGGGGTTTTCAACCGGCGCAGTTGCTCGACCAACGCATCAATCGAGTGTCCGGCGTAGGTCGCATTTAACAATGCCTGTATGTCCCCACCTCTCAGGGCACTCAAGTCGCCGTCCGTCAGTCTTCCCGGTTGCTGGCCGCTGAGCCACTGCCAGGTAAAAGAAAGCGCATTGTCCGGGACAATCTCGGCTCGATAAGATTTGGGCATCCGCCATGGCCGATCCTTTATGTGCGAGGCCTGTTGGTTCGGGTTTCTGGTGCGGCTGAACACAAACTTGACCATAAATCGAGCCTGCTGCGAGGTATTCGTAAACCCGGCATGCACCATATCGAAATGCACCAGCACAAACGTGCCTGCCGGTATGTCGTCCGGAACAACCACACCGGAAACATCCCGTAATGGGTGCGGCCACCAGTAACTGCCCGCCTGCAAGCGGGTCGGCCCCATCGTTTTTGGCGTATGGTGCGGAAAATAGAAGCCGATCAGAAATCTGGGCAAATGATGACGGGCACGCGCCAACGGGCTTTGTGCATCCTGATGCCATCCCGACCCAGCTGTGCTGCCTCTGCCCATTGGCGGCGCGTCCATTTCATCCGTGAGCAATAGATCAGGGTCTTGGACCGGCGTATTCATATGTACTGCACGGTGCGGATGGTGGAGATATCCGTCTCCCAACAAAGAGGTCACCGCACCATGCACAGTCGGACATCTGACGATTTCGTGCAACTGTGGCACGCGTGCTGCGACATTGTTTCCATGCCAGAACTCCTGCTCTGTCACTTCTCGCAGTCGATGGTCAATGGCGCTGTGAACATCCTCATTTAAATCGGTTTTTAACACCAGATAGCCATCAACAAGAAATTGTGCGACCTGTTCATCACTGAGCAGTTTGGCGCTCATCATGCTGGACTAAAGGCTATGTTTTGGCACATTCGTTATCCTGTTTAACCCTGTAAATCGGGACAGAACTCTATGCTTGCGCTGAGCGTCTCACCGGATGCCAGAATCACAGCCCCATGGCCTTCTTCTCCCCGTGACATGACGTTAAAAGCATCCGCCGTATTCGAAACGGGTTCAGCACAAAAAAAAGACATCCCCGGTGGGCTGTAGATAACCAGGTGGGTCAATGGTTGGCTCGCCTTAACGTCTAGTCCAACACCCCACTCCGGCCAATCTATTCTCATGTGTCCGTCCCACCCCGCGAAGACATTATCCAACACCCGTGCCGCAGGTTCGACCCCTTGCCCGAGTGGCATATCGGGACTGGACGGGATCTTCCTGAGTGACATGAGCGCATCATCGGTTTCCCACATGTGGGTGCACCGGGCACGTACACGACAAAACCTCGTGCGAACAAAAAACGGATGTACGCCCAACCCTAATGGCATAGGTGTACTACTCAAATTGCGCACGGATAGAGACAGGCGCAGATTAAACCCACTGACTTCAAACTTTTGTACCGCCTCATAAACCCATGGCCACGCATCCGCCTCGTGCACGTACCGTAAGCACGCCCTGTCAGAACTGAATTCCGTCACATCCCAGGCATTTTGCCAACCATGGCCGTGTATCGCATGCGGTTCTGGAGGATTGTTGTGAGGCAATACCACAGTCTGGCCGCCGAACTCGAACCTGCCATCAAGTATCCGCGAGGCAAAAGGTACGAGCGGGAAACTGGCGGGAAAGTCTTTTGTGCCAGCGTGTAACCAAGGCAGTCGCTCATGACCTAAGTCCGTTTCGTAGGCAGTGATTGCTCCCCCTTCATCCGGGTCGATACCGACAATTGTCCTTTCTCCGGAAAGCACGATCGGGTCACTCACAACTACCTCTCTGGCTGCCCCTGCCATCTGTAAATCTTCGCGGTATAGTAAAGCAATTCAGTGTAAGGAAATGCATATGGACTTTGGCGTCCAGGTTAATGTCTATCGAACGGACTGGCAGTCCATCAGCCAGTATGTCACAACCCTGGATTCGGCAAACTGGGATTCAGTCTGGTTTGCTGATCACTTCATTCCACCTGGTGCCGATCATGCGGGTGAGGCTCTGACTGCCTTCGAAGGACTGTCCGGCATCGCCACTGTCGCTGGCATGACCAAGAAACTCCGCCTTGGCAACCTTGTGCTTGGCAACACCTACCGTAACCCGGCGCACGTGAGCAAGATCGCAGCAACCATTGACACCATGAGTGAGGGGCGATTCACCTTGGCCATCGGTGCGGGCTGGTACAAACGTGAACACGAAGCCTATGGCTGGCAGTTTCCAACCATGAAAGAACGTCAGGATCGATTTGAAGAAGCCGTTGCACTTATTCGTCTCCTCATACACAGCAACGAACCCGTAGATTTTAACGGCAAATACTACCAACTGGATGCAGCCTACCTGTCACCGGGCAGCCACGACCGCCCTATCCCAATCATGATCGGCGGTACAGGCGAGAAACGGACACTGAGAACACTTGCACGCTATGGCGATATAATGAACTTAGACGGCTGGGCAGGCGGCGGCATGGCGCTTGAGTATTACCTGCATAAAGCCCGGGTACTTGAAAAACACTGCGCGGACGCTGGACGTGATCCGCATGAGATCCGCCGAACATTGCTCATGCCCTGTTACGTCACCGAAAATAAGAACCTTATAGAACGAGCCACAAAAAATCTGGGGCCTGGCACTGTGGCCGGATCCAAGCAATATGTCATAGATCGCATCGGCGGCTTCAAAGACGCAGGGATAGCCGAAATCATGTTTGGCGGGGTGACCGATGGGGGGCTCGATCGCATCCAGCTCTTACAGGAAGAAGTCATACCGCATTTTCAGTGAATATGACTGTCGCTTTAAAACCCGCGGACCTCTTCGATGGTGATATCGCCCACACATATTGGTATGGCATTAAAAACATCACAACAAACCTCATCGGCACCAGTGTGATCGATAAGGTTGTACAGACAGTTTGGCAGATGGCCGAACGGAGCAAGGCCCGTCTGGTCGATTCAAACTGCCTGCTGCGTGCGAAAAAGCGCACACTCTGAGGACAACACCATGAGTAAAGACCCGGATCGATTAATTGAACGTGACTGGAACGCACCCATTCGTTATCCCGACCCCGCCATTGAAGTGATTGATTCACGTTTCCGTGCTTATGTCCTCGGATCAAGCGCCCTCGAGAGACTATGGACAGGGGCGCGCTGGACGGAGGGACCTGTCTGGTTCGGCGACCACCGACGACTTATATGGAGTGACATCCCCAACGATCGAATGCTCATGTGGGACGAAGACACGGGCAAGGTCGCAACCTTTCGGCAACCTGCTAACAACGCAAACGGCAACACCCGCGATCAACAAGGCCGCCTGCTCACCTGCGAACACGGCAGTCGTCGCGTCACTCGCACAGAACATGACGGGACACTGAGCATCCTCATGGACACATTCGAAGGCAAGCCCTTGAATGCTCCAAATGACATCGTGGTTGCTCGGGACGATAGTGTCTGGTTTACCGATCCAGGCTACGGCATTCATTGGAATTACGAAGGTCATCGTGCACCTTTTGAACTCCCCACGCGTACTTACCGCCTTGATGTCAACAGCGGACAGGCAACAGTGGTCGATGAGTCTCTCAACAAACCCAATGGACTCGCATTTTCTCCGGATCAATCATTACTCTATATTGCTGACACGGGTGCATCGCACACACCGGGCCATGCCCATGCCATTCATGTATTTGATGTCACCAACGGCACAACATTGGGCAACGGACGTGTATTTGTCGACCTTGGGACCCCCATGCCGGATGGTTTTCGCGTCGATGTGGACGGCAATTTATGGGCAGCGACCGGCTGGGGGGGTGTTGGCCACGATGGTGTTCAAGTGTTCGCACCAGATGGTACGAAGATAGGTGCGATCCATCTTCCGGAAGGCGCTGCCAATCTCTGCTTTGGTGGCAGCAAACGCAATCGATTGTTTATCACAGCATCACAGTCCATCTACTCGCTCTATGTCGAGACGCAAGGCATGCCTTACTAAACCACCTAGCTACTCAGAGGAGACACTCATGGCTAAAAAGAAAGTCGGTATCCAGCTACCGAAACAGGCTCAAAACCAGACAGTCGAACAACGCTGGTCCCTGGAGCTCGAGGCGTTGAGGCCGATCGCGGACATCGTAGAGATCAGGGCAGATACGCCCGACGAATTCGCCGAGGGTGTCCGTGATGTAGATGCCATCATCACCTCCTGGGGGCTGCGAATTGATGCCAAGGTAATCGATGCGCTCACGAAAGCAGTCTGCATTGGCGTCGGTAGCGTTGGCGTGGACATGGTTGATATTGACGCCGCTACGAATGCAGGTCTGGTTGTCACCAATGTCCCTGATGTTTTTATTGAGGAAGTCGCCGACCATGCAATGGGACTCTTGCTCGATATGGCGCGCCGTACACCGACCATGGTGCGCATGGCCAGAGAGGGTGAGTGGTACGAGGCGCGGCCACTGTTAAGTAAGATTCCGCGTTTGTTTGGTCAAACGTTAGGCCTTTACGGTTTTGGCAATGTTTCACACTGTACTGCACGTCGAGCCAAATCATTTGGCATGAACATCATTGCCTACGACCCCTATGTCAGCGAGCTGGAGACCACCAAAGAAGGCGTTGAACCCGTAAGCTTTCACGAGCTGCTCGAGCGTAGCGACTATATCTCAATCCATGCGCCACATAATGAAGAAACAGAACATGTCTTCAGCACCGATACATTCGCGCGCATGAAGGAAACCGCCGTGGTCATCAACACGGCCCGTGGCCCAATCATTGACGAGCCCGCGCTGATTGCGGCCCTCGAGCAAGGACAGATCGCTGGAGCAGGCCTCGATGTGCTCGAGCAGGAACCTGCTGCACAGGACAATCCATTACTTAAGATGGAAAATGTCGTCGTCACCCCGCATGTCGCCTCAGCGACGACCCGCATGCGCCCTGAAACCCGTCGCAGAGTCGGCCGTGAAGTGGCGTTGGTATTGCGTGGAAAGTGGCCGATGAGTTGCGTCAATCCAACGGTTCTGCCGAAAGTTCCGTTAGAACGTTGGCAACCCTACCCTATGAATCGCGGACCCAATCGATAGCTGTTCAAAGCAGGTACGCATCACCCGCTGCGCGCACTGTGATGTCACTGATGGTCACACCCCAGGGCTGGTTAACGGCGTGAATGATCTGTTCAACCAAATGTTGCGGATCGAGCGCGTAATACTCGATGTTATCGACGTCCGTGGATTCCGCGGGTAAGTCATCAGCCGCATGTGCTTGCATCATTTGCAGATAGGCCGGGGCTTTGTGGCCAAGAATGCCAACGATGGCTTCATTGTTCACGACGCCCGAGCCGAGATTCGTAGCCGGTACCCCCGTCGGTTTAACATTGGTGACTTTAATTTTGCCCTGAGCTTCCATACGCAAACTCGCTGACAAGAAATCTACCGCCGCCTTGCTCGCTCCATAGACACCTGCACCGACCACAGGGTAATTGCCATAGATTGATGATAGGTTGACGATGTGTCCGCGCCCTTGTTCAATCATCTGATCGTACGCAGCCATGATTCCATGGAGCACGCCTTTTATATTGATATCGATACATCTATCCCAGGCGACGGCTGCAGCGGCATGATCATCGTAAAAGGCCAGCGGCATAATTCCGGCGTTATTTACCAGCACATCAAGGCGACCAAACTCAGCAACCGCAATGGCAACGACTGCCTGCATGTCTGTTAGTTTGGTCACATCTGCTATACAGCTGACAGCCGCACCGCCGGTTTTTTTTGTTTGGCGCAATGTCTCCTCAAGACCTTCTTCGGAAATATCCGCACCGACAACAGATGCGCCAAGCGCTGAGCACTCGATCATCAGTTGACGTCCAAAGCCACTCCCGGCACCTGTGATAACGAGCACCTTTCCTGAGATATAGTCGACTTCAGTCAATCTGAGACCTAAGCTCTTTCGGAATTTTAGGGTCCGACACAAGACCTACCAGGCTCATCGCCCTGATTAAGTACCACGTGATATCGAGTTGCCACCATCGTAATCCGTGGCGTGCCGAATTGGGATAGAAATGGTGATTATTGTGCCACCCTTCGCCGAATGCGAAGATGCCAATAAAGACATTATTGGTCGATGCATCACCCGTATCGTACGGCTGACTGCCCCAACGATGACAGACAGAGTTGACCATGAAAGTCACATGCCAGGTAAAGACCGTGCTGACGAAGAACCCCCAGACCAGCATCTGTGGCCCAGTCGTACCCAATTCAGGGGCACTGATTTCAAGCCAGGCCCCAAGGCCGTAGAGTGTGGCCATTTGGCCCAGAATCAACCATACATAGTGTCTCTGCAGAAATTTGATCTCCGGGAACTTATACAGGTCCCGGGCATTTGAGCCCTTTTCATTGAACGCTTCGCTGCTCATCATCCAGCCCATATGCGCTGCCCACATCCCGCGCGTGACCGGACTGTGAATGTCTTCGTGTGTATCAGTATCCGCGTGGTGGGCACGATGATGCGCCACCCACCAAAGGGGCCCGCCCTGGACGGCGAGACTCCCGGCGAGCGCCAGGACGAATTGAATAAATCGATTGGTCTGGAAAGATCGATGTGCCAGCAATCGATGGTAGCCCGTCGTTACACCCATGCCACGCATGACATACATGCCTACAGCAACAAATAAGGCGAGGTTGCTAACGCCTGTGAAAAAAACTGCCAGACAGGCCAGGTGAAAGGCACTCATACCGACAATGACAGTGATCACTTGTAGTCGAGCGCGACGAATGCTTTGAGTTGCTTCCGCCATAACGGGGATGGTTCCTGTGCGATAGTACTGCGGGCGCATGGTAAATCGGTTTAAGACAGTTTGAAACAACCTTTCATGCACCGTAAATTGTCGAGAATGAAGGGATCAAGGAACCAATATGGGCTACTCAGTCGAACAGCTCCTCGACATTGAGAACATTCGCGCCTGCGCACACCGTTACTGCAGAGGCGTAGATCGTCTCGATGCTGATCTGATGAAATCAGCTTACTGGCCAGACGCTACCGACGATCATGGAACTTACGTCGGCGACGCCATGACGTTTGTTGAGCATTGCATGATCTCCCACCGCCGTTGGCGCGCCACCAGTCATTGCATCCTCAACCATTCAATCGAGTTTGATGACGATGATATTCATGCAAGGGGTGAAATATACAATGTCACCTACCTCTTCCAGGCAGACGCAGACGTCCTTGATACATGGCATGGTCGTTATTTAGATTTGTACGAAAAACGCATGGACGAGTGGCGCATCGCGAAACGAGTCTGCGTCCATGAGGGGACACACAGTGCACCGGTGGACCCTATGCAAATACCTGCCGAAAAATTCCGTCAGGGCGACTTCGACCGCGATAAACCCGGACACACATTAGGTCCTTAAGTTATCTCTGCCACCACCACAGCCGAAGGCAAAGGCAAAGGCAAAGGTAAGAAGAATAAGGAGAAATAGAGCCGCAACTCCATGCAGGATTTTTATCAGATCCCTTGAGCCAATGTGCAAAGATTGTTTCCCTTCCCCACGACTGACCCTTCGGAGAACGATGGGGTTGATGGACTGGTACAGTCTGATTCGTCACTACTTGCGTCCGTTGCATATACAGCGAACGAACCCATCAGTGGTGTGGTTGACAGACGAGATCAGATCGAGAATTCAGCCGGTTTTATCCTGAATACCTTCGGGTACACCGAAAAAGGCCTTTTTACCCGTGGGATGTTTAAGCTGCTCACGATAATCAGCTTTGAGCATGCAACTGAAGCAGGACAACACAGGGATCATGGCAAAACCAGACAAAAGCATACCGATCCCTTCCAACGCTTTACCGGACTGATACCAGGCTTCGTGAAATTGCGGTGCCATTTTGAAAAAGACGGCAAAGTAGAAAAACATCGCCGCCGTGGTACCAAGCGCCATGATCCTGGCCAGCCTTATCCCCATTTTGGAATGCATGCTGGTAAAGGCAAGGAGCGCGCCAACAGCGTACATGATCATAAATATATAGGCCGCAAGCGGTTTGTGAGGAATAAAGACGTGAAGCAACGCAGGCATCAGTAAGGTACAACCAATCACTGCGTTTAACAATCTCATCTCGTTTCGATCTCCTGATGGCCGATATACGTATATCGACTGCTGAAGCCAACCTATGCAGAACACGCCACACCATAATCAGCCAGTTTGTTGCCGTCGCCCTGACCAAGGAATGTCGAGCACGCAAACTAAAGGTCTTCGGCATTATTTTTAACGTTAGCCAGTGAGTCAACTGTTTTTGTTACACAAAGTGACAACTGAATGTAAGAAAACCGCCGTAACCATGCGAATTGATAGCGTTTATTACTATTTCGAATATAAAAATACAAAATAGGAATATATTCGAATATCACTGAGCAAAACACTCACTTGGATCACAATTCTCAAGACAACCCCCGGCTAACCCACCTTTATCGACTGACCCCCATCAACGGGTAGCAGTACACCCGTGATAAAGCGGGCTTCGTCAGAGGCAAGAAAAAGAGCCGCGTTGGCCACATCCCAACCACTGCCCATGCGTGCTTTGAGCGGCACCGCAGCATCGCGGCGTGCAATGACTTCTTCCCGCACTTGACCAGCTGCAACAAACCCTTCTATGGCCATGGGCGTATTCATCAACCCAGGCATGATCACGTTCGCACGTATCCCGTACTTGGCGTTGTTAATCGCTAATGCTTGCGTATAGGCATTCAGCGCTGCCTTGGACGCTTTGTAAGCAGTTAGATTTGATGCGCTTGCAATCGCTGCCACGGACGAGATGTTGATAATGACACCCTCGCGCCGCTGCCGCATATGCGGCAATAATTCTCTACAGGTAAAAAGCGCAGAACGGGCATTGGTCGCAAACAGATCATCCCACACATCCTGCGTGATACGTCCCGGCGTGGTATCTCCTCGACCAATACCAACGTTATTATGCAAAATATCCACATGACCGAGATGCTCGATCACTTTCGCCATCGATTTCTGACAAGAGGCTTCATCGACTACGTCAATTGCAAACGCATCCGCCTCACCGCCTTCCTCACGAATCAGGCTGACGGTTTCCTCTGCTGAAGCCAGATCTCTGTCGAGAACCGCTACGTGCGCCCCTTCCTGCGCAAAGCGAAGCGCTGTTGCACGACCGTTACCAATCGTAGCACCCGGGGTTTGGCCACCACCAACGATGACCGCGTGTTTATTTTCTAGCCGAAGCATCAGATGTCCCAACCGGGCAAACCATCATCCAATTGCACACCAAAACTATTCAGCGCCATAGAGACAAGGTTGTACTGGCCAACCGTGAAAACAATATCCATCATCTGCTGGGTATCAAAGTGTCTGGACAGGCCAGCCCACGTTGCATCACTGACATGAGCATCCGCGTGCAATTCATCTACAGCCAGCAGCAAGCATTTATCCTTTTCTGAAATATCAGCGGTTTCCGGACCTGTCCGACACAGCCGGATCTCCTCATCCGTCATGCCGATACCACGAGATATCTGTACATGCTGACCCCACTCATAACCAGCCTGGCAAAGGAAGCCAATGCGCAAGATCAACAGTTCTCGGTCTCTTTCGGTGAGTGTTGATTTACCCAGAATGTGGTTGGCGAACACCATCCATCGGCGTGCGAGATCTGGATGATGGGCAAGGGTTTTAAAAATATTGAACACCCGGCCCTGAGCTAGAAACGGTTTCATCAGTTCCGCGGCCTCATCTGACCACTGCCCTTCTTCCAGCGGTTGAATCCTCGGTGCATCAAGACGCATAAATCCTCCCCAATAATTTTCTTTCAACCACCGTAATATAACGATGTCTCAGCCACCAGGAAACGCTATGACAATCGAAGTCGAGCACCGCGACCGTATCCATATCATCACGATTAACCGACCACACGTCCGCAACGCTGTGGATTCTGAGACCGCAACACAGCTTGCTGCGGCCTTCCGTGAATTCGAAAATGATGACAATGCCTGCGTGGCCATCTTAACCGGCGCCGGAGGAACATTCTGCGCAGGGGCAGACCTCAAAGCCGTCGCGAGCGGCTCCGGTAACGGTGTCCGTCGCAGCGGTGACGGTCCGATGGGACCGACGCGCATGCAGCTATCAAAACCCGTCATCGCCGCAGTAGAGGGCTTCGCGGTCGCCGGCGGCATAGAACTCGCCGCATGGTGTGATCTGCGAGTCGCTGCAGAAGATGCTGTGTTTGGTGTTTTCTGCCGACGATGGGGCGTCCCCCTGGTCGACGGCGGTACGATTCGATTAACCCGCCTTCTTGGTACCAGCCATGCCCTGGATCTAATTCTTACCGGACGCCCCGTGAGTGGCGAAGAAGCACTCACGATGGGGCTCGCCAATCGCCTGACGGCCCCTGGCGAAGCTTTGGTCCGCGCTATAGAACTCGCAACGGAACTCTGCGGTTTTCCACAGAAGTGTTTACGTAACGATCGTCTGTCTGCTTACGAGCAATGGAATATGGACATGCCAGCTGCGTTAGCAAACGAGACCGAACTTGGCAGAGCTGTCATTCAATCCGGCGAAACGCGTGCCGGTGCAGCGCGATTTGCTGCGGGCAAAGGTCGCCATGGCAGTTTTGCCGACATTTAGGGCATTGTAAGACTCGACGCTCACGATTAAGGTCATCTAATCACGAGCGCAACCGGAGGATGTATGGCTTTCAGCGAGAAACAACACTTTGGCGTAACGATGTTTCCAACAGACTACGCAATCCAACCAGTCGAACTTGCCACCGCTGTCGAAGAACGTGGTCTGGACAGTCTTTTCTTTCCCGAACACACGCATATTCCCGTTTCCCGCAAAACCCCATTTCCGGGGGGTGGTGATCTACCGAAGATGTACTGGCATACGCACGACCCCTTTGTTGCATTAGGCGCTGCAGCCGCAGCTACCTCCCGCATTGCTCTGGGTACGGGTATCTGCCTGGTGATTGAGCGCGACCCTATCACGCTCGCCAAAGAATGCGCATCCTTAGACATGATCTCGGGCGGCCGATTTGTACTCGGTATCGGTGCCGGATGGAACCGTGAAGAGATGGAAAATCATGACGCAGACTACCCCAGACGCTGGGCGCAGGTACGTGAAAAGGTGCTCGCCATGAAAGAGATCTGGACCAACGACGAACCTGAATTTCATGGAGAGCACGTCGACTTCGATCCAATATGGTCCTATCCCAAACCAGTTCAGGAAGGCGGACCACCCATCTGGATTGGTGCAAACTCTCCCTGGGTATTCGATCGCATCGCCGAGTATGCCGACGGATGGATGCCTATCGGAGGCCTCGGATCAGGCAATATGGACAAGTTGACCGCGGCCCTCGGTGAAAAAGGACGCGACGTACGTGATCTTGATCTTGCCCTTTTTGGTGCGCCAACCGACACCAAAGAGCTCGCGGGCAGAATCGACCAAGGTTTTGACCATCTGATTTTTAATCTGCCGAGTGAAAGTCCGGATGCGGCGCTCCCCCGCCTCGACCGCTTCGCGGCCTTAGCTGAAGAAATTCGAGGTGGCTGAACGAAACAACGCGACATCACGTTGAAGCATCTGCTTATCGTCTACCACAGCAAAACCGGACATACCGCCGCGCTGGTTGAAGCCGCCCGAAGGGGCGCTACAGACGAATCATTAGATCCTGTCGAACTACGTTGCCTGACGGCATCGGCTGCAGGAGCAGATGATCTTTTGTGGGCAGATGGTCTCATCCTTGCAACGCCGGAAAATTTTGGCTACATGTCTGGTGCGCTCAAGGACTTCCTGGACCGTACATTTTACGAGGTTGAAGGCAAACTTCTGGCACTTCCTTATGCACTCCTGGTGGGTGCAGGGAACGATGGCACAGGCGCGATTCGGGCGATCGAACGAATCGCGAATGGATACCCTTTTATCAAAGTGCAGGAGCCTGTCATCTCGCGACTCGCAAGCGTTGATCAAAGTCCCGATCAAGATGTGCTGACACGTTGCCGTGAAATAGGCATGACCATGGCTGCAGGCCTGGCTTTGGAAATATTTTGAGCAGATCTTTAAATAGCCACGCATCCGATATGGAGCGTGACCACCTATCCAGCCTAAAATACAACCATGCACGAACCTAAAGGGCATACCGCGCAGATCCTGCACAACATTGATGAAGTCTCAGCGACTATCTGGGACAGCTGCTCTGCAGGCGACCCCTATAATCCATTCCTCAGTCATAAATTCCTCCACGCACTCGAATCAAGTGGAAGTGCAACACCACAAACAGGATGGCAACCCTTTCACATTGTGATCTCTTCGCAAGACCAAGAAAAAACCATCGGCGTCGTACCCGCCTACCTTAAAAGCCATTCACAGGGCGAATATGTATTCGACTATGGCTGGGCTGATGCCTGGCAACGTGCTGGTGGGCAGTACTACCCCAAAATGCAGATCGGTGTGCCTTTCACACCCGCCACAGGACCTCGGCTGCTGAGCGCCTCCAAAAGTCCGGATGATGTACAACTTATGCTCTCTGCGCTCATGCAGATCGGCCAACAGATCGACGTGTCTTCCATTCACATTACCTTCATGCCTGAACAGCAATGGCAAACTGCCGGAGAGGCTGGCTGGCTCAAACGCATCGATCAGCAGTTTCATTGGCACAACGGCAGTTATTCTTCATTCGATCACTTTCTCGGTGATTTAGCCTCAAAAAAACGCAAGAATATCCGCCGGGAACGCCGCGAAGCACTGTCTAATGGTATCGAGATTGAATGGGTAACTGGCAACGATCTCACCGAGGCGCATTGGGATGCTTTTTATCACTTCTACATGGATACGAGCTCGCGAAAATGGGGAAGCCCTTACCTGACCCGACGGTTTTTTTCCGCGATAGGTGACGCCATGCCGGAAGACGTTCTGCTGATCATGGCAAAACGAGAAGGTCGCTACATTGCCGGTGCGATCAATTTCATTGGCGAGGACACATTGTTCGGTCGTAACTGGGGATGCACCGAAGACCACCGCTTCCTGCATTTTGAAATTTGTTACTACCAGGCTATCGATTTTGCCATCGCTCGTGGTCTAAAAAAGGTCGAAGCAGGCGCGCAGGGGGCGCACAAAGCCGCACGCGGTTACCTACCCCAAGCGACTTACAGCGCACACTGGATTGCTGATCAGAACTTTCGCGATGCGGTTGCCCGATTCCTCGATGATGAACGGCGTTACGTCGAACAGGACCTGGCTTACGTCGAAGCGCATTCGCCATTCAATGCCTCGACTGACCTTAAGGCGCTGCGATCTATCGTCCTTGATCCGGATCACTCCTGAAATAAATAATTTAAGGAACCGTTAATTCAGCGGTCCACATTATAAATTGGCGGCTGTCTGGTGCGGATCAGATCTGCATATCACAGACGATAAATCCGCCCAAGACTGCATCGGTCACGATATAATAGGTGCTTGCGCGGGTTCCCTGTGCCATAGAGTGATTCCACGTGTAGGAGGCCCACTGTCTACCGTCAGGACCGCTTATCCATCAAGTACAGGACACGGCCCGAGGCGCTTGGTTCGTAACATTGTTATTAAAGGCTATAAACTGATCATGTCCGACGCGTTTGCCAATCCACCGTCTTCTCAGCCTGCCTCTTCCACGCCAGTCAAAGAGATTCTGACGCATCAGGTGGCCATAGGCAGCAACGTCACCCTTAAAGGTTGGTTACGCTCAAGGCGCACATCCAAGGGAGGGTTTTCTTTTTTACATCTACATGACGGTAGCTGCTTTGATTCAATTCAAGCCATCGTTGATAAAACGCTGCCAAATTACGATGAAATCCAGGAGCTCGGTACAGGCTGCTCGATCGTTCTGAGCGGGGAGGTGGTCGAGTCCCAGGCTCGAGGACAGGATCGCGAGCTGCAGGCAACCCGGGTAGAAATAATAGGGCTGGTTGATGAGCCCGAGACGTACCCGATCAGCAAAAAACGGCATACGTTCGAGTACCTCCGCAGCGTCGCGCATCTGCGACCTCGGACAAACACCTTCGGAGCCATCTCCCGCGTTCGCCACCGGATCGCCCAGGCCGTACACGATTACTTCGATCAACAGGGCTTCTATTGGGTCAACACCCCGATCATTACGGCCAGTGACTGTGAAGGTGCTGGCGAGCTTTTCCGCGTTTCAACGCTCGATCACCTCAACCGGGATGTGAGGGACGATTTTTTCGGCACGGAGACATACCTGACGGTGAGCGGGCAGCTAAACGTAGAGAGCTATTGTTGTGCGCTCTCAAAGGTCTACACCTTCGGCCCGACCTTCAGGGCAGAAAATTCTAATACCAGCCGGCATCTCGCAGAATTCTGGATGATCGAACCTGAAGTGGCATTCGCAGACCTCACTGACAACGCGGACCTGGCCGAATCGTTCCTCAAAACCGTCATAGCCGACGTGCTCGCACGATCAGAAGACGATATGGCGTTTTTTGCAGAACACATTGACGAGGGTGTACTCAGCCGGCTGGCCAATGTGGTCGAGACGCCTTTCGAGCGCTTGTCCTATACAGACGCGGTCGGGCTTCTGGAGTCATCTGAACAGGCGTTCGAGTTTCCGGTGAGTTGGGGGGCAGATTTACAATCAGAGCACGAGCGGTTCATCACTGAGCAGGTCTTTAAAGGCCCCGTGGTGGTGACGGACTATCCCCGAGATCTTAAATCCTTTTATATGCGCCTCAACGACGATGAAAAGACCGTCGCGGCCATGGACGTCTTAGTGCCCGGTGTAGGTGAGATCATCGGTGGTAGTCAACGGGAAGAGCGGCTTGCGGTGCTTGATGCTCGGATGACGGATGACCAGCTACGTGAAGAACTCTGGTGGTATCGCGATCTGAGGCGCTACGGCACTGTCCCGCACGCAGGATTCGGACTTGGCTTCGAGCGCCTGGTCTTATACCTAACCGGGATGGAAAACATCCGTGACGTGATCCCCTTTCCCCGCGTACCTAACAACGCAGCTTTTTAAGACCGGGGTTTCATGCGGGCATCTCTCTGGCGGCTTCGCCATATTCTAAGTAAACACAAGTCACGTCTCATTCTCGGCGTGATTGCATTCGGGATCGCTCGACTGTTCGAGTCGACCGTGCCCTTTCTCACAGCAATCTCAATAAATCGGCTGACGGAGGGCAATTTCGATCTCACCTGGCCCGTTGCAGGTATTGTCGCGGCCGTCATTATGCGCTATGCCGTGGTCACCTTTGCACGGTTCAACGTCCGCAAAAGCGCGCTCAATGTCGCCTACGATCTGCGCCAGCGACTCTACTCGGCACTCCAGGGCCAGGGAAGTGAATTCTTTGCCAGCCACACCATCGGCGACATGATGACCCGAGCTGTCGCGGACATCTCTTTGATCCAACGCCTCATTTCAATGGGCACAATTCTGTTGGTCATCCTGATCTATGCCAGCCTTTTCGGCTTCGCATTCATGCTCTATTTCTCTCCCATGCTCACCCTCCTCCTCCTGCCGCCCATGCCTTTTGTATTCTGGTACGCCCAGCACTCCTCACGTCGTATGGGTATTGCCTCGAAAGACGTCCAGGATCGACTTTCCGAATTAGGTGCCCATGTACAGGAAAACCTGTCCGGTATTCGCACGATTCAGGCGATGGTCCAGGAGGACAATGAAATCGCTCGCTTCGCAAAAACCAACCAGTCATATGCCGATGCGTTTTACGAACAAGGTCAAATAAATTCAGCGATGGCCGCCTGGATGCCTTCGCTGGCGGCGATCTGTTCTCTCACCATATTGAGCTACGGCGGGTATCTCGTTCTCGAAGGCGAAATGCCTGTGGGTGATTTCGTTGCCTTCTTCATGTTCGTGAACATGGTCGTACAACCTTTCCGGGTCGCAGGGTTCATCGTTAACCTTTTCCAGCGAGCAGCCGTTGCCAGCGACCGACTGCACGAGGTCATGGACCTCGAACCGGAGATCAGCAACCACCCATCCGGTCAGACCCCTGATTACATTCGAGGCGATCTGGACTTTTGCAATCTGAGCTATAGATATCCAGGAAGCGAGGTAGATGTTCTCAAGCATATCGATCTGCATATACCTGTGGGAGAAACGCTGGCGATTATGGGCCGCGTCGGAGCTGGGAAGACAACGCTCCTTAAACAGCTCGTGCGCCTTATCGATCCTGCACCAGGTACGGTTAGAGTAGATGGCTTAAACGTAGGGGACTATCCTCTTGCCCAAGTTCGCTCCCAGATCGCTATGGTTCCACAAGACCCTTTCCTGTTCGGCGAACCACTGAAAGACAATCTAACCTACGACGATCCTAATCGCACCCTCGACCTCATCTGGGATGCAGCCATGTCAGCTGACCTGAAAAGCACGATCGAAGAGTTCCCAGAACGCCTCGACACGTTGGTGGGCGAACGCGGCGTTACCCTGTCGGGTGGCCAGAAACAACGAGCGACCTTAGCTCGCGGCCTGATTCGTCGTGCGCCAGTGCTCGTGCTCGACGATTGTTTTTCCGCCGTCGATACGGAAACCGAAGAGCACATATTGTCTGAGCTCAGACGCCTGCGCAAAAGTCAGACGACATTGATGGTTTCTCATCGCGTGAGTACTGCTCGGCATGCCGATCGAATCATTGTTCTGGACGAGGGACAGATTATCGAAATCGGCACACACCAATCCCTGCTTGAAGCCGGCGGATACTACGCTGAACTCGAAAGAGTACAACGCGAAGGCGGCGAAGATGACAACCTCGCTGTTACGCGGGCTACACAGAGCTGACCAGGTTATATGGCTAAAACAGGACCCAATCGTGATTATTCGATGTTCGAAGCAGACTTGTCTGGTGCAGTTCTTAACGTGCACCTGCTGGGTCGACTATTCAAGTGGCTCAAACCCTACAAATTCTCCCTCGCCATCAGCTCTGTACTCGTGCTCATCAGTTCCACCCTACAAGTGCTGCTTCCAATCATCATCTCACTGGTTGTGATCGACGATATTCTCGGTTTTGACTCAGCCGCACGTAGCCTGACAAACGCCGCCAAACCAGATTTCGGCCTGAGTGAGCTCAATGCCCAACTGGTCGCCGAGACAGGCATGCCGCCCCTGATCGTAGCCTGCCTAATGTACGGCGTTATCCAGATTCTATGGGCGGTGACGGGACATGCGCATCGTATGACCCTGATAGCGGCGGTGATCAACGGCTTACGAGACCTGCGCAGAGATCTGTTTGCCCACCTCGAAACCCGCCCTTCCTCTTTTTACGACCGGGTGGCGGTAGGTAGAGTCATGACCCGAGTGACCAACGACATAGAGGCCCTCTACGAGCTCTTGCGTGGACTGGGCTCTCTCATTGGAGAGTTTGTGCCCTTTTTTGTCGCGCTCGGCGTTATGTTAGCCATCAATAAGCAGCTGACGCTCATGTTGCTGATCGCCCTGCCAGCACTGGGTATCGTCACCATTTATTTCCGTCGCCTGACTCGCACACTGTTTAGACAGGTCAGGCAAACGCTCTCGGCACTCAACCAGAACATGCAGGAGAATCTGGCCGGGCTGCAGGTTGTCCAATTGTCTGATCGACAAGACTACAACCTCGCCCGATATACCGAGATTAATAAAAGCAATCGGGACTATGAACTCAAATCCGCCCGGGTGGAGACTCTGTACGGTGCGTTCAACGACAGCCTGGCGCACGCCGCGATTGGTGTGATCCTCTGGTATAGCGCACCTCAAGTGGCTACCCAGGGTATGAGTTTGGGTGAAGTGGTACTCTTTACCCAATTTATCGGCATGCTCTTCCACCCAGTGGTCGTTCTTGGTGAACAGACCAATATCCTGTTCCGGGCCATGGCCAGCGGCGAGCGCATCTTCCAGGCCATCGATTGGGACGAAGCAATTCACGAACCTTTACACCCGGTTCCTTTGCCCACCCGCTTACGTGGCCAGGTTGAATTCAATAACGTGCATTTCGCATACGATGATGGAGTTGAAATTCTCAAAGGCGTCACGTTCACAATCCAGCCAGGCGAGAAACTCGCCATCGTGGGCCCAACGGGATCGGGCAAGAGCACCTTGATCCGGCTGTTATCCCGGTTTTATGATTTCGCGGACAAACAGATTTTTCTCGACGGGATCGACCTGAACCACATACACAGTCACGACTTAAGGCACAGAGTCGGCGTGGTACTTCAAGATTTTCACATTTTTTCCGGCAGCATCTACGACAACATTGCGCTAGGCAACAACACAATTTCACGAGCGCGCGCCATCGAAGCCGCTCGTACAGTCAACGCCCATGATTTCATTTCAAAGCTAGCAGACGGCTACGACACACCACTCACCGAGCGTGGTCAGAATCTTTCGCAGGGACAGAGGCAATTACTGGCCTTTGCACGCGTCCTTGCAGCGGATCCCGAGATTCTGGTGCTCGATGAGGCGACCGCCAGCATCGACACCGAAACTGAGCTCCTGATCCAAGACGCGCTACATCGCCTGACACAAGGCCGCACTTCCATTCTCATCGCACATCGCCTCCAGACTATCCAGGAAGCCGATCGAGTGCTTGTGCTCGATCACGGAGAGATCGCAGAACTGGGCGCCCACGAGGAACTTCTGGCCCTTAAGGGTCTTTACTACACCCTACACAACCTGCAGTTCCAGGACGCCATATCTGACGAGCCAGAACAGGCGTGACCTGCTAAAGTCCACCGATGAATTCACACGACGATCAGCCGGTCGGAAGCGGACGAAAGTTCGTCAACAAGGACGGTATTGTCGCCATTAAGGACGGTGTCAAACGCAAGACCCGTGGTGTTGCCAAGATTGGCCGGAAACCGCCCTGGTTACGCGTACGCCTGCCGGGTGGCAAACAGTACAAAGCGGTACAGAAGACCGTTGATGAACACCATCTTGCTACTGTCTGTCAGGAATCTCAGTGCCCTAACATCGGCGAATGCTGGAGCCACGGTACAGCAACCATCATGCTGATGGGTGCAGTGTGCACCAGGGCCTGCCGATTTTGTGCCGTGGACACAGGCAACCCACGAGGCTTGCTTAATCCGAACGAAGCCGAAAACGCAGCAGAATCTGTGCGTCTGATGGGCTTACGTTATGTTGTTCTAACTTCGGTGGATCGCGATGACCTCGAGGATGGGGGGGCTGCCCATTACGCAGCGTGCGTGAAACTCATCAAACGTATTAACCCGCACACGGCGGTAGAAGCATTAACACCGGATTTCAATGGAGACAGGGAAGCCATACGTATCGTCGCATGCTCCGGTCTCGAAGTGTTCGCCCAAAACATTGAAACCACAAAACGTCTCACCCATGAAGTTCGGGATCCACGCGCGGGTTATCAACAGACACTCAGCGTTCTGGCTGCTGCCAAAGAATTCAACGCCGATCTTCTGACTAAATCCAGTCTCATGCTTGGCCTCGGCGAGACCGATCTCGAAATCGAAGCAACGATGCGCGATCTTAGAGCTCACAACGTTGACATCCTCACTCTGGGACAATACCTGCGCCCAACAAAAAACCATCTACCCATCGCACGGTGGGTTTCACCCGAGGCATTCGAAGACTATCGTCAAATTGGGCTGGCGCTTGGCTTTACCGAAGTCGCCGCCGGGCCACTGGTCAGGTCGAGTTACAGGGCTGACCGCATTCTCGATGGCAATAATCTCGGGCTCGGCACTATCCCGGTGAAGCAGTTATAGTCCAAACAGTTTCATTTACGTGAAACTTTTTGCAATTGATCCTTTTTCTCTCTCAGATTGCTTAATTTTTCACATTAATGACCAACCAAAATGCAAGTATTTTGGACAGAGACTCACTAGAATACGCCCGAATTTTCAGCCCGGCTGTTCTCATGGACAATCTCCCGCGAGGGTTCTGCGAGTTTTCTCCGACCAGCACCCCAATTTCTTTAATCGCCGCGAGTGATGCAATGTCGTGGTTAGGGACATTAGAAAATGAAGCTCAAGTCTGGCTAAAACGCCAAGGATTCACAGGCAAAAGCGGCCAATTTGCCTGGATAGAGGATACCGAAGGTCCTCGCGTGGTTGTCGGTTGGGACGGACAGGCAATGCCATCTACGTTGGGTGGCTTACCGATAAAGCTACCCGAAGGACAATATCATCTGGCGACGGAAGTAGACGATGACCTGCTGATCGGTTGGGGGATGGGTGCTTACCAATTCACGCGTTACAAAACCGTCGACAGAGAACCCGCTCAAGTGGCAATACCCGACGCCAACAATCGCAACCGCATTCTAAATATCGTTGATGCCATCACACTGGGTCGTGATCTCATTAATACGCCTGCTGCAGATATGGCACCGTCCAATATTGCAGCCGAAATTGACGCGCTCGGTGAGAGATTCGACGCCGAATGCGTAACGACGGTCGGCGATGCACTTCTCGATGACAATTGCGGTGCTATACATGCAGTCGGGCGTGCCGCCGAAGACCCGCCTTGCCTGTGCAAACTGACCTGGGGTGATCCCGACAATCCACGAATTTCTATCGTTGGCAAAGGTGTGACATTTGACAGTGGCGGTCTCGATCTCAAACCGGCTTCAGGCATGCGCCAGATGAAAAAAGACATGGGCGGCGCAGCAACCGCGATCGCCCTGGCCTATGCCATCATGGCCCAACGCCTTCCCGTGTTTCTGACCTTGTTAATACCAGCAGCGGAAAATGCGGTCGCCGGCAACGCGTTCCGACCTGGCGACATACTTTCAACCCACAAAGGCCTGACCGTGGAAATCGACAATACCGATGCAGAGGGCCGTTTACTGCTCTGTGATGCTTTATCCATTGCTGCCGCCGCTGAACCCGACCTCATTATAGATTTCGCCACGCTGACTGGTTCCGCACGTTCAGCGGTCGGCACGGAAATCGCCGCCATGTTCGCTACGTCCGACGATATCGCCGCAGATCTTGTCACGGCAGGTAACAAAGTGGCAGATGCCGTTTGGCGAATGCCTCTACACAGTTCCTATAACTATATGCTCGACAGTAAGGTCGCCGACTTGGTCAACTCGGCTGCATCTCCGTACGCAGGGTCCGTCACCGCTGCACTTTTTTTGCAGCGGTTTGTAGAAGACCGCAACTGGGTGCACTTCGACATCATGGCATTTAACACTCGGAATCGACCCGGCCACCCGGAAGGCGGTGAAGTGATGGGGATGCGTACCGTGCTTAAGTACCTGGAAGATACCTATGTTACTTAAAGAACTTGAACGCGCAGTAGCCGGCACCAAAACAGACCTTAAAACGGTGTTGGATAGCCTGCCATACAACGATCAGGGGCTGATCGCCGCAATAGCACAGGATGCCACCACCAAGGATGTCCTGATGCTCGCCTGGATGAACAGAGAAGCCATTGAAACCACCCTGCGGACCAGACAGGTCACATACTACTCTCGCAGTCGCCAGACGCTCTGGCAGAAAGGAGAAACATCAGGACATACGCAAAGTCTGGTTGAATTTCGCTTCGACTGCGACGGTGATGCGATCTTGATGAGTGTCGAGCAGGCTGGACCTGCTTGTCATACCGACAGACCTACATGCTTCTATCTTAAAGTAGAAGAATCTCAGGTGGTGGTAGCAACCGCACCTGTTAAAGGGAGTTGAGTCGGAATGGCAGAGCTTTATTTACACAATACACTGAGCGGCAGCAAAGAGCTGTTTGTTCCGATTAACCCGCGCAAGGTTACTGTTTATGTCTGCGGGCCGACTGTGTACGACTATGTGCACATTGGCAATGGCAGGCCTGCAGTCGTCTTTGACGTGTTGATCAGGCTGTTAAAGGCGACCTACCCGGAAGTCGTTTATGTGCGTAATGTCACCGATATCGACGACAAAATTAATGCCGCCGCGGCCCAAAATAATGAACCCATCCATGATCTGGCCAATCGATTCACAGACGCTTACGAAAAAGACATGGACACATTGGGTGTTCCACGGCCGGATGTCGCACCTCGTGCAACACATCATATAGATGAGATCACCGACATGATTTCCTCTTTGATCAATAAGGGCCACGCTTATGCAAACGAAGGTCATGTTTTGTTCGATGTCCCTTCAGACCCGGCCTACGGCTCATTGTCGCGACGTTCTCTAGAGGACATGCTGGACGGCGCGCGTGTTGAAATCGCACCGTATAAGCGAGATGCCAAGGATTTTGTCCTGTGGAAGCCATCAAGTGGCGACCTGCCAGGCTGGGAAAGTCCGTGGGGGTACGGCCGCCCGGGCTGGCACATCGAATGCTCTGCCATGATCCGCAAACATCTGGGTAAAACCATAGACATTCACGGAGGGGGATCGGATCTGACTTTCCCGCATCACGAAAACGAATCTGCCCAAAGTCGTTGCGCCAATGGCACCGCTGACTATGTCCGCTATTGGCTGCACAACGGCATGTTGACCATGGGCGGGGAAAAAATGTCCAAATCTATAGGCAATGTACAAACGATCCACGAACTCGCCAAACGCTTTTCAGGCGAAATCCTCAGATACGCACTACTTGGCGGGCAATATCGCTCAGCGCTTGCCTGGGGCGATGATATTCTACGTCAGGCACAAGCAAGTCTCGATACGTTGTACCAGGCTTTGCGCGACAACCCGAGCGAAACACCCCTCGCACCCACCTATGGCGAATGGAACCTGGATGCATTTCCCCAGGCGGTCGTTCAGGCCCTGAGTGATGACCTCAATACACCGCTGGCCCTATCAGCTCTGCATGAGTACGCCGGTAAACTGCAGAGAGAACAGAGCGACCAGGCACGCCAGGACCTTCTGGCTGGTGGTTGGTTGCTGGGTCTCCTGGACAAAGAGCCAGAAGCACATTTCCAACACAGTGGGGACCTGAAACTATCGCCAGAAGACATCGAATTGTTGATCACTGAACGCAATCAGGCGAGGGAAGGAAAGAATTTTCAGCGAGCAGATGAGATACGTGACGAATTGACCGCAAAGGGAATAGAACTCGAGGACACGCGCGATGGCACACGCTGGCGCCAACGCTGATGTATGCCGGGCAAGCAAGTATGGCTCGCTGAAATCTTTGCACAAAGTGCGCCAGCTTGTTTTGGCCAAATCCGAAGTATAGAGAGATAATGGTCTAGATAGTTTAATAAATATATTAAAAAACAATAATTTACCGCGCAAACTGATGAAATAACCTCAGGTTAGCGCAAACCAATGATCACTGGAGCAATCGACTTTCCGCACTGAAGCTTTTACGGAGGAAATCCATTTGATCTCCTAAAATCCGTCCGGAGTTGATCAGTGCCAGATATTCGGCAAAGTTGGGCACATAAGGTAATGCAAGCAATTCCATACCGCACTCCTGAAGGCGCCTGTTGCCTTTATAGTGATTGCAACGCCTGCAAGCGGCCACCACATTATCCCATGTATCCCTGCCGCCCCTTGAAACCGGCATGACATGATCTCGGGTCAATGCACCATCGTGCTGATGTGTGCCACAGTACAGACACATGTTTCGATCTCTGACAAACAGCGCTTTATTTGTCAGCGGCGAAATTATAGAAGCCTTAGGTACAACCCGGCCACCACAGGCGATAATGCTGTGAATGTCGACCACGCTCACATGGCTATCAAGCCTCGAGTGCCCGCCACGGATACGAAGCAAAGGATCGCCGATCGACCACACCACGATATCCCGAGCGTACAGGCACACCGCTTCCTGCCACGTGACCCAATCGACCGGTCGACCCGATAAATCGAGTCGCAATATACGCGGTATACGCTCAAATTCGTGAATCGTGGCAACCGACTCAGACATACCTGCTTCGCACTTAGACAGAAAGCTCGCGCAGAAAAATAGGCGAATTCACCTTACGTTGCAAGGCTCGCTTTACAGTTCAAAAAGGAATCGGCAAAGTAGAACAATGAACTATTCGTATAGCACGTTAACCAACGTGCTCATTATTGTTCTGGTCTTTGCTGTTGTTCCTGAGCTGACCGGGTGTGCAAAAGATACCTCACCTACCACCTTACTCGCGCAACCAGTTAAAACCCACGAACCATGGTTTTGCCAGACGGGTGAAAGTACAAAAGCGTGGGATTGTGTACAGGATCTGGATTTGTCCAATAAACCGCAGCCGATAAGAAAGCCTCCCGAGCGCGTACCATCCCGTGAGGCCAAACCTGCTGTGCCGCCTGTCAGTGAATTTGCCCAGTCTCGCCCACCCAGACCTGAGCCATCGGTACAGCCCATCAAGCCAGCGCCACAAACGAAGCAGCCAGTGAAACAGGCTTCGACCCCCCGCAACCTACCCAAGTACATACGCCTGGCGTACCGCCCCGAGCAAGCCACTAGCCTGATCGATCTGCCGGCAGAATTCTGGGCTGTACAACTGATCGCTCTGTCGAACAAACAAGCCCTTGAATCCTACGCGCGCAAACAAGGCCTTCGCGGCCTGTCAGCGGCTAAAATCAATAAGAAAGGGGCGTTGTTCTACGTACTGCTGCTGGGCATCTATGAGACCAAGGCCATTGCCCAGGAAGCGATTTCGGATCTCGGACCTGCATTTGACAAACCTTGGATACGCTCGCTGGGATCCCTGCAAAGTGCCATGCTGGACGCAGAGCAGCTTACTGAGGGGCGCTGACCTTTGAAGCAGCTGCGCGTCGATATTCATCCCACACAAACATAGCGACCGCTAACCAGACGCACACAAAGCTCATCCAGCGCCCCGGAGACACCGCTTCGCCATAGAGATAAATTGCAATAAAGAGGCTAATGGTCGGTGCAAGATACTGAAAATTACTCAACATACTCAGCTTCAAACGCCTGGCTGCAGCACCGAAACACACAAGTGGAACAGCTGTCACCACCCCACCAGCGGCAAGCAACGCTAATTCTTCCAAGTCTCTCCTACCAGGCTCGGCAAACATAAATATGAACAATATAGCAATCGGTGCTAGAACCGACGTCTCGATACCTAGGCCAAGCGCTGACGGCACATTGAGCTGACGCCTGATCAACCCGTAAAATCCAAACGAAAAAGCCAGACTCAAAGCGATCCACGGAAAATAGCCCGCACTCACAATTTCGCCCGCCACACCAATACCAGCAAGGCCAGTTGCATACCACTGCACCACACTCAGCGATTCTTTCAGTATCAACGCACCGAGCAACACGTTCACCAAGGGGGTTATAAAATAACCCAGGCTGGTTTCGGCGATCTTACCTGCGTGTATGCCATAGATAAAAACCAGCCAATTGATCGTCAACAAGACAGAACACAAAAGCAGCCAACTGACAGTTCGGCCCGGCAGCTTCTGCCACTGGCGACCAAAGGTGATAAACAGCACAAGCAAAGGAATAGACCAGACAATTCGATGGGCGAGCACTTCCAATGCTGAAGCATAAGAGACAATAACGAAATAGATCGGCGCGACACCCCAAATGGAGTAGGCAGCTGTTGCATATACAATGCCAGAGGCCTGGTACCTCTTGTTATCGCTCAGAAGTGGTCCTTGCGTTTACGTGTTTCCGCAAAAACTTGCACAGGATCCGCACCAATCAACCCTATGCCAGTTTGGAGATCAGCACTGTCCGGGCGTACAAACGGATTGGTTTCCCGTTCTTGTCCAATGGTGGTCGGTACGGTCGGTATGCCATCCGCCCGCAATGCGGCGATCTCTTCAGCACGCGCCTGTAATGCGGGGTTGCCTGGTTCTACAGATAATGCGAACGCAGCATTCGCCTGAGTATATTCATGTGCGCAATACACCAATGTTTCATCCGGCAATGCCATAAGCTTTGAGAGGCTGGCCCACATCTGTTCAGGCGTCCCTTCAAAAAGACGTCCGCAGCCAAGGGCGAACATCGTATCGCCAACGAAAGCCACACCGTCATCTGCAAAATAATAAGCAATATGCCCCGACGTATGTCCCGGCACTTCAAAAACCTGTGCAGCAGCACTGCCCAGAGAGAAGGTTTCGCCGTCTTCAACTTCAACATCAATCGCCGGAATCCTGTGCGCATCCTTGGCCGCCCCTACGACCATACAGCCCCATTTTTCCTTCAAAGCTTCATTGCCACCCGCGTGATCGAAGTGATGATGTGTGTTCAGAATGTGCGTCAGGTGCCAACCTTTTTCCTCCAGTGCCGCATTAATCGGTCCGACCTCGGGCGAATCGATGGTTGCTGTGCTACCCGACTCAGCGTCATGCACGAGAAATCCATAGTTGTCATCCAGACAAGGAAATTGGAAAACCTCTATAGCCATGAATCTCTCCGAGATACGCGTTAAAAAAACCAATGTGTCACATCAGGGGGCTTCAGACTGCGCGAATGAAAGCCCCTTTAAGCAAACGCATGACACCCCAGACATGAGCCCGTTCGACCCACAGAAAACCGCCGCGGGAGGCACGTTCCGACTGATCGGTTACGGTTACATCCTTTGACATGCGGACTGGCCGCAAGCGCCGTTAGAGGGCTTCTAAAATCGCCTCTGCAGCACTAACCTCCAGCTGACCGGCGGCTTCCACACAAAGTTTGGTGACCTTAGCGTCATCAACAATCATGGCATAGCGCTGCGAGCGCGTTCCCAGGCCAAAGCCGCTACCATCCATTTCAAGCCCGATGGCTTTCGTGAAATCGCCGTTGCCATCGCCCACCATCAGCAATGCATCCGCGTTGGCGCCATCACCCCAAGCGCCCATCACAAACGCATCGTTCACCGAAAGACAAATGATACTGTCCACTCCTTTGGCTTTTATCGAGTCAGCATTGACAACATAACCAGGTAGATGCGCTTGCGAGCAGGTAGGCGTAAATGCACCAGGTACTGCAAACAGAACGACTCTCTTACCGCCAAATAGGTCAGCCGTGGTAACAGGCGAGGGTCGACCTTCATTCATCGTATGTAGGGTTACCTCGGGTAATTTATCTCCTTGTTGTATCGACATCTTTTTCTCCTTTTTTCAATAGCTGTCATAAACACAGTTTGAGTGGCTTGCCCGGAATTTACCAACTCTGAAGCTTCGTATCACTATTTCCAAGCAAATTCGGGCTGTTCAAAGTGTGCAACCCGGGTTGAGCGCCCCGCAATCGCAACTTCACGAAACTGATAAATCAGTGCAGCCGTCGGTGCTGCAATCCAATCATCGCCTACAGGCATACGTAACACAGGATGTTCGCTCGTATCTGTCTCATTTAAAAGGGGAGCATCTTTCCGAAAAAACTCGTCAATGGGAATGCGATGTATGCTGGCCACCTCCAGCGGATTCGGATCAGCTGCAAGCTTCGGCCCTCCCCACACAACCACCGGCGTCATAGCAAAACCCGACCGTGTAGCAAAATCATCCAGAAATCCCAAGACGCGATCCTGGCCCAATTCAACACCGACTTCTTCATTTAGCTCCCTCAGAGCCGCCTCAACGAGAGTTTCGCCTGGCTCAACCCGTCCGCCAGGAAATGCCCATTGACCCGGATGGTCGCGTAGCTTTCCGGAACGGCGGGTCAGCATCAGAGCTGCAATCGACGACCATCCATCGTCATCGTCAATACCAGGCAGGTCTGTGCCCGGCCCAACATCAGTAACAACGACAGCGACAGCCGCTCTGCGCAGTTCCGGATCCTGGCTTCTTTTGATTTCAAAACCTTCCAGGTGCGCCTCGATGTGCGCTTTCAAACGATCGTTACATTGCATATCAAACCAGAGTAGACGGTATAGTTCTCATATGGAAGTATCCCAACCTCGTCAGCCATTGTGACAAACGAACGCAAGGCCCTGATTTTTGGATTGATCAGCGTGGCGATGTGGTCAACCGTCGCGACTGGATTTAAGCTCGGACTCGCGATCATGACAGTCTCGCAGCTTCTATTCCTGGGCACGCTCTTCAGCTGGTTGATATTCCTTTTCGCCGCGCTCGCTGCACGTTCGTTACATATAGAAGTGGAGGACCGTTGGCTGGTTGCGGGTTTAGGGCTTCTCAATCCGTTCATTTATTATCTGACACTATTTACGGCATACGATTTACTGCCAGCCCATGTTGCTCAACCCATCAACTACACGTGGGCAATTACGCTAGCCCTGCTCTCAATTCCTATTCTCAAACAGCGCCTGACAGCACGGAATCTGATTGCAATCGTTATAAGTTATGCAGGTGTTGTTGTTGTACTGACGAGCGCAACTATGACCAGCGACAAAGCAATCAACACGACGGGTGTTTTCCTGGCACTCATCAGCACCATATTCTGGGCTTTATACTGGTTGTTAAACACGCGTTGTCGCAGTGAACCACGCGCGATCATGTTCTGGAGCTTCACCGCAGCACTGCCACCCATCACCCTGACCGCACTTATCCTCGATGGACTGCCGGCGATAACACCGACGAATATATTATACGGAACCTGGGTGGGTGCACTTGAAATGGGCATTACTTTTCTGACCTGGCAAACCGCGCTCAGACTGACCGATCAAGCTGCCCGAATTGGACAGCTGATCTTCCTGTCCCCTTTCTTATCGATGATCCTCATTTATTTGGTGTTGGGCGAGGCCATCGGCTGGGGGGCGGTGCTGGGTTTGGCCGTGATTGTGGCTGGCTTACATCTTAACCAGAAGAATCCGTCAGCCAACTGACAATCGCCGCCGATATATCATCCGGACTATCTTCCTGCACGAAGTGGCTGCCAGCCACGGTGACCTCCGTCTGATTCGGCCAACGGCGACATATTTCTCTCTGCCGACCCGTCAATAGCGCGCCGGGTTCAGCATTAATGAAAAGCTTCTTTACGTCGCTTCCGCTAAGCCAATCCGCATAGGCTGCAACGATTGATGTAACGTCTGCTGGCTCGCCTTCTATCGGAATTTGACGAGGCCAGGTAAGTGTGGGCCTTCTGCCTTCTCCCGATGCAGCGAACGGTCGTCTGTACTCGGCCATCTCTTCGTCTGTGAGGGTCCTCAATATTGACCCAGGCAGCACACGCTCAACGAAGGTGTTTTTTTTAAGCACCATCTCCTCTCCGGCGGAGGATCGAAACCCCTGAAAAACGCCACGAGCAGAATCAGGAAAATCGTCCCAGCTCTCAATGGGTGCGACGATCGCCTCCATATAACACAGGCCGTTCACTGCATCCGGGTGTTGGTTTGCCCAGTGAAAACCCAGAGCTGAGCCCCAGTCGTGGATCACCATAGTGACACGACGTGTAACACCGAGGGCGGCCAATGCAGCTGCAAAGTACTCGTAATGCTCATTAAATGTGTAGCTGTCCTCATCCGACGCTTCCAGCTTGTCGGAATCCCCCATACCGATAAGATCCAGCGCAATGCAACGGCCAAGATGCGCCACCTGCGGCATAATGTTGCGCCACAGATAAGACGAGGTCGGGTTACCATGCTGGAAGATGATGGGATCGCCCTCCCCCATCTCTACATAGGCCATCTTCCGCCCCATAACTTCCACAAATTTCTTTTCCATAGTTGCTAGTTCCCTTTGAAATCGGGTTTGCGTTTGTCTAGAAATGCACGAATGCCTTCCTGGCCGTCACCGGTCTCGATGAGCCCGGCGATTGATCTCGCTTCGTATTCCATTTGAGTTTCGAGCGCGTGGTCAAAACTGGAATTAAGCAGCTCTTTGACTTTGCCATAAGCAAGGGTCGGACCTGAGGCAAGCTTCGCTGCAAGTTTCATCGCCTCCGTCACGACCTCATCGTCAGGAACAACCTGATTAACGATGCCCCAGTCAAGAGCCTCGGAAGAAGAAAGCACCCGATTGGTTAGCATCAATTCACGACTACGACGGTCACCGATTTTTCTTGGCATGTAATAGGTCGAGCTGCCATCCGGAGAGAGCCCCGCATTGGTATACGCCATCGTGTACACAGCCCGCTCGGCGGATATAGCCAGATCACATGACATAACAAGAGAAAATCCAGCGCCGGCTGCTGTGCCATTTACTGCGGCTATGACGGGTGCAGACATACGGGCGAGGCGCGACAGGCCCAGATGCAGATCACCCGTCATTTCAAGCAATAATGCGCGCGCTTGGTCACCCGCTTCTGCAAATGCAGCCAGATCACCACCCGCACAAAACATTTTACCCGCACCTGTCATAACAACCGCCTGCACACTACGATCACCTTCAATCTCACGCGACAAGACATTGAATTCTTTCGCGCAAAGCGGAGACATCGCATTGGCAGCCTCAGGCCGATTAAAGGTAATCAACCCTACACCGTTCTCCGCTTCATACGTCATCGTTTCAAATACCACCTGTTTCTCCCACAATCGAATTTGCACGGCGCATCCTATCGCTTAACTTCACCAGCTGAAACCAGTAAGCTCCCGCGTCGCACTCACAGGAGAGCAGATGGCATATTCGATTGAAAACACCGTAGCACTCGTGACCGGTGGCGCACGCGGGATCGGTGCAGGTATCGTGTCCACACTGGCTGCGGCCGGCGCAAAGGTGATGATCGCCGACATCGGCGTTGCTGCCGAGCACAACCACGCAGAAGACTGGCGCTACGCACTGGCAAGTTCAGAAGAACTCAGTGAAACACTCGGACTTCCCGGTCAGATATCCGCCACTCACCTAGACGTCACGGATGCAACAAGCTGCCAGGCCGCGGTCGATGCCACCCATAAACAATGGGGAGCGCTCGACTTATTGATCAACAACGCCGGGATCGTAGACAGCGGTGCAATAGAGACATTCGAAGAGGACGCCTGGGATCGTATCTTTGCCGTCAACACGAAAGGCATTTTTCTGATGACCCGGGCCGCTTTACCCCATTTAAAAGCAAGTGCACAAGCCGCAGTGGTCAATACAGCGTCGATCGCAGGAAAAAAAGGCTACCCAACGATGTCCGCCTACTGCGGATCTAAATTCGCAGCCATTGGCATCACCCAATCATTAGCAGGAGAATTGGCACCCTTCGGTATTAGGGTCAATGCCATCTGTCCTGGAATGGTGGGCACAGCCATGTGGCTGGATCACCTCCTGCCAACCAACGCAACCTCTCATGATCAGAAAAACGAAGAGTTCGAGAAAGCCATGGCCAACCGCATACCCCTGGGACGGCCACAGACCACTGAGGATATGGGTGAAGCGGTACTTTATCTCGTCACTTCTGAAAATGTGAGTGGGGTCTCACTGAACGTCGCCGGCGGCGTTGAGATGAACTAAGCATGAATCGACTGAAAGACCCACTCGTTACATTTCTCATCGCCGGTGCAGCGATCTACTTCATGGCAGAAATGTTTGCCGACGAAGACATCCCTTACGAAGTGTTGGTGCGCGAGGCAGATATCAAGCGCCTGCAAGATCAATGGAGCATGCAGATGCGCCGCCCGCCAACCGATCAGGAACTCAGTGGCTTGATCGAACAATTTGTTAAAGAAGAAGTGTACTACCGCGAGGCTCAGCGCCTCGGGCTTGATAGAAACGACACAATCGTACGCAGACGCATGGTGCAGAAACTCACATTTCTGACAGAAGACATCGCCACTGCAACTCCCCTGGACGAAACAGCACTGCGCGCGCACTTTGCAAACAACATTGAAGACTATCGAGTTGCAGAGCGCTTCTCTTTCAGTCATACCTATTTCTCTTCTGATCGAAGAAACGATGCACAGGCAGACGCCCAAGCTGCGCTCCTCGATGCAGGAAAAGGCGATCCGTTCATGCTGCAACGCACATATTCTGAACGGTCAGAACGAGAAATCGGTGATCTGTTTGGACGAAAATTTGCAGCTTCCCTTACACTGCTGGAAGTCTCAGAAAAACCTCAAGGGCCCATCGAATCCGCGTACGGGTGGCACACGATCATCCTTTCGAACCGCTCAGCAACCTTCATTCCACCCTTTGAGGAAGTCGCCGACCGAGTGGCTGTAGATGCACAACAAGCCACCCGCAAAGCGGCTAACGATGCGTACTATGAAGACTTAAAAGCACGCTACGATATCATCTATCCTACTTTCGTTGTCTCCGATCCGTGAAACGTCTCTGTGGAGTTCTAATACTGCTGTTTGCCGGGTCTGTAACAGCACACGAGGTACGTCCGGCTTACCTCCAACTTACCGAGGTCGAGGGCGAAGCTGTGAGCTATCACATCCTGTGGAAACAGCCCATCGTGCAGAATCGCCGTCTACCGATCGATCCTGTCTTTCCTGAAGAATGCAAGGTTACAGACCTCCTGCAGCCTGAAGTAACCAGTGCCGCTCTGCTCTACCATTGGCAGACCCAGTGCGACTTGAGCGAAGCGACCATACATATCAATGGTTTAAGCGTCACCTTAACCGATGTGATGGTGCGCATAGACAAGCTCGACGGCGAAAGCCAAAACTATATCTTACGACCTGAGAACCCGACGCTGGATCTGACCAATGCGGCCGCTCCGGCTTTGAGTTATCTCACCATTGGTATTGAACACCTCGTCTTTGGTATCGACCATGTCCTTTTCGTCATCGGGCTCTTCCTCTTCATACGTAGCCCACTTGAACTTCTGAAAACGATCAGCGCTTTCACTGTCGCGCACAGCATTACCCTTGCGCTCTCCGTGTTCGAACTCGTGAGGCTCGACCAAGGCCCAATCGAGGCAATCATCGCCCTGTCAATCCTTTTTCTTGCCCGTGAACTTGCTCAAGATGAAAGTGCCCGCTCACGGCTGACGACAAGTAATCCCTGGGTCATGGCCTTTATATTCGGACTCCTGCATGGTCTGGGGTTTGCCGGAGCGCTTGCAGACATCGGCCTACCTAAGGATGACGTGTGGCTCTCTCTATTATTATTCAATGTCGGGATTGAACTTGGACAGATAGCAGTCATCGCTGGCCTTGCAGCCGTGGTCTGGGCCCTGCAAAGGATGAGAATTGATAGCCATTTCAGCCAATGGGCCGCATGGGGCATGGGGTGCGTCGCGGCCTTCTGGGTGATAGACCGGACGCTGCTGCTCCTATAGGCTTCACGACAACGTTTAACGCTGTTGGCATCTATGCGTAAGCTCATTTTTTTTCCGATTATTCTCACCCTCGCCTTATTCCAGGCCTGTTCTGAAGCACCCTTCAATGAAAAGTTTCGTCTCGCCCTCGAAACAGCTAAACCGGGCGACATCATCGAGGTCCCTGAAGGTATCCATTCCTTCAAACGCAGCCTTGTCTTAAATACAGATGGCGTCACCATCCGAGGCGCGGGCATCAATACATCCATACTTTCATTCAAAGGTCAGATCACAGGCGCAGAAGGATTGAGTGTGAACGCCAGCGACTTTGTCATTGAAGACCTGGCCATTGAAGACACCGTAGGGGACGCGCTCAAGGTCAACGAAGGAAATAACATCATCATACGGCGGGTACGTACCGAATGGACTAACGGTCCTGACGTGAAAAATGGCGCGTATGGGATATACCCTGTCCAGACCACCCAGACACTGGTTGAGGAATCGGTCGCCATTGGAGCTTCTGACGCTGGAATATACATCGGGCAATCGCAACAGGTCATCGTCAGAAATTGCCGTGCCGAGTTCAACGTCGCCGGTATTGAGATCGAAAATACCATCCATGCGGATGTCTACAATAACATCGCCACGCATAACACCGGCGGCATACTGGTCTTTAATATGCCTCAGATTCCACAGCGTGGGCACAGCACCCGTGTTTACGACAACGATGTTTTTGAAAACAATACAGAAAACTTCGCCACACCTGGCTCCGCGGTTTCCGGTGTCCCCAAGGGATCCGGAATATTGATCAACTCCAATGACAAAGTAGAGATTTTCAACAATCGTATACGAGACAACGACACCGCCAATATAGTGATATCAAGTTATTTCAGCGCAAACTATGCTGGACAGCGTGATCTGGCTGAGGAATTCGACCCCTATCCCGAAGATATCTTTATCTATGGCAACGCTCTATCGGGAGGCGGCACCGCACCAGGACGGGACTACCTGGTCATGGTTCGTGATGCCATCTACGGTCAGCAAGGGGCACTGCCGGACATCATTTGGGATGGCGTGGTCAACCCCGAACGCACAGACAATCCGCAGGTCATATGCGTTGATCAAGATGACGTGGATCTGCTGAGTATCGATGCAGCAAACGCGTTCGCTAATCCATCCGTGAACATGCAACGCCACAACTGCAAGGTACCCAAACTGAGTCCTGTCGAACTCAGTGTTGATTAAATTCGCAATCCTCGCGTGTGCACTTTTGTTGTGTACATGTTCACTCGAAGATCGACCACTGGCAGTGAAATTTCACGAGCCTCCGTATCCGGAACGTTTATCGGCCTGGCAACTTTTTGATTATGACAAGCAACTGCAACTGGCAGAGGACACACTGTCCTACGACCTGAATACGCCGCTCTTCACAGACTACGCGCACAAACTTCGTACACTGCATGTACCCGCCGGTCAGACAGCGAAATACACACCACACGAGACATTCGAATTCCCCGTGGGCACGGTGGTCTCAAAAACTTTTTTCTATTTCCAGGCTGCAAAAAAAGACGCCATACGAATCCGAAGCACCTGGTCCGGTCATCCTAAAGACATTAACCGCGGACAGGCACGCCTTATCGAGACTCGCCTGCTCGTTAAGCAGGCAAAAGGTTGGGATGCATTGGGGTATATATGGTCGGGTGGTGATGCCTATCTGGCGATCAGCGGCGATCTTCTAACGCTTGATACCGAAGACGCACCTTTGAACTATCTCGTACCAAGCCACAATCAATGTGCAAGTTGTCATGCGACCAATCATACGACAGGCGAGATCATTCCTATCGGCCTCAAAGCCAGACACTTAAACCGCACGTCACCGCATACAGATACAAATCAGCTTAAGCTCTTATCTGACCTTGGGTGGCTTGGTGGCCTACCAAGCCGAGATATTCCACGTGCCGTTACCCTTGATATACGCGATTCGCCAACAGATATGGCCGCGACAGACCTTGTGAAGGCAGCTCGAGCATACCTCGACATCAACTGTGGACACTGCCACAACCCTGATGGTCCAGCAGACACTTCAGGACTGCACCTTGACGCTGGCGCGCACGACTTAGCCGCTATGGGCGTTTGTAAGCCGCCAATCGCAGCCGGGCGCGGGTCTGGCGGACGACTCTACAGTATCGTGCCAGGCAAAGCCGATGACTCTATATTGACCTTTCGCATGGCCATTACAGATCCAGGTGCGATGATGCCGGAACTGGGACGATCGCTGGTGCACGAGGAAGGGCTTGCTCTCATAAACGCATGGGTTAATTCGTTGACCGGGGCGTGTCTTTAAACACGAACAAACGCAGCGCGAGAAAGTTGTGTATTGAACCGATGACCGATCCAATCACAAGCGCAATCAACGGTGGTAAAGGATTGGCGGCAAACGCAACGAGCCATGTGTAGCTTGCGAAATTGAGCAAGGCACCACTGGTCTGGACCAGCCCATAACGCGATGCAGCCGACGGTTTCGGTGCGACCTTAAACGTATACCTGGCGTTGAGGAAATAAGTGACTGCGATGGTCACGATAAAAGAGAGACCGCGAGCCAAGACAGGTTCTAGCCCCATCGGATAAACAAAGAACCACAAAAGACCCGCATCAACCGCGAACCCAACGGCACCAACCTGCAAAAAGCGGCTGAGCTGACCGAACAAAAAAGCCCCTTTAAATATTACAGTTAACTGAGCCCAGCTTACTCGTTTCTGCTTCGAAAGGGAGCAAAACCAGGTCCGAGGTGTTTTGCCTCGGACAAACACGGTGTAGTAGGTGACGACAAATCGAGTTATATCGGTCAGCAACTTGTTTAGACAATGCGACCCAGTTCGGTACTATGCAATAAACCATTAACCAAATATATGAACAGCCACCCCCTAGGCACACCCATCATTTGTCCGGCAGAAACGGTCATGCCAGACTGGATTGACTACAACAACCACCTCAATATGGCGTTCTACAACGTTATTTTTGATCACGCTGTGGATTACGTTTACGATTTCCTGGGCATTGGCGAGGCTTACACACGAGCCGGTGTCGGGTCCTGCTTCACAATGGAAGTCCACGTCCACTATCTCAGCGAACTGTCTTTGTCCGATGAAGTGGAAGTCCACTTCCAGCTTCTCGACTACGACCTAAAACGACTGCATTTCTTTGAACAGCTTTTTCACCGTGAAAAAGGCTTCCTGTCTGCAACATCTGAACAGATCGGAATGCACATCGATATGCAGTCACGTCGATCTGCGCCCTTTCCGGAAGAGGCACTGGCGAAACTCGAGACGCTCAAGGCTGCCCATGCAACACTCGAGATCCCCGCTCAAGTAGGCCATGTGATCAACATCCCCAGCCAATCCAAATAAACCGGAGGTAATCAGTGCCACTCAAAACCATTCAAACCGCATTTCGAGCCTGGGAAGAAGGTGATGCTCAGGCAGTCTTTCGCCTCATGGCACCACAGCTTAAATGGCGAGTTATCGGTAGCACCGAGGTATCCGGGACCTACCAAAACAAAAGTGCGTTTTTGGATACCGTGAACCTGAAGCTTATGCGTGCACTTAGCGGACCTTTAACGCCCAAGGTCGAGCGGATCTTCGCTGCTGGAAATACGGTTGTTGCGCAATTTACCAGCCACGCACCAACAAACTCGGGTATAGACTATACACAGACCTATTGTTGGGTCATGGAAGTCAGCAACGGACAAATTCAAAGCGGCACTGCCTATCTGGACACGGCCCTGATCGATCAGGTTTTAAACTGAGTATTTATTGCTGAGAAGTAAAAAGGCCGCGAACGCGGCCTTTTTTGCGGTGAGTCCCTGACTAATATCCCTCAAGCTCACCGTATCGATTTCTGTGAAAATTAACGTCACCGAAAGTCTGTTCCGTGATCGCGGCCCGCTTGATGAAAAATCCGATTTCAAACTCGTCAGTCATGCCAATACCGCCGTGCATCTGAATACCTTCCCTGGAAACGAGGTTAAACGTTTCTCCGACTTTGGCCTTGGTAAGGCTGGCAAGTTTTGCAACATCGTCAACACCTCGTCCCTCATCAAGGGCTGACAAGGCTTCGAGCACGCAGGATTTCGAAAGTTCTATCTCACAGAACATATTTGCAGCTCGATGTTTAAGCGCCTGAAACGAACCGATCGCGACCCCAAACTGCTTTCTTTCCTTCAGATATTCAACTGTACGTTCAAAACACTCCTGCAGACTGCCAAGCATTTCGGCACACAGGCCTATCCTGGCAATATCGAGAGCGGGATCGAGCACATCGGCACCGCCATCTATCACCCCGATCAGCGCATCTTCGCTGACGCTGACATCCGTAAACTCGATATTAGCGGCATTACGGCTGTCAACCATCTTGGTGCGGGTCACACTGACTCCATCTGCATTACCAGGGACCAAGAACAGTGAAATACCTTCCCTGTCAGCAGCAGCACCCGATGATCTTGCGGCAACGATAAGCTGGTCGGCGACATGGCCATCGAGTACAAAGGTCTTTTTACCATTGATCGTATAGCCGCCGTCGGCGTTGGCTGTCGTGGCAATATTATAGGGGCTATGGCGATGCCCTTCTTCCAGAGCAAGTGCAAGTAAGACCTCACCACTGGCAATCTTCGGTAAAAGCTCCGCTTTCTGGGCATCCGTACCACCCAGATTAACGATCGTCCCACCTACCCAGACGCTGGCGTAGAGAGGGCTGGCAGCGAGCGTGCGACCGGTTTCCTCGGTCACGACACCCAATCCCTTATATCCGAAAGCCAAACCACCATGTTCTTCAGCCCAGGGGATCGCCGCCCAACCCAGTTCAACCATCGAGGACCAGGTGGCACTGTCAAAACCGTTAGGGTCGTCTTCATCACGCAACTTCCGGAGTTGGGTGATGGGTGCGTTGTTCGTGCAAAAATCCTTTGCACTGTCTTTGAGCATATTTTGCTCTTCGTTCAATATCATCGACACGTCGACCTCTCCAGTCCGAAACGGGTTATAAAAGCAGAGTCGGCAGACAATGTCGAGTCCGTGCCAACCCGTATACTCTTAACCGCCCCGAACCCCCGATTCAGCGTTCATCTACATCTTGAACCCGACAATCAGATATCCAACACTTTAAAGGCTTCAACGCGCCCAACTTTAAGCCTCAGCTGCATATTTCGTTACTCAGCGTGCCGATTTCTGAACTTTAACCTGCAGTACAACATCATCACGGGATTCGCCGGATTGATCTGAACCCGCCGCCACGTACAATTCCGGCTAAACCACGGATGACCACCTTTTGCCACGACGCACCCCCTCAATCTCGCACCTTAAGGCTTCGCTGCGTCGTACGCTGCCAGATGCAAATATCGAAGTCGTCTCGCTGCCCGGACTGGAACAGATTCGCCTGGGACTGATTAACGCCGACTATCAGACAGGACCTCTATCACCGGAAGTGATGCACGCTGTTATTGCCCGTCCCGCTTACTGGGCATTCTGCTGGGGCAGCGGTCTATCCCTGGCCAGGTGGTTACTGGCTAATCCAGAAGAAGTGGCCGATCAGACCGTTTTAGATTTCGGGCCCGGGTCAGGTATCGTCGCCATTGCCGCGGCTATCGCTGGTGCACGAGAGGTATGGGCTTGCGATAACGACACCGATGCCTTGCAAGCGAGTGCAGTGAATGCACAGCTTAATGGCGTCAATCTTCAACTCGTATCCGACTTGTCAGCAGCACCCCATGCCGATGTGCTTTGCATGGCTGACGTACTCTACGACAAGGCAAATTTCGGGCTGATCAGCCTGGCAAAAACGCGCGCCAGGCGCGTACTCATCGCGGATTCAAGAATAACCGACATCGCCGATTCGGAGTTCTCCCAGATGTACGCCGATAAATCCCTGACCGTCCCCAACCTCGGTGAATTCGATGAGTTTCGAAACGTCCGTCTATTCGCCTGGGATGGTCGCCGTTAATCCCTAACGAAAACAGCAACAAACAGTGTCCGCGTTTGACTGCGGATGATGTCTCGTTCCGCGCGAACGTCATGCCTCGTCAAAAAAACAATGGCATCCGAAGGGGTTTTAAAACCCAGCACAAAGCCCTGCTGCCATCCAGCCTCGTGTTCTATGACACGTACAGGCCCCTGCCAAACCAAATGCTCTTCCCCCAACTTGACAATACCGGCCAAGCTGTTGGCATGCGCATGCACTTCTTCGACAAAGAAAGGCACCATAACGCTGGGAAAATCCCCGTCCATCAGCGCCCTGCTGCCTATTTTTAATGATAAAAATCCGTCGTCTGGTTGAATCACTTCCCTATAACGGGAACTGGTAACAAACTGTACAACGCTTCGACCTTCACTGTAGCGGCCGATATCCAGCCTAGGCCACTCATTGTCAACACTTCCCTCCAGGACTTCACCCAGGCGATAGCTTCCCTGACCACGCCTCTCCCACTGTTCGCTTTCGTCGGCCAGTAATTGGCCATAGGTCTGACTATTGTGAAAATCAAACACGAGAATTGCCTTGGATCTGTCATCATCGAAAAACGCCAGCTCCAAAAGACCAGGACCCATCGAGGTGAAAACCACCCCCCCTATCAACGTGATAAGCGAGAAGCTTAAGAGAAGGGCTTTTAGCTGTGCCTGCACGAGCGATCCGTAAAAAAAAATGAATCATACCTGTTCCCATGCACCGAGTAGAACGATCCAGAAAGACGCTGTAGTCTTCGTTGTTTGCCGAAAAGGTTCAGGACAAAACATCGTTTCACAATTCTCAGTTTTAGCACAGGACATCAATCTGAATGTTCTGGAAATAGGTAACAAACATGGATTGCCTGTAATTTGCCTGCATGGCCTGCGCGATACGGCACATGCCCTGATTCCGGTTTTTACACAATCTTGGCAGGATCCGCCGTACCGGATCCTTCTACCTGAACTTCGCGGGCACGGGACAAGCGACGAATCTTCAGCCTATACCATGCCCAATTTCCTGATGGATCTCTCAGCGGTTATTGACCATATCGACGCTGATCAGGTTGCCTTGATCGGCCATAGCCTGGGTGGTCATGTGGTGACGCAATTCGCTGCACTCTGGCCTGAACGCGTACGTGCGCTTGTCATCATCGAAGGGCTTGGCCCTCCGCAGAGTTCGCATCAGAGAGATGAGCGCGATGAGATGCAAGCTTATCGCCACATGATAGAAAGCCGCCTTAAGAAGCGCTCCTCACAGCCTATGGCAAGCCTCAAAGAGGCCCTTTGCCGTCTACAAAAGAACAACCCCCGCCTCAATTCTGTGGAAGCCGAGCGTCTGGTCGCTCATCTCACGCGCCGTGCCCCTAACGGTCAAGGCGTCACATGGGCATTTGACTCCACAGCCAGTAGCGTCTTCATCGGCAGTTCAACGGAAACCAACCAAAAATACTGGCGCCAGATTCAAGCACCCGTATGTCTTATCAGCGGTACACGCTCATTCGAATATTGGCGCCAACAGATGAGCGCTGACCGCGACACCGGTAAATTTGCCCAAGGTGAACTGGAACATCGAGCACAACAGTTCAAACAACACGAACACCATCGATTCGAACACTCAGGCCATATGGTCCACTATGACGAACCCCTTCAGCTTGGCAGGGTATGCCGGGCGTTTCTGGAGAAACACTATGTCTGACATCATTACTTCTGACCTGACTGCATTCGACGGGCCAGCCATTGTCGAAGACCTCAATCGCCTCCTGCGTCTGCGCACCACACCCATCGGCATGAAACTATTCACCAGCGAGGAGGAAATGGCTGCCATTCCTCGCATCCGCCGACCTAAAGACGTGCATACAACGGATCAGATCGTGGGGCAGGCATCGCGGAATGGCTGGACGGTAGGTATCACCGCCAAAGATCTGGTAGGAGCCCAGTGTTCAACCGTCATCGGCTTGCATCCACGCTCACCCGACTGGCTAAATGGCGACCGCATGACAGGTGTCTGGTACGCCACTCAGGAAGACGCTGCTGCTCATCAGGCGGCAATGGACGTCGTGCCTTCCGAACAGTATGAAGCCATGGCCGTGAGCCCTCTGGCCAGTGGTCGGCTCAACCCGCCTGATATCTGTCTAATTTATGCAACACCCGCACAGATGATTCTATTCATCAACGGTTTGCAGTGGACCGGATATAAGAAACTTGACTGGGGATGCGTTGGCGAATCAGCCTGTGCAGACTCGTGGGGCCGGGCGCTGTCCACCGGCGAACCGAGTCTCAGCATTCCTTGCTTCGCAGAGCGGCGCTACGGCGGCGTTATGGAAGATGAGCTCCTCATGGCCATCCCACCAGACTTTTTACCCAAGACGATCCAGGGGCTGGAAGCCTTGTCGCGTAACGGTCTGCGATACCCTATCCCTCAGTACGGTGTGAATAACGACGTCAGAGCCGGGATGGGTGTGAGCTATGAGAACTGAGATGCCTATGGACCTTTATGAAGCAATGTCTACCCTGCGCGCAGTGCGCCGCCTGCGCCCTGACCCGATACCGGAAGATGCGCTCGAGCGCATTTTGACTGCGGCGACATGGGCGCCGACCGGCGGCAACCATCAGTCCTGGCATATCATCGTCGTCAAAGATGCAACGCTTAAACAATCCCTTGAAGACCTCTACAGACCGCACTGGCTGGGTTATGTACCCGGGTATGAAGCGCATATGCAAAGCATGCCAGCTCACGAAGCAGAAAGTTCCCGACGTGCGATCAACGCAGGTACCTACCTTGCCACCCATATGCATGCAGCACCTGTGATATGCGTCGTTTGTTTTAATCCATCGCACATTACGGTGACGGACATCGACCAGCCCCGACAGAGTGTTGTCGGAGGCGGTTCTATCTATCCAGCCGTACAGAACCTCCTCCTTGCCGCGCGAAACGAAGGCTTAGGCTGTGTGCTCACGACACTTCTGTGCATGGAAGAACCAGCCGTAAAAAAACTACTGGATATACCCGAGGACTGGCATACCGCAGCACATATACCCTTAGGCTACCCCGTGCTCGGTGGGCATGGACCCATCAACCGCAAACCACTCAGGAAAATGATCAGCCATGATAAGTTTGGGCGCTAAACCGATCGGCCAAACTTACATGCAACGTGAAAGTTGTCTTTGGTAGGTCTGCGCCTGTCGCTGGACTTTACGCGCATATCGCTGAATCTTCGGCGAACGCCAGTGTCCACGCTCGTAACCACCAATCCCAGTGTAATAGGCAAGATACAGCCGATACGTATCACTCTTCTCAATACCCAAACGTTTGTGAGCGCGTTGGTTATACCAGCCAATAAAGTCCATCGCATCAGCAAAGTCATCTCGATCGGGTAACCAGCGAGAGGTCTCTTTTTTGTAGTCCTCCCAGGTACCGTCCGTGGCCTGGGCGTAGCCGTAGGCACTGGACAGTCGCTTCCAGGGGACGATACCCAGCAAGCGCCCTCGTGGAGGTTTGGCGTCGGCCACATAGCTCGACTCTCGATATACAAACGCCATGCCAACGTGGACCGGCATGCCCCACTTCTTTTCTGCCTTGCGTGCAGCTTTCAACCATCCTCGTTTTTCTTCGAACACCGCACATACATTGTCAGTATTTCTTGGTGGATTGGCAGTACAGCTTACAAGCGCGACCAGTGATGTGAGCACCCACCCAAGCAACAACCCTCGCCAAATCACCTTCCCGGCGGGTGTAGATGGCACCTTTGTCCTAACGGAGGCCATGCGTTTCGAGAAAGGCGATGAATTCAGTTTCATCCATCACCGGAATGTCGAGTTCTGTCGCTTTTGCAAGCTTACTTCCTGCACCGGCACCGGCAACGACCTGATGTGTCCTGGTTGACACTGAACCACTTACCTTCGCACCTGCCTCGGTCAGGCATGCCTTCGCTTCGTTGCGGGTCATCTGTTGAAGCGTGCCTGTCAACACCCAGGTCTGACCCACAAGGCTAAAAGCACCTTGTGCGGGTTTTTCTACCGCCGGCCAGTTCAGACCCTGATGCCGCAGAGAACGAACAACTGCGACGTTTTCACCATCACCAAAGAAAGTTCTGATCTTGTCAGCCACAACGGGTCCTACATCCGCAACTTCAACAAGTTGTTCAACGCTGGCCACCATTAGGTTGTCCACTGTTTGGAAATGATTTGCCAGGTTCAATGCCGTTGCCTCACCCACTTCACGAATACCGAGCGCATATATGAATCTGGGCAGAGTTGTGTTTTTACTCGCCTCGATCGAATTGATCAGGTTGGTTGCAGATTTCTCTGCTAACCTCTCCAACCCCGCTAACTGTTCGATTTCAAGCCCGTAGATATCAGCAGCAGATGCGACAAGGCCCTGATCAACAAGCTGTTCAATCAGTTTCTCGCCAAGGCCATCTATGTCCATTGCAAGCCTGGAGGCGAAGTGCTTGAGACCTTCTTTGCGCTGAGCAGGACATATATTGTGCGAGGCACTGCAACGTGCCACGGCCTCATCTTCGGGACGCACGATCGCATGGCCACAAGCCGGGCAGGCCATCGGGAGCGATACAGCCGCCGCGTCAGCCGGTCGTTTACTTTCTATCACCGATACAATCTGCGGTATCACATCCCCCGCACGTCGAATCATCACGTGATCGCGAATTTTCAAGTCGAGTCGTGTAATTTCATCCATGTTGTGCAATGTGGCACTACTGACAGTTACACCACCAACAAATACGGGCTTGAGCCTCGCGACGGGCGTGATAGAACCCGTCCTACCGACCTGAAACTCCACACTCTGGACCTCGGTAATCGCTTCTTCCGCGGGGTATTTATAAGCGATGGCCCATCGAGGTTTACGTGTCACAGTGCCCAGTTGCGCCTGCTGATCGAGACTGTTGACCTTGATCACCACCCCATCAATATCATAGCCAAGTGACGCCCGCTGCGCCTGAACCTCATCGACGTACGTCATGACCTCTTCAAGCGCGGCGACTTGGCGGACCAGCGGGTTGGTCCTAAATCCCCAGGCAGCCAATTGATCGATTACCTGGGAATGGGTCGCCGGCTGCCATTCACCGACAGACCAACCGAGGCTGTAGCAGAACATCGTCAGCGGCCGCGATGCAGTTATTTTGGAGTCCAGCTGACGCAGGCTACCAGCAGCTCCATTCCTGGGGTTGATCATCGGCTTGTCGCCTGTCTCCTCAGCGCGTCG
>JAYZCO010000051.1:0-10284 GCA_036338285.1 Pseudomonadota bacterium
CGATGAGTTTCAGGTATTTCTCTTCCGGCATATCGCAAGCGGTCGCGAACACAGACCATAGTTTACCCGTCTCGAAAGGTTTGCCTGCCGCTTCTTCGCCACGGCGGTAAGCGGCGACGGCGTCGGAAAGTGCCTGGTCAGTCATAAATGTATGCAGGTGAGCGCCGTCGTAAATACGTCCGGCGTTTTCAAGGCTCTTCGGGCCAAAACCGACGTACAGGATGGGAATGTCTGCGCTGATGTAAGGCGCCACGGATAGCTGTGCAAACTCACCGAGTTCACCTTTATAGTCTCGAATGGCTTCGCCTTTCCAGAGTTTACGCATGATGGAGATGAATTCAGCTTCGCGGGCAAAAGTTGGGAAGGGGAGCCCCATGGCCTGCCACCGTAGATTCATCCCTTTCGCAAGACCTAAGGAGAAACGGCCGTTGCTCAAGGCATCAAGGGTTGAACCCATGCTTGCTGTGGTGATCGGATGGCGGGTATTAAGATTGGTGCCACTGGTACCGATGAACAGGTCTTTCGTAACCGCCGCGCAGGCACCACAGATTGAGGCAATTTCTTTGTAATCTGCCCGCTCTGAAATCATTACGTTACCAATTCCCAGGGCCTCGGCGTCCTGCACCTGTTTCAGTATGTCCGCAGGCGTCCGTGTGTGTCCGGGCAAACCGTAAAACCCGAGTTCAGGAAATTTAGAGGTGGCTGTCATGTTCTGATACTCCGCATGTATTCGTTGAGAAAAGTTGCGGTCGGGTCTATCTCGTCTCTGACCCGCCACCAGTCCTCCCAGCAAGGGTGCCTTGCCGCCAGCATTTCACCCTTCAAGTAGTTGACCTTGCCCCAATGGGGGCGTCCTTCGTAAGAAAGGAATATCTCTTCACAGGCGCGGAAATATTTTTCGTCGTCGAGGCGGATATCCTGGTGTACGGAGATTGTGATCGTTGGGCGTTGGTAGGCTGTGGAGAGCCAAATATCGTCGGCAGCAAGGGTCCGATATTCGACTGGCCACTGCATGTCCGGAAATTCAGTCGCAATGAGTTTCCGTAAATCTTCCAAGCAGCTCCTGCCGTGTTCTGCGGGAATGCTGTATTCCATTTCGGTGTGTTTGTGTGGTCGATGGTTAGGGAGTACCTCGTAGTTCCAGGCGCATCTCCGGCCCTCATCAGCCAACGGATATTCAGCGTCGCGGTCGGTTTCATTGATGGTTTTGGCCTGGCCGAGATCTTCAGCCGGATACCAGAAAAACTCGAAGTGCCGATTTTCTGCGATGTGTTGTGCACTGTCCTCTAAAAGTTCATCCAACCCTGCACGCCAGCTGTTTTCGGCCAGACGGTAAGCGGTTCTGAGTTGGAGGTTGACTCTGGTTATGATCCCAAATGCGCCGAGGTGCTGTCGAGCTGCGGTAAACAGTTCGCTGTTGCTTGTGGCTGAGGCAGTGATTAAATCACCACTTGACGTTGCCAGGGTAAACCCCACCACGGATGCTGATAAGTTCTTAAGATCTTTGCCTGTGCCATGGGTCCCGGTCGCCGTTGCACCGGCGATTGCCTGCTGGTCAATGTCGCCCTGATTAAAAAGCCCAAGCCCTGCCTCGCACAAAGGGCGCCCGAGCGCGAAAATCCGGGTGCCACCCCAGATCCACGCAGTTTGAGTTTTTGCTTCAGTTGAAATTACGCCAGACAGCCCGGCTGTGTCAGCGATGATGCCATTCGTTTGTACAAGCGGAGCATGACTGTGGGTGGCACCTGCAGCGCGGAGTATGGTGTCCTGGGCACGGGCGCTGCGGGCCAATGCGCACGCATCCTGTTCCGATCGAAGAAAGTGAATTGATTTTGGTTCGGATGTGAGTTTGCCCGACCAGTTATGCCAGCGCGCCAAAGAATTCCCCTTTAATCTCCACACTATAGAGCTTATATGCATAAATGTAGATACTCAGGTCTGGCGAAACCATGGAGGCAAGCATGCCCCGATTAAAAGAAGTGCCTCGCTCCGAGGCGGATGAAAGTGTTCTCCCTCTTTACGATGCGCTGTTTGGCCCGGATCGGGATCCGGTTGCTGAACCTGGCACCGCGACCGGCACACCCGGGGATTGGTGGACGGTGTTCGCTCAAGTCCCGGATTGCCTCCATCATATGGTTGCCGGATTTCAGTTTTATCGTGATCGAGGCAGAAAGATCTCGGCTGGTCTGCGTGAATTGGGTCAGGCCAGAGCAGGCTTTACGCGGGGTAGCCAATTCGTTTTTTCCCAGCATTGTAAGGCGCTCAGAGCCTCCGGGTATAGTGAAGCGCAGATCGAAGCCATCCCCCATTGGTCTGCAACAGAATTGTTTACGCCTGCTGAGCGAGCCGTACTTGCTTATACGGATGATCTGGTTTTACAGGGTGGACGGGTGGCAGACGGTACCTTTGCTGCCTTGCGCGAACACCTTTCTGAAGTGGAAATCATTGAGCTGACCTACATCACGTGCACTTACGAACTACATGCGACGATGACACGGGCACTGCGACTCGAATTCGACAATGTGCCGGAACGTATTGTGGAAGTGCCTGTGCCGGAAGGTGAAAAGCGCGACATCGACTTTTTTAAGGACATAGATGATTAGCTGACCCGCATACGCCAGACCGTCGAGGTCTATATATGGCCTTTATCGCGTAGTTCGGCAATTTCTGACTCAGCATACCCCGCTGCGTGAAGGATTTCGTCCGTGTGTGTGCCGACTTCACCTCCTGGCCAGTCCGTGCGCCCGGGTGTTTTTGATAACTTTGGCATGATTGCAGGTATTTTCAGCTGATTTTCGCCTACCTGGACATCTTCAAAAAGGCCCCGTGCCTGGTAGTGCTCGTCGGTGAGCATGTCATCTACTGCGTAGATGGGTCCCACCGGGACATCGGCCTGCTCAAGAAGACGAATAACTTCGTGACTTGTCAGGCTGCCGGTCCATTGTGCAATCGCGGCATCGATCACAGATTCATGCTCGACGCGCCCGGCATTGTCGGCATAACGGGGATCGTTTGCCATGTCAGAGCGTCCCATGGCCTCCGTCAGCCGCCTGTAGATAGAGTCGCCGTTCGCCCCGATGACGACATGCTTTTCGTCCGCGCACAAATAGGTGTTGGTTGGGACGATACCCGTGAGGGTAGAGCCGCTGGGCTGGCGAATCTGATTGGCGCCGTCGTATTCAGGCACGATGCCTTCCATCAGATTGAACATCGCTTCGTACAAGGCAACGTCGATCACCTGTCCGCTGCCCGATTGGTCTCCTTTGCGCGCAAGTAATGCGAGCAAAATTCCCAGCACCGCGTGAAGACCTGCAACCGTGTCCCCCACGGAAAGGTTAGGTCGCACCGGGACGCCTCCCGGAAACCCGTTGACATAGCGAAAACCAGAATAAGCCTCTGTTACGGAGGCGTACCCTGGTTTGGCGCTGTTTGGACCGGTCTGACCGTATCCGGATATGCGCGCGAAGATAAGACCCGGATTGCTCTGTTTGAAATCGTCAGGCCCCAATCCCCATTTCTCCATCGTCCCGGGCCTGAAGTTCTCTATCACCACATCGGCACCAGACATCAGCCTGGCAACGATCTGGCGTCCTTCTGCTGTGCGCAAATTAGCGGTTACCGACTTTTTATTTCGGCCCAGGGAGCGCCACCAATAGGCAGTGCCGGATTCGTCCAACAAGCGCCAGCCTCGAATCGGATCACCCGTGATGGGTGGTTCGATCTTGATGACTTCGGCGCCGAAATAAGCAAGCATCGTGCCTGCCCAGGGGCCGGCGAGCAGTTGTCCCACTTCGATGACTCGAAATCCGTTTAATGGTCGCTCGGACATGGTCACTCCTTTCTGAAGCAGCCTAATGTAACATGCGCCTTTTCGCATTTGAGTAGGGATATTCGATCACCGTGGACACCGTGACGTGTGTAGAGGATTTGAAGACGCTGCATAAACTTCGTGTGCCGAAGATGTTTTATGACTATGCCGAGTCAGGGAGTTGGTCGGAGTCCACCTACTTAAGAAATGAAGCCGCATTTGCTGAGATCGAACTACGCCAACGGGTCGCTGTAAACATTGCTAAGCGATCAATCAGAGCAAACCTTTTGGGCGAATCCTGGACCATGCCGGTGGGGCTCGCCCCGACGGGGCTCGCCGGTATGCAATATGCTGATGGAGAGATGCTCGCGGCACGCGCTGCCGAGAAGTTTGGTGTGCCGTTCGTGCTCTCGACAATGAGTATCTGTTCCATCGAACAGGTCGCAAGCGTGTTAAACAAACCTTTCTGGTTCCAGCTCTACGTCATGAAGGACCGCGATTTCATTGCAGGGCTTATCGAACGCGCAGCGCTTGCTGAGTGTTCAGCGCTTGTTGTCACGCTTGACCTGCACGTGATGGGACAACGGCACAGAGACATCAAAAACAATATGACGGCTCCGCCCAGGCTGACACTGAAAAATCTATTTAATATGGCCCTGCATCCACGTTGGACCATGGGCATGCTGGCTACACGCAACCGTGGTTTTGGTAACGTGATTGGGCATGCAAAGGGTGTCGGCAATCTGACTTCGCTGGCAACCTGGTCTGCTGAGCAGCTCGATCCGACCCTCTCCTGGGACGACCTTGCCTGGGTTAAATCCCTCTGGCCGGGCAAGCTTGTGCTGAAAGGTATTATGGATGCGGAGGATGCGCGCCTGGCAGTCGACGCCGGTGCCGATGCGATTATTGTGTCGAATCACGGTGGCCGACAGCTCGATGGTGCGCCGGCGACGATAGATGTGCTGCCGGGAATCGTCGAAACGGTTGGCGGCCAGGTGGAGGTATACATGGACGGCGGCATCCGCTGTGGACAAAGCGTGTTTAAAGCTAAAGCCCGCGGGGCGGATGGTACGTTCATTGGTAAAGCTTTTCTCAACGGACTTGGGGCAATGGGGGGAGTGGGTGTTACACGTTGTTTGGAGATCATCGCAAATGAACTCGATCTCACGATGGCTTTTTGTGGGCACACAGATCTTAATGAGGTAGATTCTTCGGTCCTGTTGCCACGACTAGGTTGAGGAGCCCAGATGACGAGTCTCAAAGACATCAAAGGCCCATTTATCGAACTGGCGCACCAAATTGTCTGGTGTACGGTTGCTACGGTAGATCAAAAAGGAAGGCCGCGATCTCGAATATTGCATCCCATCTGGGAGGAGACGGCTGACGGTCTGATAGGATGGATCGCAACAGGGCCGACACCCATCAAAGTCGCACACCTTGAGCAAACAGCACACGTGTCATGCAATTATTGGACACCAGATCAGGATACCTGCGTGGCTGAATGCGAAGCAGAATGGGTGAAAGATACTGCCATGAAGGCTCGGGTCTGGGATCTGTTTAAGAATGGACCGCAGCCGGTCGGGTATGATCCTGCTATGATCCCCGGGTGGGATAATTCGGATTCACCTGGATTCATGCCGCTGAAACTTGTCCCCTGGCGCATACGAGTCATGCCCGGGGCGGCGATGTTGACCGGAGAAGGCGTTGAGGTCTGGCAGCGGTAAAAGAGTGAGCCGGGTGCGTTGACGAACGCAGAGTTAAACAACAAAGTTTCCGAACCAGGAAAATCAATAAGCGGGAGAGTGTGGCGATATGGGCGTTTCTACAGATATCTTTGATCTGACAGGTCAGGTGGCATTGTTAACTGGTGCATCGAAGGGTATGGGGCGATGCATGGCCATCGGTTTGGCTAAACACGGCAGCAAGGTAGTGGTATCGAGCCGAAAACTTGATCAATGCCAAGGCGTGGTTGATGAAATCAATGATCTGTGTGGTGAGGAACGCGCAATAGCGATTGCATGCAATGCGGGTTACAAGGACCAGCTTGAAAATCTTGTCGCACAAACCCGTGAACGTCTGGGACCGATCGATACTCTGGTTGCGAACGCAGGGGTAAATCCCTTCTATGGATCAATGACCGATATCCCGGATGAGGCGTTCGATAAAATCATGAGTACCAACGTCAAATCGAATCACTGGCTTTGTCAAATGGTAGCGCCGGACATGATGGTGAAAGGTCGCGGTTCCATCATGATTACTGCGAGCACAGGCGCATTCGCCGGGTCGGAGACGCTGGGCACGTACAATATTTCCAAACTCGCGGATATTGCCTTGGTCAGAAATCTTGCCGTGGAGTGGGGGCCAAAGGGCATTCGGGTTAACGCCATCTGCCCGGGCCTGATTCGAACCGACTTCGCCAAAGCGCTCTGGGATAATCCAGAAGCGGCACAGCGTGTGACCGAACAGACGCCTTTGCGCCGGTTTGGCGAGTCAGAAGATTTTGAAGGCATCGTGGTGTACCTGGCTTCCGATGCGTCGGCTTACATGACAGGTCAGGCGCTAACCATTTGTGGTGGCTCGCATATGTATCGATAGCCGATGGGGTGTGACGGAAAGTTTTTGACAGGTTCGTGGGCGGTATATCCTGCAGCAGTCAAATTTCGTCCCTTTGCCATAGGGTTTGTGTCAGCATACCGGTTCGTTCCTCGATCGCTTCAAGTGCATCGAGAATGAGGTCTTCCCGGAATCGCTGTCCTACGATCTGCAATCCGGCAGGTCTTCCTTCGACCAGACCGAGCGGCACGTTGCCTGCCGGCAGACCCATATAGTTAATGCCATAGCTGTAGATGGCCGAGTCAAAAATATCCTTGCAACCTGCCAATGTTTCATCGTAATCAAAATCGTAAGTCGGCCGCATGAGAAAAGGCGTAAGCACCAGTGGATATTCGGCAAGAAACACATTCCACTGGCGTACGAGACGGGTTCTGTCTGCAATACCGGCAATATATCCTGTCTGGTCCACCATCTCTGATATCTGGTAGTAGTAATCAAAGATTCGCTGAATTGTTTCGCTGCCGTATTCCTGGGCGATGGGATCCAGACTGTCTTTGACTTCGCGGATGGCCACACTGAACCAGGCTTTGGCGGCCGGCAGAATCGAGGGTACGCTGACTTCTTCCACCGTATACCCTGCATCTTTGAGCATGATCGCTGCCTGGTCGAGTCCGGCGAGAATGTCGGGGTGAATGTTGTATCCGTGTGTCTCTTTAGTATATGCGATGCGCAGGCCTTCGATTTCTGGCCCGTGAAATGGCACCGGCGCCCACCAGGGATCACGTGGGTCTGCCTGCGCCATGATCTGCGTTGCCAGCCGTACGTCTTTAACCTCTCGACAGATTGCGCCCTGGACAGACATGAGCTGTGCCAGCAGTCCGCGTTCTGCGGTGGCCGAAGGGTTGAAAGCAGCCACACGGCCCAGGCCGGGTTTCAGGGTGGCGCATCCGCAGGCGGATGCCGGAAAGCGTAAGGAGCCGGCAATGTCATTGCCGTGGTGAATCGGTCCCATGCCAGCAGCGCATGCAGCGCCGGCACCGCCCGATGAACCGCCTGGTGATGCGCGATTGTCCCATGGACTGTGTGTGAGACCGTACAGTGGATTATCTGTTGTGCCACGCATGGACAGTTCAGGCGTGTTCGAACGACCGACAAGGATCCCACCGGCGTTCTTGAGATTTGCAACCACCGGTGCATCGTCTGATGCGAGGTTGTCCTTAAGCGCGGGCAGACCGTTCGTGTTAGCGAGACCGGCAACGTCCACGTTGACCTTGATCGATAGGGGGATGCCTTCCAAAGGACGCGGGTCTTCACCCCTTGCGTGCCGTGCATCAGCCTCGCGAGCTTGTGCCAGAGCATTATCAGGATAGGTTTCTACGAGGGCATTTAAGGCAGGGTTGACACTTTCTATTCTCGCCAGTGTATCCGCCATAACTTCTTCAGCGGAGTAATCGCCTTTGCGCAGGCCTTTCGCCAGCTCAACTGCGCTTTTTTTCCAAAGACTCATGATTTTGCGCCTGGTTATTCTTGTTAACGTTACTCGACAGGTAAACGTACTTTGGCTGTGCCAAATACACGGGTTTCGTCTAGTTCGTTTTTTAATGTCATGTCGAGCTCGATAACACCTGTGTCTTCGTCTATGTCTGTGATGACGGCACCGATCGTGACCGGTTCGTCAGCCAGCATGGGTGCACGAAAGACGGTATCGATATGTTCGACTTCTGCGACGTCACACCATTGGTGAATGGTGCTGGTTAGAAAGCCCAGGCCCATGATGCCGGGTACGAGTGCGCCCGGGAGGCCTTGTTTACGAGCTGCCTCATGGTTGTCAAAGCGGCCTCTGCCGTTTCCCCAGCCCACGGCCCTGGCAAATTCGGCAGTCTTTGTGATGCTGGTATCTGGTGTGAACGAGGGCAGTTCCGTGCCGAATTCTACATCGTGTACTGTCTTTATACTCATGCTGCAGGCCTCTCCCTGATGACCATGCGAGAATCGGTGGTCGCCAGGTGGTTGTTGTCGGTGTCGTACAGTTCCATACGGGCAACGATCAGAATCATCCTTCCTGAACGCCCTTTTTTATCGTAGATATCGTGCAGGTGAGTTTTGCCAATCAGTGTTTCGTCCGCTCTGACAGGTGCATGGCGCATCACAGCTTTACCGCCATCCATTGGTATTCCGCCAATGGATGGGAAATCGATAGGCAGGTGTCGGCCGCTTGCCAGGCTGCAAAGCAGTGCGGGAGGTACTTGAAAGTCAGGGTGCTGCGGATCTGTGTACTCCGGACGTTGCTCTCCGGAAACTCGGGCCACCGTGACGATATTCTCTGCACGGACTATAAATTCTTTCGTATCAAAATCTTCGTTGAGAAACTTTGATTTTAGATCTTCGACGTCGATGCCCTGTGGCATGTGTTTATCTCCTCACCAAGAGGCTGTCATGATAGTGGCTCCGCTCACGGCTTGCATTAGTCATTGGTTCGGGTAATCCTGAAGTTTTACGGGAGGAGAGCGAAGATGGGACCGCTTGCAGGCGTTAGAGTCGTAGAACTTCAAGGTATAGGGCCGGGTCCGTATTGCGGCATGATGCTCGCGGACATGGGGGCAGAGATCATTCGGGTAGACCGTGCCGGGTCCGCCGGTCAAACGGCTAACAAAACCGATATTTTAGCGCGTGGACGCAAGAGCATCGCGGTTGATCTCAAACAGACTGAAGGTGTTGAGACAGTTCTCAGGCTGGTGGAAACTGCAGATGTTCTGATTGAAGGTTTTCGTCCGGGTGTGATGGAACGGCTGGGCCTGGGTCCCGATGTGTGTCTGGCGCGTAACTCGAAGCTGGTTTACGGTCGTATGACGGGCTGGGGACAGACAGGGTCGATGGCTTCTGCGGCTGGACATGACATCAACTACATCTCTCTGTCCGGCGCACTGCATGCCATCGGTCCAGAAGGTGAAAAACCTGTGCCGCCTTTGAATTTGGTGGGTGACTTCGGGGGCGGTGGTATGTTGCTCGCATTTGGTGTTGCGGCTGCTTTGTATGAAACCGCTAATTCGGGGAAAGGGCAGGTGATTGATGCAGCAATGACCGATGGGTCTGCACTGCTGATGAACGCAGTGTTCGGCATCATGAATACCGGTAGATGGAATCCTGCACGGGGCACCAATCTTCTCGATGGCGGAGCGCATTTTTATGGGACCTATGAGACGTCGGATGGAAGATGGGTATCGGTCGGTTCAATCGAGCCCCAGTTTTACGCTCTTTTGTTAGAAAAGACCGGCCTTGCTGGAGACAATTCCCTGCCGAAACAAATGAGTCGTGATGATTGGCCCATGCTGAAAGAAAAGCTGACTGAAATCTTTCGAACCAAATCACGTGATGAATGGGATGAGATCATGTTGGGCACGGATATCTGTTATGCACCAGTTCTCACCTTCGAAGAAGCTGTTGAACACGAACATAACAGTGTCCGTGATACATTTGTTGAACAAGATGGCATTAAACAGGCAGCACCTGCACCTCGATTTTCACGGACACCGCCTGATCTGCCGACAACTGCAGTTGCCCCGGGTGCTCATACCGATGAGGTGCTTGGCAGCATGGGGGTCAGTCAGGAGGACATCGCGCGGTTGCGCGAGTCCGGTGCGGTGGCCTGAGGACAGGACTTTCTAAACGGGTGCCCGTCATTTGAAAACGCTTCAGCGAGCATATGATTTATTCTATTTATAGAAAAAACTTATAAATAGTTGATTTAAAATAATATAAATCATTAATTGATGGGCATTCTGCTCACCCGAGCAGCCCGCTGAAGTAGAAGTCATCGCCGCTTGCACGTGCTAAGAATGCATTTAGATCGTGGTTGCGATTTTATGTACGCAATCGATCAAGCAGTTCTGCTTCGACGGTGCTTTTAACAACCCGATAATCTA
>JAYZCO010000052.1:0-102269 GCA_036338285.1 Pseudomonadota bacterium
GTATGACCTCCTGACAACCGGTTATGCACGCACCCAGAATGTCTGGGTTATTCAATGCGACCCAGACTTGCTCCCGTGAAGCAGGGATATCGTATGCACCAGTTTGTTCCAACCTCCCCCCTTTTTTTAAAACCCCCGAAAGCAGTACGGGGTAAGGTAGGTTGCATCATTACCTATACACTGGCAATAGTTTCAAAGACCAAACGCCGGACCATCAAACTTTTCTGCAACCGTAAAATCCTCCACCGGTTTACGGCTTAATCTGGTCAGCTGTTTGACGGGCTTGCCAATGGGTAACATGGCAGCGAAGGCATAATGATCAGGGATGTTTAAGAGTTCTTTTAGGCGTGCTTCCTGTCCCCCCACAAACGTCGTCAGCGTTCCGCCCATGCCTTCGTTACGTGCTGATAACAGAATATTCCATACAAACGGATAAATAGAGCCGCCGGAAATAACGCCCACTCGATCGAGTTCACTATCAAAAGAGGCCACCACAGACAGATCGACACAAACGATGAGGACGACAGGTGCAAGACAGAGTTTGTTTATCATAGCGTGCGGTAATTCAGTTGAGGCAATATCGTCTTCGCCTAAGCGCGTTGGATGAATCGTGTTCCACGGCGATTCGCCGGCTTTAACCTGTGCGATATAGCGTCGAAAGGTTGGTTCGATGATGGGCGCCAGCGCCCTTTTCGTCTTGGTGTCGCGCACGACGATCACCTTCCAACCCTGGCGATTGCCTCCACTCGGCGCAAACCTGGCATTTTCAAGGATACGACCCACTACCTCCTCCGATACCGGCTCGTCCGTGAAATCCCGAGCTGCAAATGTGGTCCTCATGACTTCGTAAAGATCCATAGTTACCTCAATAACCAATTAAAGTGTCAACAAATTTTGCATTCTCCCCTATAATAGGAGCAGGCAAGCGTCTTGTCTGAATAGACGCGCGCCCGACGCAGCCACACAAAATGCGTCAAGGTATGGATCCTATCCGATTCATGCGCGCTAGAGCAGCTGGGGTTATGGAACTTGGAGCCAAAACAACAGCTGAAAAGCAACGTTACCGAGCCTTTGCAGAATTGGCTCGGTACACAATGAAAGAGATATTACATGAACAGTATTGATGATAATTCGAATCAAGACCTACCTTCGGAAGTTTTGATGCGTGGGCTTCTGAGAGCCTACTACTGGATGGATGAGAGCCTGCAAAACGGCTTACAGCGCGCAGGTTACCGCCCGCGCACGAGAACACAGACGATGATACTCATCCACATATCCAACGGGGTGACCCGCGCAGCGGAGTTGGCCCGGGCATTGGGTGTCAGCCGGCAAGCGATTCAACAACAGATCAACGATCTGGAAGAAGACGATATCGTGACGCAGATCCCCGATCCGACAGACAGACGTGCCAATCGTATTATCTTCAGCGAGCGCGGTGCTGCCCTCATCAACCAGGCAATGGAAACATTACGCGGTGCCGAACAGGTGCTCGCCATGCGCGTAGGCTATGAAGCAGTCACACATTTGCGTCAAGCGCTCACGACAGACTGGGGGCCGATCATCGGCGAACAAAGAACCCCCGGACGCAAGCGCACCGTGACATAATCAGCCGACGGCTGTTCAACGACGAGGGCCACGTGGAGGCGAGGCTCACGGCACAGTGCCGAGGTGGCTCATAGGCGACCGTCGTCGTCCCTTGAACACCGGTCCAACCCCCATGCCTGCACCCACGGTTTTGGGCTTTAACAAGCCAGATACTTCAGCCTTGTCACTATCAATAGTCCAGGAAGACATCGCACGGTTATCGTCCGGCACCACGGTGGGTACCAGTCTGCTAAGACAACGACTGGACAGTTAACAGTCTTTGGCAAAGGGGCTGTTACAATTCACCAAGCGGTTGGAGCGCTGCAGATGAATCTCAATGCATACCTAGAACGAATTCAATACTCGGGGCGCTGCCGCGTCGACTACGAAACTCTGGCATCCGTACATCATCAACATCTTCTGCACATTCCATACGAGAATATCGACGTGCAGCTAGGCTATCCCCTCGACTTCGATTTGGATCGAATATTCAACAAACTCGTTACCGCGCGACGCGGGGGTTGGTGTTATGAAATGAACGGTCTCCTGGGCTGGGCACTGGAGGCACTCGGCTTCAACGTAACGCGTATGTGCGCCGGCGTGGGACGCGAAAAAGACGGCAATGAGGAGATTGGTAATCATCTGATCCTGGGAATAGACCTGGCAGGTAAGAAATATCTCGCGGATGTCGGTCTTGGTGATGGTGCGAGACATCCAATTCCAATCTCACAAGGCGTGTATGAACAGGGCGGTTTAACTTACGGCTTAAAACAAATGACCGACGGCTACTGGCGTTTCCGCAACCACCACCTCAGCAATACTCAATCCTTCGATTTCGAGCACTTACCTGCCGATGAAACGGTGCTGACCAACAAATGTCACTGGTTACAGGTGAGCCCTGAGTCGCCATTTACTAAGGTAATGATCGTACAAAGATTTACGCCTGCGACGATCGAGATCCAACTCGGGAAAATCCATACCACAATCACTCCAGATGGCAAAGCATCACGTGAGTTATCAAGCATCGATGAACTCAACGCCAATCTCGCGGACGTTTTTGGCCTGGACATAGATATTTCACCTGCCTGGGAGCGCATCATTGCAGGCCATGAGCGTTTATTGGGTATAAACAAACCCTCATAGAGCAAACCTGCTGTGACCAAAGCCATTCTCTTTAACAAGCCCTACCAGGTGCTGTCTCAATTTACCGACAAACAAAATCGTGCAACGTTAGCACGCTACATCGAAGACAAAACGGTACACGTAGCCGGACGCCTCGACTATGACAGTGAGGGTCTGCTGATCCTTACGGACTCAGGAGAATTGCAACATCACCTTTCGCACCCAACACACAAAGTGACAAAGACATATTGGGTACAGGTTGAAGGAGAACCGACTGATGCGGATCTCAATCCGTTAATCAAAGGGGTGATGCTCAAAGACGGCCCAACGCTACCCGGCAGAGCTGAACTATTAAGTAGTCCTCACATTCTTTGGGAACGAACTCCGCCGATCAGATTTCGCCAATCTACGCCAACGAGTTGGCTCAGTCTGACTATCAGGGAGGGGCGTAACCGTCAGGTACGACGCATGTGCGCAGCAATCGGCTTCCCGGTGCTGCGATTGATCAGGTATCGAGTGGGTTCATGGACACTGGATGGCATCGCCCCTGGTAACTGCAGAACCATCGACTTAGCCCCTGGTTTAAAACATCTCTAGGCAACGCTACCCGGGAGGATGACAAATCAAAAGCGTGTCCACGTGAGTGCTCACAAATGACCTGGGTGGGTAAATTCCTGATCAATCCAGCGGTAGAGCGGCCCTTGGGTTTGTCGAAAACCCCAGTGCCCGATGCATCTTATAACCAATCATGTCTCTGAGTTCAGGCGACAGGGTCTGCGCCAATTCAACAGGCACATCGAGATACTGATTTTCTTCCTGACGCAGCCAGCCACAGGAATAAGTGAGAATCACACCGTAGCGCCAGTCATTGGAGGTATTAGCCCCTGCGCCATGCAAGGTGCCGCCCATCCAGTAGAGCACTGATCCCGCGGGCATTTCCGCGGGGACAACCTCGTAATCCTCAGGTATGCGCGCCTCGTCCCACTTGTGGCTTCCGGGTACAAGCAGCGTTGCGCCATTGTCGGCACGAAAATCCGAGATCGCCCACATGCTGGCGACAATCAAGTTTGGCCGAGGCAGCGGGAAAAAAGTGAACGTGTCTTCTTCTCGATGCAGAATTTGCTCGCGAGCACCCGGCCCAACCTCAACTGCCGCAGTGACATGTAGTTGATAGCCAAACTCACTATTCTGGATCAGGAGGCGATCGCACAGTTGTGTCGAGTGTTCCGCCATAATCATCTTTCCGACCGTATCCGAATGCGCCACGAGTGCGCTCACCCTTCGAGTCCTGCCTGGATAAAACTGTGTCGGATCGTCGTTTTCCGCATCAATAACGCGTGCTGACGCAAGCAATGGCCCAAGCTCTTCCCGCACTCTGTCTCTTTTGGCACTATCAAGCAGATCCGTGACCACCAAGCACCCCGTCTCATCGAGGGCTTGTGCAAGCTCATTGGCCGGGGCATCGGCTGTAAATGTTGGTATCGTCATCCTTTAATTTCCTTCAGATCATGCAGCAAGAACACCACCTCACGCCTCTCACGTCAATCCCAATCCGTAGCGCACAAAAGATAATGATCCGCTATATTCAGGCCATTCTATGGGAGCGTGGTTGTGGGCCATTCAGTACTTTTTCGTTTTGGTCATCTACCCCCATCCGGACTGCACAAAGCTTGGAGTTTGAGGATCCGCGAAGGTTCACTCGATTCTCAGAATGCGTCAGAGGATAGCCCTGCAAAGACCGAAGTGCCCAAACAAGTAAACAGTGAATAATCAAAGGAGAACTGCATGCCTTATCACGAAAACGACGGGGCCCGTCTTTTCTATCGATTGCAAGGAAACAAAGAGGCCAAAGGGCCGGTCTTCCTGTTCATTCATGGCTGGTGCTCAAATTCGACCCACTGGCAGGAACAGATCAATTACTTTAGCAAAAACAAGCGCATCCTTTCTCTAGATCGCCGTGGCCTGGGTCGTTCATCAACACCCGGTTCGGGACACACCGCCAAGCAACATGCGAAAGACATCGCTTCTCTCGTTCGCGCGCTCAAAATTCGTAAAGTAATCGCTGTGGGTCATGCCGGGGGTGGGCCGGTAACCCTTGAATTGACCCGTACTTACCCTGGTCTGGTCAAAGCCACTGTCATCGTAGACGCAGGTTTATATCCAAAACCGCGCATCGGCAACCCCAAAAGCCCGTTTGGCGTCACCTTGGGTTCGATGATCGATGCCCTGTCTAAACCAAATGGCGAACAGGCCCTCAAAACGATGTACGAGGGCTTTTTTGCCCCCACCTGCCCGCGCCCGATCACGAGTGCAGCAGTTGCTGATGCCCTAAAAACACCTATCCCGCTTGCTATCCAGGAACTCAAGGTGATGGATGTGAGCACCCAACGCATCGCCAGAGAAATCTTACAACCGGTACTATGGCTCACTGCAAACCTGGTTGATCAGGCCTACATATCCAGACACCTGAAAAAAGTACAGTTTGCACAAGTCGTTGGATCAGGGCACTTCCCGCAACTGGAAGTCCCCAAGCAAACAAATGCGGCAATAGAGACCTTTGTAAGCCAGCTCAAATAGCGTCTACTTCAGCAGGAAGGCGGGTCGACCATTGCGGAGAGACCGTCGAAGAACTCGGCGTTGTTTACATGCATCCGTCGATGTACGGTGACTCACAGGATCAATCAGGGAAGCACAAACTATGGCAGAAAACGAAAGTCCACCCCAGGAAAGTGCATATACCGACAATCTGGCAAATCAGATTGACCCATCAAGTCTGGTGCCGCAAGCCTTGAAATCCTACTGGGAGCTCGCAACCGATTACCCGTTGTTAAGCGCTGTCTTGCTTCTCATCATCGCGTACGCTTTCGCATTGTTATCACGCGCTTTTTTCTCATACATACTGGTTCGATTGGTCACCCGGTCGGAATGGCGGCTGGATGACCTACTGATCGACAATCTAAAACGACCAGTCTTCACAACGATTCTTTTCCTCGGCGTGATGCTGGCTATTCAGGTAGCCCAACTTCCGTTCGGCGCAAATCCGATGATCAACCTGGCTGCTTCGCTCATCATTGTCAGCTGGATGCTGGCTGCACTCAGGCTGTCATCTGATGTTTTAACTCACCTTTCAGACGCACCCAAAGCGACCCTGGTTGAACCCCGCACGATTCCCATGTTTGACGTTGTGTTGAAGCTTGTCACGATTCTTCTTGCAAGCTACACGCTCCTCTTAATCTGGGGGATCAATCCTGTCGGCTGGTTAGCCTCAGCCGGAATCGTCGGCATAGCAATCGGTTTTGCCGCCAAAGATACATTGGCAAATTTATTTTCAGGCCTGTTCATCCTGGCTGATTCACCATACAAAATTGGCGACTTCATCAATCTCGACAGCGGCGAGCGCGGGGAGATCATTGGCATAGGCATGCGCAGTACGCGCCTACTGACCCGAAGCGATGTCGAAATCACAATCCCGAACGCGGTGATTGCAAACGCAAAAATCACTAACGAAAGCGGCGGACCGACGCATAAGCTTCGTATCGCACTACCCGTAGGGGTTGCCTACGGCTCTAATGCAGATCAGATCTGCGAAGTCTTACAAGACATTGGTGACACTCACGAAGAAACATGTTCGCACCCACCACCCAGAGTAAGAATGCGCGGATTCGGTGCATCAAGCCTCGACTTTGAACTCCTGTGTTGGATCGAACGGCCTCACGACCGAGGGCGTATCCGTCATGAGATGTTCATGTCCATATACAACCGCTTTGACGAATTGGGTATAGAGATTCCATACAGTAAACACGATATCTACATCAAGTCAGCGATAGAGGATTAAACGCCGATCTTCCCACTAGGCCGTATACCGATTCGTCTTAGAATAAAGCAAACTATCAAGGGCACTGGGATTATCGAGACTTGAGTTACAATAACCACTTTGTTCGTGGATTTAGTAGTGCGTCCACTCATATTTCTAATCTCATTTCTGTTCACTCAGATTGCACATGCATCGTCCTATTTCGTAGGCCTTGCAAGTTTCAAGAATTCCGTTAATGCGCAAGCCTTCGTAAGCAAAAAGGGTTCAGACTTGGGGCCTGTCTCTATCCGGCAGGTGAGGACTGATTCTTCTACGTTTTATCGCGTGGTGACCGGTCCCTACCCGGATGAGGCTGCTGGTCGTGCTGCAGTCCGATCGAGTCAAGCCAGAGGCATGATCGGTGCCTGGCTCGTCGTCGAAACTCAACCACAAAGAATCACTAAGACGGACCCCCAACGGGTCGCCGACCCCACACCGACCCGTGTATCGAATACAATCGGCTCAACCAGACCTCTTGCAGCCGCACCAGCAACGGACAGCGTTGTGGCGAACGCACCGCAAAAAAAAGAGCAAGCAGAAACGCTGCGTGTACTTACCCCTCGTGGTGCACCCCTGACGCTCACACGGATTGATCGAGACAAGGTCAAGATCGATGGTTGGGTTGATGAGGCAATCTGGAACAGTGTTCCCATTGTTGACAATTTCGTGGTTATCGAACCGGATACAGGTGAACAGGGTATTTATGATACGCACCTGCGCATGGCCTACGATGAGCGCGGACTACTGGTCAGCGTGACCATGTCTCAACCCGTGGGGACACTGGTCAAGCGCTTGACAGGGAGAGACCTCCGGGACAATCGAGACAGCGTCTCTATCACCATAGACACGTCTGGCGAAGGGCGCTATGGATACTGGTTTGGCATCAATCTTGGTGACTCCCTGATGGACGGCACCGTGCTTCCGGAACGCCAGTTTATGAGTGATTGGGACGGCCCCTGGTATGGTCGAACCCAGACGACCGACAAAGGCTGGTCTGCCGAGATGTTCATTCCCTGGGGTATGGTCTCCATGCCCACCTCAGAAGATGTCCGTACAATGGGCGTTTACGTCTCGCGCAAAGTCGCGCACCTGGACGAACGCTGGGCATGGCCCGCCCTGCCTTCGACCCAACCTCGATTCATGACAGCCTTACAAGAACTGAAGATGGACGGCGTCAAACCCCGCCAGCAGTACAGCGTCTACCCTTTCGTTTCAAGTTCTTATGACAGGATCGATGAAGAAGTCGAAAATCGTGTTGGTGCCGACATACTTTGGCGGCCATCAAGTAACTTCCAACTGAATGCCACGGTTAATCCGGACTTCGGCAATGTCGAATCTGATGAAGTTATTATCAACCTGACCGCGACCGAGACTTTTTTCCCGGAAAAACGTCTCTTCTTTCTCGAGGGCCAGGAGATCTTCATTGCCTCTCCTCGCGCTGATACACGAGACCATGGTGTCGGTATGCGCGGGCTACCTTACACTATGGTCAACACAAGGCGCATTGGCGGTAAACCCCTGCCTCCTGTCGTGCTGCCAGGCATCGAAGTCCCAGAACGGGAGAAAGTGCAACAGTCGGAACTTGTCGGGGCTGTTCGTACGACCGGTCAGGCGGGAAATTTTCGATACGGGCTCATGGCCGCATTTGAGGATGACGTCAAATTCGATGCGTTCGATGCCGGACAACCACGAAACATCCACCAGGCTGGTAATGATTACGGTATAGCGCGACTCATGTACGAAGACAGAAGCCGCGATGGCGCGTATCGGGCCATTGGTGTTCTCAGTACAGCTGTGCTCAATTCAGAACTGGGCGATGCACTCGTACAGGGACTGGATTGGCACTACCTGAGTGCGGAGGGTAATGTCAAAATCGACGGCCAAGTCATGAGTTCTGACCTCGACCGGGTCGCACAGAGAGGTTACGGCGGGTTTCTGGATTTCGAACTCTATTACGCCGACGGTGTTCGCCATCGGATCGGACTCGAGTACTTCGACGAACATATAGACATCAATGATCTCGGTTTTTTGCAACGCAATGATGAATACAGCATTCGAAGTGCTTTTACCGTCACACGTTCAAACATGAGCTGGCTGCGGGAAAATCAATTCGACATTCGCGGCTCAGTGCGCAAGAACCTCTCCGAAGATCTTACGATTGGCACCGGGGTCTACGTCTCCAATCGAGCTCGCCTCAACAACCTCTCTCAACTGACGCTTAGAGGCGCCTATTCGACACCCTATTTTGATGACCTAAACAGTTTTGGCAACGGCAGTTTCCGTCTGAAAAGCAAGCGCTCAGCCAATTTCGTTTGGGCAACAGACACGACAAAGCCATTGAGCTTGAGCATAGGTGGAGGATATGAGGAAGACGATTTGGGTGATCCCGGATACACGGGTGATTTAGGTCTGCTCTGGAGACTCGGTCATCAATATGCCCTTGAGTTCAAGGTGGGCTACAAAGACAAGCGAGCCTGGCTCCTGCATCAGGATAACGACCTCTTTGCGACTTTCGATTCAGAACAATGGCTGCCTTCACTTAGCCTTGAGTATTACATCAGTGCGCGTCAGCAACTGCGCCTGGCGCTGCAATGGGTTGGCATACGCGCCGAAGAGAACGAATTCTTCCGCATCCCCAGCAAACCCGGCGATTTGCTACAGGTCACCAAGCCCACTGGAGCAGGGGCCAGAACAAATTATGATTTTTCTGTTTCGCAATACAGCTTGCAGGCGAGATATCGATGGGAGATTGCACCGTTATCTGATCTGTTCCTCGTCTATACACGCCAAGCAAGCCTAAGAGACGCTTTGGGAAATGCGGGCTTTAACGACCTGTTCGACCATGCCTGGGAGAACCCTCTCGCGGATATATTCGTCATGAAAATACGGTATCGATTCGGCTCCTGAATCGCGTTACCCTGACCCTGGATAACTACAACTGGAGGAAGACATGCCCAGATATGTCATAGAGAGAGACATTCCTGAAATCGGTTCAGCTGAACGCGATGCCCTGAGAGAAGCATCCCAGCAGTCCAACGGTGTACTCGCCGCAATGAAAGCGGAAAACAAAAGTATTCAGTGGGAACATTCGTATGTGGCGGGTGATAAAACATTCTGCATCTACATTGCAGATGAAGAAACACTCATTCACGAGCATGCTGAACGAAGCGGATTCCCTGCTACAAAGGTTACTGTCGTGAAGGGAATGATCGATCCGGTTACGGCTGAGGCCAGCTGAGCGCCACCCTTATCGTGATAGGGGATTCAGGTGAACTTGAGTCCCTCATATCCTTCGGTCGCCACCCTAAGCAGCTGTTTGCGGTACTTAGGCGCTCCCAAAAGATAAATCAAATAGCGCATGGCGTCACCGCTGCGGCGGTCTATATTTGAGTTGTATCCGGTAAACCAAGATTTGGCAGTCGAAAATAGAGAACCTTCATATCCTGTTTTGACCTCCCCTATCCACGATGCTTCAGCATCTTTTTCAGCTTCGACCCGCTCATATCCATGCTCTTTCATGAATGTCATGAGGTCTGTAGCCCAATCCACAGCGAATTCAATAGCAGGAGGGATGTTTGACGAAACCGATGCGCCCTGCGGACCGGCCAACGTCAGCAAATTCGGAAAGCCGGACACCTGCAAACCAAGATAGGTAATCGGACCATCCCGCCATTTATCCGTCAGCCGCTCTCCACCGGTGCCTCTGACATCGATACACTCAAATGCGCCAGTGACTGCATCGAAGCCGGTCGCATAGATGATGATGTCGTACTCGCGCTCACCCATGGTCGTACAGATGCCCTTTTCCGTAATGCGCTCGATCGGGGTGTCACTGATGTCAACAAGTGAGACGTTGTCCTGGTTGTAGGCTTCATAGTAGTTTGTCTCCATCGGCACTCGCCGACTACCGAAGCCATGATCCTTGGGTATCAGTTTCTCTGCGACCTCAGGATCAACCACGCGCTGACGGATCTTATTAGCAATAAACTCCGAATACTCTGCATTCGCTTTGGGTTCCATCAGCACTTCTCTGAAGTTTCCCAGCCACACACCAAAACCAGGTGAGGCGTAGAGTTCCTCCCAGAAGGCGAGCTTTTCTTCTTCAGATACTTCTGCAAATACCCGTCGATCAGGACCGTGCAAAAAGCCCCCCGGAGTTTGAGCACATTGCTCAAATATCTCATCATAAGATGATTTGATACGCGCCATTTCATCCTTGTCAATCGGACTGTTATGCAAAGGTGCGCACCAGTTTGGTCGTCTCTGGTAAACCGTCAGTTCTCCAACCTTGTCTGCGATCTCGCCAATAACCTGAACTCCCGTCGCTCCTGTGCCGATGATCGCTACGCGCTTGTTGGTAAAATCGACGCTTTCTTGGGGCCAGTAGTAGGTGTGGTAGGCCTCCCCTGTGAACGTCTCTCTGCCTTCAATCCGTGGCAAAGTTGCGGCAGAGAGCATACCTATCGCAGTCATGAGATAGGTGCATTCATATAGATGTCCATCCTCAAGCGTGACCCGCCAGCGAGTACGTTGTTCATCGAATTCTGCGGAAACGACATTACAACCAAAGCGCATGTGCTGCCGAATATCGAGTTTGTCAGCCACGTAGTTTAAGTAACTTAGCGTCTCCGGCTGCGCCGCAAAATGTTCATTCCAGTCCCACTCATCCAGAATGTCACGATCAAAAGAATAGCCATAGGTGTAGCTTTCACTATCAAAGCGTGCGCCCGGGTAACGGTTCCAATACCACGTACCACCCAGATCACCGCCCCGTTCAAGTGCAATCGCATCCAGGCCGAGACTTCGCATTTTGTGGAGCGTGTAAATACCACACACCCCGGCGCCGATAATGACGACCTCACGGAAATGACTTTCGTCGCTCAACTAGACGCCTCCTTCTTCAGGGGTTGATGCACTTTTGTGCAACAGCCTCATGGGTAGATACAAACTCAGCAGAGGATGCAGGAAAGCCATAAAAAAGGCGAGTGCACCCACCTCAAGACCGAGTAACAGGCCAATCACACCGATGAAAACGCCGTTCATCAGGACTGCACCAAGCAAGGCCAACCACTTTAGGCGCATCTGCATGAGTTCAATTGGCCATTTTTCGGCTAAAAGTGCCATCGCGCCATATCCCGCGCCCATACCGCCGATTAACACCGTCGGGTTGCTGAAAAAAGCGAGGTCGTCCGCAGATACGTGTGTCACGCCTTCCGCCCGGGCATAGCCTTCAATCCATAATTGCGGCACAACGAAGCCATCACCCAGACTCAGGATAATTTCACTGACTGCAAACATTAACCCAATCCCTGCAGCGAGGATGAGCCATCGTCGGGCCCAGGTAACAGCTTGCAAGCCCTGGCTCATGCGTGGCCAGGCCGCCAATACAATATAGGCAATTACAAAACCGAATAAGAGCCCAACCATCACCTGTAAAGGACTGTGCAGGCTCAGGTACACACGTGTCAGCCCCACCACGATTGCGAACAGCACCAGACCCAAAAGCGCACCTGTTTTATGTCGCCACATCCAGCCCATCGCACCCCAGAAAGCGGCAGCGCCCTGGGCATGGCCTGACGGCATGCCAAAGCCTCGCTCGGCACCAAATGTAACCAGTTCGTGATTAACGTGGAAAGGACGAGGCTCAACAAATGACCACTTGAGCCAACCGTTTGTTATAAAGGCAATTGTGGCAATCAATGCAAGGCGCAAACCAGCTGACAGTCCGGCGAAAATGACAACAAGTTGCAAGACGATCCAGGTGCCGAGCGGGCCACCCCAGTCTGTGATGAACGTAACAAGTGGCTCATATTCCAGACCCACAAAATGTTGCAATCCTGGAATCCACTCATTCATTTTTGTTTAGCCAAACTTACCGTGAAACAGCAGTTCGTCTATATGCCGGCGCGGTGAAGGTATTTCGCGCTCCTGATACTTCTCGGGCAAGACACTCACCTCACCAGGATATCCCACCGCAACCATGGCCTGTACATCATGATCTGGCGGCAATTCTAACGCTGCGGGCGCTTGATCATGGTGAAATCCCCACATCGCATGACTGGCAAGTCCCATGCTCTGGGCCTGTAGTGCCATGCTCATCCAGGCGCTGCCTGTATCAAAACTGGCTGTTGGTGCTGACTGGCCGTCATCGAATGTGGTTTTCGCGACAACCGCTATGAGCACGCCTGCTCGCTGTGCCCACACCTGATTCATATCCATGAGAATTGCCAGCATATCTGCCCAACGATCATCACCATTGAGGGCATAGATGAAACGCCAGGGTTGCGAATTGAAACAGGAAGGTGCCCAGCGCGCGGCCTCAACCAATACATGTACTTGATCAAGGGAAAGCGGTGCTCCCGAAAAAGCACGAGGTGACCAGCGTCGAACAAACCCGTCATCCGCCTCCGCCTCAGGTGAGCGCGTCTCGAATACATCTCTATCCAGCGTAGACAAAATCAGCCTTTGAACTCACCGACTACGGCGGAAATTGATTCCTTCGCGTCACCAAACAGCATACGTGTGTTCTCGCCGAAGAACAGCGGATTGTCAACACCGGAAAAGCCGGAAGCCATAGACCGCTTAAGGACAAACACTGTACGAGCATGATCAACATTGATGATGGGCATTCCATAGATGGGGCTGTTTTCATCATTACGTGCTGAAGGGTTGACGACATCATTGGCGCCGATCACAACAGCGACATCTATGTTATTGATGCGCGGGTTAATGTCTTCCATTTCAATCAATTGATCGTACGGCACATTCGCCTCGGCTAACAGCACGTTCATGTGGCCGGGCATACGGCCCGCAACCGGATGGATCGCATAGGTGACTTCAGCCCCATTCGATTCAAGCATTTCGCCCAGTTCACGAACGACATGCTGGGCTTGAGCCACTGCCATGCCATAGCCGGGGACGAACGTAACCGACTGCGCCGCTTCGAGAATAAGAAATGCATCTTCCGTACTGATCGGATTCACTTCACCCTCAACTTTGGATGCTTGCTTAACCGCGCCAAAACCAGAAAAGAGTACGTTTGCAAGTGAACGGTTCATCGCCTTACACATGATATTTGTGAGAATAATCCCCGCCGCCCCGACCATAGATCCTGCGACGATAAGAATATTGTTGTTGATGGCAAAACCAGCAGCACAGGCTGCCAGTCCTGAGTAACTGTTGAGCAGAGAAATCACCACTGGCATATCTGCGCCACCAATGGGCAGCACCGCCATCACACCAAACAGTAGTGAGAGTCCCACCACCGCGTATAGGTAGGGCGATTCAGGGCTCGGGTCCTGCACGAAAAGGACGCCGCAGACGATGATCGCAACAACCAGCAATAGATTGAATATTCTTTGCGCGCCAAAAACGATGGCGCGCGAAATCATGATTTCCGACAACTTACCCCATGCCAGAATACTACCCGAGAATGTCATCCCACCAATAAGTACGGAGAGCAAGATCGTGATGTAAGTAAACATCGCATTATCAGAGTTGTAGAGTGCTGCCCAGCCCACAAAGAGACTCGCGATACCACCTGAACCGTTAAAGAGGGCGACCATTTCAGGCATGCTTGTCATCGCCACTTTCTGTGCGGCTATGGCACCAATGATGCCGCCAATCGCGCTCGCTAAAATGATCCAGGTAAAGGAGATGATCTCTGCATTAAATAGCGTCGCCGCAATCGCAATGAACATGCCAACCGACGACAATAAATTGCCACGAACAGCTGTGGCTGGTGAACTGAGCTGCTTCAACCCAAAGACAAACAGTGCCGCGGCGACGATATACCAGATGTTGATCAGTTCAATACTCACGACTGACCTCCCGTTTGGTCAGTATCTTTTTTCTTGAACATCGAGAGCATACGGTTTGTCACAAGGTATCCGCCAACGACATTAATTGCTGCAAATCCCACCGCCAGAGCACCGAGTATCGTCGCAAACTCGTTCATCCCTGCACCTGCAGAAGTAACCGCGCCTACTACGGTGATCCCAGATATCGCATTCGCTCCAGACATAAGCGGGGTATGCAACGTTGCCGGCACTTTCGCTATCAGTTCAAAACCCAGAAATATGGATAGCATCAAAACCAGACCAAGTAATACTGCTTCCATTTCTATGCTCCGCCGTAAATATTCTTAATGGTTTCGTTAACCACAGCGCCGTCGCGTGTAATTACACAGTTTTGGACGATGTCGTCCTGCGGATCCAGATTGAGAGACTTACTCTCCTCGTCCCAGAATTCATTCAACAAATTGAACAAGTTGTTGGAATACATTTCACTGGCGTTGCGGGCAACTTGGCTGGGAAGGTTGCCCTGACCCACGACTTTAACGCCATCTATGTCCACAACCTGATCGAGCACTGAACCTTCAACATTGCCACCTGCCTCAACGGCCATATCAACCACTACACTCCCCGCTTGCATGCTCCGCACCATGTCCCCGCTCACTATGCGGGGCGCAGGCCGACCGAAAACCTGGGCAGTGGTGATCACCACGTCAGATTGCGAGATGACTTTCTTCTGGCCTTCACGCTGCAACTCAATCTGTTCAGGTGTCAGCTCTTTCGCGTAACCCTGATCGGTCTGGCCTGTATCGCCAAGATCGATCTCAACAAATTTCGCCCCCAGGGACTCAACCTGCTCCGCAACAACTGGTCGTGTATCAAACGCGACCACTCTGGCGCCCAGCCGCTTTGCGGTTGCGATGGCCTGCAAGCCTGCGACGCCTGCACCAATCACGAAGACGCGCGCAGGCGCGATAGTACCTGCCGGTGTCATCATCATTGGAAACATCTTAGGGCAATGAAACGCTGCTTCTATCACAGTGACGTAGCCGGCGAGGTTAGCCTGGGAAGACAGCGCGTCCATTTTTTGCGCACGCGTTGTGCGCGGGACCATTTCCATGGAGATACCCGTGACGCTGTGAGCGGTCATGCTCTCTATGAGTGCTTTTTCGTTAAACGGGTCGAGAAAACTGATGCTGATTGCCCCGCGGGTGTACTGTGCCACTTCTTCTGCTTCTGGTTTGCGAACACGCAGCACCACATCCGCCGCGAGGATCTCACCACGTTCTGACGTGACCGATGCCCCAGCTTCTTCATAGTCGTTGTCTGTGAATCCTCCGGCAGCACCAGCGCCACTTTCTATGGTGATATCGAAACCGGCTTTGACAAACTTCTTTGCATTGGCGGGTACCAATGCCGTTCGTCGTTCTCCAGGCCAGGTTTCCCTAGGCACACCAATCTGCATGCAAACCCCCAAGGTTTGAAATTTATCGAAACTTCTTGTTGCCTCTTATCTACCCTTACGCTTTAGACAAAAAGTAGGACTACGCTCGAGACGAAGGCGCGAATATTACTAGAGCGCATTCTCAAAGCAATGTAATTGTTTTCGTTAAATATATTCCAAAAAGGAAGAAGAGATTTGCTGGCTTCGCTCGCATTTTGCCCGTTGCCACAGGCGGGCGTTCTACCCCACTTCTGTAAAAGATGGGACAAGGAAAAAAGCATCCAGTAACCATCATCATTCGATAATTATACAAACTGAATCGACCAATCCCGATCGGCGTTACTTCGCGTATCGACCTGGAGCCTTGCATTCATTCGCCTGGCTCCCGACAATCAATCCACAACGAGAACAATTTCCATACCAAATTCCCGGTCTTGGAGGAACACATGAGTAACAAAGCCGCCTTGGCTGCGGTGATTACGGCTTTTATTGTCGGCATTATTGGCAGCTTAGCCGTTCGGCCGCCAGGCCAGGCGGTCGTAAGTGCCACAAATATCTCAGACTCCGGTGTTGCTGTTCGTCATCGCTGGCGCATTCCTGTGGTATTTCAATCGACCCTGCCTGTAATTGGCGATAACCCAGTTTATGTCTTCGATATCATCAATCGCGCATCAGGCGGTGCTTTCCAACTCGAGATTTCCGAACCGGGAGAAATCGTTCCTGCATTTTCAGTCACTGACGCAGTCAGGGACGGCAAAGTAGAAGCAGGCTACGTATGGGTGGGCTACGACCAGGGGAAGATCCCCGCGGCCCCCCTACTGGGCGCCGTGCCTTTCGGCATGGAACCCTGGGAGTACAGTGCCTGGTGGTTTGAAGCGGGAGGACGGGAGCTAGGCGAAGCTTTATATGCACGGCACAACATGCATCCCATTTATTGTGGCATGACCGGGCCTGAAACTGCAGGTTGGTTCCGTGAACCCATCACCAGCCTTGAGGACATTCAGGGACTGAAAATTCGATTTGCAGGTTTAGGCGGCAGAGTCATAGAACAATTAGGGGCAAGCGTCACGATGATTCCTGGGGGAGAGATTTTTCAGGCTTTAGAGAAAGGCGCGATCGACGCATCGGAATTTGCGCTACCGATCGTTGATCAAGCCCTTGGATTCAATCGCGTAGCCAAGTTCAACTACTATCCCGGCTGGCACCAGACTTTTACAGCATCCCACCTCATGATCAATCTACAAGTTTGGAACCGTCTTTCTGCATCCGACCAGGCAATGCTGGAAATGGGTTGTACTGCCGGGGTCATCCGCAACCTATCCAATTCCGAAGCCAAGCAAGGTGCGATCATTGCCGGATTCCCTGACATTGGTGTGAGCGCAGAGACACTCCCAGAATCTATCCTGCGCGAGCTTGAATCAGTCGCAAAAAAAGTGATCGAAGAGGAAGCAGCTAACGATGAAGATTTTGCTAACATTCTAAGGTCTCAGCAGGCATTCCGTGCCAACTACGCTCACTGGAAATCCCGGGCCTACCTGCCGAGAGATTTCTGATGGCAAAGACGTCTTATCTACCACAAACACCCCTGACCAGGGCCATTGATGCGTTTCTTGCCCGTATTGGAGATACCCTTTCTTACATATGGGTACTTCTGCTCGTCGTCATTGTTTTTAATGTGCTCCTGCGTTATGTGTTCAGTGAAGGGCGTATCGAACTGGAAGAACTGCAGTGGCATCTCTACTCGGTGGGATTCCTGTTGGGCTTAAGTTATGCCTATCAGTCCGATGCCCACATTCGTGTCGATGTTTTGCACGACCGGATGGCCCCGCGCAATCAGGCATGGATTGAGCTCTATGGCATTGTCTTATTCCTGTTACCTTTTATCACGCTCGTATTGCTGTTTTCGATGCCGTTTGTTGCTTCCTCGTGGGCACTGGGTGAGATCTCACCTTCGCCCGGTGGACTCGCCTATCGTTGGTTCGTCAAAGCGATGTTACCTGCCGGTTTTGCGTTGCTCCTCCTCGCCACGATTTCGCGCTTAATTCGTGTCTGGCATTTTCTTTTTTTTGCAGAGGATCTACCCCGTGCCGGCGAATGAAATCCTTGCCATCCTGATGTTCACGAGTTTCATCGCACTCGTGTTTACAGGCTTTCCAGTCGCCTGGCTCTTAGGGGGGCTTGCTGTACTGTTCAGCGCGTTTGCAGTTGTCCTGAAAGTGGACTTCGCGCTACCCATCCCAATGGACTGGGCTTATACATCCCTCACCGTTGATCGTATATGGAATGTGATGGAGAACTGGGTGATGGTGGCACTGCCCATGTTCATCTTCATGGGTCTGCTCCTCGATCGATCGGGCATCGCCAATCAATTGATGACAAGTTTCGCGAGGCTTTTCGGCAGTATTCGTGGTGGCCTGGCTGTTACAGTTGCATTGATCGGCATACTGCTCGCAGCTACCACGGGCATTATCGGTGCGTCGGTTGTCCTGCTCGCTCTGTTGGGTCTTCCTGTCATGCTGAAACAGGGCTACGACGAATCTCTCGCAACGGGCACCGTCACTGCTGTAGGCACCCTTGGTATCCTGATACCACCGAGCATCATGCTCGTGCTTATGGCCGACCGTATGTCTATGAGTGTGGGGGATCTCTTTCTCGGCGCTCTATTTCCCGGCGTTCTCCTCGGAGGTCTTTATATCAGCTACATTCTAATTGTCGGATGGCTAAAACCTCAGCACGCGCCGGCTGCGGAGACCGAGCCGTTCGATCTGGCAGCGGTGCTGGACCTCGTCAAAGCAATCATTCCACCCGCTTTTTTGATCCTTGCCGTTCTTGGCAGCATATTCTTCGGCCTCGCAACGCCAACAGAAGCCGCAGGTGTAGGTGCCGCCGGTGCGCTCCTCCTTGCCATGATAAAAAAACAGATCAACCGACGCGTCATGAACGATGTATTACAGGAGACCACTCGTACGACTGCCTTTATATTTGCAATTCTTCTGGGCGCAACCGCCTTTTCGTTAGTCCTGCGAGGCCTCGGTGGTGACGAACTCATCGAGAACGCTCTGCTCGGCCTCCCGTTCGAACCAACGGGCATTATTATCTGCATCCTCATAGCAACCTTTTTGCTTGGTTTCTTTCTCGACTGGATCGAACTCACCTTAATCGTCTTGCCCTTGGTCTCTCCGGTCATCAATTCTCTCGGTTTCGACCCGGTCTGGTTCACCATACTTTTTGCTGTTTGCCTGCAGACAAGCTTCTTAACGCCCCCTGTCGGTTTCGCAATCTTCTACTTAAAAGGGGTGGCACCACCGGGCATAGAAGTCACGACGATATATCGCGGAGTGATCCCATTCATCGCGCTGCAACTCTTAGGCATGTTCATCATATTCAATTGGGAGGCTATCGTGACCTGGCTGCCGGCGCGGGCATATGGCTGAGGGGATTGTTCACATTGAGGAGGATTCATGGAATTAAATGATCGGATAGCTGTCATCACCGGCGGTAGCGGAGGCATCGGTCGGGCAATGGCGGAAGCATTTCTGGCCGAAGGTGCGAGAGGAATCGTGCTCGCAGACCTCAACGCGGACGCGGTTAACGCAACCGCAGAAGAACTCGGCGTAGATGGTCTGGCTTGTGACGTCACCAACGAACAAGACGTCACCAACCTAACAAACTATGCCCTTGAAAAATATGGGCAAGTGGATTTGTTCTGTTCTAACGCAGGTGCGGGAGGTGAAGGGCTGCTGACCGATGCGACAAATGCAGTTTGGCAAAAGCAGTGGGACCTGCATTTGATGTCACACCTTTACGCCGCGCGCGCCGTACTGCCTTCGATGCTTGAACGCGGCGAAGGCTATCTAATGAATACTGCTTCTGCAGCAGGACTTCTGGCTGCCATCGGCTCAGGGCCATATACAGTGACAAAAGCGGCCGCGGTGAAATTTGCCGAATTTGTTTCGATCACTCATGGTGATCAGGGAATCCGAGTTTCAGTGCTGTGTCCTCAAGGGGTAAATACAGCAATGGCTCCACGCAGTCTGGGTGACGGCCAGACCGATGGGATCATTGAGCCTGAAGATCTTGCACAAGTCGTCGTGGAGACTATTCGTGAAGAGCGCTTTTATGTTCTGCCTCACCCCGAAGTGGAAGAGTATGTGCGGCGCAAAGGTGACAATATCGACCGTTGGCTCCATGGTATGCGCCGACTTCGGGCCAAGGCTCAGGAAGACGCAGAATGACATCGGCCGCGCGGGAAGCTCCTTGTTGAATGTACTCTTTGTCCGCATCGCTCTTTGCCTGAAGCTCATTGGCGTGTTTCCTTGGAGCAGCCCCGGATAAAGAAAAGCTGCATTTCTTTCTGCTAACATCGCCACCTACACAGGTGGGATGTATGCAACATATAGAGCCAGGGCAGGATGAGCGCTTTCGTCAGGACGTCCGCCAGTTCTTAGAAGAACGCTTGACCCCAGAGTTGAGAGAAGCCGGGCGCAAACGCACCAGCCTCTGGCAGGAAATCAATTCGGCGATGACATGGCAACGAATCCTGCACGAAAAGGGTTGGGTTGCTCCAGATTGGCCGGAGGAATACGGGGGCACCGATTGGTCGCTCTCTCAGCACTATATATTCGCGCAGGAATGCGCACATGCTGATGCACCACTTCTGATTCCAATGAGTTTGAAGATGTGTGGTCCAATGCTGATCGGTTATGGGACCGAGGAACAAAAAGCTTATTACCTGCCGCGCATTCTGAGTGGTGAAGACATCTGGTGCCAGGGCTATTCAGAACCTTCCTCAGGTTCGGATCTTGCAACACTAAAAACTTCTGCCATCAGTGCGGGTGACGACTACATTGTCAATGGCAGCAAAATCTGGACAAGCTATGCACACCTCGCAAACAAAATGTTCGCACTGGTGCGCACATCGACCCAGGGTAAAGTACAGCAGGGCATCTCGTTTCTGTTGATCGATATGGACACACCGGGCATCACGGTGGAGCCTATTATCAACCTGGAGGGCGTGCACGAGTTTAATCAGGTGTTCTTCAATGATGTTCGCGTACCCAAGATCAATCGGGTTGGCAAAGAAAACGATGGCTGGTCTGTAGCCAAATACCTGCTCGAATTTGAGCGTTTTGGCATGTCTTCGGTGGAGTTGCGCCGAATTCTCGACCGTACTGAAAGACTCGCTGTCCTGATCCCTGCAAACGGTACGGCACTCGCTCACGATGCGCAGTATCGGACCAAAATCAACAGGCTCAAAGTAGAATGCGAAGCAATCGAGGGCTCTGAGCAACGTGTGCTGGCCAATTTGAATGCCGGTGAACGCCCTGGTTCGGTCTCTTCACTGCTTAATGCAAAGAGCGCCGAGACATTGCAGCGGGCGGATACGTTGGCCATCGAGGTGGCTGCCTACTACGGCATGCCTTACCAGCCCGAGGCCCTCGGCGTCGGTGGTCTTCCGCCAGTGGGACCGGAAGTAGCAATACCATTGATGCCGAGTTATCTGAGTAACCGTATGCGGACGATCGCGGGAGGTTCCTCTGAAATTCAACGGAATATAGTCGCCAAAGCCATCCTCGGACTGTAGGCAAAAAAACCACAGCTTAATCCCAACGCTAACTCGCGCCGCACCTTAGACCTGATTGCGTACCCGATTGCGCTTTATGAGATCGATTGGCACGCCATCCGTCCTTCGCCATGAGCGCTGGGCTGGACGCTTGTGATCTTGCTATAGGAGAGATGGATTACCTATGGCGCTATACCCGCGTAGGAACTGTTCCAGAGCAGATGCACCCAGATACTAGCCCCGTAGCCGATGGCAATTACTGGTGCCCACTTCAAATGGCCAAAGAAGGTATATATCCCTCGCGCCTGTCCCATCAACGCAACACCTGCTGCTGAACCAATCGACAACATGCTGCCACCCACTCCAGCCGTGAGCGTCACCAATAGCCACTGCATGACATCCATTTCCGGCCGCATCTGCAAGACCGCGACCATCACCGGTATGTTATCGACAATTGCGCTGAGTATCCCCACGAGGATGTTGGCAATCGTCGGGCCAAGATCGACATACATAAATTGTGCAGCCATTTGAAGGTAGCCTATAAAACCCAGTCCGCCGACACACATGATCACGCCAAAAAAGAACAGCAACGTATCCCACTCCGCGCGGGCAACTTCCCGAAAACTGTCGAACGGTTGCACGTCACCCGCTTGCCCGTAGCCTTCCTTGTCATAGATCGTCGGGATATGCGTACGATTTAGGTAGTGTCCGAAGAGTTTGAGATAGGCGAGCCCCGTCATCATTCCCAGAAATGGAGGGAGATGGAGAAAGTTGTGGAACGATACGGCGGTCGTGACTGTGCAAATAAACAGGAACATGATCCGTTTGGCGCCCCGTTTCATGATAATTTCTTCGGACGATTCTACCTCCGGGACGGTCTTGTCGACTGCCAGAGACATCACTGCGGCAGGTATTAAGTAGTTCACAGCGGATGGCACGACCAGCGCGAAGAAGGTCCCAAAATCCAGTATGCCTCGCTGCCACACCATGAGCGTCGTGATATCACCAAACGGCGAGAAAGCACCTCCCGCATTGGCAGCAACCACGATATTGACACACCCGATCCCTATAAACTGGCGATTCTCCTTGCCAACAGCCATGACCACAGCACACATCACGAGTGCTGTCGTCAGATTGTCGATCACCGGCGAGAGGAAAAAACTGATGATGCCTGTAATCCAAAAGAGCTGGCGATAACCAAAGCCCTTTTGGACAAGCCATCCACGCAAAGCATCGAACACCCTGCGCTCACTCATCGCATTCACATAAGTCATCGCTGCAAGCAGGAACAGGAAGAGTTCACCAAACTCGATCAGGAACTCCTTCACAGCATGCTCGACTTCGTGATCGGTGCTACCTGCATATTGTATGGCGACCACTGCCCAGATGACTCCAGCAGCAAAAATCACCGGCACCGATTTCCTAAGGTGTGTAAATTCTTCCGCTATCACCAATGAATAGGCTAATACGAAAATAATAATCGCTGTGATACCAGCCCAGTGTCCTGTCAGATCCATCCATCCCCCTTTTTTTTACGTATTCGAACGATTGCCCGTCGATGTCGTTTCCGCTGTGCATTCTATCCTAACATTCTACGGGTGAACGATAGGCACTGACCACATCATCACCTCTACGGAATAAAGTGAAACGAACCATAGTTTGCTTTTACCCAATATATAGATCCAGCACTTGTTGCCGCAGAAAATTGAAGCGTCGTCATCCTACATGGTAACTTGCCATTTTAGCTGAAAAAGGTTCGCTTGCGTCCCGAGGGTCCGGAGCAATGCAACGATTGGTAGAAATAATATATTTAAGCGAGTAGAAGGTTTGGCAGTTTCTCTCGCACAGATGCAAGTACAGTGACAGCAGGTATAGCAACAACACACCCACACATCGAGAATTATGGGCAGCAATGGGAGGAACAATGAATCTTGAGGGCACAGCATTAATCATCGGTGGCGGACCGGGTACGAGCGCAAGTTGTGCGAGACTATTCAGCGCTAAGGGGATGAGTGTCGCAATCGCTGCACGAAATCCTGACAAACCAGCGTTGAAGGCGCTTAAAGAAACCAACGGTGCGTCGCTTTACGCTTGCGATGCGTCTGTACCAGAATCCGTGGAACGGCTTTTCGATACCGTCGCTGAAGAACACGGGCGCATCTGTCTGGTCGTACACAACATCGACGGCAGATCCAGGGATATTTTTCGCAAAGAGATTACAGAGGCGGATCCGGCGCTAGCCCTGGACGTCATGAAAAATTCGGCATTTAGCGCTTTTTTAGTCGGACAACAAGCAGCACAGCACATGCTTGCTCAGAAACCAGATGATTCTGGTCAGCGGGGTACGATCATTTACACCAATGCAAGTGCAGCGTTTAAGGGTTATGCAAAAAGCGGGGCATTCGCCATTGCCTCGCACGGCAAGGCCGGGCTCGCTCAGAGCATGGCACGCGAGCTCATGCCCAAGGGTATCCACGTCGCTCATGTACCCATCGACGCGGCGATTGGATGGACCCAAGAAGATGGAGCCAGAAAACACTGGGCAGCGGGTGAAACCGTAGAAGATAACATGGCTGATCCGGATCAAATTGCTGAAACATACTTGCACTTACACCAGCAAAATCGTTCTACCTGGGCATTTGAAATCGTGCTGCGACCGTGGGTTGAAACCTGGTAATAATCATAGCAGCGACCGGTTTCTCGCCTTGGGGATAGCGCCATAGCACAAACCTGCAACTTGAGATACGCTCATGAGCATATGATAGGTTTCCTGTTTTTTGTCGGCTGGGCCGGGATAATCGGAAGTGCCCTGGATGCATTGATTGCACTTTATGCGCTCTGGGTCATCATTGGCGAATCAGCACAGGGGTGGGGGTTGTCTCTGGACGTCCTCTTTAGGGACTATATTTCTTGGTTATTCTGGGTGAAACAACTTGGATACATTTTTTTGCCCGCTCCCTTCATCGAATGGATATTCGGTCTGCCAGCCCTCCTTTTTTTCTCGGTGCGGGTTGTCGCAAGTGGCATCATAGGCGGCTGGGCATTTAACAAAGCCTCGAAATTAGCGTTGAAGGAAGGTTGAAATGGACACGATTGAAGGGGGTTGTTTTTGCGGCGCTTTGCGTTTTTCAATAGATAGCGGCGAATATACAGCGGCCAATTGCCATTGCACTATGTGCAGGCGGGTCCATGCAGCACCTTATGTCAGTTGGCTGGTGGTCCCGGTTGATAAATTCAAGTACACCCAGGGCGAAACAACGACCCTGCAATCGTCGAAAACCGGTACGCGTTATTTCTGCAGCACATGTGGGACGCATGTTGCCTGCGTTAATCAGAGTCACCCGGAAATCATCGATATCACCATCGGCAGCTTAGACGATCCTGGCCCGCATAATCCAAGCGTTGATGCCTACTCGGACACTCGCCTGGAATGGACACACAAGGATGCTTGACGTGCTTGCGACAAATAACTTTATATCGGCTTTGTTTCTGTTTTAAGCAGTGCAACAGGCGCCATTTCAAACTCTATACGCAGGTTTTGGCCACCGATGAGCTCCAAGCAAACCCATGCATCGCGTTGAGTGCCCTATAAGACCCCATCAAGATGCAACTTGCAGTTGAATCCTGACTGGCATCAAGTAGCCTCTTCGCGGCACAATAGCAAAGACATTCTGCAGCACCAAAATTAATCCATGAACCACTATCAAGTGACCGCGCGCAACTTCAGCGAAGCCAGCGAAAATCGAATTCACAGCGACGAAATTGCAAAGAAATTTGGTTTCAAAGGTGCACTCGTCCCTGGTGTTGCGGTCTATGGCTACCTGACTCACCCTCTGGTCACCCAATTCGGCGAAGCTTGGCTTTCACAATCGGTATGCGATCTGCGCCTGCTCAAACCCGCCTACGACGGCGACCGGTTAACGCTCTCCCTCAGCGTGAACGATGACCAACACACAGTGCATTGTCACAACGACGACGGAGAGCTGCTCGCCATACTCACAAGTACAACGCCTAAAAGCCCGCCCGCGGCCGAACCCGCCAGCATTTTTTCGCAACGAGCCAAATCAAATGGACGGATTGAGATTTCCTGGAACACGGTCACACCCCTTGAACCCTTCAATGATTGGACATTTACCGTCACCGAGGAAGAAAACGCTTTGTACACGTCACAGGTAGCGGACAACCTGGAACTATATACATCGGGCGTCGCACATCCACACATGCTTCTGTCCTATGCTAATGGTGCATTGATGCACGAATACGTAATGCCTACCTGGATTCACGTCGGGTCTGAAACACGGCATCGCCACCGGGTCAATGTCGGAGACACAATCACAGTTAAATCAATACCGCTCGAAAAGTGGCGAAAAAAGGGGCATGAGTTTATTCGCTTATATGTCAGTTATTGGCGTGGTGAACAACTCACCACCGACATCTTGCACACTGCTATTTTCAAAGTTGCCGGTTGATGAACTTAGGGGTTCTGGCCTCTCACGAAGGCACCACGCTGCAGGCGGTTCTTGACGCCTGCGCCGAAGGACACCTCAACGCTAAAGTAACCATTGTCATCAGTAACAACAGCAACGCCGGTGCAATACGGCGTGGCCAGGAAGCTGGTGTCTCAACATGCCATATCAGCGGCAAGACGCACGCGGGGGAAGACGAAGAAGACAAAGCCGTCATCACCGCGCTCACCGACCATAAAGTCGATTATGTATTGCTGTTGGGCTACATGAAAAAGCTCGGGCCGGCCACGCTTAAGCATTACAGTGGTCGTATTCTTAACACCCACCCATCGCTTCTACCTAAATTTGGCGGACAGGGTTTGTATGGTCGCAAAGTACATGAAGCTGTGCTGGCAGCAGGTGAAGAAGTCACCGGGGCCACGATCCACCTTGTCGAAGGGGAATACGATACCGGCCCACTTCTAAGCCAGCTACGCGTCCCCATACTTGCTTCAGACAATGCGGATGTGCTCGAAGCGAGAGTGAAACGCGCAGAACAGAAACTCCTGATCAATACACTGATCGAACTAGCTTCACCGCTGGAAGTGTCTAATTACTAATCTGCTTCATTGTCTTGTCTGTGAAGACAAAAGCTTACCGAGGCGCCTTTTAGCCAGACAATCTTGGGTGCGTCACAGGAGATGATCGTCGCTTCATGCACACTGCCCAGTCAGCGTTGATGATTTGATCTGATTCCATCGTTGGGGCTTCATGTTCACGCATTCAAGCCTGGGGAGGCTTTTTGCCATGCGGTTGCGATCAATAGGGTTATCGCTTAACGGTTGATCAGTTCGAGTACCGCATCATGCAGTTGTTGATTGGCCGAGCACAATACCGTCCCACCCATACAAGGATTGTCGCCATCAAGCGTGGTTACGACACCCCCCGCCCCACGTACGATGGGTATCAATGCCTGAATGTCATAACAGTTTAGATTTCCATCTAAACTCAAATCCATTGTTCCAGCTGCGACCATCGCATGAACATAACAATCACCCCCGATTCGGGCCAGTCGCACTGCATTCATCAGCTCATCGACCTTCGACCGTTCATCTTCTTCAAACCACTCAACCCCGCTGGTTCCGAATGCAGCCTGGTCTATCTTGACATTAGTGGAGGTCTTTAACGGTTGTTTTTTTCCGCCTCGTGCATACATTGCCTGCTCAGCATCTCCTGAAAACAACTCATCTACAAATGGCTGATACATCGCACCCACGATTGCCTGCTCTCCGTCAAACAGGCTGACTAGTACGCCCCAATGCAATAACCCAGACATAAATGCGCGGGTCCCATCGATCGGATCTATTACCCAGGTCAGACCATTGCCATTTTCATATCCATACTCTTCGCCGAATATTCCGTGGTCTGGAAACTCGTCGCGAATCGCGTCTCGAATCACACGTTCACACGCGCGATCTGCCGGCGTCACCGGATCGAACTTTGTATCCGAGCGTTTGTTCTCAACAAACGTCTCACCACGAAAATAGGGCAACGTTTCTGCACCGGCCCGCACGACAACGCGCTCAGCAAACGCCAGGTATCGTCCGCGTTCAACACGATCCACGGTGTGACACGGTGAAAATCCAAATGTAGTCACTGCTATTTACCGAGCTCTAACTCAGGGATAAGATCGCTTGAAATATAACAGTATGGATACGCCAATGTCCGATCTCATTCTGCCCGATTCAATGCGCGCCACCTACAACAACTTCCACTTTGCCCCGGCACAAATACGAAACGGGAAACTTTACGCATCGGGGCAAATCGGCACAGACTCTAACGGTGGCATTCCAGAAACGGCGGAGGAAGAGTTCCGCAACGCCTGGAATTCGGTTGGGCAAATCCTGGCCGAGGCGAACATGGACTACTCAAACATCTTCGAATTCACCAGCTACCACGTAGATTTGCAGCAACATATTGGCTCGTTTATGAAAGTTAAAGACGAGTTCCTGATAGAACCTTATCCTGCGTGGACCGCAATTGGGATTACTGAATTGGCAATACCCGGTGCCCGAGTGGAGATTAGGGTGCAAGCAGCATGAACTTAAACCACCATCACCTCAACAATTCTTACTAAAATCAATGCGTTGGATTGAAAATACAATCCGTGCATTGTCACCGGCTATAGACCTCGAAGGGACCCCGTGGGAAGCGGAATGGGTCAATGCCCAAAGAGCAGTCTTTACTAAGACAATGCTAATCTCACTCCCTTTGATCGCAGCTGTCTATATTTTCCACTACTACTTTTTCGATAAACCGGAAGGCTTAGAACCATCAGAAAATTGGCTTGTTTTCAGAATGGGGGCGGCGTTCGTTCTAATCCTTACAACCATTTTCTACGTCAGCCCATTAAGCCGCAGCCGGTTTTACAAGATGCCGGGGATAATCGCCACGGCTCTAGTGGGCTATAGTCAAGCCCATGTTTCGCTTAACTATCCACCTGCTCCTTGGATATATCCATATATTTTCGTTTTAGCAGCCGTGCTGCTGTGGAGGATTGACGCATTCAAGAGTTTTGCTTTCGCTCTGTTAACAATGCTCTTTTACCTCCCCGTTCTCATAAAAGCAGGAATTCACACCGAAACGCTGATAAGCGCTACCATCGTTTGTTGTATTATTGTGATCTTGGTGCGTTCTTCCTACTCTTTCGAGGTAACTAACTTCTTGCTTCAAAAAAGAAACGAACGCCAGCAAGAATTGCATTATCAACTTCAAGAAGAATTTTCCAATAGAATTCAATCGTTCATTCCCCGCGTTATCTCTGCACGAATACAGCATCATATGGCGATGGAAAACGTAAGCGTTTCTAACGCTTCTCTATACGTGCTAAAGCCGCAAGCCAAGGAAATCGCATGCCTATTTTCTGATATAAGAGGGTTTACGGTAGCTAGTAAGGACCTTGAAAACTTCGTAAATGAAAGTGTAATTCCTGAAGTAAAAGCCGTCTCTGCGCAAATTGAACGCAATGAAGGGATTCCTAGGAAGATCGGAGACCTGATATTTGCCTACTACGACGATAACGATCAACTGTTAAACATATGCCGTTCGGTTCTCTCAGGGATTCAACTGTCGAGGCAGAACGAAGCAATGAACGCTACAGTCTCCGCAGTAGAAATAAAGAGGTACATTCTAATCTCAAGTGGTACCGCAGTCGTTGGGAACATCGGCGGGTTGGACTCCTCAGTCGAGATAACTGCACTCGGTTCACCTGTTAACTTTCTTAGTCGTCTTGATGAAACAACTAAGATTAAGAAACTTGAAGCAAAGTTATCACCCGGCGACATCATATTGTCCCCGGAAACAGCAGCAATGCTCACATCTTCAGTTGAAATTGCTATGCAACCTGTCGACTTGAACGAAATCGGTCTACCCATTCGAGATTTTACCGAAATCGAGGCACTTTACGTAATAAAGCCAACCCCTCTAGCCGAAGAAGAACTGGCCAATTTCATTTCGCTACGAATGTCTAAAAACCAGCTAACACCTCTTAGTTTATGACGTCCACTGAAAGAACTGCGGTTCACGTAATCCCAGCGAATAGCCGACAAAGTGCGTTCATGGCAGAACCGATCTCTACGAGCCCACTCGGAATTCTTCTGGATTCTGGAAACACTACTTCTTTGAAGTTGGGTGACTCTCTTGACCTAAACATTACCGTACATGGAGAACAGTCAATTGTTAGTGGCGTTATCGCTGCTATCACTCCCGAAACCAACCACGTTCTGGTCCGTTTTTACGCCAGTGATAATACTGAAGTGGGGTTCGAGCGTCGGAGCGGAAACCGTTGGATATGCCCATCAAGCCTGCTACCGCGAGCTGTTTCTCCTTCGCCCGGTCGCTTCAACGAGTTTCTAGAATTCCAGGTTCGGAATTTATCAAAGAACGGGTTAGAGATGTACGTAAGCTCAGATGCAGATTACCTCGTCCCAGGCATGCTATTAAATCTTGCAGTATCTCTTCCCCTGGTCGGAAATACCCAAATAACTGCAAAGGTTTTGCGCACTTCGTTGATTTCGCTCGGAGGATCAGAAGTTATGTCGATTGGCTCTGAGTTCGTTTCAATACACGACCATGATCGAGAGCTAATTGGCCAATACCTCCTCCAGTTCACGGATATTGATTCAATTGCCGAAGTCCGACAGATCTCTCACATAAATACGAATCAAAAGGTCGAGTGTACATTCGTAAAGACCCAATCTCAGTTTCACAAACTCCTAGAGTTATTAGAAGGGCACGGGGCGAACGAATTGACTTTTTCCTTAGACAATCGCATTGCAATCCTTGAGTCAAAATCACAAGTCCTTGCCGCCTTGAGTGTTACCTTCCCTACCTCACCAGAGGCAGTAATCGAAGGAGATGAAACGGTAAGAGCCGACGAGACTATACAAGTCTCTGATGTCGTTATATTCGATTCCCATCGAACGAATTTCATCTTGCGGTGTCTCATAAAGAGCATTGCCGAGTCATGCATAACCGATCAGCGCCAACACATATGTATCAAAACGAGCGTTTTGCCAAATGACGGCCTTTCCAAGTTTGGGTTTAAGAGCACGAGAGATGGCATATATGTCGCCCACCCAACTAACTCTCTCGTCGGTGGAAACACTACTATTTACAACTGGAGTTTCATATGGGAAAGCTGTGCCGCAACCTTGTTACGAGCCAACACTTCTCGCCTCTACGGCATCCACAAGCGGATGCACGTTCTATACAAGATTCTTTCACGACCTGCAAGGTTGCTTTCTTTCTTGACGCTCCGAGAATAACTTATTACGAGAGCAGATAATAAATCAGTGAGCGAACCTACGATAAATTGGAGCGCATACGCTCAACATTACGACCTCTTATGCAGTCACAATGACTCTTATAGTGAACTGCTTGATGCTTTGGCGTCATTCCTTTCTTCAGCCGATCTACCTGAGAATCCCCTTATCGTTGATGTTGGAGCAGGAACTGGAAATTTTTCAGCAATAATCTCTGAAACCCTACCTGATTCAAACATCTATCACATTGATGCAAATCGAGAAATGAATCTTCGAGCTTTATCTAAGTACCAGCTACATGACCATCGAAACATCACAATTATTGAGTCTGATGTTCTAGAAGCTAAACTAGACTCGAACTCAGTTGATTTAATCATCTGCATTAACTGTCTTTACGCAATGAACCCTCAGGCTCTAGTACTTGAGAAATTCAGAAGCTGGTTAAAACCATCCGGGCTCTTATATGTAGTCGATTTAGGAAGGGAGATGAAACCGTTAGATTGGGGTCTTCATTTCTTTCGGCGAGCACAGAAAAAGCACTATGTATTCGAGTATCTTAAAGATGCGATTAGAGGACGAGAGGTCGTAAAACAGAACCGGACTACTCGAGTAGCACAACGCTCCGGAGAGTACTGGATGCACGACACCATCGAGTTTGGCGATATTCTTACGCAATCTGGCTATAACCTCTTGAAATTAGAGCCTTGCTATCGAGACTACGCCGACCTTGCAATATGCGAGTTTGCGCAATGATAAGCCGCCACACCCTCTTCATTTAATTCTTGCCAGCCAGCGCAAAATACATATGATGCGTCGGCGCTGGACGCATGTAGCTAACGGGAGCCTAGGATATGGCACTGAGAGACTACCCAAACACGAACACCCAAAAAGCCGCTCTAAATAAGCCTCAACCCCAAGGCGAAGACTCTGACTTTGACGTCATTGTACCTGAGCCTAGGCTTTATCCATGGCCAACCGAAGTACTACCACTACAAAGCAAATGCTACGGCGTAAGTCAGCATAATACGCTCCTGTTCAACATGGTGGTTAGACTAGCTAAAAAATTGCGGCAAGACTTTCATTGGGTAGTTTTCTATAACTCTCCCGGCCAAAGTTCAACGAATATCATTTCAGAATACCAACAACTCATCGAACAAATGGAGCGATTGTTCAATGACGAGTTAGGGACAAAGTACTCTGAACCTCAGGAACATTTATTAAGATCGGCTCATTCTGTAATTGTGGCGGTAGATAAAAATAACGGCTCCCTTGCAGCCTACAGTTGTAACAGTTATTTGCCAAAGCGCACTGAACCAGGGATTCCAGTTGCGGTTAGTTTCGGCTGTCACGAAATAATCGCTGAAAAATATCAGCGGGCACGACTCGGGAGCCTCTTGGGAGCACTGATATGTGTGTACGGACACAGTCCTTTTAATATCTTTAGGTCTTTTGCAGTCGCCACTCGAACAAATAATAAATACATTTACTCAACGCTATCGGCGTTCGGTGATATATACAGGTCCGATCACTTAACGAACAAAGGAACGCGGCCTGAGGTGGCACGATCAATAGTACGCTATATGCAAAACACAATTTTTGATTTAGTTGAGGAGGTCCCACTGGATCACCCCATCACGATTCAGCATCAATTCGACGACGGCGTCACCTTAGCAGGACTATCGAATCAAGAGATAATCTACGCGGTTTCATTTTCCACTCTCTACAAAGCGTTCACTCGACTTTTAAAGAAGCCTAAACGCATTCCGAAAAACTAGGTTTAACCCTGAATGGACTCCAGAATCGCTATAGCTGCAGTTGCATCTACTCTGGCGGCATTTCTATTCGTTTATGGGACACTCCAAGTAACAATATCGCAAGACGTGGCGTCGGCTATGTTGGCGGAGGACGACAGCCAACTGCGATATCAGACTTTTCTCGACAATTTCCCATCTGACATAACAGCAATCACCTCTATAGACGGTATAGGATGTTCGCCAGACGGATGGGAACTGATTGTGGATCTTGATCGACAATTAAGGTCTCTCACCACTGTTTACAAAACAATCTCACTAGCATCGCAAAATGCCAAGTATGTATCCGGAAACAGTTCTGAAATATCTTTCGACAAGTTTCGTGACGTAGAATTCGCGTCGCCTGAAGAGCGATGCACAGCCGCATACAACTTCAGCCCTTTTCAAGACAAGCTGATTTCTAAAAGTCACTCTATAGTGATCATTGCAGTTGCAACAGGGAGTACTTCTCCCGACGAATTTTCCAAAGATATTCGAACTGCTGTGTTTCCATACAAAGAAAAAGCGATACAGCTTGGCGGTTCCGTCTCTGTCACTGGCGATCCCATCATGAGCAACGCTATCGCACAAACGATGACTGATGACCTCACATACGTCATCGGACTTTTAGCTCTAATGATTATCGTGTCGGGCACTATTACCAGGTCAGTTCATGTTTGTATTGCCGTACTTGCGAATACTTTTTTAGCGATCACCGGTTCATTTGGCACGATGGGTTTCCTGGGTATCGCAATTACCCCGGGCTCTGCACTAGCTGTGTTCATAGTAATCCCCTTAAGCACAGCATTTGTAATCCACGCTTTTGGCTACCGCACACGTTCGCCACAAAAATTAATTCCCCCGGAAGGAATCGCTCCATTACTCGTTGCCGGATTTACCACCTCATTTTTGTTTGGCCTGACGGGTATCACGCCATCACCCGACGTTCGCTCACTTGCACTAGTTGGTTCAACCGGCATATTGATATCAACAATCGCAGTCTTCACAACTGCCCTCCCCATTCTTTTTTGCTCCCCAAAAAAGCCAAAGCTCCCTAACTTCGTAGTTCCCCGATGGATGTATCTCCGCACTCCCATTGCCTTTTCATTCCTTTTTCTGATGGTAGTTCTCATTACTGTTGGCCTCGCCAATATTAAGTTTGAATACAACGCCATTAACTACCTGTCTTATGACCACCCTTCGAGGATAGAGTACGAACGAGTAGGTGCTAATTTCGGACGTATGACGATTCCGTTAGTTATCCAAGCTGAAGATATTAATTCGCCTGCTACTTGGCGATCGATCAAGCGAGTTACGGATTCAATAACTTCTGAGTATGGCACTTCAATACAAGTGGGGTGGCTCTACGACTCAATTCAAGAGCTAACCGAGCAACTAACCGACTATACACAGACGTTTCCAGACACGAGTCTTTTTTTTGACCAGATCCTATTACTATTCGAAAGTGAAGATATTGAAAATTTTGTAAGTACCGAAAGCGGTTCGATCGCACTATCACTGAATGTCGGATTCAACTCGTCAACAGACTATTTTCAACTTAAAGAGTTTGTCAACCAACAGCTCGTTGTAGAGAGTTTGAAAGGTGACCTGACAGGCCGAGTCAGCGGTTTTTTTGAAACCGGGCATCGTGTCGGTCTGGACAATCTCGTTAGTCTCGCGATTGGGGCTACTTCCGTGTTCATATTGCTCATTTTTGTTTTTCGGTCTCTAATTTTAGCGACGATAGTGCTGGTAACGAACGTCATGCCTGCGATGACGTCTATAGCTATTCTAAGTTTGGCTGGTGTCTCTATTGATTTGGGCAGTTCCATTGTCACTGCGATGGCTTTTGGAATAATTATTGACGATTCGACCCACCTCGTTATCCGAATTCGACAACTTCAACGATCAGGATATGATCCACTCACTGCAGTGGTCCAAGCACTAGGGGATCTTTCAGCCCCTATCGTAATAACGTCCCTCACTCTCAGCATCGGATTTTGTGCATTGTTCTTTGCTGAATTAGTTCCTTTCCACGACTTCGCAATGACGATGTTGATTGCCCTTTCAAGCGCACTCATATCAGACTTAATTATTCTTCCTTCCTTAGTCAGAAAGTTTGTTCCAGATCCTCTCACTAAATAGTTCAACCTGGTTCAATGTTGTCCAAGTACAAAGCTGCATTTTTCGAAACATTCAATAACTCGGGCCCTGGCTTCCATAAAAAGAATACTTTCTAGAATCAATTTATCGCCAATGGTCCGTTTTCAATGCCGTTTTCTTCTTCGATTTATACGACCTCGTCAACAAACTCTAATTTGATTTGGTTGGCCAGAGGTCTGCAGCTCATACGAGCCGTCAGTCGCAAAAGCTCGATTTTGAGGTGCCTTCTTAAAAAGGCTAGCATATCCCGAGAAGAGGAAGTTCGAGAATAGAATGATTCGCAGAGTGATGGGGTATCTGGTCTATCGTGACGATGTGACGTCCACGGCATCACGCCAGCTACAGGGTGAAGGATATACGATTGTCAGGGGAGCTCTATCTCAACAAGAGGTTGCAAAGCTGGCCGAAAGCGTATCCGACGTATACAACCGCTACCCTCCAGATGGCAGAGGGCCCTTTCCTGAACAGTGGGAGTATTTTCGCTACGAAATGCTCAACCGAAGTGCAGACTGTCAACACGTTGCGGCCCATCGAAGTATTCTGGATGTGATCGAACCGCTCCTCGGCGAAGATTGCCATGTCATTTCCAATACAGCCTGGCGAAACCCACCGACCAATGGTGAATCACATGATGGCGTGGGATGGCATATCGATGCGGGTCCGCATATACCATTGGACAAAGACATGGAGTGGCCCGCTGAAATTCCGCACCCAGTATTCGCAATTGGAGTACATATCTATCTGAAGGACTGTCGCCTAGAAGATGGTCCTACCGGGGTGATCCCAGGCAGCCACGTTTCTGGAGCAATACCGCCTAGAGACGAGGTTCGTAACGACTCTATGAACTGGAAGGGCAATAAAGAAGTCGCAATTGTTACGCAAGCTGGCGATATCGGTTTCTTCGTTTCGGATATTTGGCATCGCCGCATGCCAGCTCAGGCAGACGATCAAGGACGTTTTTTTCTACAGATTCACTACGGAAGGCGCGATATTGCACAACGATTACGTACCACGGATGAGACTCACCAGCTCACACCCGAGTCATTAAAGCGAACAGCTACAGAAAGAGATCGCACCGTTGCAGGCTTACATCCCCGCCTGTTCTATGACGGTTGAATGGCCCCGGCGCATTGTGATACCGATGTACAGAGCGTCAACGCATAGGCTGGCCCAAGCACTACCTCTAACAAGTATCTACTTTTATCTGCTTCATAAACCCGCAAATACAATGCGCACGAACAATGCCGACGAGGCATTAGCCGGAAGGCATGCAATCAAGTAATATTTCAGCGAAAGAGAAGCAACATGTACCTACGCAGACTCGCCAGCGGATTGGCCGTTGTGGCCTCTACAGTGATCTTAGTGCCGCTGGCACCTTTCCTGCTCTTAATCGCCTATGTCTTGGCAAAAACGAGCATGTGGCGGACTCTCCACCGGGCCTTACTACTCGCCTACGGTTTTCTCTTCTACGAGTGGGGAGGAGTTTGCGCAGTGATCTACACGGGCGTGCGGCACCGCAATACCAATACGCTCCAGAAAGTCACCTACGAAATTCAACGCTGGTGGGCGCATGGTCTGTTTAATATGGCAAAACACCTTTTCGATTTGCGCTTCAAACTCCACGGTGTAGAGGCATTAAAAGGGTCAGGCGCAATTATCATTTCGCGTCACACAAATATCGCGGACAACTTCTTTCCTCTCATCTACATAGCAAGTCCTGCAAAACCAGTACGCTATATTCTCAAGCAGGAGCTCATGAACATCCTTTCCCTGGATCTTGCTGGCAATCGTTTGCCGAATCTATTTGTTGACCGGTCCGGTTTACAAACAACAAAAGAACTTGAACGCGTAAGCACACTGCTCACCAGTTGTAAGCCCGAAGATTCTGTAATGATTTATCCTGAAGGAACTCGATACAGTGCAGAAAAACATCTGCTACTGAGCAAAAAACCCAATCTAAAAGAACAAACTCAGCGCTGGCCAGACCTACTCCCACCACGCCTTGGTGGTGTATCTGCCTTACTGGAGGCAAATACCGCAAAAGATGTGGTCTTTTTATGCCACACGGGCTTTGAGGGTTCTGGCACCATCAGAGATTTCCTTGATGGATCCTGGCTGCAAAAGGACATCTCACTATACTTTTGGAGGGTTTCTTTCGCGGATATCGATGCCGATCCGAAGGATTTTATCTTCTCACAGTGGGATCGAATGCAACTTACGCTCAGCGAAGCTAGAAAAACTGCAGAGAGAAATCCCACGTAGCACTCCAAACACCTGATAAATCAACATTTTCTGCGAAAATTGAAACTTGCACTAATGAGCACCCTCCTATAAGGTCGCGCCAGAAAGTGGAGGAAAAATTGATCTTCTACCACTTTTAAACCACAAATATGGAGAGGGGATCCAATGCAAAATGCTAGATTCCACGCGGTGCTTGCCGTGTTGGCCTGTTCACTCGTTTTACCCGCCTCACAGACTTTTGCTGAAGAGCGCGTAATTGAAGAAATCATCGTAACGGCTCGTCAGCAGGAAGAAACCCTGCAAGACGTACCGGTCACGGTCGCTGCACTGTCAGAAACTGACCTTAAGCGATACAACATCACGACCATCACTGAAGCCTCGAAATTAATTCCGAACTTTCAGGTTTTCCAGGGCGGCTCAGGAAACGGATCAAACATCGTCCTTCGGGGCATCGGTTCGAGTTCGATCAGTGCTGCGTTCGACCAATCAGTGGCAATAAACATCGACGGTGTCGTTGTAAACGTTGGTCGATTCATACACAACGCCTATATGGACATGGGGCAAATTGAAGTACTGAAAGGGCCACAGAGCCTGTACTTTGGTAAGTCAGCAACCGCGGGTGTCGTTTCAATCACCACCCAGGATCCTGGCGATGAATTCGAAGCAGAAGTTATGGTGGGTTACGAATGGGAGCACCAACAGCAGTACTACGAAGCAGTCCTCTCCGGCCCTCTTTCTGAGACATTCGGTGCACGACTGGCATGGGGGCGTTCAGAAGCGGATGAACTGTTCCGCAACCTTTCTCCCAATGCCGCAAACCAATATCGCGGTGAAGAAGCCGAAAATCTGCGTCTGACGCTGCTCTGGGAACCTAACGATGATTGGCGCGTTCGCCTCAAGCACTCCATCTCCGTTTATGACAATGATGGTGCTAACGGACGAACTGAGGAAATCTGCCCCGAAGGTACTGTCCAGGCTACCTCCATCCCGATCGGCATAGCGCCTTTCGTAGGCGTAGACGACTGCAAACTGAACGGCAATACGTCGATTGCCGACCTCCATGAAGGCCTTAGAGCAGGACTGCCTTATGGTGGTGACAGCGGCGTCCCATTCCTTGAGCAGGATACCGATTTCACGAGCCTACAGGTCGACTGGGATATCAACGAGTCTTTACACCTACGTGCTGTTACTGGTCTTGTTAACCTCAAGCACGTCGAGCTTGATATCTATGACTACAATGCAGGCGTATACGGTGGTTTGCATCGCAATGTCTACGACTCGTTCTCTCAGGAGCTTATTTTAAGAACTGATCTGGACGGCCCTTTCAACTTCATGGTGGGGGCTTACTACCAGGATGTCGAGCAGACCTTTTTTGCCTGGCAGTACGCTTTTAATGCGGCACTTACCCTGAATATCTTCAACTTAGATCCAGCAACCGTACCATTGTCTGCAATGCTTGGATTCGACACGACACCAATGGCAATGTTTGGACCTGACCCGACGACAGGCAGAGCTTATGATTACAACAAAAATCACTTCCTCGATACCGAGGTACGTTCTTTCTTCGTCGCCGGGTACTGGGACATTACCGATTCAGTCGAAGTCACTGCAGGCGCACGCTACACCGAAGAAGAGAAAGAAGGTCATATCACGATTCCATACGTACACGGCGGCCTTGGGCCGTTCGGGTTTGGTGGATTCGACCTTGTTGACGGGCTTGACTTCGAAGACGACAACGTCTCACCCGAGGTCGCCATTAACTGGCACGCCACGGATAATATCAGCGTGTTCGGAGCTTGGAAGAAAGGCTTCAAGTCAGGCGGCGTAGACAACTCTGCCCTGCCAACCGGCGCACTCAACCCGAATGCCCCAGGATTCACGGGATTTGGCTTCTTAATCTACGAATCCGAGGAAGCTGAGGGTTTTGAAGTGGGGATAAAGGCCAACCTACTCGATGGCGCCATGCGTTTGAACGCTACCGCGTTCCAATACGAGTACACCGACCTTCAGGTCCAACTCTTCAACTCCCTGACCATCCAGTTTCAGACCTTCAACGCTTCTGCCCTGGAAACCACCGGCGCCGAGGCTGACTTCCAATGGTTGACGCCGGTCGAAGGCCTGTCATTCCGTGGCAGTATCGCTTTCACAGATACCGAGTACTCGGACGAGTTTATCAACGCGAATGGCCAGGACCTTGAAGGTATGCCAGGCGTATTGAGCGCAGATACCGCCGCAGGACTCGGGTTTAGCTGGGATGTGGCTCTCTCAGACAGATGGCGCGTGGATTTCTCCGGCGACCTCCGCTACAACGAAGGATATCCATTGTCAGCCACTCAGAACCCATTCACCCAGGACGAATATTTCGTCACCGATTTAGCCTTGCGGTTCTATACTGCAGACGAGCGTTACGAGTTTTCAATCATTGGTCGCAACGTCGGAGACGAGATCTATGCTAGAAGCTCTGGGTCACGCCCAGGCGCCGTACCGACTGTATGTGGCGGTGCTGGCCAGCCAGCATGTGGTCCTAACAACCAGGACCAGGTTGTCTCTACGTCACTCGGACGCATGATTACAGCCCAGTTTCGTATGCGAATCTGATTGGTATGCAACGAAAAAAAGCCACCTTCGGGTGGCTTTTTTGTGTCTGGCTCATCGGCCCCGGATTTCTGTAACGGCAACGTGTCGTCATCCAAGGTCAAACCAGAAGGTCCGACACCGGGAACCTGAGTATTTATCCACTCAAACATCTGCTCGTGCACATACTGTATCGTCCCAAAGCAAGGTACTGCTCGGCCTCACCCGGTGAAAATTCTTATCGAGTTCAGTGGTGTTGCTTGAAATAGATGAGCGGATCCGTGTAATCCACGCTGCCGTACAGAAAATTCACTTTTTGAAAGCCAAGCAGCCTCTGCAACCGTTCAGGCATCTGTAACCAGGTATCCCTTGGAATCCCAACATATTGGTTCTCCTGCTGGCGCAACCATGACAGGTTGAAGTTGAGGTTGATAGAACGACGGCGACGATCTTCGGTACGATTAGCACCCCCCGCATGCCAAAGCGCCCCATCAAAAACCAGCAGAGACCCCGCAGGCATTTCTGCATATATGATCTCCGCATCCACCTCAACTGGCCCGGTAGACAAATGGCTGCCAGGCACCAGTCTGGTCGCGCCGTTCGCCTCCGTAAAGTCGTCCAAAGCAATGAGCGTATTGGCGATAAAGGGCGGGCGAGGACGCGGCAACGGATAATGTCCATCATCCTGGTGCAGACCTTGAGCATCTACCCCCGGGTCCGGACACATAGCGGTCGCCACTGACATCTGAAACTGATCGCCCAGCACCCCTTCAACTACGTGCAAAAGCACTGGATCAATCGCAACCTCATCGATGGCTCGCGTTTTAGCAAAAAGGTTGTGCACATGAACCGTTTGAATGCCCGTATAACGCCCGCGTTTATTGGCATCCCGCTCAGTGGTCATTTCAAAGATAGGCGCCATGTCCTGTTGAACGCGCGCCAACGTGTCTGCATCGAGAAAGCCGGCCACAATCGTGAAGCCGTCCTGTTTCACCTCGAGTACTGCACGATCAACGGCATCCTGTTGAGCAGAAGAGAGGATTAAATCCTGGGTCAGCGCGGCGTTCGGTCTCAGAGACTCCACTCTCGCCACGTACTCATCTTTGTCGTATTCGAAACTCACGTGTTTTTTCACCCATCACAAGGGCTTGTGAGAAAGCTATAGATTTCACAGACCCTGTTATTTACCGACGCAAGCACGCATCAGCCCATGTTCGGTTGCACGTTGGAAAGATCCATGACATCAGCGATCCATATCTTGAGCAGTTGCAACGTCAAGCCAGTAGCCTCCTTGATCGAGATGTTTGATATGCCCAGCAGTGGGTGTCGCAAAATGCGTACCAATAATGAGAATGTCCTGATCCACGTAGCGTTCCAGCAGGGATTCTCTCGTCACCTGTCCTTGCTCCTGATCATAGTCCGCTGAACTACACCAATCTGTACGCGTCATCTGCACAGGATGATGAATGCAGTCACCTGTAATCAGCGCCTCTTCGCCGTTTGAAGTGATGTGTACGCTCACGTGCCCCGGTGTGTGACCCGGCGAGGGTTCAAGCTGTACTTCAGGACACAGTTCGTGGGTTTCGCTAACAAAGTCAACAACACCCGCCTCCACTACTGGCCGAACTGAGTCAGCAAGCACCGGTCCATAGACCGTTTCATCCTCATTGGCATCCCAATATGCCCATTCTTTCTCAGCGACCAGATAGCGTGCGTTGGGAAACGTCGGTATCCATTTACCATCAACAAGCATTGTATTCCATCCGACATGGTCAACGTGCAGGTGAGTACACATCACGGTATCGATACTTTCTCGCGGATACCCGACCGCAGCAATGTCTTCAAGGAAACTGGTCTGCAGGTTGCTCCATGTCGGAATATTCCTTTGCTTGTCATTGCCAATACAGGTGTCAACCATAATGCATCGATCGGGAGTATCTACAATCAGGGCATGGATGCTCATGATCAGATTTCCATCCCCATCCATGAAATGCGGGGCCATCCAATCGATGGGCTTGCAGGCTTCTCGTGACGCATCGGGCAGAATAAATTTAGTTCCGCCCGCCACCTGCATCTCTACTACACGCGTGATTTTCACATCACCAATTTGCCACTGATTCATCCTCTTCCCCAAGCCAACAAAGGAATTCATAGTAAGGAGCCTGGACATGATCGTCTAGGCACGCTTTGAGCGTCTGCGCCTAGATTCGCCACCCTACACGGTTATTCTGGTAAAGTTTTGCCTACGACCAACCACCAGGATCGGCGATGGGATTAGTCGATGTATTATCGACGCTCAAACGAGTGCCTACTCTCCTGCAACTAAAAAGGGCAATGGCGCCCACGCCCGACGAAACGACAGGTAGTTTTGCAGCCTGGGTAGAGGCCAATGCATCGTCATTGCCCGAACACTGCGCCATCGTCTTCGAAGAGCAGGAAGTTAACTGGCAAGAATTCAATGGTCTTGCTAATCAATATGCCAACTACTTAAAAAGCCGCGGCATTAATCGAGGCGATTGCGTCAGCCTCATGATGGATAATCGAATTGAGTTTCTCGCACTGATTGTCGCACTCAACAAAATCGGTGCTATCGGTGGTCTCATCAACAACAATCTGACCGGTCGCCAGCTTGCCCATTGTATATCGGTCACACACTCGCGCTTGTGCATCTTCGGAGCGGAGGTCGCTGATGCTGTGAACTCGGTGCGAAGCGATCTTCCACTTGCCGAAGGCGATGACTATTATGTCGTACCTGACGGTGATCATCGTCCCTCGCTCAACTGGGCTCAGGATCTGGCCGCGCAATCAACGCATGCAAGCGACGAAAATCCCGGCGATTCTGCCAACAACACCATTGGCGAGACAGCACTTTACATCTTTACGTCAGGAACGACGGGGCTACCAAAGGCAGCCCTCACCTCTAATCGCCGCTATATCATGGCTGGGGGGTTGTCCGGTCAGGCAGGCTTAAAGCTCAAGCCCTCCGACAGAATCTATCTTTGCCTGCCGTTGTACCATGCCACCGGCCTTTTGATCGGCGCCGGTGCTGCTTTCTCAACAGGCGCAAGCATGTTCGTGCGCAGGCGATTTTCTGCCAGCAACTTCCTGTCCGATGTAAGAACTCACCAGTGCACCGGGTTTGTCTACATAGGAGAGCTGTGCCGGTATCTGGCTAACACCCAGGAAAAACCCACCGATCACAACAATCCCATTCGAAGCATGATCGGAAATGGCATGCGCCCGGATGTCTGGCTCGACTTCAAGAAACGATTTGCGATCAAAAATATCTGCGAATTTTATGGCGCATCCGAAGGCAATGTGTCTTTTGCAAATCTTTTTAATAAAGACTGTACCGTCGGCATGACATCTTCCGTGGTTCGACTCGTTAAATACGATGTAGATGCCGACGAAATCGTACGCGACGCCGATGGCTTCTGCGTCGAAGTTGACGAAGGCGACCCCGGCTTGATGCTCGGGCAAATCAACGAGGAAGCCAAGTTCGACGGCTACACAGACCGAGAAGCCAGCGAGAAAAAAGTGGTTCGCAACGCCTTTGTCGAAGGCGACGCCTGGTTTAACTCAGGCGACCTCATGTGCACCGTCAAGGTGGGCTACACGCTCGGTTATCCTCATTACCAGTTCGTTGACCGAGTCGGCGACACCTTTCGCTGGAAATCCGAAAATGTATCCACCAATGAAGTTGGCGAAATCATAAACGGGTTCAACCAGGTTAAGTTCTGCAACGTGTTCGGCGTGGCGATTCCAGGCACTGACGGCCGTGCAGGCATGGCAGCAATCACACTGCATGCCGATGTTGACGCCTTCGACCTGCAGGGCTTCTCGGCATACGTCCACCGCGAACTACCCAGCTACGCAATCCCCGTATTCCTGCGTATTCAGCCTGATATTGAAGTGACAGGAACGTTTAAAATGATCAAAGGCGACCTGCGTAAAGAGGGTTTTCAACTTGGGCAGGTAGACGATCCCATCTACGTGCTACGCCCTGGATTAAGCGAGTATGAATTGTTCGACAACCCCTACCTGGACCTCATCAACAAAGGCGAAGCAGGCTTTTAGACATGGGGTGGTTCGCTGCAGTCAGGACAGGACAGAGCAATCCCGCCGGGAGCGAGGTACTGCAGCGAACCCGATGAGTGACTACCTATCACTTATCGTGTCCTCTACATTAACAACACTGCGTGAACCGAACCTGAATCAGTGCACTCAATAAAAGACCCGGGTGATAAAACTCGCCCCAGCAATTGGGCAGGAAACCTCTGTTTTTGTGACCAACGTGGTCAAACTGACATAATTCGGGCTCATGATTAGCCTTAAAACCCCACGCAGACTGTGGCCTTGCAGTCATCAGTTAGTCACCAACCAGGAATCAAACCATTGAAATTCGTTCTTCTGGATCTCGGCAATGTAGTCCTCGGAGTAGACTTTCGAAAGGTATTTGCACATTGGGCGGCCGCAGCCAACATCCCCGAACAAAGGTTCTATGATCTGTGGGTTATCGACGACGCCTACAAACAACACGAGATCGGGAATCTTTCATTCGCCGAATATTCAACCGCACTCAGCGCCCGCTTCAATGTCACTTTGTCACTCGATCAGTGGCGGGACGGGTGGAATGACCTGTGGACTGAACCATTTTATGGCGTAATCGAGCTACTCCATGAAATTAAAAGTCAGTACCGACTCTTCGCTTTTACCAACACAAACGACACGCACGCTGAGTGTTGGCGCAGACTATTTGGCGATGAGTTAAAGACATTCGAGCACATCTACGTCTCCTCAGAGATCGGTGTGCGCAAGCCGAACAAAGAAGCCTACCTACAGGTTTGCAAACACATGGGTGCTAAGCCCGACGAGGTCATTTTCATCGATGACACCGTTGAGAATATCAAAGGCGCGCAAGCAGCGGGGCTGGACGCTCGTCTGGCAAAAGGTGAACGCGAAGTTGTCGAAGTCCTCAACTCTATTCTATCTTCTTAAAGTGCCGTAAGGCGTCTGCTCCCTGGGCACCGCAGATCCGTAGAATAGTAGAGACAGGTTAAAACAACGCACCTGCCCTCAGACAGGACTTATATAGATGAAGGGCCCGGGATGCAGTACAGCACATACTCTTAACCTGCACGCCAACTTCTACTTCAAGTGTTGAACGCGTGCGCGATCTCTGCGTACTTGGCAACCATGGGTAACACCGTATCAGCATCGGCAGACGGCAATCCAAATATCAACCGATCAAATCCGTACCCAATCAACCGTTCTACTGCTGCCGGGTCGGGACCGACTCCAAATACGCTGAAACTGGGTTCACCTTGTCGACCGGCTTCGGCCCAGGCTTCTCGGGTTAACCGAATACCTTCTGCATAATCGATGGCGCCACTTGTCTGTGCACGTGCTTCATCCTGATAGATAGGAAACCAGCCATCGCAATACTCTGCGATCCGTTTAAAGGAGTATTTGGAAGAGGCACCCATCAGTATCGGTGGACCGCCCGCCTGAATGGGCTTTGGATACGACCATACTTTGTCGAAATCCACATATTGGCCGTGAAACTCCGCTTCCTCGTGGGACCATATTTCCTTCATAGCTAAAATGCGTTCACGCAGAATCTTCCAACGGTCGACAAATGGCGTACCGTGATTTTCCATCTCTTCCGCGTTCCAACCCGCGCCAACGCCCATGAGAAAGCGTCCGCCTGATAGAAAATCAAGTGTGGCCGCCTGCTTGGCCATGAGAATCGGATCTCGCTCAGTCACCAACGCAATGCCTGTCCCTACCTTTAAATCACGCGTTACAGCCGCCGCCGCCATCAGTGCAACGAACGGGTCATGGCTGTGCCAATACTCCGGTGGCAATTCTGCACCACCTGGCCAGGGCGATTGACGGCTCGCCGGTATGTGAGTGTGCTCTGGAAAGAAAAGAGACTCAAAGCCGTGCTGTTCGGCCTCCTGAGCAAGAATACCTGGACCAATCGCGTAATCCGTTGGGAAGATGAGAACCCCGAAATCGGTCATCGCATGGTCCGCAGGTTTTTTTCCAGCGTCGTTCGATACGTTAAGTAGGCTGGCCATTGTTCTTCGGACAAAACCGGCTTGAGGGTTTTATCCATTTCCTTCAGATACCTCTTGGTCCGGGTACGCCACTTGCGTGGGATACCTGATTGATCATTGCCGCGCATCAGCTTGCCTAGCGCATTGATACGTTTTTGTGCAAAGACAGTGATTGCCTGCTGAAATACTGGTTTCTGCTCATCTGTGAGATTGATGGCAAGGGCAGCTCTCAGGACATCAGGGTGCAGGAATCCCGGTCTGGCCTGTTCTGCTGCAAGACCTGCAGTTACCCATAGAAGTCCGCATAGAAACGTCCCCACAATTCTTAAGCGCATAGGATATCTCGATCATTTTTAGGGATATAAGAGTGTAGGCTTAGATCGACGTTCTTACAACGACGCAGCCTGCAGGCTGGTCAGGTGGCGGCCGACCTTACTGACATAACGTTGTGCCGCATTGACCCGGTTCGCATAGGGACCAACGTTATATGCCGCGAGCGCACAGGTTTGATCGCCTTTGCACCGCTCTAACAGGTGCGAAAGAATCTGCGCACCACAGTAAATATTCTGTTCCGGATCTAAGAGATTCTCCGCACCGCAGAAGCTCCTCCAATAGTCTGGTCGGATTTGGGCCGGGCCCACCGCACCTATGTGAGATCGGGCAGACTTCCTAAATGAACTCTCTGTCAAAACCAGACTGGCAAGCAGCTCGGGGGCAATCTGCTGACGTTCAGACGCTTCAATAATCCAATCTGTAAATTCAGTCGCCAGGGCCTCATCAATACCGAAAGCAATATTCAGTTTGCCCGCAAATGTACTAACTTGATGCTCTCTTACTGATCGGTAGGTCGCTGCGGGGATGGCTAAAGCATATGTTTCATAACCTTGAGGGGCAACCACACGGGTCATACTCGGACTGAACATGAAGAGGCTGCCGATCAATGCAGCAACGCCTAACAGCGGAAAACACACCAGGCATGAGATAGTCTTGAGGGAGAATAGCTGGTTGATTTTGTGCCGGTTCACGTCACGGAAACTCCCCGATTTCAGATACATTCAGCTGCACTGCAGTCGGTTGGATATATTACCCCGATCAGGCCGCATGACATAGAAGAATATTAACAAGATCGTCCATTCGAGCATGTAGTAGATTGTAAGTAGCTGGTTAATGGGTACTCGTCGACCCTAAAACCGCAATATATTGTAGGGGCGTTCTGCACACGACGCGGATGGGTCGGGCGCGAGCGATAAACACGCGATCTAAACTATCAGCACCACAATCGGTCTGGAAAAATTCAGATGGGGAATTTCGGGTTCGACGTCACTTGCTTGCAAACATCGATCATCCGGCACGCAATTCCGCGATGATTTCGCTCCTCTCCTCGTCATTTGAAACAGGAAAGGACGCCGAAGTTCTGTCGATGAACTTGCCGTATCGGGCCAATATCTGCGATGGGATCTTGCCTGGCTCACCTATGACACCAAATTCACTAAGCATTTCGTCTGTCACCAATGTTCCCATCTCCTGCCATCTACCCTGTTTTGACATGGCGTTCAGTTCTCCCTGCAATTCGCCGACGCCAATGGACTCAAGTACACCCTTATAGGCAGGGGTTGAGCCGTAAAATGCAATGCGTTCTTGAGCGGCTTTCTTACTCGCAGCAAATTCCTCTTCGGTGCGACCAGTAATCACAAAACATGAGTAGGACAATTCGAACTCATCACGACTTCGACCTGCCTTTGTAAGCCCCGTCTCAATTGCAGGCAGGGTCACCGAATTGATGTATGCAAGTGTGCTGAAGGGATGAATAATCAAGCCGTCGGCAACTTCACCCGCCACCTCGGTCATACGCGGCCCCACCGCCGCGAGGACCACCCGAGGCGCACCGTACTCCTTGTCTTGCGGCGTGAACGCCGGAGTCATCAGAGTATGTCGATAATACTTGCCCACAAATTCCAATGGTGCACCTTCGTACCAGTTGGCCCAAATTCCCCGCATGGCCAGCACCAGCTCACGCATCTGATCGGCCGGTGCACCCCATTGCATGCTGAATCGTTTGGTGATGTGCGGTTTGATCTGCGAACCCAACCCCAGGGTGAACCTGCCCCTGGAGTACGCGTTGAGGTCGTGACCAATGTTCGCAAGATTCATTGGACTCCTGGCGAACGCGACCGCGATCGACGTTGCAAGCTCCAGTTTTTTTGAATGCTCAGCTGCGAGCAGCAATGGAAAGAAAGGATCATGATTTGTCTCTGCGGTGTGAATACCGTCATAGCCAAGTGCTTCAAGAGATCGAACCTGATCGGGTATCGATCCGAGCTTGTGACCTACGCCTGCATCAACTTTCATATGTCTGCTCCCTATCTGTGTTCTTGTTAGGCCGACAGATCCGAGATGATCTTTATACGATCGCTTTTGGGTATATTCGCATAGGCTGCAGAAGTACGGTCAATCACGTCACCGTATCGTGTCCTGATCTTTGCAGCGATATCTTGTGGTTCGCCGATCACTGCAAATTCTTTGAGTAAATCTTCGCCAATCAGCGTACCCATCTCCTCCCAACGACCTTGTTTGGACATGGCGTTGAGCTCAGGTTGTAACTCCCCCGCGTCGATCGAATCCAGAACTGGCTTATATGCCGGTGTCGAGCCGTAGAAAGCAATCTGCCTTGCTGTTGCAACCTTCGCCCCTTCCAGCTCCTCCTCGTTCTGACCCGTCACGACAAACACCGGATAGCTGATATCAAAATCTTCGCGACGCTTTCCAACCTTTGCAAATCCCCGCTCAAGGGCAGGCAGCGTCGTGTTACGCAGGTAAGTTTCCGTGGTAAAGGCGTGCGCAATCATGCCATCGGCAACTTCTCCGGCAACTTCCGTCATCCTTGGTCCTACCGCAGCCAAAAACACCTTAGGCGCCCCATAGTCACAATCTGTTGGGGTGAAAAACGGTGTCATCAGCGTGTGTGTATAGAATTTGCCCGTAAACTCCAAAGGCTTACCATCGTGCCAGGACGCCCATATCGAGCGCATAGCGAGAATAAATTCACGCATCCGTGCCGCCGGTGAAGACCACGGCATGCTGAAGCGTTTAGTAATGTGCGGTCTGATTTGCGACCCTAAACCCAGAATGAAACGCCCCTTTGAATAGGCATTCAAATCGTGCCCGATATTGGCCAACACCATAGGGGTGCGTGCGAAGGCAACCGCGATAGAGGTCATTAAATCAACCCGCGTCGTATTTTGTGCCGCCACGAGCAGAGGGAAAAATGGATCATGGGAGGTCTCGGCCGTCATGATCCCTGAATAACCCATCTCCTCCAACTCCTGCGCCTGGGCACCGACTGTCGACAATTCTACGCCCACACCACCGTCTACTTTCATTAGTTCCTCCTCAAATTGTGCTTAAACTCGGTCCTGATTAGCCTTTTTTCTATCGTCGCCAATTAAATCCGACGGTTTCTCAACTTGATATCGTCGTCATCTGGTTTCGTCCTACCCCAGGTAGAGACCCTCGCTTACCGGTCTACCATCCAGGAAATGTTGAGTGTCTATTTCATCCCTATGGAAGGTCAAGCGATAGACCAGATTATTCGGATGGCGAATCGCCTGGGTTTCTGCAGGTTCGAGGTTTAAAAAGTACTGCAATATGACCTTACTCATCACACCGTGCGTCACAATGCCAACGCGCAGAGGGTCCGAAAGATAGATTTCCTCAAGGGTTTCGGCCACACGCTCACGCATATCATCAAGGTTTTCACCGTCAGGTGGTCTGAAACCGTAAGGGTCTGCCTGTCGAGCAGCCCATGCCCGTGGGTCGCGCATCTCAATTTCAGATACAGTCAGTCCCGACCACCCACCGACATCCCTCTCCATCAACGAATCAAACAACGCAATCTCCGTTTGTAGTTGCGCGTTCACTATAGCCGCTGTTTCCTGCGTGCGACCAGAAGGGGAGACATACAGACGACCAAACTTACCCAATGAATTCAACAGCACACCGTTAGAACCTGCCTGGGCTTTGCCATTTTCCGTAAGCGGAGAGTCCAGCCGGCCTTGCATACGCATTTCCACGTTCCACTCTGTCTCTCCATGCCGGAGGACGAAGATCTCCTTCATTGTAAAGTCACTCACCACATCGTAGATCAATCATATCGACTAATTTGTCTCCGGCTTCACTCCACAGCTTTAACCATTCAGCTAAATGCAAGGGCACACGGGTCTGACCCATGCATCCAGATTAGTGGTAAAATCGTCTTATGGCGGAACAAATTGCAGATTTCCACTGGCATTGTCGCCACACATGGGCAACTTCGGCGAAAAACACCGCATGGTGTTTGTTGGGTTGCAGTATCGGTGACTTCGGAACGATTTTCTACTTTCAAACCATGCGTCCTGACGCTGACCCACTGATCGTCATGCCTTTGGCTATCATCAACGGTCTCCTTACAAGTATCGCACTCGAAACAATCATCCTGTCGCGACAACTCCCCTGGGGACAGGCACTCAAAACCGCAATGGGCATGAGCCTGATCTCCATGATCGGAATGGAACTCGCGATGAACGCAACCGACTGGGTGCTTGTTGGCGACTTACGCCTGACGTGGTGGTCAGTCCTGCCAAGCCTCTTTGTGGGCTTTTTGACACCATGGCCCTACAACTACTGGCGCCTGAAAAAGTTTGGTGTCGCTTGCCATTAATATTTTTCGTCAAACCTACCCAAGGTTAAATCACACACTACTTTTCCGGGAGGGGTTAAGGGGTACGAGTCCAGCGATTTTAGCGTCAGACATATCCCGTACCCTCAACAAATAAGGCATGCCTTACTACAGCAAATAAACGCCTAAGTCCTGTCTCTTAAGTGAATATTAGTTGGCGCGTTCACAGATTCATGGCCATGCACCTTGGACCATCGCACTTGTCTACCCTTCGTCGTCGGCGATTGTGCGAATCTTCTGTAAGGGCATCTTGGACAAAAAAAGTGTGCCAAACGCTATGACGAAGGGGACCACCCGTTCCCAGAAATCCCCCGGACCATCGGGCCGAAGGTAAAAAAGAAGCGTTAAGCCAAAACCGAGCAGCATCGCCAAAGGAACAGCAAAACTGCGCACCCGCCAGTTCAGAAATCGAGCCACAACGAGGGGCCCGAACGCTGCGCCTAGTGCATTCCATGCGAAGAGCACACGCGAAAATATCGATTCAGGAAGGAAAAGTGCCAACAGCACAGCTGCTATCGCCACGATCGCGACCGCGCGTCTTGCGTTATTCGCCGCACTGGGTTTTTGTCGCGACTCACGCTTTGCACCCTTGGCCAGGTCATGGTGCAAAGCCGATCCAGCCACCAACAACTGGCTGTCGGCGGTAGACATAATCGCCGACAGGACTGCAGCGATCAGTATCCCCGTCAAAACAGCTGGTAACAGATCCTCTGCTAGGAGGAAGAAAATCTGTTCCTCAGTCCCCGGCGCAGCCCCCTTAAGCAGGAGATGTCCACACAAACCGAGGAGGTACATGCCACCCAATACAACAACAAACCAACATATGGTGATCAGGCGCGCTTTGCGTATTTCACGACGCTCAGCCATTGCCATAATCCGCGTGAGCAGATGTGGCTGCCCGACGGGTCCAAAGCCGATACCGATCATGCCAAGGAAAAACCCCACCGCAAACCAGCCGCTGTTTCCTCCGTCGAGGCGCCAGTATGGCGAGCTATCGGATGCCTCAAGCAAAGCTGCAAATCCACCCACTTCAAAAAGCGCTACCCCAGGTAAAATGATAGCCGCCGCCAACATCAGAATTGCCTGCAGAGCATCGGTAAGACTCACGGCCCAGAAACCGCCCATCAGCGTATACACCACAACGATTGCCGCCCCCAGTAATAGTGCCCAAATGAATTGAAAATCGAACACAGCAGTGAACGTATTTGCCGCACCCTGGAATTGAGCGGCGACGTAGAAAGAAAATGAGACAAGCACAATGACCGCTGCAAGTTGCGCGCTGAGTCGAGATATTCGCGTGGGAAGTCCATCGACCAGCACATCCGTCAACGTCAGCCAGCCTTTTTCGTGACTCTCACGCTGAAGCCACGGCGCAACTACAAACCAAACGACTATATGGCCAGCAATCGTTCCAGGCAAAAGCCAGATTGACCCCATCCCTTGAGTAAACGCGATACCACTCACACCCAGTATAGACCAGGCTGAGGACGACCCTGCGGCATAGCTTAAACTCGCCACCCACGGTCCAAGCCCGCGGCCACCGAGAAAATAGCCTTCATCTGTCGTCGACCGATTACGCGCCCAATAGCCAATGCCCAGCAGAACGACCTGATAGGCAATTAACGTAAGCGCAACCGTCATAAACAGACCCCTACTCGGTACTGACTATCGAATTACGCCTTATTTGAACTGAAACGCTGCCCCACTGAAGGCATTGAACGTACGATCGAAGTCTTCTTGCGAACCGGCAAGCGGTGCAATGATGTGGGTGTGCACGCCCCCATCAGCATCCGCCTGAATACGTGTCTGTATTTCTTCCTCATTGCCAATGATGCCGATCTCGTCAATCATCTCATCCGTCAGTGCCCCACTGGTCTTGTCACGGTTCTTCTCTGCCCAGCCTTGCGTGATGGTGTCTGCTGCTTCCTCGTAACCCGCCCACGCGAGAAACTTGTTGTAAACCGGCGTCGCATAATACGGCGCGAAAGCAGCACGGAAGAGATTGCGCCCATATTCCTTGTCATCTGTGCATAGCACCATCGCGCGATTGACGATTTCCACATCAGCCGGATCCTTACCCGCAGCCTCAGCACCCTTCTTAACAGCCTCCATCATCTTCGGTAAGGCGCCCTTTGGCCATAGATTAAAGATCACACCATCACCTACTTCTGCAGCCATTTCTATCATCTTAGGTCGTAGAGCTGCGACGTATACGGGTGGTGCATTGTCCATAGGTGCTTGTCGATAGCCTTTACTGAAAAGCGTCTCCCCCTCAAATGCAGTCTTCTCGCCCGTGAGCATCGCCTTCACAAGCTGCGTCGTCTCTTTGACTCTGGTCAACGGCCTGTCCAATGGAATACCGTTCCACTGACCCATGATCGTCTGGCTGGAAGAGCCAATGCCCATAACAAAACGACCCGGCAAAATTTGACCGATGACGTTAGCGGAAGCCGCGAGCACGGAAGGTGAGCGGGTGTAAACCGGTGTCACCGCAACACCGATACGGATGTTTTTTGTGTAATGTGCGACGGCCGCAACCTGAGTCAGCGAATCCGGCGCACCCGAATCACTAAACCATGCATCAGGAATGCCATTATCCTCCGCCCACTGTATACGGGCGATGGTATCTTCGATTCTGGGCCCTGCAGGTAGGGTAACTGCGATACGCTTTTGAAGTGCCATGATTGTCCCCAACGATTGATCAACACGAAGTCACTAGAGTCGCATTTTGCCTCCCTCCAAATCAAGCGTTAGGCTATAGCCAAATCAAACAATCGGGGGCGAAATGAGCGACGTTGAGATAACGGACGTCCGAGAAGCACATAGATTCGATGAGGTGGCACTGTCCGACTACCTCAGAACGAACGTGGAAGCCTACCAAGGACCGCTGACCGTACGGCAATTTGAAGGCGGTCAATCAAATCCGACATTTCAACTCATTACCCCTACACGCACCTACGTGCTGCGCAAGCAGCCGCCTGGCGAACTCCTGCCTTCAGCACACCAGGTCGATCGGGAATACACAGTGATGGATGCGCTGTGGAATACCGAAGTCCCGGTGCCGAAAATGTTTTGTCTGTGTGAAGACATCGAGATTATCGGCACCAAATTCTACGTGATGGAGATGATAGAAGGACGTCTGTTTACCGAAACCAGTCTGCCAACACTCGTTCCGGCCGAACGCAAGGCGATCTATTTGGACCTGGCTCGCATCATGGGAGCACTTCATAGGGTGGACCCACAAGCTGTGGGGCTTGAGGGGTTCGGGCGTCCCGGCAACTACTACGAGCGTCAGATCGGTCGTTGGACTAAACAGTATCTCGCCTCCAAGACTGAAGAAATCGAGGCCATGGACAAACTGATCGAATGGTTACCTGAAAATATTCCGCAACAGGGTCCAACGGTGGTGGTACACGGAGATTATCGGCTGGGTAATGTCCTCATCCACCCAACCGAACCAAAAATCGTGGCTGTGCTTGACTGGGAACTATCAACACTTGGAGACGGCCTCGCTGACCTAGGCTATCTCTGCCAGGAATACCACGGGGAATCCTACGAAGATGAAGGATTAGCAAGCGTCGACTTTTCAATCAGCGGCATCCCCACAGAGGATGAATTTGTGGCTGAATATTGTCACCACGCGCATCGAGACGGTGTCGACAACTGGCCGTTCTATCTTATCTATAACATGTTTCGCTCAGCCGGAATTATCCAGGGCGTATACAAACGCGGCCTCGACGGCAACGCAAGTTCAGCCAAGGCACTCGAATACAAAGATCACTGCCGCTCACGCTCCGAGCGCGGATGGTCACTCGTTAAACAATGGATGCAATAAGCTCAGAACTTGCAGTGCGACAAAAGACATCTACCCAACCCTCTAATCACCAGGCCACACGCGACCAAACCAGCTGATGAGGAAATATTTCAAAACTGCAGGGTCGCCGGCGCCGAGCGTTGCCTATATATCGTACCTTGCAGCGATGTATTGGATGATATCCATAGACTCGAACATCCACTCAACCTCGCCACCACGCTCGATACGTAAACAGGGCACTGTTGTACGCCCACCCTCCTGAAGAAGCTCGCGAAAAGCAGCAGGATCTTGATTCACATCTCGTAGCGGGATCTCAATGCCATTGGCATCAAGAAAAGCCCGCACTCGATAACAAAATCCACAAATATCCGTTTTGAACAACTGATACGATTCGGGTGTACTGGCTTCACTCATGATTGCTTGTCTTGTGATCAAAAAAATAAACTCGTATCTTAGCCGTTAAGTATTTCACATACCTGACTTCAGGACACCTAACGAACTATGGCAAAGAAACATAACAGAGTTAATGCCGTGCGCAACACGGTAATTGGATTTATAACCCTTCTCTCGTTGTCCCTGGTCGGGTACGGTGTCTACTTAGGTACCGGTTTGTCGAGTCCATCGGAGATCAGCAACAGCGACGACCTCCGCGAGCTCGAAGACCCTCAACCGCGCCGCGCCGGCGATCCGATCACCGTGGTGGAATTCTTTTCCTACACTTGTATACATTGTAAGAACTTCGATCCAATGCTCGAAAAATGGGCTGCAGAACAACCGGATGATGTCGTATTTCGCCGCAAACCGGCCATGTGGTCACCCCTTCAGATCATACTGGGCCGAACCTATCTGACCTTAGCAGCAAACAACGCACTCGAGGAAAACCATACCCGAATCTTTCGCGCAATCCACGAACGAAGAAAACAGTTTCGCACTGCTGATGAAATTGGTGACTATGTCGACGGGCGGGGTATCAGCAAAACGGACTTTATGCGCACTTTCAACTCTCCGCGTATCAAAACCGCAGCACGCAACGCAGAGTCCGACATCAGAGAATTCGACATCAGCGCGACGCCTTCCATCGTCGTCGCCGACCGTTATGTGGTCGGTATGAAAGGTGGCATGGGACGTGCTCTAGAGGTGGTTGACAAATTGATCGTCAAAATCAGACAGGATGCCGGGACAGGGGCCGAGTAACAGAGATTGAAACATCTCCCTCCCTCGTAACAATCAGGCCGCAACTCGCCTTAGGCAACCTTTTTGCTAAATATAAGCACGAATATTGCCTGACGCTTCCATAAAACCTCCACCCTACAGCAATCATTTGGTGGCAAAGTACCGCTCTTCCTTGACGCTCCGGTAATCTATTGACCACACGCAGGCGAAAGCAAGCACATCGCAACAGACAGCGAAAATACAAGGGGCGCCGCCTGTGGCTACTGGTGCCGCTTAAGCTGGGGTTTGGGATCTTTCTCTTAAGCCTTCTCAGCATTGCCGGATACCTGATATATCTAGATCGCACAATCACAAACACATTCGAAGGCAGGCGCTGGAGCCTGCCCGCTCAGGTTTTTGCACACCCATTGGAAATGCATGCAGGCGCAAATCTCGATCTGGAAGCTCTGCGCGCAGAACTTCGTCGTCTAGGCTACAGGAACGAGCCTGATCTTCGCACACCCGGTCGCTTCAGGCTGCACGACGGTAAGCTGCACATTCATCTCAGACCCTTTCGCTTCATGGAGCAAACCCGCTCCGCACAAATCATTCAAATCTCCTTCGCAGGTAACCGCATCGACAGAATTTCGAACCAGGCAGGCGAAGTGCCATTGATACGTCTTGAGCCAGCCGTCATCGGCAGTTTTTTTCCGAGCCACGGCGAGGATCGTATCGTCCTGACCCCTGAACAGGTTCCTTTTTTGCTGTCGGAAGGACTCAAAGCCGTTGAAGACCGCAATTTTGATCAGCATATCGGATTTTCTGTGTCCGGCATCCTACGCGCTCTTTGGGTCAACATACGCTCAGGGGAAACCCAGCAAGGTGGCAGTACACTCACCCAGCAACTGGTGAAAAGCTACTTTCTCGACAACCGCCGTACAATCGAGCGGAAACTCCAGGAAGTTGCCATGGCTGTTATTCTCGATGCGCGTTTCGAGAAATCAGACCTCCTCACCGCTTATATCAACGAGATTTTTTTAGGCCAACATGGCAACAGAGCCATACATGGTTTCGGGCTCGGTGCTCAATTTTATTTCAATCAGCCGCTTGCTGAACTTGATCCGGCTGAGATCGCCACGCTCATCTCCATCATACGGGGCCCTTCATACTACAACCCCTTCCGTCACCCTCAACGAGCGCTGGACCGCCGGAATCGAATATTGCGTAGTTTCAAGAAAGATGGACTTATATCCAGCCAGGTGCTGGCACAGGCTCTAAAAAGGCCTCTGGGTGTGGTTGATGGCCCGAGTTCCGGCGGCGCTTATTACCCTAATTACATGGACATGGTCAAAGCTGACCTTAAGGGTTTCTATGACACCGAACAGTTAAGTTCAGAAGGCCTGCGGATATTTACCGCCCTACGTCCTCGCGACCAGGAAAACGTTCAACAATCACTCTCCCAGACACTCTCGTTAATCGAAAAAGATCGCCGTTTGCCTTCGGGCAGCCTGGAATCGGCAGCCATTGTTGCCGATACTCAAACCGGCGAAGTTCTGGCCCTTGCAGGCGGCAGGCAGGGGCGCGTAGATGGCTTTAATCGAGCTCTGCGGGCCGCACGCCCCGTAGGATCACTGATCAAACCCATCGTTTATCTCACCGCCATCGAACACGGCATGAGTCTCGCAGAGACCGTAATCGACGAACCAATCACTATAAAACCCTCATTCGGTGAACCCTGGTCTCCTAAAAACTTCAATGGTCGACATCATGGCAAGCTGCCCATGTTTCGTGCCCTCGCACAGTCGCTTAACCTGGCAACCGTTCAACTTGGAATGCAGATTGGCTTGAAACAGGTCCAGACTAGATTTGCTGATTTCACTAACCGTGCACCTGCCAATCAATATCCCTCCCTCTTGCTCGGGGCTGAGGCAATGACACCTCTGCAGATGCTCCAGCTATACGGAAACTTTGCGAGCGGTGGATTTCGCACCCGACCTAAAGCGGTCATTGCGGTCCTCAATCCCGCAGGAAGACCGATCAGTCACCATCCATTTGAACTAGAGCAAACCATCACGCCAGAGCATGCTGCCACACTCGCCCGTGCACTGGAGATCGTCATGGCCAAAGGAACGGGACGATCATCGCCCTACGCACAAGCCGGGGTAGCCGGGAAAACCGGCACATCCAATGACAATCGCGACAGCTGGTTTGCAGGTTTTGATAACAGTCGCATCTCTGTGATTTGGGTCGGTCGTGACGACAACCGACCCACTGGATTGACCGGTACCTCAGGCGCATTGCGCATCTGGAATGACCTCACAGGCAGTCACGCAATAGACCCGCTCGTCCATGCTGACGCTGACGATTTGGTCGAAGTGGAATTTCAAACCGGGTTGCGAGCACGAAAGTCCTGTGCCGATGTCGTCGTCATACCCGTTGCCCAGCCCCACAGGTTGGGCATCAAACCCGGCTGCAACTTAAAGAGATCAGTGCGCCGACAAATGCGGCGCAGGTTCAACTGACCTGACTGGTGTTAAGCATTGAGACCGGGAAAGATATTTGTCAGGTCGCCAAGACAAAATTTTCTCGTTCATTCATACCTGGCGCCTTCTTAGTTTTGTATCGATTTTGGTATATACGCGCAGTGCCAAGACATGACGCAACTACCTTTCGTGTCGAAGTATCCGTACGATGGAGTAGATGACTCTATATCTTCCCTTCGGTAGAAAAGCCGCAGCGTTGGCCTGGGCGACTATGTCGCTGGCATTCGCCTGCTCGACGACCCCGGTGCCGCCGCCTATAAAAGATTCCAACCCTATCACGAGGACTTCCACCACTGGCAAGGCACCCGATGGCACTGCTCAAAAAACAAAAGAGGTGACGCGTGTGTTGCTTGCACGGGCGGACGCCGCAGGAAACACCGATGATGCCATCGCCTTACTGGAAAGGGCGATACGCATTGAGCCACGCAACCCAAAGCTTTGGATCAGCCTGTCTGCAGCACACCTTAAGAGAGGCCATACAAAGGCAGCCGAACAACATGCACAAAAGGCCATCGCTTTGTCTGCACATGACGCTGCCCTCACGAGACAAGCCTGGTTGCACCTTGCTGACGTGCTCGATGCGACCGGCCACCCTGTCGAAGCAAACTCGATAAGGCGCCGATATCGAAACCTGCAAGGCTAGCGAGCACCCATCAATCAAGACGCCTTATTTACCCGGGCACTTCATTATCCTTGCCCGCTTGCTTGATCGACATCTGCAGGCCAGATGAGTCTTTAAGGGCTTCCGCAACTACTGCCTTCGTACAATCCCACATTGTCGATCTGCACACTATTCGTCGCCTGAGCAAGGTCAAAGGCTATACGCGCGGAAGTATCCGTATCCTCAATGGTGAACGTATGCTCAAAGTTGCGGAACGTTGTCGAGAGATTGCTTTGACGCTGCCCGCCGATCAGATTAGCAAACACTGTCTGACCACTGTCGACATAAGCTGTGATAAATCGCGTACCCGAGGTCGTACGCGCGGCATAACAGAAAGTATATTGCTGCCCCGCGGTCAGCCATACGCGGTGGCTCAATTGAACATGCCAGGGCTCTTCGCCCACCCGATCGATGTCAAATTGCACGCGATCGCTCTCATGACGTACTGAACCTGCAATCAAGACGGTTTCCCAGCTTTCGTCCCACTCATCGAAGGTGCCACCGCTGGCCACCAGATTCCCGGTCCTCGGTGGGATCGGTTGATCGAGGTAGATCAGTGCATCGTTACTGAACAATCCCCTCTTGTTTTGCACCTGCAGCAGATACATACCCCCATTTGCAGGTAAGGATTCGAGTTCGATAATGACGATCTCCTCATCGCACAAAGGCAACGTGCCCACCTCACAACGCACTGTGCCGGCAACGCGCCGCCCATCCAGGTAAACACGCGCATCCTCAAGAATATGTCTGCCTTTTACTCGCAACACACCTTGCGCGTCGATCCAAGGCACCTCCACCGAGGGTGTCTGCTCGTGAATCGGCACATCCTGCCACAGGGCAGGCTGGGGGGTGTCGATGTCGACGTTTAAGCCAAGGCGCCCGGTAAGCGTCAGCACCAGGTCCCCATCAGCCGCCAGGGTCAAAATTTCGGCTCTCGAAAACGTATCACCGTTGACCACATCACGTATCACGTAGTTGCCATCAACAAATCCCAATACGATCTCCTCGGTGCCTGACGGCTCAATCAAGGCGCCTTCGCCCTGTAATAAGATCGCCCCCTCATCAGCAGCCAATTCCAGCCCATCGAGCAATTCTGATGTGAGTGTGCTGTTGGCTGTGTCTTGATTTAGGGTCACCTGCCTGGCAAATGCGCCAGGAAACCCTGTACTTCCCTGCAGAACCATTTCCCAAATATCCGGATTGGCCCCAGCCAGTAACCATATATTACGCTCGGGAAAACTATTCGGTATCTGTGCGATATTCATGAGATCGATGATATTCACACGTGCCTGTGGCGTGATCATCCAACGATCATAGGCACCACGCCAGGTCGGTGCATCCATACCAGTTCCTGGTGTATTTGAACTCACCAGAAATGGCATCTTATGGCAATTGCCGCAATCTTTGACGAAGTTGAATTCGAAAAAACCGTTCTTAGCCCTTGCGGTTACCGCATTGTTCAGTGGGCGCTTCTGTGCAGGCGGAAATGGAACGCTCAGTAGGAATTTCGCCATGGCATCTCGTTCATCCGCATCCAGAAAACCGTCTTTGCCCTCATCGTTGGTCCCACAGTTGCCGACATCACACATCGTCGTTGCCAGGGTTCCATCGAGAAGTGCACGCGTGCAACTACTCTGATCGTCTATTTCACAATTTGCGGGTGAATCGCCATTAATATTGGCCGTATTGTTACCTCCGAAAGGATCCCCGGGTATTCCATCCCAGTGGTAAGGCTGCGTGTCGCGAATTCCTCTGATCGGCATGGTTAGCCTTGGGGGTATCTGGGTGCAGCCGTCAACATCACAGACTGGCGTTTCCAACACCCATATGAGTTGATCGGTATGACCATCTGAGTGACAGCTTTCGCAAGAAAACGTACCGGTCGACGACGCGTCGGCAGCGTTGAATGCAATCCGACCTTCCTTGACCACCTGCAAGGTCGGGTCATTAAGCTCGATCGTGTTGGTAAGCACTGGATTGGCCGGGTCCGCAAGATCAACAACACTCACCGAATTTGCTGCAACATTTAGCGTCCATGCCTTAACTGCCTGCCCCTGAGCATTGTTTTCAATAGCGAGCCCCCTGGGCACTTCGCCCACAGACACTCTACCGGTGACCGACCCACTCTCCAGGTCCAACACAAATAACCGATTAGAACTCGCCGCCGTGCCAATCAATGTAGTGTCGTCACCGCTCACTTTGAGTGCAAACGGTGTGGCCAGCGCCGTGCCTGGCGCAGGATTATCCGGTAGCAGCGGCTCAAGCTCTATACGGCTGGGCAGAGCACAGCTTCCGCTCGAGCAGTCGACCGCAGTGATTTGATTGAGAAAAGCTCTGTTTTCGAGTTCTGCCAACCCATGTTTTTGCGTTCCCGCTCGACCGTTTGCATCATTACGGGCATCAGCCTGGGCGACATAAAGATTATGATCGGTATCTACCGCCACACCGTATAAGAGCGTCCCAACACCTTCCACGATCTCATCGACCGCATCGGTATTCGTGTCGATGATATAAACGTCTCGATCCGGAAGCGCGCTGTTGCGCACAATGTCCGCATCGTAATTAACAGACAGCACGTTATTGTTGGTAAACACGTGTTCAACCGCATCGAAAGTACACGTATCCCCGTCGATCTTTTCGGCCGTACACCCCGACAACTGCGTCTGATTGTTTGATTCAAACACGGCCACGTACAATCTCTCTCCCTGGACCGACATTGCACGGGGATCCTGCGCGTTGATATCGATTCTGCCGCTCACGGCACGGGTCGCGACGTCGACAATCGCGACTTCATTCGAAGGTGAGAGGGTCACGTAAGCTTTCTCGTTGCTCGCGAACGCGATGCCCACTGGCTCGTCAAAATCTGTCGCAAGCGTGCTTGCATCCAGCGCTTGTACCGTGGCGATCACATGATGAAAAGTGCTGCTCGACGCATCAAGATCAACGACGTTCACCGTATCTGATATGTGGTTGGCGACCCAGAGCTCTTGTCCATCCGGACGCAGGGCCAATCCCACCGGATCAACCCCCACCTGAATGCGTCGGACCACCACCTCAGTATCCACATTAATCACATCAACCGTATCGGCAGGGGTGTTGGTCACATAAATGAAACCACCAGAGACAATCAGAGGATCCGAGTGCGGACTTAAGAAATTAGGATGTCCGACACGGTCAGAGTCAGCTGCGGCACCATCATCGGGCCATAGTGCCGCCGAGCCTCCGCCCGTACCGCCCGTACCGCCCGTACCGCCCGTACCTCCGGTTCCGCCACTGGAACCACCACTGCCGGTTCCTCCCGTACCACCACCTACAGGGGTCTGACTACCGCCACCACTTCCACCACCCCCCCCACCACATGCCGTGACGAGAGGAACGAACACAATAAGCAGCAGATAACGTAGACAATGCATTGCAACAACCCAGCGCCTCTACTTGTCCTTTGATCGAGAAAAAATATAAACGAAGGTGCTAATTTCCGCAGTAAAGTTATTTACCAGCAGCGGTCAAAAAGACACCATCTCATTAATCCTAGCTCAGTTAATAAGCTCAATCCAATGCACGACTTGCTTACCCGAGGCATGGCTCAAATGAGTCTGACAACCCACGTTTGCGGTCGCGGCCAGTCCCGGGTCATGCTCGTACAGCGCCTCTGTCTTCAAACGCCCCAGCGTATCGGCGATTGCTGGCTCAAGAATGGAGTAGCTGCCAGCCGAGCCGCAACACAGATGGGCATCCCGAACCGCCACAAGTTCATACCCCACGCGCGTAAGGACCTTCTCTACGACACCCTGCAACTGCATACCATGCTGCAGCGTGCAGGGGGGATGCCAAGCAATTCTTCTATGGTCAGTAGATTTAGCAAACTCGAACCCTGCCTGGCTTAGATATTCGGCCACATCCACACATGCGGATGAGAGCGCATGCGCTCTCTGTGCATATTCAGCATCGCCATCTAAGAGCCGCCCATAGTCCTTGATCGTGACACCGCAACCGCTGGCAGTGGAAATGATGGCTTCACACCGATCAAGGTAAGGACTCAGGACATCAACATTGTGACGAACTCGCTTAAGTGTTCTTGACTCATCACCCAGATGTTGGTCAAGTGCACCGCAACACCCCTCTTCCGGCACCACTTCAACACCTATGCCGCGCCTGGCGAGTAGTTCCATCAGGTGCAGGTTGGTCTTGGGCGTGGCGACCTGTTGCGCACAGCCATTGAGCAACAACACATTTCGCTCTGCCGAAGGCGCTGATTCGAGCTGAATGCCCACCCTGGGGGGTACGTGTTTGCTCAGACGTCTAGGTAGAAACGGGCGAGCCACCCTGCCCAGGCGAGACATCCGCCGCAGCCTTGCAGTATCAGGTACTAACCACTGTACGAACTGCCGCAACAGCCCCTTCAAGCCTTTGCGACCAGCACCCAGCTCATTGCGCGCGATCTCTGCTAATTCGCCAAATGCCACGCCTGAAGGACACGTGGTCTCGCAGGCGCGACAAGTCAGGCACCGGTCGAGGTGGAGCCTGCTGCGGGCTGAATCTCCGCCACCTTCCAATAAATCTCGAATCAGATAGATGCGTCCACGCGGGCCATCCAGTTCATCACCCGTCAGTTGATACGTTGGACATGTCGCATTACAGAAACCACAGTGCACACAACTGCGCAGGATTTCATCTGCGCGTTTGCCATGTTTCGTTGTCAGTAACGACGGCGGCAAATCAGTGCGCATTTGAATCTCCCAGGTCGAGAGGCGACCGGAAGGTGCCGTTGGGATCAAATGCGTGTTTGATTCGCTTCATCAATTGGCGTTGCCCTGATGAAATTTCAACGGGTGCGCCCACGGTCCAGTTCCAACCACCAATCTTTTCAGCATACGCCTCAATGGCTGCTGGTTCCTCGGTATGGACCCAACGCAACCCCCCGCCCCATTCGACCGCGACATCGCAGCCTTCTGGCAGAGGCGCACTGGGCGGTGCGATCACGCGACAAAGAAATCCACCGTCGTGAACACTGAACGCGACATGACGATGATCTCGTATCGATGTCCACATTTCCTGGCTCTCAATTTGCTCCCCACCCCTTTCCGACATGACGGCATTGATCCCCTGTTCAGTTCCAGACAGGCGGACATTCAAACACCCTTTATGCCAGAACGTACCTGTCACTGGGTAGGGCTTTAGCGCAATCTGTCGGCACATCGACAGAGCTTCCTCAGCAGACAATTCATACCTTAACGTCGCCTCATGGTCCGGTTGGGGCGCCACGCGGAGTGATACGTTCAATAAAAGTCCCAACGATCCGAACGCCCCCGTGTTCAAACGCGAAACGTCATAACCAGCAACATTTTTCATTACTTGGCCGCCAAATCGCACCAACTGGCCGTGCCCGTTAATCAACTCAACACCCAACACACTATCGCGCAGGGCACCACGGAAGGGCCTTGCCGGACCCGAAAAACCGCTGGCAATCGCACCACCCACCGTGCCCAGGCCGCCAAACTCAGGCGGATCGGGAGGGAGCAATTGGTTTTCCTGAGTCAGTAAGCGACGCAGTTCTTTAAGCGGTGTCCCACTTCTGACCTTAACGACCAGTTCGTCAGGTTCATAGGACTCGATGCCTGCGTGATCGAGCGTATTCAACATCTCGCCATCAACTTCGGGCAACCAGGCGCTCTTGCTGCCCTGCCCGGCAATCTGAACGCTAAGATCCTGATGCCCGGCTTCGACAATATAAGCCTTAAGAGACTCGATGAGATCCACTAAAACCTTTCCAGTTCTGCATACGGGAGCTCACCATGACGGACGTGTATACCACCGAGTTCCCCGCAGCGAGTGAGCGTCGGTATGCCTTTGCCCGGGTTGAGGATACCTCTCGGATCCCACGCCGCCTTAAGCGCGAAGAACTGAGTCAATTCGTGCTCCGTGAACTGCACACACATCTGATCGAGCTTCTCGATCCCCACGCCGTGTTCGCCCGTTACCGTACCACCAACACGTACGCACAGCTCAAGTATCCGGCCACCCATCTGTTCCGCGGCTTCCAGCTCACCGGGTTTGTTGGCATCAAACAAAATAAGTGGATGCAGGTTACCGTCTCCTGCATGAAATACGTTTGCCACAGCCAATCCGTACTCGCTAGAGAATTGGGATATTTCTTTCAACACGTGCGCAAGTTCTCGTCTTGGGATCGTGCCGTCCATGCAGTAGTAGTCCGGTGAGAGACGCCCCACAGCCGGAAATGCAGACTTTCGCCCCTTCCACAGACGCATCTGATTGTCAGGGTCCGTCGCAACATCAATATGGTATGCGTGCTGAGCAAGCATCAGCCGTTCAACCTGTACGACCATGGCGACCACTTCGGAGTCCGTACCATCAAGTTCTATAAGAAGAATCGCCTCGGCATCTTCCGGATATCCCGCATGTGCAAATTGTTCCGCAGCCCGAACAGCCAGCTGATCCATCATTTCCATCCCTGCCGGAATGATCCCGGCTCCGATCACAGCAGCGACCGCATCTGCTGCATCGTTGAGCGTACGAAAAGCTGCAAGCATCACGGCTACCCTTTCGGGGCGAGGCAGTAAGGCAACCGTAATTTCCGTGACGATACCGAGCATGCCTTCAGAACCGCAAAGCGCAGCCAGAAGATCGAGACCAGGCGCGTCATACCAGGGGCCGCCAATCTCAAGCACCTGTCCATCGCTCATCACAACCCTGGCGCCAAGTACGTTGTGCACAGTCAAACCATACTTAAGGCAATGCACGCCGCCTGAATTTTCCGCCACATTGCCGCCTATACTGCAGGCGATCTGGGAAGAGGGATCAGGTGCGTAATATAGCCCATGCACTGCTGCTGCTTCAGATATCGCAAGATTACGCACCCCGGCTTCTAGACGGGCGACGCAATTGTCCGGATCAATCTCGAGTATGCGGTTCATCTTGGACAGGCCCAGAACAACCCCAGATTTGTGCGGCCTGGCACCGCCCGAGAGGCCGGTCCCTGCCCCACGCGGCACGATGGGTACTTCATGGTCGCGACAGATACGCATGACGGCACAAACCTGGCGTTCATTTTCCGGCAGGATCACGACCCATGGCTGCTCACGAATCGCCGTGAGCCCGTCACATTCATAAGGTTTGAGCCCGGCCGGGTCGCTGATGAGGTTGCCTTTAGGCACTACCCCACGCAAAAGTTCTAAAACAAGCTTTTTGTTGAAAGTCGCTTCCACCATGCGGGACATTATGCCTGAATAGGCAGGCTGGTCGCAGAGGCAGTATCTGTATAACTGCTGTTAAGATGACCTCTCGATGAGTTACGAAAGCGAAAGTTGGCCCTTGCGCATTCTTAACGATACTTTCTTTTGCCAGAAGTGCCTTATCGACGTAGGCTTGAACTTTGAGTAGCGCACGGTAAATGACCATGAGTATTGACGATCGCTTTCAACAACTGGGGCTTAGCCTGCCCGAGCCCATGAAAACCGCCAACCTGCCTTTTAACTTAACACGCATAGACGGTCAGACACTGTATCTTGCTGGGCACGTACCAACCGAAAACGACGGGTCGGTTGCAAAGCCTCTCGGCAAGGTCGGATCCGAAGTGACACCCGAGGAAGCCTACGAATCTGCACGTAAAGTGGCGCTGGGACTCTTTGCCTCTATTCATCAGGCCATCGGCTCCCTCGACCGAGTCCAGGCATGGCTTAAAGTTTTCGGTATGGTGAATGTCGCCCCGGGATTCAACGCCATCCCACCCGTGATCAACGGTTGCTCCGATCTTATCCTCGAAGTGTTCGGCCCGGAGACCGGTGCCCATACCCGTTCCGCCGTCGGTATGGCAGAGCTGCCCTTTGGCGTGCCAGTAGAAATCGAAGCTCAGGTCAAAATCAGGCTTTAACGACATGGCGAACTATCGAATCGTAAATGCCCGCATCGTCAATGAAGATCAAATTGTCGAAGGGGACTTAAGCACTTCGGGTGAGCGGATCGAAGGCATTGGCGTTTCGGGTCGGGCTGATGAAACTGTCATCGATGCAAAGGGTGCCTATCTGCTGCCCGGCATGATCGATGATCAGGTGCACTTTCGCGAACCAGGCCTCGAGTACAAAGCTGAAATCGCCACGGAATCACGCGCAGCAGTAGCTGGGGGCATCACAAGCTACATGGAAATGCCAAATTGTGATCCACAAACGGTGACACAAGCCAGACTCATCGACAAACGGGCTCGCGCATCGCACAAGAGCTGTGCTAACTACGCTTTCTATCTGGGCGCGACCAATGACAATCTTGAAGACATAAAAACCGTGGATCCAAGCTTGCCGTGCGGTATCAAGGTCTTCATGGGTGCAAGTACCGGCAACATGCTGGTCGACAACCCGGACACATTGGAAGGGATTTTCGCCGCAACGCCTCTTCTGGTAGCAACGCACTGCGAAGATACACCCATGATTCAGGCAGCTGAAACGCAAGCACGGAAACGCTGGGGCGACAACATCCCATTTGAAGAACATCCAAACATCCGTTCAGAGGAGGCCTGTTACAAATCGAGCTCAATGGCGGTATCGCTCGCCAGGAAATACGGAACCAAACTCCATGTGCTTCACCTGACCACCGCGAAGGAGATGGAACTGTTCACACCAGGGCCCCTGGCAGATAAACAGATCACAGCTGAGGCGTGTGTACATCACCTGTTCTTCAGCGCCGATGATTACGCCGACCACGGCGCAAGAATTAAATGCAATCCAGCAATCAAGCAAGCCTCCGACCGGGACCGCCTGCTACAGGCCCTGCTTGAAGATCGCATCGATGTTATCGCCACTGACCACGCGCCACATACCCAAGAAGAAAAGGCTAGCCCATACACAATGGCACCTGCAGGGCTACCGCTGGTACAGCATGCGTTGGTTTCTCTGTTCGACCGTGTCACAGATGGCACATTCGATCCGGCTTTTGTAGCCCGCAAAACCGCGCATGCACCCGCACAGCTCTTTGCCATAAAAGAACGGGGTTACATACGGGAAGGGTATTTCGCGGACCTCGTTCTCATAGCAGAAAACGGCAACGGCGAAGACACCGAAATTTTCAGCAAGTGCGGATGGAGCCCCTTTGCAGATCACACTTTCTCACACAAGATTTCACACACTTGGGTTAACGGGCACCTGCGATACCGTGAAGGTAAAATTCTCGATGGCCCAATGGGACAGGCACTGGAGTTTGACCGTTAATCGTCAATGCCGAAATCTCTACGCAAAACGCGCAGCATGAACCCGAGATTCACTTCTTGATCGCATAGCTAAGTTGACCGGAGCAGGTTTCAGGAAAGTCGCTCACGTCGTTCTGGGTGGCAGGCAGGCACTTTGTGGGCGGCTATCGCTCAACCACCGTACTGGCTCGAGAGACCACTCAGCGTTGCAAAGAATTGGTCTCTGACTTCGCTGATGATCTCCGCAACCGGTCTCACTGCATCAATACGACCAGCGACCTGACCCGTGAGCGCAATACTGGCTTCCATATCACCGCCGAAATAAAGGTCCAAAGCCGTGCCAAATTCCGCCATCGCATTCTTTTCAGTTTCAAATTCGAGCGCGTTCGTCTTTTGTGTCCGTAACGCGCGAAGCGCCGGCGAATGTGCGCGATTCAGAAAAACCGTATCTGTCTCCTGCGCATCAATAATCGCATTTTTCCAGTTTTCGTGAACCGGGCTTTCCGCGGCTGAGACCATGCGCGTACCCATCTGAATACCTTCCGCACCGAGGGCAAAGGCTGCTGCCATAGACGCACCATCCACAAACCCACCCGCTGCGATGATTGGCACGTCTACCTGCGATCGAATCAAGGGCAGAAGCACCATCGTAGACACATCTTTAGGATTCTTAAATCCGCCGCCTTCAGCACCTTCAACGACCAGGCCATCCACACCTGCTTCCACGGCCTTCAGCGCCGCACTCAAGGTGGGCACCACATGAAAAACAGTGAGACCAGCAGACTTTAATTCCTCCGTGTACCGCTGCGGGTTGCCGGCAGAAGTTGTCACAAATTTCACACCTTGATCAATGACAAACGGGACGATGTTCGGATCACGTACAAATGCCTGGGCAATGTTCACGCCAAACGGCTTGACTGTGAGTTCCCCCATTTTGACGATCTCTTCGCGTATGGCGTCCAGTTCGCCAGACGATGTTTCAATAATACCGAGCGCGCCCGCATTACAGACGGCAGACGCCAGTTGCGAGCGGGCTATCCAACCCATCGGCGCCTGCACAATCGGAATCTCTACACCCAACATTTCGGTTATTCGGTTCTTAAAGGGCATGCCTTACTCCAGCGAGAAAAGGTGAACTATACCGACTACAACGAGGTTCTGCGCTCTTCGCCTGTCGAACCAGGGCCGTTCTTGGTAAGCCGCAACGCGCCGTCAGGAAAAAGCAGGCACTACTATCCGCCTACCGGCACAACCGTAGATAATCGACATCGCAATACGTCATTAAAAACAAAGCCATATAACCACCTGATCATGGCACAATTCATCCTATGCAGAACAACGACTCGGCGAAGGCAAAAACACGTTTCGATATAGCCATTATTGGTGGTGGTGTGGCGGGTTTATCAGCCGCTGCATTTCTTTCCGACAGGGCTGACGTCGTGGTGCTTGAGAGGGAATCCCAGCCCGCATACCACAGCTCTGGACGCTCTGCGGCTATGTATATCGAGGGCTACGAAAACCCGGTGGTGGCTGACCTAACCAAGGCGAGTGGATCCTTCTTCTTTGACCCACCATCCGGTTTCAGCGACGCGCCTTTGTTGCACAATATCGGAGGACTCAGCGTCGCAAAACCTGGTGAGGAAGACTTGCTGCAGCGACATATCGATCACTGGCAGTCCAAATGTCCGGAACTGGTGTATGTCGATCGTGATTACGCACTCGATTTGTCACCGATTCTCAGACCCGACCAGGTTGTCGGTGGCGCCTGGGATCCTTCATGGCAAACCATCGACGTGCACGGGCTAATACTCGGCTACCAGCGCTTGCTTCGAGATAACGGGGGTACGCTCATTACCAGCGCTGAGATGATCAGCGTCAGGCACACAGCAGACGAATGGCAAATCAACACTGCGCAGGGTCAATTCACCGCCAACGTGCTGGTTAACGCCGCGGGAGCCTGGGCAAATGAAGTCGCCACCCTCGCAAACGTTGCGGAGAAACCACTTACGCCGATGCGCCGCACTGCAGTATTGATCTCGGCGTACGATGAGGTCATGCAAGCGCCTTGTGTCCACACAATCTCGGGGCAGCTTTATTACAAACCAGAGAGCCCAGGCCTCATGTTGAGCCCTGCGGACGAAACCCCCAGCCCGCCCACTGATGCACAACCTGATGAACTCGACATCGCCGTCACCATCGATCGATTCCTGAAGCTGACAACATTATCTGTAGACCGACCTCTGCATACATGGGCAGGCTTGCGTACCTTCGCACCAGATCGTTATCCGGTCATCGGATTCGATGAAAACCAGCCTTCGTTCTTCTGGCTGGCAGGACAAGGTGGTTTTGGCGTGCAGACTTCACCCGAAATGGGCAGGCTCGCTGCCGCACATATCACCCGAGGTGAAATGCTGCCTGACGCAATCAGAGCCGATCGCTTCTAGGCACATGTCCGGCGCTTGCAATGCGGTTATTACCAGGCACGCAAACTTCTCGCACCAGCCTATCCGGGGATGCATGTTCAGGCCATCAATGCGTTTTCGTTAACCGACAGACCGTTCGCGCAGGTCCGGGAGCTGATAACCCTGGGCATCAAGATCCGCACGCACGACTTTCTTATCCATCTTCCCCGTTGAGGTGAGCGGAATGCTGTCGACATAAAGCACATCATCCGGTAACTGCCATTTAGCAAATGCCGTCGAACAGTGCTCTATCACCGTCTCTGCAGATACTTCCTTGTCAGCTTCCAACACAACAAGTGCAACCGGGCGTTCGTCCCATTTGGGGTGCGGATGTGCAACAACACAAGCCTGCGCCACGCCATCCAAGGCAACGATATGGTTTTCAAGGTCCACGGAAGAGATCCACTCGCCTCCGCTCTTCACAAGATCTTTCGAGCGATCGCTGATGATGAGGTATTCCTCGGCGTCAATCTTGCCGACATCACCGGTAATCAGCCATCCATCGTGGAACTTGTCAGGCTGAGGATCATTGTAATATTCGGAACAAATCCAGGGCCCACGGATCAAAATTTCGCCAATGCTCTCACCGTCGTGTGGCACTCGATTAAACGCCTCATCGAAGATATCGAGCTCGAGACCCGGCATGAGTTGGCCCGCCTTGGCAACATTCTCAAACTGGTCATCTTCCGATATAGACAGTTGCGCACGTTTCATAACCCTTCTTGACAGGGTTGCCAACGGGGAAGTTTCGGTCATTCCCCAACCCTGAATCATCTCAACACCAAGGGTATCCCAGTACCAGCGGATGAGCGACGGTGGCGGCGCACTGCCACCACACGTTAGGCGGCTTAGGCCTGACAAATCGTAGCTGTCAGGGTCAGCCTCATAAAGACCTTTGATACCCTGCCAGATCGTGGGAACGCCTGCTGAGACCGTGACGCCCTCCGATATCATCAATTCGAGCAGACGTGCAGGATCCATAAACCGGTGAGGCATGACCTGTTTGCACCCGAGCATTAAAGCAGACCAGGGAATACCCCAACCCATTGCATGAAACATTGGAACAACCCCACAGATCGTGTCGGTGGCGGAGAGCGCCATGCTGTCAGTCATGCACTGTGCCATCGTGTGCAGGTACTGTGAGCGGTGCTCATACTCAACGCCCTTAGGATTGCCAGTTGTACCACTGGTATAGCAAAGACCAAGGGGTGAGTTTTCATCAATAAGCGGCCAATCGTAATGCGTCGGCTGACCAGCGATGAAATCTTCGTAATCGATCGGATTGGGCAATTCCGTCTCCCAACCCTCAAAGCCCTCTTCGGTTGCGACAATGATACGCTCGACACTCGGCATCCGATCCTTCATGACTTCGAGGAGCGGCAATGCGTCAGCATCGACGATGATCACACGGTCCTGAGCGTGGTCAATAATGTACTCAAGGTCTTTGTCAGAGAGGCGGATGTTAAGTGTATGTAATACGGCTCCCATCCCGGCAGTGGCATGATATGCCTCGAGATGCCGGCTGCCGTTCCACATAAAGGTACCGACGCGGTCACCGACTTCAATGCCCGCCCCGGCCAGGGCATGGGCAAGTTGATGCGCCCTGTTACGCGTCTCAAGATAAGTCTGACGCCGTACTCCGCTTCCGCTCGCCGTCACTATCTCTTCCCTGGGCGCAACTTTCGCACCCCGGTCGAGTACAAACCCCATCAACAAAGGCGTGTGCTGCATCGCCATCGCAGAATTCTCCATACCAAATTAAACTCATACAAGCTTACCATGGAAGATCCTACCCACGATTCAGGTGCGCCTACACAGGGCGCCGGGGAGGGCCGGGCGATGGGACAACGACGGTATCGATACGATGTCGATCAAATAATCTGCAATCGGGCCTGGGCTTGTTCAATGTCTGACTTGCGCAGCCGTATAAATCGACTACACGCGATAGCACCCAGAAACGTCACGGTGCAACCAGCAACCATAAATAACTCCATCAAATCCTTGGTGTCTTGAGTCTGCTGTATGAGTGAACCATCAAATCCGGTGAAATAAAGGAGGATCATCGCAACGGCAGGCGCGAACATATATCCGGACTTAAATGCAGAGTTATATACGCCCACAAAAGCCCCCTCCCGACGCCGCCCGCTTTTGACTTCATCTAGGTCACAAATGTCAGCCACTATGGACAAAGGCAACACCTCGACAATCGTATTGCCAATTGGTAGCGCCAGGACGTGGAGAACGTAGTACCACATCGGTTCGTTCGGCTGGAACGCGATAAGAGCGGCAAGTGGAACAGTCAGGCTCAAAAGCATGCCTACCTTGAACATCTGTACTTTTTCATATCGTTGACCCAGCTTTCGAATAAGCAGATTCAGACCCATGCTGACAATTGCACCGGCAGCGGTTGCGTACATGAGGAGTTCAGTAAACTGAGATTTATCACCATCGAAGATGATGTAGTTGATGAGGTATACCCCGAAACTCACGGAAAAGTACTGCCCAATACCATAGAAGAACACCGTCGCCACGAGAAACATAAACGGTTTATTGGAGAGCGTGATTGTCAGTGCCTCGCGCAGAGGTAATTCCCGTTTAGGTTCGGTTTCTGCCCGCTCTTTGGTACCAAAAGCGGCAAGAACCCCGGTGATGATAATGATGGCACCGACACCACACATGACGACTGCAACGCCCGTGACCTCACTGTCAAACCACTCTGGCTGCGTTGCCAGGAAAAATGGCAGCGTCGCAAGCACCGTCATGGGTACCCCGACAAAATGACGCCAGGCAACGATCTTCGTGCGTTCCTGATAGTCGTTCGACAGTTCAGCGCCAAGGGCATAGTAGGGAACGACTGCGACCGTATGCGTCACGTAATAGAGAAACTTAAATATCATGAAGTAGATAAATATCGAGACCACCGTCGGCATAGGATCCCAGAACATGACAACAGTGGGCATCCAACTCATCGGAAATACGATGCCAAGGGTGATCGACCCAACGAGGATCCATGGCCTGCGTTTGCCCATACGACTGCGGGTTCTGTCTGACCACTCTCCGACGAGCGGGTCGGTTACTACATCCAGAATCTTGAGCACCGGCTGCCAGAGTGCAAGCCAAAGCGGATTGACAGCAAATGTCGTCGTGTAGAAGAAGAACATGTATTTACCAATAATGTTCTTAATCAGGTAATCGGCGCCATTAAACAGGCTGTAGGCAAGACGTTCTCGAGTAGAGAGAGGTGCTTCGAGCTTCGTTGAACGCTCCTCGCTCATTTCTTGGGCACCACGATCAACTGGGTTTCAATGCAAAGGCCTGGCAACAACTCCCCGAGCCGGCGGTTAAACCGATACCACCACTCATAATTTTCAAGTCGGCGCAAAAGACCACCGGATACTATGCGAAAACCTCTGCAAGCAACCTCATCAAAATACTCAGCCAGATCACCCCGAATGGAGTGCAGCGTATAGGTTTGCACGTGTTCAGAACCCCGTAACCCATAACGCCGCACGAGCCAGCGGCGGATCTGCGCAATCGGCCTGGGAAATATAGGCACACCACAGACAAAAAGACCCCCGGGCTTCAAAATACGATGCACTTCTGTAATGAGATTATCCGGATGCTCGAGGTGTTCAAGCAATTGTTCGCTAACCACCACATCCACACTTGAATCAGCAAACTGAAGTCGTTCCTGCGCATCACCCTGACGTATATTCCAGTGAGGGCTCGCATAAACATCATTCTTGCGGGTCGGATCAATGTCTATGCCAATCATTTCGAATCGATCACCTATACCGGCAGCATCGACATACAGGAAAGTGCGGCCAAAGCCGACGCCCACATCAACAAGCGTAAAAGTTTTGTCCTGCGGCTTTTGTTTCAGCCAGGTTTGAAGATATTCCGCAAGCGCGGGATAGCGCGCCAGGCGTAACCGATAGCGGACCTTGGCGGGCTCTACACCGTACGCCCAGACATCCTTACCCGGTCTGTATTGAATAAACAAGCTGCCCTGCTATCCCAAACGAAACAACATTCTATACACAAGGGCTCAAAGAATGGAAAACCCTGTTTCATCCAATCGATCCTTGCGTGGAACTTCTCTGCCAGCATCATCACCCATTTAAACGGACTCTTTGACAAAGACTCCGCTATCGCTCAACTCTGGAAAATTTCTTACTTCCCACGCTCACTAACTTCCACAGCGGCCAACCGTGCAGCCTCCTGTCTCGCCCACTTGTAATCTGCCTTACCATTCGGGGCCCTTTTTACGACATCAACCACATAGAGCTTTCGGGGCATTTTGTACCCTGCAAGATATTCACTTACCACAGCGAGGAGATCAGCAACGTCTACTTTCATATAGTCCCGCAAAGACACAAGGGCCGTCACCGCTTCACCAAAACGATCGTCGGGCTGACCAACGACAAGACAGTCGAACACCGCATCATGACGCTTTACAGCTTCTTCAACCTCTTCCGGAAAGACTTTCTCCCCACCCGTATTGATGCATGCGCTCCCCCGACCAAGCAGGGTGATGTAGCCATCCGTCTCGACCATCGCGTAGTCACCTGGGAAACTGTAACGCACGCCGTCAATTTCCTGGAACGTCGCGGCCGACTTTTCCTCATCTTTGTAATAGCCCAACGGCACCATGTTCGATGTGGCAAGCCGGCCGATCTCGCCACTACCTGGCTCCACCTCAGCACCATCATCCGCAATCACTTTCACACCTTCACTGATCTCAAATTTCGCCGTCTTTGCACCACTTTCCCGTGTTGTGACCGAACTGCCCATTCCCCCTTCCGTTGATCCCATTACATCCGCAAGGATCATATCGTGATGTTCCAGCAGTCCTTGTTTGGTCTCTTGGCTCCACATCACGCCTGACGATGTCATCTGCTTAAGCGAACTGATGTCGTAGGGTGATCCCCGGTCTCTGGCGATGTCGAGAGACGAAAGCATCGGACGGGCAAACGCATCACCGACAATCACTACATTCGTGGCGCGATAATCTTCAACAAGACCCCAAAGAAGGTCTGCATCGAGACCGAGTTTAGACGTTGCTATAGTCGTACCACCAAGCAAATGCGGCAAAAAACAGCCGGCCCACATCCCCGTACCATGCATCATTGGACACCCAACCACCGTTTTAGGAGGCACCGACACACGGCCAAGGAAGTCCTCGTACTCGGACATCGACCCAGGTGGCGTGAGTTCATGGTCCGCAGCACCCATGGTGATGAAGAACTGGGTAAATCCTCCAACCGGATACATGACGCCCTTTGGTATACCCGTGGTACCACCGGTATAGAGCATATAAATCCCGTCAGGGTCTCTAGGTCGCGGCGCCTGTGGTGCATGATCACGCAGCGCACGTTCGTGATCCTGCGCAAAACCCATCAAACCCTCAGTCCCGTCTGCGACCTGCACAAAGAGTTTGATATTCTTCAAGCGATCCTTAAGTTCCCAGACCCGCATTGCATAGCAGGCCTGAAAAAAAATCGCTTCAGCGTCAGAGTTTTCCAGCAGATACAGAAGTTCATCTGCCTTGTAGCGATAATTGACGTTGATCGGGCAGCCGCCAATTTTAAAGATTCCGAATTGAGCTTCCAGATACTCGTTGGAGTTGTGCAGATACAAAGCCACTTTAGAATCCGTGCCTAGACCATGCGCCTCCAGGAGGGCCGCCACCTTCGCTCCACGCCGTTCATACTCATGCCAGGTCAGGGCCTTACCGTCACAAATCACCGCCAGACGATCAGGATAGAGTTGAGCGACTGCTTCCCAGGCGGAAGCAAAATGAAAAGTCAAAATATACCCCGGGGTCCTTTTTGCAACATGCTACACGACAAGTCGCTCATTTTAACCACAAGCACCTGCTCGAAGGGGGCACGGCTCTTACTAGACGCCAAAGTGACACACAAATAGGCAAGCACCGCACTGAATGGTTCGCCGTCACCGCCCTTGCGCGCTGCATCCATTGATCGCCAGCAGTAAAACCCAGTACACCCAACCGCGGATTATGGGACGACTAAAGCGCATTACTTATCTGCGAAGTTGATCATCCATTCAGCCAGAAGCTCTTCAGAGGTGGGTGTATCAAGGCTATCTAAACCGGCCCGACAAGTTTCCTCACCCAAGATCTCCCGCCTCAAGTTAATCAGCGCACGGCTGTATGCAGGCGTGAATTCCGGGTGACCTTGAATCGTCCATATCTGACTGCCCAACGTAAACCCCGCAATCGGACAAAAATCATTGGTTGCATAAAGTTGTGCACCTTTCGGAAGTTTCTTCACCTGATCTTTATGTGAAGAAAGCAGCTGGAAATCAATAACATCTTCCACACCCATCCAAGACTGCTTTGTTACGACCTGGCTACGATGTACACCGACCGCCCAACCCCGGGGCGAAGGCCCCACCTCACCACCAAAAAAGTGTGCCATCAATTGATGTCCAAAGCAGACCCCCAACACTTTCCGACCGGCATCTAGTACGCAGCGTATATAGGCCACCAGTTCCGTGATCCAGGGCAGGTCGTCGTACACGCTATGACGGCTACCGGTAATGATGTATGCATCACAGTCGATTGAGGAAGGTACCGCTTCCAAGCAGTCATAGCATGTAATCTCGATATCCTCGCGAACCCGATGAATCACCTTCGCGAACATCTCGGGATAATCACCGAAATCAGGTTGGAACTCATCGAGAACATGGTCGGTCTGCAGGATACCCAGATGCATGGCTTAGATGATCTCGAAGTATCTTTCCAACTGCCAGCTGTTTACGTGGCGTTCGTATTCTCGAGCCTCCCACAACCTGGACATCACAAAGTGATCTACAAACTCTGAGCCAAATGCTTCGATCCCTGCAGCCGATCTGCGCAGTCGTTCTGCAGCATCTCTTAAGTTAGCTGGAAACTGCAGCTCAGGCGAAAGCGTGTCCTGGATGTCGTATGCATTGCCTGCAACAGCAGCGGTAGGTTCTAACTTCTCTCGCACACCTCGTTGCGCCGCCGCAAGCACAGCAGCTGCAACAAGATACGGGTTGCCATCGGCCCCGCCAATTCTGCACTCAATTCTCTGGCTGCCCTGCCCGCCCGGTATGACCCTGATCCCCGCTGTCCGATTTTCGATGCCCCACGTTGCCGCCGTCGGTGCCCATGCGCCCTTGACGAGCCTGGTATAGCTGTTGATCGTCGGTGCAACTAAGGCGATCCATTCAGGCAGATATCGTTGCAGACCACCCACTGCGTGTCGTTGCAGATTCGACATGCCTTTGTCTGTGTCCTGATCATAAAAGAGGTTCGCGGATTGGCTATCCTCAAAACTGAAATGGTAGTGACCACTCTGCCCGGGATAGTCCATCGACCACTTAGCCATGAACGTAGCGAGGAGACCTTGTCTCTGCAGATATACTTTGCTGAAGGTTTTGAAGAGATTTGCCCGATCTGCAGCTTCGATCCCAATACGCGACTTAATCGCCGCTTCCCAGACACCCGGACCGGTTTCACAATGAAGCGCCTCCAGGGTACAGTCAAACGCCAGGCAATAATCCATTAAACCTGCAAATAGGTCTGACTCGACACTGCTGCGTAACACCGAGTAACCGAAGTTTCCTGGCGTTAAGGGCTTAAGGTGACGATAACCCTTGTCACGTACCGAATGCGGATCTTCCTGAAAAACGAAGAATTCATATTCGAAACCCGCTCGCACTTCGATCCCGTCAGCACGCAGCGCTTCAAGAACCGATCCTAGTAGTGTCCGTGGACAGATGGGGTGCGGGGATTCATCGTCGGCCGTGAACTCACCCAGGAAGAAAGGGCAGTTTTCATCCGACAACCAACGTTCAGAATCTGCAATCAGCCGATATTGGGCATCCGGAAACCCCGTGTGCCAGCCAGTGTAGCCGCTCTCGTCATAGAGTTGATCATCGACATCCCATCCGAAAACGCAGTCGCAAAAACCGCCTCCCTTTTCCATCAAAGAAGCAAACTTATCTAACCCGACATATTTGCCGCGTAGCACTCCATCGGTGTCCGTGAGCCCAAGCTTTACCTTAGTAACTCCCTTGTCCTGATATTGGTTCAGTTTACGGGCCAACAGGCCCTGTTCAGCTTCTGCCATTCGTTCCTCCTCGCTCGTCGCCTATTCTAGCCTGTGGATAACATTGAGGATAACTTTTGGGCATTTACAGTAATGACGTGGACAACCTGCTGAAAAATAACAGTTCTTCAGCGAAGAAAGGAGATATTTGTTTTAAAAACAATAAGTTAAGCTATATAAGTGGTCGGCCAGGTGAGAATAGCTACGGCAACTGTGTGCTTTGTCTCAAGTTTTTCAAGTGTGTATAAACTACCCAATCCATTATGTTAGTAACTACTCACCCATCGACCCAACCACAACAAATCTTTCTCAATATATCGTCCAATAAGCCTTACCCAAATAAACAGTCGGCGTGACATCGCAGCACCTATCGGACCGTCAGTGCATGAAGTTAAACATTTTGCGCCGGTACTTACTGGCAAGTTCATGGCCTTTCCCCAGTATGGCAAACGCCCTGATCATGGTCACACGGCCAATGTCATCACGAAACTCTCGATCAGTGCGCAGGATGTCCATCGCCGCTTCCAGACCCTGTTCTACATTTCCCAACACCAGATGCTGAACGCTCAACTGATATTTCAGTTCTAAATCATCAGGCGTTGCCTGCAACTGTGACATAAGGGAATCAGCACTATCGAAACCATTCGCCTCTTCGATAAATTCGAGTCGATTCTGGGGTCGTTCTCGATCTTCGGTATCCTCCGGAATTCTTGCAAGCACGCTGCGTGCATCATCAAGATCACCCCTTTGAATAAGAACATCGGCCAACTCAACCTGAAATGGCATATTGTTTGGTTCTTCATTGACCGCCTGTTGCAGAAGCGACAAAGCCGTATCCCAGTCGCCACTGGCGAGAATTTGATCAAGTTGCGCCTTCATGATATCCGCAGGAGATTGCGTCAAAGTATCAAGCATCGCACGCAGTTGCGCTTCATCTACGGGGCCATCAATCTGTTCAACGATCTTACCCTGATGCACCACTCGCATAGCGGGTAAGCCCTGCACCCGCAGATGCTGCGCAAGGGTCTGATCCTGGCTTACATCAGACAAAACCAGCTTCGCTTTACCCTGATATTGACTGACAAGTGCCTCAGTGGTCTGTCTGGCCTCTACCGATGGCGCAACCTGATCTGCCCAGAAAAGCACAATGATGGGGATTGTTTGCGAAGCCTCAACGACTTCAGTTTGAAAGGATTCCGGGGTTATGTTCATTGCATTCATTTACTTATTCTACCGAAACCGACACAAATGTATCGAACGAAGCATTAGTCAGCCCAGATTCGAAAATGAAACCTGCCTGACGATGGGGCGTTCGCCTACCCAATTAAAGCCAGACTGCTGGTTGGCAAACTGCATAGACCGAACCTGCCCACGGCGACTGTTGAAAAGGGCCGTAAGCACATCCGGATCATTATTCTGCTCGCTGACGTGACCAATCACGACATGCAGATCCGGATGCTTGATGGCATCGAGTAGTGCAAGAGCTTGTACGTTGGACAAATGCCCATAGTCGGCCCCCACCCGGCGCTTCAACGCTGGTGGGTATGAACCTCCCTGGAGCATATCAATGTCGTGATTTGCTTCCATCAGCAGGTGAGTACAACCCCGATACTGATCGATCACATGTTGGGTCACACGCCCGAGATCCGAGAGCACGCCGATCACTTCGTCTCCGTTGGAGAATACAAACTGCGTCGGCTCGCGTGCATCGTGTGGTATGCGTACCGGGTTGATGCTGATTCCCTTAATCTCAAAAGGCACATCGCCATCAAAAGGGTTCCCATTAATTTCGTGCCTTGCACCACTTAAAGTGCCATGGCTTGCGTAAACTGGAATTCCGTACTTGTGCGCCAGCGCGGCAACGCCTGAGATGTGGTCAGCATGTTCATGGCTGACGAAAATTGCATCCAGATCTCCACCACTCAAGCCCATTCGTGCCAGCCGTTTTTCGGCTTGTCTAAGCGAAAACCCACAGTCGACGAGAAAGTTGGTGGTAAGAGACCCTGTCGGTGCAGAACTTTTCAGGGCGACGACTGTGGCGTTACCTCTCGATCCACTTCCAAGCGAAGCGAATCCCATCAGGTGGCAAAATCGCGGATGATGACCAGAACCTGTTGTGCAAGGTCAGGGTCTATGCGACCGCGCGTCTGACCATCCTGCACCGAGATATCAAACTCCTGGTCTTGAGCGTTGTATATCTGCAGCGATAGCTCGTAACTCGCATTATTTGCATCACAGGAAAAAGTAAACCGGCATAAGAATCCTGACTCCTCCTCGCCAGTCAGCAAGGAAGAAGGCACGACGACGAAAAACACGCCCGCCTCACGATCAAGATTCGTGATTTCGATCTCCGCGTTGTCCAGCGCCTGGCCCAGGGTCGCCCAGGCACGTTCATAATCGAGATACAACTTCAGCAACGGATCACCGTTGGCATCCAGGGTGAGTTCCGCTTTTTCAGAAGACCCAATCTGCAGAGCAACCTTAGACACCGTTTGTTCTGAAACCTTTGCCGCAATATAGGCACCAATTTCATTGAGAAAATCCTCTTCGGCGGCATCAAGATCCGAATAAAGGCTGTTCAGGTTTTCAATATTGTCCTGCACAGGTAAGGTCAGACTGTCGTTCTCATGGCGAATATGTACCTCGGTCGCGAGCGTGCGCAGCCCCTGTTCCACCCGTATGAGAAAGCGGTCCTGCCCTTCGGCCAGCCCACCGGCCTGTTTGGCATCTTTAACCAAAGTGCGCACGACATCGCGGTAAGATTTATCCTCTACCCGCAACCATTCTGTATTGATCCTACCCATGCCTGGGGCATCTAGACCCAGTACGACTCCATTTTCCGCCAAAAACTGTTTGAGTTTCGGCCATACCGTCGTAGGTGCTTCCGGGACTACCAGCCAACGTCTATCCCCGAGCCTCTGAATGCGCACTTCATCCCGATTGTCATTTGCATAGATCGCGTCAGGCAGAGGGGGACGCTTCGGATAGTATCTGGGATTCTGCGGTTGAGGCGCATCAGGGATCGGGAATGGATCGGTGTTATTAAGGCTGCGCAGATCTTCCGGCACCGTAAGATCAGGTTCCTTTTCTGCCTCCATGTAATCGTCACCGGGGTTGAGAATCAGACCCTCGCCATCGTTAATCCACGAACAACCCGACACTATAAAGGGGACGATAAGCGCTAAAAGTCTCCCTGAATTCATGCAAGTGCTCCTGCAGCGCGTAAACGTGAACACAACTCATCTCGATTAGCGTCCGTCAAAGGTAAAAGGGGTAGGCGAATGCCCTTGTCGATCTTGCCCATTTCAAACAGTGCCCATTTACTTGGTGTCGGTGATGGCTCACAAAACAAAATTTCATGTATTGGCTGAAGTTCAGTATCTAATGCCACGGCCCTCTCGCGATCTCCTTCAAGATAGGCACAACAGAACTCAGACATTTTACCTGGCAACACATTCGCGGTAACCGATATCGTCCCCTTGGCGCCCAGATCCAGCATCTGCAGAGTCTGCGCATCTTCACCTGAGAGCACGAAAAAGTCATCCGCGACGCGTTGCTTGATCGCAGCAACTCGTTCAGCATCGCCACAGGCTTCTTTGATGCCGACAATCTGAGAAAGTTCACTGAGTTCCGCCACCGTTTCTGCCTGCATATCGCACGCGGTTCGAGGGGGCACATTGTAAAGGACCAACGGTACATCGGTCTCCGCCGCGATGGCTTTGTAGTGCGCTATCAGACCAGCTTGAGTGGGCTTGTTATAGTACGGTGTCACCAGAAGACAAGCATCAGCACCTGCCGAGTGAGCTTCCTGAGTCTGGTGAATCGCCTCCCGAGTGGCATTGCTTCCTGTTCCTGCAACAACAGGCACACGCCCAGCAACAATTTCGATTGTGCGTTTTATAACAGCGAGATGTTCATCCGTATCTAATGTGGCCGACTCGCCCGTTGTACCCATCGGCACGATGCCGTGTGTTCCTTGTGCAATATGCCATTCGATGAGGGACACCAGCGCCGACCAATCGACATCATGGTCTGCAGTCATGGGCGTCACGAGGGCAACGATGCTGCCTTGTAACATGTCGCGGTCCTTTCGGAATCTAGAGGGCAGGAATGGTACGCAGGCTTACACGGAGTCACAACTACCAAGCTCAGCTATCGTGGCCAACTCGACTTCGCAGTTTGGCAACATTACGTCAAAGTCTTAAGGGTCCGGCAGGATCTTCGTCGACGGCGACCGCGCATCGATCATAGAATTAACCTGGGTTCATTGCACCTTATCAGCCAACCACATCCTCAACTACGGCCGGAACACTCTTAGGCCAAGACCTGTATATGGCCTTAATCAGTGTCGCCAGCGGGATCGCAAAAAAAACACCCCACAAACCCCAAAGTCCGCCAAAGGCAAGCACCGCCACAATAATCGTAATCGGATGCAGATCGACCACTTCTGAAAAAAGTACCGGTACCAGCAGGTTGCCGTCGAGGAATTGAATGACGCCATAGGCGGCAATGATCCAACCCATCTCCCAGGTCCAGCCAAACTGCAATACGGCGACAATGAATACCGGGATCGTGACGATGGCCGCACCGATAAACGGAATCAGTACCGAAAAGCCAACGATCACTGCAAGCAGCGCCGCATAGTTGAGACCCAGCAGGGTAAAGGCCACAAACGTGACAGATCCGACCAGCAGGATCTCAATGACCTTACCGCGCACATAGTTGCCCAGTTGCTCATTCATCTCTTCGCCAACCGCATTTAAAAGTGGCCGGTCCCTCGGCAGCAGGGTGTGCATGAAGGCGAGCAGCGAGTCTTTATCCTTGAGAAAGAAAAAGACGGAGATCGGTACCAAAACCAGATAGATAACAAGTCCTAACAGAGAGAACACTTGTGCAAAGGCGGTCTCAAGGACTGTGGCGCTGACGTTACCAAGCTCCCGAGTAGCCTGATCAAGGAGTGCCGCGACCTGGTCTTGAGTGATGTAGTCAGGGAATCTTTCAGCCAGCCCAGCTACCCCATCGCGCAAACGAGTAACTACGGCCGGAGCTGCGCTCAAAAAGTCGCTTAATTGTTGCCACAAAAGCGGCAAGACCATCAACGCAAGGGCCACAATGCCAGATGCAAAGATGGCAAACGCAATATATACAGCCATAATTCTTGGCATGTGCCGTTCGAGAATTTTGACCACACCCTGGAGCAGAAACGCCAAAACAAGTCCGGCCAGAACCGGCGCCAAATATCCACCCAACGTGGCCAACGCCAATAAGGACACGCCGATAAGCACAACCAGGTAGATCGCTTCCTGATTCGAGAAATTCTCATTCAGCCAGGCGCTGATGACCTCGATAAATTTCACTGTTTTTTCTGCAGGACATAAAAATACACGCCACCTTCCTCACCGGAATCGAGCAGCAAGTGCCCGCTCTGGCGCGAAAACACTTCAAAATCACGCACCGAACCCGGGTCCGTAGCGAGAACTCGCACCAACCCCAAAGGTGACATTTCATTAAGCGCCTTTTTCGCTTTAAGGAGCGGCATCGGGCAGTTCAGCCCTTTTACGTCGAGTATGCGAACTTCTTCATTCATTGCCGATCAAAGTATGACACGATTACCGGGCTTGGCAGAAGCAGCAAAATGGTTATGATCCACGAATGAATGTCGTTCGACCCCTGATTCTTGCAGTGGCTCTATCCGGGCTGGTCCTGCCAGGTGGCTATGCTGAAGAGCAGGCTCTACCAAGCTTAGGTGATGCGTCGTCTCGCATTATTTCACCACAACTTGAAAAACTGATCGGCGAGAGTTTTCTCAAGCAGCTGCACTCTTCAATGCCCACATCCGACGATCCGATCATCAAGTACTACGTTAACCGGCAGTTGATCGAACTTGCCCAGCACAGTGATTTGCGTGAAGCGATCATGGCCGTCGCCGTCGTGGACAATCCCAATATCAATGCATTCGCGGCACCGGGTGGTGTAGTTGGGATCAACCTTGGTTTGTTGGTGTATGCAGAAGATGTGCACGAATATGCATCCGTAATGGCACATGAGCTCGCTCATTTAAGCCAACGGCATTTCGCCCGACAGATAGAAGAACAACGTAACCAAACTCTCCCCGCTGTTGCCTCGATGATTGCGGCCCTCCTCATCGGCATCGCTGGGGGCGGGGATGCAGCTTTGGCAGCAATGAGCACAGTGCAGGCGGCCAGCTACGCCAATCAAATGCGTTTCAGCCGTGACCGCGAAACTGAAGCCGACCGCATCGGACTACACACGCTCGTGCGCGCAAACCATGACCCTGCAGCCATGTCCAGAATGTTTGAACGAATGCAACGTGCATACCGCTTCACTCGCAAGCCACCCGAATTTCTCTTGACCCACCCCCTCTCCGAAACCCGAATTACCGACGCGCGAAATCAGGCATTGGATTTGCCGCGCGCAAACTATACCGACTCCCTCGACTATCAGTTGATGCGGGTTCGAGCCGAAGTACACTTCCAGAAAAACCCAGCACAAGGTACCGAGCTCTATAGAAAGCGGCTGCGCGACCGCCCCGCCGACACGGCAGCAAAATACGGCCTGGCCCTTTCTTTAAGCAGAATTGGTCAACACCAAGAGGCATTGGACCTCGTAGAGCCCCTCTTCAATCTCAACCCGCAGAGTATTATCTACAACGCAGCTTACGCAGAACTCCTAGTTGCAGCCGAAAGAACGGAGATGGCACGAGATTTTCTCAGCCACCAACTTGTCATCAACCCCGATAACCTGCCTTTTGCCATGCTCTATGCCAAAGCGCTTAACCAACTGGAATTGCATGAAGAAGCGGAAGCGGTGCTTGAGCGTCAGTCAAAAGCCAATCCCATAGATATCGATGTATGGTATGCACTTGCCGAAACCGCCGGGCTTGCAGGCAATATAACCGGTGTGCATCTGGCACGGGCTGAGTATTTCTACCTGCACGGTTCATACCACCGCGCGATTCAGCATCTGGAATACGCTCAACGCCTAATCAGACGTACGAACCCACAACTAATGGCGAAACTCTCCCAGCGAATTCAGGACCTCAGGACAGCAATACGCATGGCACAGTCCTGATCAGAGAGACCACTGCCAGCCAAACATCGCCTGCCAATCCATATCCATTTGCGGACCATCCACTGTCTGCGTGAGCGGCCGACCTATTTCGAGTGCTAGGCGATGACCTTTGGCCAAGACCACATTAGTTCCCAGCCACAACTCGGTCCTCCTGTAGCGCTGACGCCCGGGATCGGCCGTTTGCACAGGGGCCATGATTCTTAAATCTCTACCATCCACATTGCCCGTGCGTCTTGCAATCAGGCGCAACGACAGGCTCTGTACCCGACTCACCCTGCGGCTCACCCAACCTTGGAGGAGATGGGAATTTCCCAGCCTGTAATCTTCATCATTGCGACCCAGACGATTAGTGCTCTCCCATTGAGCACCCCAGCCCCATGGCGCAATTCCGCCCGAATAGGTGAGGCCGGCGAGAAAATCGTAAGTCCCAGAGCCAAGCTGCATGGGGTATGGCAATCTGAGCCGCGGATGAGCACCATTCGGAGCAAGTACCACATCTTCTTCCTGCAAAGAGCCAGTAGGTAGCGATAGGCCAAAGGTGGCATGCCAGCGATGCCGTTGATCATCATTCAGCCGAATGAGCGCCTTGATTTTACTATCGCCCCATCCTTTGGATCTCGCCTCAAATCTGCCGAGACGTGTCGTGCCTATGCCCCCTTGATATGTCGTATGCCGCATCCGCTTGTTCATCTGGCTCGCCATCGCCATAAGCGTCACGCGATTGTTCGGTGCGTACATGAGACCCAGCATATGCATGTCCATGTCCATATGCGTGGGTACCACCCGCAACATGGATGGCATGCCGGACATCCCCGCGAATCGGTTAGGCATCGTCGATACGATTTCTCCCGCGCCAATTCCGCGATCGCCGTCGAGGTTGTCTTGCATGGACATCACCGCATATCGGTATGAAAACATCACTTCCCCCTGTTTGTGGATGTGATCTCCCATGACCCCAATCGGGGCGTGGCTGTCTGGAACACTGTCTGCATGGGCGATAGACACCGCAGACAACGCGAGCAAGCTCGTGCAAAGAGTACGATTCATTTAATTCTCCGTTCTAAGTTTGTAGCTATATATTTAGATAGAACGAAAAAACGGTGGCGCTCTGGCTCCCGGTGTCGGATCGCGAGGGTCAAGCCAATGCGAGTGGGAGGGATTGCCAAGAAGGCGATGATTGCCCACGACAAAAGTTTCAGCGAGCGACACCTCAGCTGTCATCGCCAGGGGCATGAGACTTGCTAGGTCGCAATACAGACCAGTAGATGCATGATCTGAGTCATCGTCGTGCTGGTGAGGCACAAGTACCTTTTGGGCTTCCCGTGACAACCCCTCAGGACAAATACTCAGATACCAGCCATCGTGCGTGTCGACAGCCATGAGACCCACTGGGATGGCTGCTCTGATTAATAGAGCGGCCAGCAACAGGTAGGATAAAAAGGTGTTTCTCAAGCGGGTCGCTGTGCTTGGAATTGGAGCATTCGGTCAAGAGGCACTTTAGCGCTTACACTGAGCTCGGCCTCAACATAAATCTCATTCGTGGTCCGGTAGCTTTCATCACTTAACAATCGATCCAGTGCTCTGAGCTCGTTCATCGCCATCCATGGGCAATGGGCACAACTACGGCAGGTTGCTCCATCACCCGCCGTTGGTGCCTCGATGAAACGTTTACCTGGATTGAGTTGTTTGAGCTTGTGAAACAGACCCCGATCCGTTGCTACGATAAATGTCTTGTTAGGCAGATTCCCGGCTGCCTGCAAAATCGCACTCGTTGATCCTATGGCATCTGCTACCTCGATCACCGATGCCGGCGACTCCGGGTGAACAAGCACCGCAGCGTCGGGATAAACATTCTTCAAATCCTTAAGTGCCTTTGCCTTGAATTCCTCATGAACAACACACGCTCCGCTCCACAGGACCATGTCTGCACCTGTCTTAAGCTCGATGTATCGTCCCAGATGCTTATCTGGTGCCCACAAAATTTTCTCTCCCTGATCTTTCAAGTAGGACACAACATCCAGAGCACATGAAGAAGTAACCACCCAGTCAGAAAGCGCTTTTACCCGCGCGGAGGTATTGGCATAAACAACCACAGTCCTGTCCGGATGGAGCGCCTTATAAGCTGCAAATTCTTCAGGTGGACAACCGATATCCAAGGAGCACTGAGCTGCAAGTGTCGGCATAAAGACCCGCTTATGTGGCGAAAGAATTTTCGCGGTTTCACCCATGAAACGAACGCCCGAGACAACCAAGGTCTGCGCTGGTGCATCCTTGCCAAAGCGCGCCATCTCCAGAGAATCAGCCACGCATCCACCTGTTTCTTCAGCCAGATCCTGTATGTCACCATCTACGTAGTAGTGCGCAACAAGCGTGGCCTGCAATGCATCCAACCCCCTGCGTATACGCTCTTTAATAACCGTTCGTTCTTCAACATCGATCAAGCACTCTTTGACAGATGGAATTTCTTCTGCAGTGAGACTGTAATCCGGCAGCGCTGGGTTCATCTTTTGATCCTGGCAGCAGTCTTTTCGTGGTCGGGAGCGGGATATTAGATACAATTCTGCGAAAAATCGACCAGCCCAAGCATGGACCAAAAAAAAATACTTCTCCTGGTCTCCCAACCCGCTAACGGTGCATCGCATAACGATAACCACGAGCGTCTGCATCTCGCCTTTGCCAACGCAGGCTGGCAAGTGGACATTTACCCGCATAACTCCCTCGCTCTGCGCGCAGAGGAACCGCACATTGGGAACACCCCACTGACCGGCTATACCCTCGTTTGGCCCATTGGCTTTGGGCCTAGAGAAGGCTATAACAAGCGTCTAGCAATCCTAGATCACGTGGACAAAAACATTATTTCGCCAGCCCGCTCGGTGAGCCGCCTGCACAATAAAGTTCATTGGCTCGACTTTGCGCCGGAAAGCCACGCTTCAAACGATCCAGACATACTGAGCAACATTGCAACCAAGGGCGGCGATTGGATATTGAAACCCGCCATCGGCAGCTTTGGTCGCGCAGTAAGTAAAATCGGACGCGCTGAAGAAATTACGAAAATCATACCCAGGCCCAGTACAGATCCCTGGATTTTACAGAGATATATTGAGGGGATCGGGGCGGGTGAATACCGCACAATCGTCGCACTCGGTAGCATCATCGGGAGCTACCGGCGAAGCCCTACTGACGGGTTGCACGCAAACCTCGCGCTGGGTAGCAAGGCGCACGCCGCAGAACTACCCGAAGAAGACGCCCGCATCGTTCACAGAGTGATAGAGCTACTCAATATAGAAAAGATCGGTTTCGCCGCAGTGGACACCTGCTCGGGCTTCGCAATCGAAGTAAACGTTGTGAATCCAGGGGGCTTAAGGACCCTCGATGAGCTTTACCAGACCGACTCCGCCACCCGGGTTGTTAGGCTGGTCGAGGCAAACTTATAGAATGTAGTGAGCTCTGAGTCTCACCCCACAAACGCACCAGGCTTTCAGCCGAGCCATCGGTTTGACCTCGCCTATGTGAACGGCATAGACCCATGTTGCACGACGATTTCAGATTCCGAAGGTTTGATCCATGGATACATTCCGCTCAGGGGCTTCCACCGTCAACTCGTATGGTAGTGCCGCTCGTGAAAGTTGATGACGGACTGGCTAAATAGAGTGCCGCGCCGACAATTTCGTCGGGTTGCCCACCACGACCAAGCGCAATGTTGTTACGCGCCCGCTCTTCAAAAGCATCCATATCCCATGCCTTGGATATGTCCGTCAAAAAAGGGCCCGCAATAATGCAATTGACGCGGACTTTCGGGCCATATTCAAATGCGAACGATCGGGTCAGCGCATTCAGCCCTGATTTCGCCGCACCATAAGGCTCTGATGTTGGTGATGGATTTACACTGGCCGTGCTGGATATATTAATCATACTCCCACCGTCTCCTTTCGCCATTCGATCACCCACCAGCGCCATAAGCCGGAAAGGACCTTTAAGGTTTAGGCCAACGACTTTGTCAAAGAGTTCTTCATTCACATCCACCAGAGACGGGTATAGAGGTGACAGACCTGCATTGTTGATAAGTATGTCGACCTTGCCAAATTTCTCGTAGGCAGCATCCACCAGGCCTTGAATCTCCTCCCAACGCCCAACGTGGCAAGCATACGCAAGCGCGCTTCGACCCATACCTTCGATCTGACGGGCAACTTCCTCACACGCATCAAGCTTACGGCTGGTGACGACCACATCGGCACCCCGTGCTGCCATGGCGAGCGCCATTTCCTTACCAAGACCGCGACTACCGCCAGTAACAAGTGCTACCTGTCCGGTAAAATCCAGTAACTCGTCCATCTTTCCTCCTACTTTCTAACCCTATATCGGACCAACCATTAGTATGTTGATGCTATGATTATGGGTTCATCGGCCTGACTATCGCAAACATGATAGTGGCTGGGTAACCGCCCTTCAAAACATTTAACTAAGGAGAATGCTCATGGGAATGCTGGATGGCAAAGTAGCGGTCGTAACGGGAGCTGGTGGAGGTTTAGGCAGAGCGCACGCGATACTCCTTGCGCAGGAAGGCGCGAGTGTTGTTGTGAACGATTTGGGCGGCTTGCGTGATGGCACCGGTGCAGGATCTTCGATGGCCGACGGCGTTGTGGAAGAAATCAAAGCATCAGGTGGTAGCGCGATCGCCAATTACGGTTCAGTGACCAGTCGCGAAGACGCCGCGGCCATGATCAGTTCAGCGGTTGAGGCCTTCGGCAAAATAGACATCCTCATCGCCAACGCCGGTATTCTGCGGGACAAATCTTTCAAAAACATGGAAGACGATCAGTGGGATGCAGTAATCGATGTGCATCTACGAGGTACATATCTCACCACCAAGGCGGCCTACGACGCGATGCTTGAACAAGGCACAGGCGGTCGCATCATCGTCACAAGTTCAACCTCCGGTCTTTTTGGTAATTTCGGTCAGACAAACTACGGTGCCGCCAAGGCCGGTATCGCAGGATTCATGCGTTGCCTATGGCTCGAGGGCCTCAAATACGGCATCACTGCAAACGTTCTGGCGCCAACGGCCACTTCGCGCATGACAACCGACATCCTGCCCGAAGATATACAGGACAACTTCCCGCCGGAAGCTGTTTCACCGCCGATCGTGTGGTTGTGTACGGACGAAGCCAAGGATGTGACCGGCCGACAATTCCTGGTAGGTGGTAACAGCGTCTCCCTGTTGTCATGGCAGATCACCCCCATTGCCAAGCGTTCACTTGAAGAAGGTCTCTGGGGGGTGCAGGAGATCGGCGAGATTATCATGGATACGAAAGACAACTGGCCACCGATCAATCCGATGCGAGGCTAGCGATGAACTTCGGCTTTACCGAGGAACAGAACCTGTTGCGCGATCAGGTCACTCGCTTCATGACTGAGCAGTGCACTATGAGTCACGTACGTACCCTCATGGCTGAGCCGAACCGCTTTGATAAAAGCCTCTGGCAACAGATTGCAGATCTCGGTTGGCTCGGGCTCACCATCCCCGAAGCTTACGGTGGGTTAGGCCTGAAATGGGTGGACTTGACGGTTGTTCTCGAGGAAACCGGAGCCGGTTTGTGCCCGCTACCGCTCCTGTCTCACGCGATGTCGTGTGCTGCCATATTGACATGTGGGACGGATGGTCAGAAAGAACAGTGGCTGCCCGCCATGGCCCAGGGTCAGATCACATGTACGCTGGCACTCTATGATGATGCCCATTGGATCAGTCCCGATGCCGTGTCGGCCTCGGCAACGATTGCTGATGACGCGGTGACGTTACATGGCCGTAAACCCTTTGTCGCCGACGCCATGAGCGCAAATTACTTTCTGCTTGCGGTGCGCACCGACGAGGGTCTTGCACTGGCTGCGTTGCGCAAGGAACAAGTCAGCATCACACCTCAGCCCGTGATGGATCAGACTAAGCCCATGGGCTGTGTCGACATTGAGGGTGTGACTATTCCGACTGACTACCTTCTGCCACTCAGCGAACAAGCCCTCAGCTATCTCACGGACTGCGGCGCAGTGGCAACGACCGCAGAAATGGTGGGCGCGGGTACGGCGATCCTCGCTCTCACCAGCGACTACGCCAAACAACGTATCCAGTTCGGTAAGCCCATTGGCCAATATCAGGGGGTTAAACATCGACTCGCAGAAATCTATGTGGACATCGAGTCATTCCGTTCATTGTGTTACTACGCTGCCTGGGCAGTCGAGGATGCGACGGACGAATTGCCCCGGGCCGCGTCTCTGGCGAAGGGCTATGCCTCCGATGCCTTCGCTGAACTCGGGATAGATGGTGTCGGTCTGCACGGGGCAATTGGCTTTACCGCAGAGTACGACGCTCAGCTCTATCTCAAGCGTTCTAAGTGGGCCCGCCCCATGTATGGCGACTCGGATTATCACCTTGAACGGGTGGCAACGATGGGAGGTCTATAATGGATTTCGACTACAGCCCTGACGAAGAGACTTTTCGTCAAGAAGTCCGCGGTTTTTTAAGGGAAAACCTCCCGCCGAAGGCCGAGCGGCCCGCGGACTTCCTAAAAACCTGGCTCGAAAAAGTTCGCGCGAAAGGATGGGTCGGGTTTTCCTGGCCCAAGGAATTTGGCGGGGGTGACGGCGGCCTGATCGAGCAAACCATATTGCGCGAAGAGATGGCGCTCGCCAAAGCCCCACCGCTGGGTACTTCTTTTATGGGCCTCGCCTGGGTGGGACCAGGCATCATGCAGTACGGTACGGATGCGCAGAAAAAGAAATTCATACCCGACATCCTCGACAGTAAGGTGACCTGGTGCACCGGCTACTCAGAGCCCAACCACGGTTCCGACCTTGCCGCCATCCAATGCAAGGCAGAAAAGAACGGAGATGTCTATGTGGTAAACGGACAAAAGATATGGACGACGGGAGCCGCCTGGTCCCAGTGGATCATTCTGCTGACAAGGACCGATTTCAGCGTTGAATCCAAACACGATGGCATCACCTGCCTTCTTGTACCGATGGATGCTGAGGGTCTCGAAGTCCGCCCCATCGAAAACATGGCAGGGGATAAACACTTTGCAGAAATCTTTTTCACTGACGTGCGCGTACCTGTCGAAAACCGCCTCGGCGACGAAGGCGACGGTTGGAAAGTCACCGTCTCAGCCCTAGCCAACGAACGCTCAAGCATTGGCGAGGTAACCCAGATGTTCGACAAACTCGATCGCTTAAAGGATCTGGTACACAGGACCACCAAGCAAGGCGAGCCTGCTTCGGCAGACCCAGGGGTTCGACGTACGATCGCCAAATTCGAGATGAAGATCGCCGCAATGAAGTACAACGGGCTGCGATACCTCACTAAACAAATCAAAGGTGAACCACTCACGTCCGAAACCTCGGTAAATAAGCTCCATCGTGCAAGCCTTGAGATCGAAATGGACGACTTCGCCGTCGCCCTGACCGGCCAGGCCGGGCTGCAACTCAAGGGCGGCGGAGAAACCATCGACGGTGGCAGCTGGGCAAAGGCGGCTTTGAACTGGCCAAATGTAGTCATTGGCGGCGGTACACCCAATATCCAGAAGAACATTATCTCTGAGCGCCTGCTGGGCCAGCCTAAAGACTGACCGTCTTGCACCCAATGCCAGTCCATCGAGGTGTCGGGCCCTTGGCTGCGGCTTAGCACCTCAACGTCTTATCCGGGATATTGCCAGTTGGGTTCCATGGTTCGATACGTGACCACGGCATTCGACAGAACTGGCTAAGGGCGAAGCTTCCACGGCGGCACACCGTTCCAATCAAAAGGCTCAATCCCCTCATCATTAATGAGCCACACGCTGGCATCCGCTTTACCATCATCGAGTTCAAGAAAACCAATCGTCCCGAACTGGGTATCGTAGTTGTGGGGATAGGTGGGTGAACCCGGGTTGACGCAATAAATGCCATCAATCCACTCGATCGCTTCGCGGTGCGTATCCCCCGACACTATGACATCGGGTTTACGCTCCGGAAAGAAACGCTCCACCCATCTGGCCATCGTAAAATTAGGCGGGCGTTCCGGTACAGGTACGTAATGTGTGAGCCCTACCCATAAGCCTTCAATCTCCTGCAACCAGGCATACTTCACACGCTCATCAGCCGGCTGCGTTGGACGCCCACCGCCGCCGTCTTCTCCATTACCTCGCGCAGCGAAGACAGGCGCAATCTTTTCAAGCTCATCCAATACAAAGAGTTCGTGGATATCACCTGCATGGAAAATCATGTCCACGCCTTCGAATGCCACAGATATCTGTGGCCAGAGTGAAGATCTCGATTCAGGAATATGCGTATCAGAAATCAGTCCTATGCGCGTAGCCAACTTTCACACCTACCTTAAGGGCTTAGCCCAGTCTGACTTGTCCAAACATTCACGCGCATTGGTCTTCCCCACATACAACACGTGCCGACAACGCGTCCGATCTTTCGACCAGTTGTTCACAGTCACCTAACCCTCCATCTATCTGCTTGACCGATTCACCATCGTACCCGGCAAGCGTCTGCTTTGGGTTGCCCGGATCATCTAATGACCCGGCCACGTTGCCTGTGAAACGCCATGCAAACGCCCGGTTCCCAAGTTTTGCAGTCAAGCCCTCTAGGGTACACTAACGGTGGGAGAGATGTGATCTTACTTAAACCCCCTGGTTCTTTTCATTGGAGGGATATGGATGACTGATGTCGTCGTCGTTGGCGCGGGTTTTGCGGGAATGTATGCGCTGCACACTTTTCGCAATCAGGGCTTGGCAGTGCAGGTCGTTGAACAGGGAACAGATGTCGGCGGCACGTGGTACTGGAATCGTTATCCCGGTGCTCGATGCGATGTGCCAAGCCTGGAATACTCTTTCGGATTCTCATCGGAACTCGAACAAGAATGGACCTGGCCGGAAGTGTTTTCCGCCCAACCAGAGATTCTCAGGTATGCCAACCACATTGCCGACCGTTTCGACCTGCGTCGTGATATAGAATTCGACACCCGCATCACGGAAGTTCGTTACGATGAAGGCGCCAATCTATGGCGCCTATCTGCAGAGGATGGCAGGGAGTTCACCGGCAAGTATTGCGTGCTGGCAACCGGTTGTCTTTCCGTTCCTAACAAACCTGATCTGCCTGGTGGCGATACCTTTTCCGGCCAAGAACTGCACACAGGACTGTGGCCCAAAGAGGATCCTGACCTGAGCGGTCTGAAAGTAGGCATTATCGGTACCGGTAGCTCTGGCGTGCAGGCAATACCTGAACTTGCAAAGATGTGCGGCCAATTAACCGTCTTCCAACGTACTCCGGTCTACACAGTGCCTGCCAACCGTAAAGCGATGCGCCAAGCCGTCGAAGCAGAGTTCAAAGATAACTATCGCAAGATTCGGGAGATGCAACAAAACAACCAGGGAGGCGTTTCCAATTTTCGGCCGACTCGCAGCGTGTCAAAAAATAAGGGCCTGAGTTCCGAACATCCCTATCGTACGAATGAGATCAAACCACTGACTCCGGAGCAACGCCGGGACCGGGTGAAACAAAAGGGCCTGGGCGAGATACTGAGCTTTCGCGATGTGTTTACGGATACGGAAGCCAACGAGATCGCCAACGAGATCTACCGCGAGTTCGTAACCGAAATGGTAGAAGATGCCGATGTGGCCGCTCGCTTGTTGCCAACCGATTATGGCATCGGCTGTAAACGCCAGGTACTGGATCGTGACTACTACCACACTTTCAATCGTGACAACGTCAGCCTCATCGACGTACGCGAAACACCAATCGAGACCATCACACCTGACGGTGTCCAGACATCTGCTGAGCACGTAGATCTAGATGTTCTTATTTATGCCACCGGTTTCGATGCGATGACGGGCGCGCTTCTCAAAACAAACATCGTGGGCAGAGAAGGCCTCACTTTGAAGGCCAAGTGGCAATACGGGCCCCAGGCCTATCTGGGCCTGCAGATGGAAAAGTTTCCAAACCTCTATACCGTCACCGGACCCGGCAGTCCATCGGTTCTATGTAACATGCTGGTTGCAATCGAACAGCACGTGAACTGGATAAGCGAGGCGATCGGCTATGTCGAGGACAAAGGCCTCGCGACCATGGAACCGACGGAAGCTGCAGAATTAGATTGGATCGCGCATGTAAACGAAGTCGCTGAAAACACTATGTACACAGCGCCTTCGTGCAATTCCTGGTACTTAGGTGCCAACATTCCGGGTAAACCGCGCATATTCATGCCTTATGTCGGAGGCTACCCCCGCTACAAGGAAAGGTGTGAGGCCATCGTCGCCAACGAGTACGAAGGATTTCAGTTCACCTGAACTCAGCTAAGTAGATGTAAACCATGAATAGATTGACCCGTGAAGGCGCCCTTGAGCAACTCACCGCCAAGGGTAGGGACTATGAAATTATCGAGCAGGATATCGACGGCGTGCCTATCCGCACGTTTGCTCATGCACCCAGATCACTGCGCGCGCTCTTTAAAGAAAATCGAAGCGACGAAACATTCTACGTCTACGCGGATGAGCGCTACAGCTACAACCAGATGTATGCAATCGCTGCACGCCTGGCCACTAAACTTCAAACCGATTATGGCGTCGCCAAAGGAGACCGCGTTGCCATATCCATGCGGAACTATCCTGAATGGGTCGCTTCGTTTACCGCCGTGACATCAATTGGCGCCATTGCAGTCGCGATGAACGCCTGGTGGGAAGCGGACGAAATCTCTCAGGGTCTGCACGATTGTGGCGCCAAGGTCATGATCGCTGATCAGGAACGGCTTGATCGGCTGGCGCAAATTGATCAGTTGAGCGTTGCAGTGATCGCCGTACGCCCCCAAAACAATCGCCACCTCGGAGTCGAGTTCAACACCCTTATCAATCAATTACCGACCGATACCCCTATGCCGGACTCAGACATCAATCCAGAAGACCCGGCCACTATCTTTTACACTTCGGGATCCACCGGCTTCCCTAAAGGCGCGATTGCCAATCAACGCAATATATTGAGTGCACTCTTTTCATGGGAACTCGACGTCCACGCCAGCATGCTCATCAACGATACCGAACCGCCACAATTGGACTACCAATCCGCGACGTTGCTTGCTGTACCACTCTTTCACGTGACCGGATCCCACGCCATCTACCTCCAGGCTTACCGCGCGCAACGTAAAATCGTTGCCATGTACAAATGGGATCCAGACAAAGCAGCCCATCTGATCGAGGTTGAACAGATAGCTTCGTTCATTGGTCCCGCGGCTATGACCGCAGACTTAGTCCAGGCCGCCAGCCGCACGCAAAGGGATCTATCGACACTGCTCTCCGTTGGGGGCGGCGGTGCGCCACGAGCACCCGAACAGGTGAAAGACATTGACGATGCATTCGAGACCGCCCTGCCCGGTACCGGCTGGGGTATGACCGAAACCAATGCCATAGGGACGGGGATTGGCGGCCAAGACTATCTCGACCGACCTGCCAGTTCTGGCCGCGTCTCAGCAGTGCTTGATGCCAAGATTGTCGATGAACACGGGTTTGACCTGCCTCAGGGTAGCCGAGGCGAACTCATGATCCGAGGCGCCTCTGTGATTCAGGGCTACTGGCGACGACCGGAAGCCAACAAAGAAACTTTCACCGAGGGCTGGATGCACACGGGCGACGTTGCCTACTTCGATGCAGACGGCTTCCTCTTTATCGTCGATCGCATCAAAGACCTGATCATCCGAGGAGGTGAAAATATAGGCTGCGGCGAAGTTGAAGCGGCTTTACTCGAGCACCCTCTGATCCTCGAAGCCTCGGTCTATGCAGTACCGGATGAACGGCTGGGAGAAGAAGTGGCCACCACCGTCTACGCAGAGCAAACCCTGGATGAAGCGAGCTTACGGACTTTCTTAAGCGAACGCCTTGCGAAATTCAAAATACCTAAATATATCCAGTTCACGCCCGAAAACCTGCCGCGCATGGCATCGGGAAAAATATTCAAACGCCAGCTTCGAGACACTACCATCGCCGCTATGTCGTGATTTGGGTTTGAAGTGAATAGACGTTGGATAACGTTCGGTCTCTTAGCAGTGGCTTTCGTTTTCTATATCGCAGGACTTGAAACTTCAGCCGTTGCCCTGTTCATGCTCGGGGGCATTGCAGAACTTTTCTTCTGGATACGTGTGTACAAAGGGCTCCACAAGAAACCTGATCGTTCGGTTTAACCTCACTGCGTTTCAGTATGGGTAAAGGCAACCCCCGGTGGCCACTGCGCATATTGCGGCAAATCGTCCGTAATCCGATACCACGGAACTTTGTCCTGCACAAACATATGCGCCGTGACCGTAATTGCGGTCCCGGATACAAACAGCCCCGCCGGAACGGCCACCGAACTGCCCTCGGTTTGCCCATGAACCAGCACATGGGCACCGCACGTACTGCAAAACTCCCGCACGCCTTTGACGGAGGATGAGAATCGAAGAAGATGACCCTGCTCCAGTCGAAATTGCTCCCGCCGCATCGGCACATGGGTTGAAAACGCAGTACCATGCGCTCGTCTACACATTCCACAATAACAATTTAAAGCCGAAAGGTAAGACCGAGATACGGTGAATTGAACCTGCCTGCAAAGACAAGCTCCTCGGTGGGCTACTTCAGGTTGCACGAGCTGGTCTACGTCGATCTGTGACGCGCACCGAGGGGATAAGCAGCACGCACAGGAGTGTGAGCACCATGAACGCAGACCCGCTGACGACCAACGCGGTCCCTACATCGTAGACCTCAGCCACCCAGCTGATGGGGAAAACGCCCAGCGGCATCAGCCCGTGACTCATCATATCGATGCTCATGACGCGACCCCGCATATGGTCGTCTATCTGCATCTGCATCATGCCCCGGTTCATCGACATGTTCCAACTGCTGAACCAACCAAGAAAAGCAATCATCACCACGGCAAGGGTGTAGGTCTTTGACATCCCGAAAGCCGATGTCAATGCACCCCATCCCACGCACGTGATGATCAACCAGGCACCTTTACGCTTTAGGTCACCCATCGTTGCCATCATGAAAGAGCCTATGATCGCGCCGATCCCCATTGATGAGACAAGAAACCCAAGGTCATCTGCATGTCCGCCCAGAATTTCTTCGTTAAACGCGGGCAGGAGCGTATTTAAGGGCATGCCAAAAACAAACGGAATGATAGACAACACGATGAGCCCAAACACCGGCGGATTGGACCAGACGTAACGTATGCCCTCGCGCATATCTTCCAGAGCAGAGCCTTTGTCGTCACGCTTTACCCGCCCTGTGCGATCAATAAACAATATGGTTACCGCTGAAACAAAATAAAGTACGGCGATGACGATATAGACCACACCTACGCCAAAGTGAGACGTCTTGTCACCCCCGGCGATGAGCGCGATTAACAAACCCGCAAATGCCGGGCCAATGATGCGCGCAAGATTCCAGCCAGCGGTGTTGAGACCCATCGCAGCAAACACAAGGGTTTCCTTGATGAGCTCAGGCACGAAAGCCTGTCGAGCGGGCATCGATAGGGCCAAAATGGTGCCGTTGAAAAATCCGAAGTAAATGAAATCCCAGAAGGTCACTGATTCGGAGAAAATAATTACCGCCATCACCACTGTCGCAACACAATTCAGTGCCTGTGCCCAGACGATCACCAACTTCTTCGGCAGGCGATCCGCCAACACGCCGCCGTAGAGAGAAAAAAGTACCGTCGGCACCATGAAGGACATCGTTACCCACGCCAGATCGATCGCCGAAGACGTCAGTGTGTAGACCAGCCAGCCACGGGCGATAATTTGCATGTTCATCGCGAACGATGAACCCAGCGAGCCTATCCAGAGCCAAAAGAAATTGCGAACCAGCAGAACTTGCTGGACGTCACGAGATGCCAAAGGAATTCCTTGATGCCACCGCTGATTATAACACAGGCAAAAAAATCACGGCCTAACCTTCATTCAAACTCGCCGCAACACACCTAAATCTCTACTGGGGTGCGCCAGTTATGACACGCTCACGATCAGAGCACTCGGCAACGCCCACGGCCCGACAATCACAACAGGCAGACGGACTAAGCAAATATCTACAGCAACCCCTTCACGGTAGCCAATCAATAATCCAACCGGTAGCTATCACCATCACGCACGATGTACCCTGCGGTAGGCCCCGAGAAGTGCGTGCCTATAATGAGAACGGGGCGATCAGCTGCCTCTTCTACAAAACCACCGCGAGTACTGGCTGCTTTCTCCGCATGCCAGTCCGCCGTACTCGACCAGCTCGGGTGTTTGATCTGGCAGGGATGGTGAATCATGTCACCCGTTATGATCGCCTCTTCTCCTCTTGACTGTATATGAACACTCACATGGCCCGGTGTGTGCCCAGGTGTCGGTTTCAGTCGTATTTCATCAGTCACGACATGCTCCTGCCCAACCAGTACCGCCATCCCGGCGTCGAATATCGGCTGTACAGAGTCTTCGATCACGGGCCCGTACTCTTGCTCCTCAACCCGCCAATGATTCCACTCCTCTTCAGCGAATAGATAATCCGCCCGCGCGAAGGTGGGCGCCCACTTGCCATTCACCAAACGCGTGTTCCATCCCACGTGGTCAACGTGCATATGGGTGCAAAGCACCGTGTCCACCGCTTCTGTGGCAAACCCCTGGGCCGTAAACTTTTCCAGAAAGTCGCCCTGCATCCGGTTCCATCTCGGGTAATTTCGTTCCTTGTCGTTACCGATGCAGGTATCGACCATGATCGTCTGGCCCAGGCTTTCTACTATGAGCGAATGCATCGAGAGCACTAACTTGCCGTTTTCGTCTATAAACGGACCCATCCAGGGAATCGCATTTAATGCCTCGGGCGTCGCTTGCGGCAGCAGGTGAGGCCCGAGTGAAGCCGTTGTCAACTCCACAATCTGTGTAATTTTGACGTCGCCGATCTGCCATTTGTGCATAGTCCCTCCTGAGTGACCTATGGACTTTCATCACATTGAGCGTTGCAAATTACCACAGCCTGGTCAAACATCGGTGTTCTTTTGCCAAGAGGGAAGGACATGGATTACGAGAACATCGGGATTGAAATCGACGATCGAGTCGCGGTCGTTGAGATCCAGAAAGGTCCGAACAATTTTTTCGATACCCAATTAATCAATAATCTGGCCGACATATTCAGCGGTTTTGATGAAGGAGACGAGGTCCGTGCAATCGTACTGTGCTCCGAAGGTAAGCACTTCTGCGCAGGCAACGATTTTTCAAGCAGCGATCGCAATGCCGAACGGGCAGAACGTAAACCGGGTGCGCCCAACCCGCTTTATGCGGCCGCTACACGTCTCTTTGCAACGAACACACCCGTAATAGCTGCCGTTCAGGGCGCTGCGGTCGGCGGCGGATTTGGCCTGGCAGTCATGCCCGATTTCAGGGTTGCATGCCCCGAGGCCAGATTTACAGCCAACTTCGTTAAACTCGGCTTTCATCCCGGTTTCGGCCTGACCCATACTCTGCCACGTATTATCGGCCACCAGGCAGCACAAACGCTCTTCCTGACAGGTCGTCGAATCGGTGGTGAGGAAGGCCACCGCATCGGATTGGTAGATGTACTCACGGATCGCGAAACATTGCGCGATGAAGCCATCAAACTCGCAACAGAAATCGCACAAAATGCACCTCTTGCGGTGCAGTCAGTACGTGCCACCATGCGCGACGGGCTATCTGAGGCAGTAAAGAAACAGACCGATCACGAGAACGCAGAGCAGTTTCGGTTACAGAAAACCGAGGACCATAAAGAGGGTGTGCGCGCAGTCGCCGAACGACGGACCGGTAATTTCGTCGGTCGCTGACAGTATCCAGTCAGGTATTTGCGCGAGCGTCTAATGATGCCCGTATGTCAATATAGGCAGCTTCATCGAGCTCAAATTTGCTGAACAGATAGGCACCTACAACATAACAAACTAACGGGAATAGACCGTAAAGTGTGACAAGCGTCATTTTTACGGTCATTGTCTGTTCAACGTTGGGTACGAAACCAGACCATGCGAGCGCAAACCCCGTCATCAGCAACATCAGACCGGTCGCGCTTTTATAAACGAAATTCCACGCCGCAAAGTAGGCGCCCTCTTTGCGTTCACCGCTCACATATTCATCATAATCAATCACATCACCCTGCACTGAGGGGCCGATCGTGCCGCCACAGCCATTAGCCAAACCGGCAAAGAACGCCATCACAATGATCCATACCAGACGCATCGTTTCACTGTCCATGAAGGGTAGGAAGAACATACCGCCGAAGGCCAGACCATAAAGCAGCATCCCCCCCATCCAGACGCGAATCTTTCCAAAACGCCTCGATAACGGCAGCCAAAGAGGTACCGAAGTGCTCGAAGGGAGCATGTAAGCAAAGATGATCAGAGGTGCCCATGCCGGTTTACCCACCACGTATTGGGTCACGTATAACGTCAAAGCACCAATCGCCGCTGAACCCACGTGCTCGATAAATGTCACAACGATTAAAAGACGGGCATGTTTGTTTTGCCATATGTCTTTAAATGCTTTCAATACCGATTGCGGGCTACGGCCCTGAAACTCCTCTCTTTCACGCAGGTTGATCGCCGCGTATACCACGAGCCCCGTCATGATGATCACGGCCACCATCGCCAGTTGATCAGCAAGCGTTCGAACATCGCCCCCAGCGAACTCGCGATTAATGAGCAGTTGTAAACTGACCAACGATAAGATCGAACCGAATATGTACGCCGCATGCCGCGCCCCGAAGAGACGACTGCGCTCGTGATAATCAATAGATAATTCAGCGCCCAAGGATAGGTGCGGCACGAAAAATATCGTCATTGCCGAATAGAATGCGATGATCGCGACACCCATCCAGATCGCCAACCCATCCCCCGTCAAACTCAAAGGGGGCGCAAACACCATATAAAAACCCAACGCAATAGGGATCGAACTGGCAAGTATCCAAGTTCGGCGCCGACCGTACTTGGCCGTCGTTTTGTCGCTGAGATAACCCACCAGCGGGTCTGATATGGCATCCCAGATTCGGGAGAGACTGAAGATCACTCCCATGACCGCAG
>JAYZCO010000053.1:0-26311 GCA_036338285.1 Pseudomonadota bacterium
CTTCATCCTTTGGTAGCGGGGGCAGGATTTGAACCCACGACCTTCGGGTTATGAGCCCGACGAGCTACCAGACTGCTCCACCCCGCATCAGCAAGGAGCGGATTATAAGGACGTAAAAACAACGCTGCAAGGAACATCACACGGCCATTCCCGCATGGATTACACGAGATACACGCTTAGATTTGGTGCCGAAGGCGAGACTCGAACTCGCACGGGCATTAGCCCACTACCCCCTCAAGGTAGCGTGTCTACCAATTTCACCACTTCGGCATGTGTGTCGTCATATAGCCATTGCCCTGTCATCGATGGTACTTGCCAGTCTCAACTAGAGACCCGGCACGTCACCCGTATCTTCTTCAACCCCCGGCACATCACCGACGCCAGCATCCTCAGGCGCAACCGGCTCGGCCATCTCTGAGCTGGATTCCTTGGGAAGTGATTCGGTGGCAGAGGGAATCCCGACCGTCCCTAATTGGTTCGCCCGCTCCTTTGCAACATAGGCTAAACAGAAGGTGATCACAAAGAAGCCGATCGCCAACCAGGCGGTAGCTTTGGTAAAAAAAGACGCCGCCCCCAGGCTGCCAAACATGGTGTTGGACGAACCGCTACCAAATGCAGCACCCACATCTGCTCCTTTACCCTGCTGAAGAAGAACCAATACAGTGAGCGCAATGGCATCCAGTACCAACAGCGCCAGGAGAATGCTTTCAATCGTCGATATATTCATTTCTAATCAGGTCTCTCTAGTCTGCCATGCTACCTGTTATCGTCAATTGCGTGGCCACATAACTTGCGCGGCCACACATTTATCGATCCCGAGCAGCGATCTTCACGATCTCTGTAAACACCCGTGGATCCAGGCCTGCCCCACCTATTAAACCACCATCAATGTCTGCCTGGTCAAATAACTCCGCCGCATTCTCGGCTTTTACACTGCCGCCATAGACGATGCGCATTTGTGCGGCTACGTCGGCATCGATGCGCGCTAATTTGTCTCGTATAAACGCATGCATCTCCTGGGCTTGAGCGGCACTCGCCGTTTTACCTGTGCCAATCGCCCAGACCGGCTCATACGCAATAGCCCCCTTCGCAAGACCAGCAAGATCCACTTGCTCCACAACTGCTTCAAGTTGCCTTGCCACCACTGTAAATGCTAGGCCGCCCTCTCGTTCTGCAAGGGTTTCACCTACGCAAATAATTGGCCGCAAACCTCCACGTAGCCCTGCCGTTGCCTTGGCCGCTACCAAGTCATCTTGTTCCGCCTGCTCAATCCTCCGCTCGGAGTGCCCAACAATCACCCAGCGGGCGCCTGCATCGGCCAACATTTCCGCAGCGAGTTCACCCGTGTGTGCGCCGGATAATTGAATACCGACATCCTGCCCACCACACGCCACCCGCGTAGCATCACCGAGGGTCCGTACAAGATCTGCCACGTATACCGATGGCGGGCACAACACCACATCCACATCATCCAAGCGAACAGGAGACAGATCCAGGCCTTCGACATACCTTCGCAGCATGTCGAAAGATCCATTCATCTTCCAATTGGCGGCAACAAGTCTCGGACGCATCTACCTGCCCCTTGCGAGGGCGCGCAATCTTATGCCAAGCGTAAAGCTGTGTAAAACCAGATTTGGTCCGAAATAAACGAGATCCCAACGTTTTCTGTTAGCCATCGACACACTTGGCTCACAGGCGATCAGCCCTGGGCCTCAGCAATCATCGCCAGACGACTGGCGACCTGTTCGACTTCTTCCGCGTCCTCACCTTCAACCATTACCCGCAGCAACGGCTCTGTCCCCGAGGCACGCACTAGCACACGACCGCGCTGACCAAGTTGAGCCTCCTCGGTACCTATCGCACTAGACAACGCCTCACACTCAGCAATACCTTGCGGGTTATCGACCTCAACATTGATCATTACCTGTGGATAACAACGCATCTCGGAGACGAGTGCAGACAGGTCCAGATCCTGTTCTACCATCGACATCAATACCTGCAATGCAGCAATAATTCCATCGCCGGTTGTATTCAAATCCACGCAGAGAATATGTCCCGAAGATTCACCACCCAGTGTCCATCCGCGTTTGGACAGGCACTCAGTGACATACCGATCGCCGACCTTGGCGCGATCAAAAGGAATACCAAGATCAGCCAGTGCCTTTTCAAGCCCGAGGTTGCTCATCGAGGTGCCTACCACACCACCGTTGAGCCGACCTGACAGATGGCGATGTTTGGCAATCACATACAACAACCCATCCCCATCAACAACGCGACCATGTTGATCAACCATAACGACACGATCGCCGTCGCCGTCGAAAGCAATACCCACATCGGCACGCGTCTCAGTCACCTTCGCTTGCAACTTCTCAGGGGAGGTACTGCCATAGCCATCATTAATGTTTTTGCCGTCAGGCTCAGTACCAAGAACCACAACATCCGCACCGAGTTCTTCGAACACCCGTGGAGCCACGTGGTAGGTCGCTCCGTGGGCGCAGTCAACTACGATCTGCATGCCACGCAAACTCAAGCCACGTGGCACGCTGGCCTTACAGAATTCGATGTAGCGACCGGCAGCTTCTGCAAGTCGAGAAGCCCGTCCTAGACGGTCCGAATCTACGCTGACCATGTTCTTTTCAAGGTGCGCTTCGATTTCAAGTTCGAGTTCATCATCGAGTTTGACACCGGCGCTATTAAAGAATTTGATGCCGTTGTCGTAATACGGATTGTGCGAGGCACTGACGACAATACCTGCATCGGCACGGACAGTGCGCGTGAGATAGGCGATCGCGGGCGTCGGCATCGGGCCGATAAGACTGACATTCGCACCAGCCGAGACAAGGCCAGACTCCAACACCGACTCGAGCATATATCCGGAAATACGCGTGTCTTTGCCAATTACGATGCTTGCATGTCCGCGTTTTGAGAAAACCGTGCCTACGGCCCAACCCAGATGCAAACAAAATTCCGGTGTGATCGGAAACTGACCCACTCGGCCACGAATACCATCGGTGCCGAAGTACTTTCTACTCATCGTTTCTACTCACCTAGGTGCAAGACAGATCAGGTTTCTTCCGCAGGGCCTCCGATCGGTGATTCGGGCGACGTCCCCGGATCATCGCTCGACGGTGGTAGCGGCTCTGATGGGGCTCTCGGTTTCGCGCCCGCCATGATGTCGTCGAGTTGCTCCGCAGACAGCGTTTCATACTCGATGAGGGCATTGGCCATTGCATGCAACTTATCGACATGTTCATGCAGCAGCCCATCTGCAATTGCATAACATTCATCAATTATCGCGCGCACCTCAGCATCAATTGCGGTAGCAGTTTCATCCGACAAAGGCTTAGGTTTCACACCCGCAGACATACCGAGAAACACCTCACCGTCATCCTCGTCATACATCAAGGGCCCCATCTTGTCTGACAGACCCCATTTCGTGACCATGTTGCGAGCGAGTCCCGTCGCGCGTTCGATATCATTCGAAGCACCCGTGGTGACGCCTTCCTTACCCAGGACCATCTCCTCGGCAATGCGTCCACCAAAAAGGCTACAGATCTGTGAGTGAATGTTTTGCCGGCTCATGCTGTGCCGGTCTTCTTCCGGCAGGAACATCGTGACACCAAGTGCACGACCCCTCGGAATAATCGAAACTTTATAGACCGGATCGTGCTCCGGAACCATACGACCAACGATCGCATGCCCGGCTTCATGGAAGGCCGTATTACGCTTTTCCTTTTCCGACATCACCATGGATTTACGTTCGGTGCCCATCATGATCTTGTCTTTCGCCTTATCGAACTCTTCCATTTCAACCACACGCTTGTTCGCGCGTGCTGCAAAAAGGGCGGCTTCATTCACAAGATTTTCAAGGTCGGCGCCAGAGAACATGGGGGTACCCCGGGCAATGATGCTTGGATCCACATCGTCCGCTAGAGGCACCTTGCGCATATGTACTTTGAGTATCTGCTCCCGCCCCCTGATATCAGGGAGACTGACCACAACCTGACGGTCAAAACGGCCTGGCCGCAACAGTGCAGGATCCAGCACATCAGGGCGGTTCGTGGCAGCGATTACGATAATGCCATCGTTCGGTTCAAAACCATCCATCTCCACCAGCAACTGGTTCAGCGTCTGTTCCCGCTCATCATGTCCGCCGCCAAGCCCGGCGCCACGATGGCGGCCCACGGCATCAATCTCATCTATAAAGATGATGCAAGGTGCCTGCTTCTTGGCCTGTTCAAACATATCGCGAACGCGTGAAGCACCCACACCCACAAACATTTCAACGAAATCCGAGCCTGAGATTGAGAAGAACGGTACTTTCGCCTCGCCAGCGATGGCTTTTGCCAGCAAGGTCTTACCTGTACCCGGCTGTCCCACCATCAATATCCCGCGCGGTATATGGCCACCCAGCCGCTGGAACTTGCCCGGATCGCGTAGGAACTCCACCAGTTCATGGACTTCTTCTTTAGCTTCATCAACTCCGGCAACATCGGCAAACGTGGTCTTGATCTGATCTTCAGACAAGAGTCGCGCTTTACTGCGGCCAAACGCCATGGGGCCACCACGACCCGCGCCACCACCCTGCATCTGACGCATGAAAAGCATAAAAACAGCAATGATGATCAGTATCGGGAAACTGGCGATAAGCAACTGGCTCCAGAAACTCTGCTTTTCCTCTTCGACAAAGTTCACTTTTACGTTGTTGTTTAACAGTTCATCCTGCAGCTTCTGGTCATTTTCCGACCAGATCACGACATAGCGGGTTTCAGAACCATCGCGCGCATAAATTTTATCGCCCTGGATCCGTACTTCCTTGATGTTGCCCAAGTTCACGTTTTTTACAAAATCCGAATAAGACATCGAATCCTGTTTAGGCTCTACGTTAAAGTTGTTAAATACTGTCAGCAGTACTGCCGCAATGATGAGCCACAGCAGCAGGTTTTTACCCATATCAGACAAGGGATTTACCTCGTTTTCTGGTGATTATGTTGCCATACCGATTATTTGACTATTAAATTGACGTTTTAACGGTCGAACTCTCGTCTGCCACCGGTGAATATAGACCCTCAAGCCTACACCAAACCACCGATGGGGTCGCGTTTACCGCTAAATCCTTGTGCGACCACAAAAACTTCGCGTGAATCTGATCTTGATGCCTGTGGTTTGGTAATCACGACTTTCTTAAATACCTCTCGCCGGGCAGCCACCCAATCATCGAGCCCTTCACCTTGAAAGGCTTTCAATACCAGTCCGCCACCGCGCCTAAACCACCGAGCCGCCGCATTGAACGCAACATCAGCCAGTTCCATCGATCGCGCCTGATCGACTGACCGTATACCAGACATATTGGGGGCCATATCCGACAAAACAAGGTCCAGTTCGCCCAGCCTTTCCACAGCAGAAGCAATCTGCACATCTACCGCCTCTTCCCCCACCGAACCGATGATGACTTCAGTATCATTCCCGGCTGTGAAAAGGAGCGGGTCGACGGCAATCAATCCACCTTCTTTAGAGAGCTTACTTTCGATATAGCTCGTCCAACCGCCGGGTGCAGCGCCCAACTCCAGAACTCGAGATCGCCGTGTCAGTAGTTTGAACTTCCGATCAAGCTGCTCAAGTTTGAAATGCGCTCGTGAAACCTGTCCTTGCTTCTGGGCTGTGCGAACAAAGTAATCCTTGCGCTGGCGTCGCAACCAACGGTCACTCGATTTGCTGCGCTTGCCTGCCATGGGAGTAGAATACCTGAATGAAGCTATCAAGCAGTCAGAAAAAAACATTGCGTCGCATCGCCCATCACCTCGATGCAGTGATCCAGGTAGGTGGACAAAATGTGACGGCAGGCGTCATCGCCGAAACTGACCGCGCGCTGCGCGATCATGAACTCATCAAAGTACGCCTTAACAGTGTTGCGCGCGAAGAACGTAACACGCAAACAGACGAGATCGTCGCTGCCTGCGATGCCGTACTTGTACAACGTATCGGGAAAGTGGCCGTGCTCTTTCGTGCGAATCCGGATGCAGACCCGCGCCTTTCGAATTTACACCGCTTCGCCGACAGCACCTAGCGGTGCGACACGTCGTCGATCTCGTAGACTCGATCGCCACCGGGCGTCGAAACTGTGACTGCATCTCCGATACTTTTGCCGATCAGCCCGCGCGCGATGGGTGACATCACCGAAATCTTATTAACTTTAAGATCAGCTTCATCCTCGCCAACGATCTGATAGCAGATTTCTTCGTCGTTCTCGACATCCAGCAACGTGACTGTGACACCAAAAACAACTTTTTCGCCAGAGGGAATTTTCGCTATATCGATGACTTGGGCGTCTGCCAGCTTTCCCTCGATCTCCCCGATACGGCCTTCGTTGAAACTCTGTTGCTCACGCGCAGCATGGTACTCCGCATTTTCCTTGAGGTCTCCGTGTTCCCGGGCTTCTGCTATCGCCTGGGTTATGTTGGGTCGAAGGACAGTCTTGCGGTGCTTGAGTTCTGCACGCAACGCCTCGGCCCCTTCAACAGTCATCGGTATCGGCACGGGTTATCTACTAATCTTTTACCTGATTTCTTTTGCTCATCACTGACGTTGTGTCGTGAGCGATCTCTTAACTTAACTCAACGAATGGTTTCATGCAGGTCCTGAAGGCTATGAACCAGTTCCCCCCGACCTTGCTTAATGGCAATACTGATCGCTTCGCCACCTGCCAGAGTGGTGGTGTAACACACTTTTTTCTGCAGAGCGAGCCGTCTGATTACGGCAGAATCCGCAATCGATTGTCTGCCTTCTGTGGTGTTGATGATGATATCGATCTGTTCGTTCTTTAGCATATCGGCCACGTCTGGTCGGCCTTCATTTACTTTAGCAATCCGAGCACATGCAAGGCCCGCGGCTTCAAGAGCTTTCCCCGTACCGGTGGTGGCAACCAGTGAAAAACCAAGTTGGACGAACGCGCGAGCGATATCCGGCAATGCAGCACGATCTGATTCTTTAACGCTGATGAAAGCGCGCCCGGTTCTCGGCAGGATCTCCCCAGCCCCAAGTGACGCTTTGGCAAAGGCTTCACCGAACGTAGCACCGACACCCATGACTTCGCCGGTTGATTTCATTTCCGGACCTAAGATTGGGTCCACACCGGGAAATTTAGCGAATGGGAAGACGGACTCCTTGACGTTGAAATTTGTCGGGATCACTTCTGCCGTGAAACCCTGTTCATCGAGCGTTACACCTGCCATACAGCGCGCGGCCACTTTAGCCAGGGAAGTCCCTATGCATTTAGATACGAACGGCACCGTGCGACTGGCACGTGGGTTGACCTCCAAGACAAAGACCTCTTCTCCCTGGACGGCCAACTGTACGTTCATAAGGCCAATGACTTTGAGTTCGATCGCAATCCGTTTCACCTGTTCACGAATCATGTCCTGGATGTGAGCCGCCAGATTGTACGGTGGCAGTGAGCAAGCAGAATCGCCCGAGTGCACACCCGCTTGCTCGATGTGTTGCATGATGGCGCCGATAACGACCTGCTCACCGTCGCAAACCGCATCAACATCGACCTCAACAGCCTGATCGAGAAAACGATCGAGCAGAACAGGCGAATCATTGGACACATCCACCGCATTCTGCATGTACTGCTCAAGCTCTTCATCGGAGTAGACAATCTCCATGGCTCTTCCGCCCAAAACGTAGGAAGGACGAACAACGATCGGATAGCCTATCTGTTGGGCACGTTCGACACCTTGCTGGGGATCGGAAGCAACACGATTCGACGGTTGACGTAAAGCCAGTTTTTCAACCAGTTGCTGGAAACGCTCTCGATCTTCAGCACGGTCGATAGCATCCGGACTCGTGCCAATAATCGGGACACCTGCCGCCTCCAAATCATTGACAAGTTTTAGCGGTGTTTGACCTCCAAATTGGACGATAACGCCAGCGGGTTGCTCTACGTCAACAATGGCAAGGACATCCTCGAGCGTGACAGGTTCGAAGTAGAGTCTGTCGGAGGTGTCGTAGTCCGTCGAGACGGTTTCCGGGTTGCAGTTGACCATGATTGTCTCATAGCCGTCCTCGCGCATAGCGAGTGCTGCATGCACACAGCAGTAATCGAATTCAATACCCTGTCCAATGCGATTAGGCCCGCCACCCAGAACCATGATCTTTGCTCGCTCGCTCGGCCGTGCCTCGCATTCCTCCTCGTAAGTCGAATACATATAGGCACTCGTGGCTGGAAATTCCGCAGCACAGGTATCGACCCGACGATAGACAGGGCGGACATCGAGCGCTTGACGCAAGCTGCGGACCTGACTCTCCTCCGTAGTGAGCAGTACACTGAGGCGAGCGTCCGAAAAGCCTTTGCGCTTGAGCTGGTACCAGTCACTGCGGTCCAGCGACTTTGCCGTACGTTCACAAAGTTCGGTTTCAGTCAGTACAATGTCTTCGATCTCCGCTAAAAACCAAGGATCGATTTTGGTCAGCGCAAAGATCTCTTCGAGGTGAAAGCCCTGTCGGAACGCATCGGCCACATACCATAGCCGCAACGCACCCGGGTTGGCCAACTCGCGATTCAGCGTCGCCCGCCAACCCGAGCTCGCGGTATCAAGCACAGGATCAAATCCCGACATACCGATTTCCAGGCCGCGTAACGCTTTTTGCAGTGATTCCTGAAATGTACGGCCAATCGCCATCACTTCACCTACGGATTTCATCTGCGTTGTGAGATGAGGATCGGCCTGAGGGAATTTTTCAAACGTAAAACGCGGAACCTTAGTTACGACGTAGTCGATACTCGGCTCAAACGAAGCGGGTGTCACACCGCCGGTAATGTCGTTTTCGAGCTCATCCAGCGTGTAGCCTACCGCCAATTTGGCGGCGACTTTGGCAATAGGGAATCCCGTGGCTTTGGAGGCAAGTGCTGATGATCGCGAAACTCGCGGATTCATCTCTATGACCACCATGCGGCCGTCCTCCGGATTGATAGCAAACTGAACGTTTGAACCACCGGTATCGACGCCGATCTCGCGAAGCACCGCGATAGAGGCGTTGCGCAGCAGCTGATACTCCTTGTCGGTAAGCGTCTGCGAAGGCGCAACGGTGATGCTGTCTCCCGTATGCACGCCCATGGGATCAAGGTTCTCGATTGAACAGACAATGATGCAGTTGTCTTTAGAATCGCGCACCACTTCCATCTCGAATTCTTTCCATCCAACCAGCGACTCATCGATCAACAACTCCGTGGTCGGGGACAACTCCAGGCCCCGCTCACAGATTTCTATGAACTCCTCACGGTTATAAGCGATACCACCACCGCTGCCTCCGAGCGTAAAGGAGGGTCGAATGACGCAGGGATAGCCGAGCAGGCTCTGCACTTGCAGGGCTTCTTCCAGACTGTGCGCGATGGCAGAACGCGGCGTATCCAGGCCGATACGCTTCATTGCCCGATCAAAGCGCTCACGGTCTTCGGCTTTGTCAATGGCATCCTGGCTTGCGCCGATGAGTTCAACGTCAAACCGCTGCAGCACGCCTTCGCGTACCAGATCCAGAGCGCAATTGAGCGCAGTCTGGCCACCCATCGTCGGGAGAAGTACATCCGGCTTTTCTTTTTCGATAATGCGGGCAACCGTTTGCCATTCCACAGGTTCGATGTAGGTGGCGTCGGCCATCGCCGGATCGGTCATGATGGTGGCCGGGTTGGAGTTCACCAGGATGACCCGGTAGCCTTCCTCGCGCAGTGCCTTACACGCCTGGGCACCGGAGTAATCGAACTCGCATGCTTGACCAATGATGATCGGGCCCGCACCTAAAATCAGGACGCCTTGTATGTCCGTGCGCTTAGGCATTATCGTCCCGCGCCTCATCCATATGGCGTATGAATCTGTCAAAAAGATAAACACAATCCTGAGGTCCCGGGCTTGCTTCCGGATGCCCCTGGAACCCGAATGCACGTATATCAGTGCGTTCTATCCCCTGTATCGTGCCGTCGAAAAGAGATACGTGTGTACAGCGTAGGTTGTCGGGCAGCGACTCACCATCTACAGCAAACCCGTGGTTCTGGCTGGTGATAATGACTGCCTGGCTGTCCTGATCCTTGACCGGATGATTGGCGCCATGATGGCCATGTGGCATCTTGACAGTTTGCGCGCCGCTCGCCAGGGCGAGCAGCTGGTGGCCCAGACAGATGCCAAACACCGGCACCCCACTTTTGAGAATTTGCCGGATCGCCTCAATGGCATAATCGCACGGTTCTGGATCACCCGGACCATTAGACAGAAAAACTCCGTCTGGCTGCATAGCCAGCACTTCTGCTGCAGGTGTGTCGGCAGGAACAACCGTGAGGTCGCATGCGCGATCCGCCAACAACCTCAATATGTTGCGTTTGACTCCGAAATCATAGGCCACAACCTTATATTGCGTCTCCCCGACTTCACCATAGCCATCGGCAAGAGACCAGGTGGTGCCTGTCCAGGCTCTATGCTCACCTGTCACCACGCGCGCAAGATCCATTCCTACGAGACCAGGGAAGCGCTTAGCGGCCAAAACTGCCTGTTCTTGCCCCGCTTCGGTTGCCGCGTCCGCACCCGCAACAATGCAGCCGGCAAGGGCTCCTTTCTCCCGGATCAATTTTGTTAGTCGACGAGTGTCCACATCTGCAATCGCGATAACACCCTCGTCGGCAAGGTAGTCAGGCAGCGATTGACTCTGACGCCAGTTGCTGTTGCGTCTGGGCGTCTGACGTATGACCAGACCAGCAGACCATATCTTATCGGACTCAATATCTTCGGGGTTGACCCCGGTATTGCCAATTTGCGGATAGGTAAGCGTAACAATCTGTTGCGCATACGACGGGTCGGTAAGTATTTCCTGATAGCCCGTCATGGCCGTGTTAAAGACCACCTCACCAACGGTTGAACCTTCGACCCCAATCGACTGGCCGAGAAATACACTACCGTCTTCTAAGGCAAGTAAAGCCGGTATCAAGCAATCGTCCTCAATGCTTCGAACAGTTATGGATAACTGAAATTACCCGTGCTCCGTTTCAGGTACGGCGCCGACCTGACTGAAGGTGTTCGTGTTCATTGTGCAGCGAAATGAACGGCCTCCAGCTTGGGTGCGGTAGTGTACGCACAACCTCTCGAAGTTACTAGAAATTATCTCTGCAGAAGGCCAATTTCAGCAAACCAATGCCGCCAAACGGTACAACCATGGGGGCAACCCGTTACTTTAGTCCGAGAATGGTCTGCATGTCGTAAACCCCGGGTTCACAGTTACTGACATAACGAACCGCACGCAACGCCCCCTGTGCGAAATTCATCCGGCTTTGCGCTCGGTGAGTGATCTCAATGCGTTCTCCTTCGCCCGCGAACATGACCGTATGCTCACCGACAATGTCTCCTCCGCGTAAGGAGGAAAAGCCTATGGTTTTGCGATCACGCGCGCCGATGATGCCTTCACGCCCATACATTGCATCCGTTTCGAGATCGCGATCGAGCGTCTCTGCCAGGACCTCTCCCATGCGTACCGCTGTACCAGAGGGCGCATCGATCTTGTGCCGATGGTGTAGCTCGACCACCTCCACATCAACGCTGTCATCAAGCACCTCTGCCGCCATTTGAATCAGCTTAAACACCAGGTTTACACCAATGCTCATATTTGGCGCCATGAACAGCGGTATCGTTTCTGCCTGCTTATGGAGGTCAGTCAGTTCTGCATCGGTGAATCCTGTCGTGCCGACGACCATGGCCTTGCCCGCCGGAGCACACACCCCCACGATGCCAAGCGTTGCCTTAGGTACTGTAAAATCGATCACCACATCAAAATCATCTAGGGCATCGCCCAGATCTCCGAGTACCCGTACGCCATTAGTGCCGATGCCAGCCAGTTCACCGGCATCGGTGCCAATGTCCGGACTCTCGGGATGTTCGACCGCGACGCCAAGCGTAAGATCCTGAGCCTCGTGTATCGCTCGCACAAGGGTCTTACCCATGCGTCCCGCCGCGCCGGTTACCGCCACTCGTGTCATGTCGCCCCCTGTTTGAAAAGTCGTTAAGCGTCGTGAACTTCAGTTCAGGACTTTAACCCGTCAAAGAAGTCTCTGACACCATCAAACCAGGACTTTTCTTTCGGCGAGTGGCGGTCGCTGTCACCCAGCGACGACTTGAATTCGCGTAGTAGCGACTTCTGCGCGTCGGTGAGTTTGACAGGCGTTTCGACGACGACTTTGCATAAAAGGTCACCGACCCCGCCGACACGTATCTGCGTGACACCTTTACCGCGTAATCGGAAAACCTTGCCGGTTTGCGTCTCAGCCGGAATCTTAAGCTTCACACGTCCGTCCAGAGTCGGGACTTCGAGCTCACCACCGAGCACCGCATCGGCAAATGCAATAGGCACCTCGCAATACAGATGACGCCCCTCGCGGACAAAGATCGGATGGTCATTGACTTCAACCTGCACATACAAATCACCGGGCGGGCCACCGTTAACACCTGCCTCACCCTCACCGGAAAGACGGATCCGGTCGCCCGTGTCGACACCTGCTGGAATTTTAGCTGAGAGCGTCTTGCGCTTTTCCTTACGACCTGCACCACCACACGAGCCGCACGGATCAGTCACAACCCGGCCTTGGCCGCGACAACGCGGACAAGTCTGTTGCAACGAAAAAAAGCCTTGCGCGACGCGTACCTGGCCCGCACCGCCACAATCCGGACACGTTTGTGGACTGGTTCCAGGGGCAGCCCCTGAACCATCGCAGTCTTCACAATGAGCCAGAACCGGAATGCGAATTTCCAGGGTATCCCCACCCACTGCCTGCTCAAGACTCAAATTCAGGTTATAGCGAAGATCGGAGCCACGTCCCGCACCATTGGCACCACGGCCACGCCCGCCACCGAAAATGTCGCCAAAAACATCACCGAAGATATCGCCCAAACCCCCTTCAAAGTTGAAGCCACCACCCATGCCCCCCTGACTCGGATCCACCCCTGCATGTCCAAACTGGTCATACGCATGGCGCTTTTCAGGATCCGCCAGGATTTCATAGGCTTCCGATGCTTCTTTGAACTTCTCTTCTGCATCCGGTGCGTCAGGATTGCGGTCGGGGTGATATTTCATCGCCAAACGCCGATAAGCCTTCTTAAGATCGCCTTCCGAGGCGTCCCGATTGAGGCCGAGCACTTCGTAATAGTCGCGTTTGGACATTAATCCACCTTATGAATAAAAACAGAGCGCCCCGCACAGGGGTGCCCTGATTCTAGTTTAGCGGTTCGGTCGACGATTACTTATTATCGTCGTCCTTCACCTCTTCGAATTCTGCATCAACCGCATCGCCATCGACGCCTGCATCCTGGGCGTCAGCGCCCGATCCTGGCTCGCCACCGGCTGCTGCCGCCTGCTCTTCGTACATTTTCTGAGCCAAACCAGCCGAGGCCTGAGAGAGGGTTTGCATCTTGGCTTCGATGTCATCCTTGTTATCTCCTTTAAGCGCTTCTTCAAGATCTGACGCCGCCGCTTCTATGGCTGTTTTCTCTTCATCCGTGGCTTTGTCACCCGCATCTTCTACCGCTTTGCGGGCACCATGGACGAGTCCGTCCGCCTGGTTACGTAAGGTGACCATCTCTTCAAACTTTTTATCTTCTTCGGAATGCGCTTCTGCGTCACGAACCATCTGTTCGATTTCTTCGTCGCTTAAACCGGACGAAGCTTTGATGATAATAGACTGCTCTTTGCCGGTCGCCTTGTCCTTAGCCGACACATTGAGAATGCCATTTGCATCAAGATCGAATGCAACCTCGATCTGTGGCATGCCACGGGGTGCCGGCGGAATATCTGCAAGATCGAATCGTCCAAGCGACTTGTTTTGGCCTGCCTGCTTACGCTCACCCTGCAGTACATGGATGGTCACTGCAGTCTGATTATCATCAGCCGTTGAGAAGACCTGTGTCTTTTTCGTTGGGATGGTGGTGTTTTTCTCGATCAACACGCTCATCACCTGGCCAAGCGTTTCAATACCAAGCGACAATGGTGTGACGTCCAGAAGAAGCACATCCTTAACATCACCGGACAGCACGGCCGCCTGAATCGCTGCACCCATGGCGACCGCTTCATCCGGATTTACATCGTGTCGCGCATCCTGGCCAAAAAAAGCTTTCACTTTATCCTGCACCAGCGGCATGCGTGTTTGACCACCAACAAGAATCACATCATCGATGTCGTTAACCGTCAGACTCGCATCGTCAAGCGCCGTTCGACAAGGTCCGATCGTACGCTCAGCAAGATCCTCAACGAGCGATTCGAGCTTCGCCCTGGTGAGCTTAATCACGAGGTGTTTCGGGCCGGTCTGATCAGCCGTGATGTACGGCAGATTAATCTCTGTCAGCTGGCTGTTAGACAGCTCAATCTTGGCTTTCTCAGAAGCTTCCTTCAAGCGCTGCAATGCAAGTGGATCATTGTGTAGATCTACGCCATTTTCGTTCTTAAACTCGTCCGCAAGGTAGTCGATAATCCTCAGGTCAAAGTCCTCACCACCCAGGAACGTATCACCGTTTGTCGAGAGCACTTCAAACTGATGCTCGCCATCAACCTCGGCAATTTCGATGATGGATACATCGAATGTACCGCCACCAAGATCGTACACCGCGACCTTGGCGTCGCCACGCTTTTTGTCCAGCCCATAGGCAAGCGCTGCGGCCGTGGGTTCGTTTATGATGCGTTTAACTTCGAGGCCGGCAATTTTGCCTGCATCTTTCGTGGCCTGGCGTTGCGAGTCGTTGAAGTAGGCCGGTACAGTGATCACCGCTTCGTCGATTTCTTCACCGAGGTATTCCTCGGCCGTCTTCTTCATCTTTTTAAGAATTTCGGCCGACACCTGAGGTGGTGCGAGCTTTTCGTCCTTCACCTCGATCCAGGCGTCGCCATTAGTCGCTTCAGCAATCGTGTAAGGCACCATTTGAATGTCTTTTTGCACGACATCATCTTTGAACTTGCGACCAATGAGGCGTTTAACGGCAAACACGGTATCAGTAGGGTTCGTCACAGCCTGACGCTTGGCGTTTTGCCCTACAAGGATCTCGCCATCTTCCGTATAGGCAATAATCGATGGCGTGGTGCGATCACCTTCTGAGTTTTCTACGACACGCGGGTCTCCACCATCCAGAACAGCGACACAGGAATTTGTGGTCCCCAGGTCAATACCAATGATCTTGCCCATGTTAGTTTCTCCGTTTACCTACTTTGAGGTGCAAATTGGTTCTACACCCTTTATTTGGCCTTTGCGGCACGCTTTCAAGGCCAGGCTGGGTGTTTTATCCGTATTTTTCTCTTTGGGGGGCTTAATTATCGCCCTTCACAACGATCACTTTAGCTGCGCGTACGAGGCGCCCGTTCAGGATGTACCCTTTTGCCATCACTTCCATGACTGAATTGGGTTCCGCATCGGGATTAGGCAACATGGTCATCGCTTCATGCAATTGCGGATCAAAAGGCTCACCCAGCGGATCAATCTGCTCGACCCCTGATCTTGCCAACGTGTCAACAAAGAGCTTGAGAGAAAGATCAACCCCTTCTGCGATGGCATCAGCCCCATCCGTTGCTTGGGCCGTTTCTACAGCCTTCTCGAGGCTATCCAGCACCACAAAGAGATCGCCAATCAGCTTCTCTGTGGCAAACTTATGGGCGTTTTCAACGTCCCTGACAGCGCGTCGTTTAACGTTTTCGACCTCAGCAAGGCTGCGCAGCACCTGGTCTTTTAACCGTGCAACTTCAGCATCGAGGTCCACTGCATCATCTTCCTCAGCTGGAAGATCCTCAGCTGGAAGATCCTCAGCTGGAAGATCCTCACCAGCAAGATCCGTGTCGGCTGATGCGCATTCATCAGGCAAGACCTTCAAGTCTTCGTCCTCGATAGGGTCATTTTCCTGCGATTCTGCCGCTTGATCCTGCCCTTTAAGATCACTTGTTTGTTCGTCTTTATGGACCATAGATTCCAACTACGTATAAATCCGCCGTGTATATGAGGCCGACGGGATCAAATTGCAAGGGGGGTGAGCCACTTTTCAACCCAACAAGAGGATAACAATCGAGCCATGAACCCCTGGTATTAAACCGTGTAACGGGAACAAACGGCAATCTACTTCGCCTTTACGTTATCCCCAACACACCGCGAAAGGTGTATCGAGATCAGCTAAGTTCAGCCGTTACGCATCGCTGCGCTCAACAGGCGCGCGGTCACGTCAACCACAGGAATGACGTCTTTGTAATCCATGCGGGTGGGCCCAATGACACCGAGCACACCGGCAATTTCTCCGCTGACATCATAGGATGATGTGACCAGAGACATATCACCTAGCGGCTGGTAGCCCGATTCCTCCCCAATAAAAAGTTGTACACCGGTGCTTTCAAGACACCGATCGAGCAAGTGCAGGACGCGCCCTTTACGCGACACAGCGTCAAACAGCACCTTCACCGTACCGGTATCTTCACTGAAATCGAGCAATCGACTCTCTCCACGGACGACCAGTTCCTGGCCATCGTCAGTCCCCGTATCCGCAAAGACCGCATTGGCAACATCCAACGCAGATTGCATGAGACTGTCCATATGATCTTTATCGGCCTGCATGCTCTCAAGGATCGATCGTCGGATGTCCAACAGAGCCTGGCCACCAAATTCGCGATTAATAAAATTAGCTGCCTGGGTAAGGTCAATGTGGGAATACTCGCGGTCGGTATGAATGACCCGGTTCTGCACTTCTCGGTCGTTAAGTACTAAAATCACCAGAATACGATCTTTATCAAGACCCACGAATTCAATATGCCGCATGCTGACTCGATTGCGCAGAGGCGTAGTGATCAGACAGGTCATATGCGTAATCTCGGACATGATATCCGAGGCACTCTCCACCAGTTCGGAGGGCGACAAATCGGGGTTCAGTTCCGCCTCGAGCTCACGGACTCGACCGGCATCGAGTGGTTCGTAACTTAAGAGCGTATCGACAAAAAAACGATAGCCTTGAGTGGTAGGAACTTTCCCTGCCGAGGTATGCGGTGATTTCACCAGACCCACAGATTCAAGGTCACCCATGATATTGCGTACGGTGGCAGACGAGACGGTCACCTCAGGCATGGTCGCGAGCGCCTTAGACGCAATCGGCGTACCTTCGGCGATATATTGTTCCACCAGCAACTTAAAAAGCTGCTGTGCTCGGTCATCTACATGGCCGAGATAGCCCTTTATCGACTCAGTGGTCATTACCTGAGAACATAGCGCAATTCTTAAATCACCTTTCGACCCAAACTTATACCAGCGATTCGCTAAAGGTGCACTACTTACCGACATGCTCAAACAACTAACGCTGAAGAACTTCGTGCTGGTCGAAGCACTAGATATCAACTTTAAGCCGGGGTTTACCACGATCACCGGCGAGTCGGGCGCAGGCAAATCCATCCTCCTGAGCGCCCTAGGCCTACTGTTAGGGCAGCGCGCCAACACCAGTGACATCCGCCCAGGCTGTGACAAAGCGGACGTGTCCGCAGAATTCGATCTGGCCGAGCTGCCCGAACTTCGCGATTTGCTCGAACAGGACGACCTTGAGTCGCAGGACATAGGCCAGTGCCTCATCCGTCGGGTGGTTTCCAGGCAAGGGCGTTCACGGGCCTTTGTCAATGGTGTGCCTGTGACCACACAATATTTGCGGGACTTAGGTGAGCAACTGGTTGAGATCTACGGCCAAAACGAACACCAGCGGCTTGATAACCATACCAATCAACTCATCATGCTGGATGAATACGCGGGTCTGACAGCGAAGACACAGGGTGTCCGTGCAGCTTGGGATACCTGGCAGTCTACCCATCAGCAGATCGCAGATCTCGACGCAGCACTTGCTTCAGCGACAGACCGTAAAGACCTTCTGACCTATCAACTGGAAGAGCTTTCAGCGCTAAATCTGAAAGAAGGCGACTTTGAAGTTTTAGAAACTGAGCACAAGCGCCTCGCCAACGCGCAGGCGACATTGGAGGTGCTTTACGAAGCCACACAAAATATTGCAACGAGCGACTCTCTCAGACAAGGCACGGGCGCACTCAACCATATCGATGACGACCACGAAACCCTGATTTCCGCCACGACAAACCTGAACGATGCGATCGTTTTGATTGATGATGCGGTTCGTGACCTGCGGCGCTATCAAGATCAAGTTGTCGTCGACCCCGAAGCACTGAGCCTTGCGACCGAGCGACTCGATACGGTGCTCGATCTTGCCAGGAAACATCGAGTCAGCCCGCAGGATTTGTATGTCCACATTGAGGCGCTCGAGGTGGAGTTGAAGGGCTTGAATGCCGATGACTCCGCACTGGCAACATTGAAAGGCCAATTGTCCGAAGACGAAGCCGCCTACCGCAAGGCGGCGCTGACATTGTCCAATGCGCGTCGCAAAGCTGCACCAAAGTTTGCCAAGATGGTGGGACACTACATGCAACTGCTGGGCATCGATGCCGGTAGCCTTGAGGTCGCATTTGAAAAGAGCGAATGGGCATTTGGTACTGAGCGGGTCACTTTTTTGATCACCACCAATCCCAACTTTCCCGCCGGCACGCTCAACCAGATTGCCTCCGGTGGCGAGCAGACACGGATTGCGCTGGCGATACAAATCGTCGCGGCTGAGAACAGTGCGCTGCCTTGCCTCATTCTGGACGAAGCCGATATCGGGGTGGGCGGAACAACCGCGGATACTGTCGGACGCATTCTGCGAGATCTTGGCAACCACACACAGGTCATCTGCATCACCCATGCGCCCCAGGTTGCTGCACTCGGCAATAACCACTTCTGCGTGGTCAAAGATCAGGACAACACCAACATACAGATCCTGGACGAGGCGCGCCGAATTGATGAGCTCGCACGTATGCTTGCAGGCTCTGGCATTACCGAGCAAACCCGGGACTATGCAGCAACCCTGCTCAAGGCTGCTGAATAGCATCAGAAAGAAGCGCAACCAGGGTAGCAATGAGGCGCACCCTTTCGCTAAACTGCCGCGACCCTTTCGACGGCTCACAGATCTTTGAACATATACCGCCTTGCAGTCCTATTGCTTTGTGCCTGTGCAATCGCCGGGTGCAGCTTCTCGATGCCCAAATTCAAAATGCCCGAATTCAAGATGCCTCGCGTGCACAAAATCAGCGTGCAGCAGGGAAATCTCATCACCCAGGAGATGATTGATAAACTCAAGCCTGGGATGAGCCGCAGCCAGGTTGCCTTCATCATGGGCGAGCCGATCTATCGCAACACCTTTAATGAAGATCGGTGGGACTACATTTATACCATCACGGTGCCAGGGTTTTTTGAAACCGACATGCGTATGAGCCTGTTTTTCGAAGATGACGCCCTGTCTTACTTCACAGGCGACTTAGCACCATCGAATACCGCTGAAGAATCCGGTGAAACAGAAGAAGACGAGTCGAGAGAAGACGCAGGCTAACGCCCTTTCGCCTGCTCTTCAGCGCGGCGACGACGCGCCTCTTTCGCATTAACCTCAACGGTTCGATAGATCTCTATTCGATCACCGTCTTGCAATCGTCTTGACCGCGTACAGACCTCACCGAAGATGCCAACGGGCACCGTGCCCAGATCAACACCCGGTATCTCGGCCGAAACCTCTGCAAGCGCTTCTCCGACCAGGGTGCCGGCGGCCAGCTGCAGAGCCAGGCATATCTGCCTGTCAGGCTCGGCATAAACAACTTCAATTCCGATCAGCTTCAATATACCTGGCCCGCCGCAGCCTTTTCGATGCGCGCCGAAAATGCGTCGACCACCTTGTTAGCAACCGAGTCGGCAACTGTACCCACAAAAAAGGCTATCGCCACATCCGTTTCATACACGATTTCGACCTCTACACGACAGCCGATATCGCCGACAGCACTAAAGTGCCACGCCCCCATTAGCTTTTTAAAGGGGCCCTCCTTCAGCGCCATCGTAATGGTCGTCGCCTCACAGCGATTGGTGGTAACAAAGGAATGCACCAAACCTGATGCACGGACGGTCACACGAGCATCCAGTTCATCGTCCGTCTTCTGCTCAACCGCAACCGCATCACAGCCTGGCAAAAACTCGGGATACTTCGAGACATCGGCCACAACCTTATAAGCGAGTTCCACCGGCGCCGATATCAGTGCCGATCGAATAATTTTCCTAACCACTCGTAGAGAACAACGGCAGGATTGTATAGATGAATATTGCCAGCACTCCGATGGGTGCAACCACACCGCCTACCAGTTTCCAGATCAGACTCGGCATACCGTCGGACAGATCGAGTTGTTCTGTGACTACGGCTTTGGGCAATATCCACACGGCGAAGAGTGCAATAAGCAACCCGCCCAGCGGAAGCATGATGTTCTGCGAGATATAATCGACCAAATCAAAGAAAGTCATGCTGCCTATGATGTAGCCCTCCGACCACCAATTGAATGAAAATACCGTCCCAAGTCCAAGTGTCCAGCAGATCACACCGAGGCTGATGGCAACGCGCGTACGCTTGGCATTGTATTCTTCAACAAGGTAAGCCAGCGCAGGTTCGGTCAGTGAGATTGCGGATGTGATCGCCGCAAAGCTCACCAGTACAAAGAAGAGTGTGCCGAACAACCCACCCAATGGCAGCTGTCCGAAGGCGAGCGGTACCGTCACAAACATCAACCCAGGACCTTGCGCTGCCTCAAGCCCGTTAGCAAACACGATCGGAAAGATCGCCATACCGGCCGCCACCGCCACTGCAGTATCAAGCAGGGCAATGATCACAACGGTCTGGCCGATACTTACGTCCTCAGGCACGTAGGAGCCGTAGGCCATCATCGCGCCCATGCCGAGGCTGAGCGTAAAAAACGCCTGGCCCATGGCAACAAGCCAGGTTTCGGCTGAAACCGCATCGAATCGCGTATCGAACATAAAATGTAAGCCCTGTTCAAACCCATCCGAACTAAACGCATAACCCAGTAGCACCAAAAGGAGCACAAACAACAGCGGCATGAACCAACGAACCGCTGTTTCGAGTCCTTTGCTGACACCACGCCCTACAATCCAGATGGTGAGTGCCATGAACAATGTCTGCCAGCCGATGAGCTCAATCGGACTGGACAGAAAATCATTGAACGTCGCTTCCACCACAGAAGCACTGACGTTGGTGAAGGTGCCTTGAGCCGACAGAAAAATGTAGTTAAACGCCCATCCAGCAATGACTGCGTAGTAGGAGAGAATCAAAAAACCCGCCATCACACCAAGCCATCCGATAAACACCCACTTGCGACTTGCGCCCGACAGATCTGCCAGCTTCTGCATGGTGTGTATAGGGCTCGCTCGACCCTTACGTCCGAGCATCACTTCCGAAATCATGATCGGAATAGCCACGACAGCCACACAAACCAGATAGATAAGCACGAATGCACCGCCACCATTTTCACCAGCGATGTAAGGGAATTTCCAGATATTACCGAGACCGACCGCTGACCCTGCAGCTGCGAGAACAAATAGCCAGCGGTTGGACCACAGCCCACGTGATGCTTCAGAACCCAATGCCATGATGTGCATCCATCTGTGCGATTGGGAGAGCATTGTACCCAACCCATTCACGGACACCTAAGAAAATACCAATGATATACTCCGCGCCCATTCCCAATTCCCATACCAACGTGGCCAAAGGCAAAGGGAACAGCACAAAAGCCGGTTCAGGCAGCGGCACCATCGCGCAAAACCGTCGTGCCCGCCATGACTACCATCTGGAACAACGTTTCGAAGCGGGTATCGCGTTATTGGGTTGGGAAGTTAAAGCCATAAGAGAAGGACGCGTCGCACTTGTTGACAGTTATGTTGCGCTGCACAAAGGGGAAGCCTTTCTCACCGGCGCCAATATCACACCCCTGCTGGCAGCCAGTACCCACGTCATAGCAGAACCGCAGCGCATGCGTAAGCTATTGCTGCATGCGCGGGAGCTGGCTCAGCTATTTGCAGCGACTCAGCAAAAAGGTTTCACATGTATCCCCACCGCCATGTATTGGAAAGGCAACAAGGTCAAGCTCGAGATCGCACTTGGCAAGGGCAAACAACTCTACGACAAGCGCGCAACAAAAAAGGATCAGGACTGGCAGCGCGACAAGGCACGCCTCATGAAATCAAGATGAGGTGTGCTGACGCCGCCAGGCAACCATCTCTATCGCCGTCGCGGCTGCCTCAATGCCCTTATTGAGTTCATCGTCGGCAGCCCGTTCAGCCGCATCCTTGATGTCAAAGACTGGTATAACTTCGACGACTATGGGCGTGCGGAATTCTTCCATGAGCCGGCCTAAACCGCGCATGCACTCGTGGCTGATCATCTCAAAATGCAGGGTCGCACCCTTGACGATCACACCAAAACAAACCAGCGCATCAATCTGCCTTTCTTTGTCTTCAACAAGCAGGTCCCGTGCAGCCAGTGGCAGTTCCAGAGAACCGGGTAATGTGTGTTGCACGATGTCTTCATAACCATACTGGCGCAGGAGTTTTTCGCAGGCTTGCGCCATGCTCTCGACGTATTCCGGATACCATTTCGACTTGAGGATGGCAATGCGCCTTGGCTGCTCGATCGCAGGCAGTGCAGAGAGATCAACCGTGGTCTGCATATGCGTCTAGCCGGTATCTTTAAGGGACGAATTTTCAGTGAGGTACCAGGCACCCGTCTCGGGATCCCACTCTATCGCTGCCTCCCGCTCCAGCTGAGAAAACTCTGCACGCACCTCCCAGGTCCCCATCGGCAAGCCTAGCTCACGCAGCACGCTGTTGACATCACCGTAACGGATGGACGTCTTGCCGTTCGCAAAGAGTTCCCGAATAACGCCATACACTGTCCGAGTACGTCTATTGTCGAAGCTCAATCTAACCCCTATCACTAACAGCTGACCCAACAACTTCCACTTCTGGTCGGCCCTGGTCCTCTTCCCGGACCAGCCAAACCGAGAGCGGGCGTGTTTTACCAGAAAGTAACTACTCCCGCCAGGGTTGGTTGCGTCGATAATACTCCAAGCGGGTCTGCAATTCGCCCAATAGATCCGCTTCTTCTGCCACGATTGCCGCGATAGCCCGCTCCTGCACAGCAATGGCTTCATTAAAGTTGCCTATCTCCGCATACGCCGCAGCCAGCGTGTCTAAAAACGCCGCACTTGCCCGTTTGGATACTGCACGCTGTGCCTGATCAAGTGCCAGGGTACCGTTGCGAATCTCATCAAAACGGGATGTGGCTAAGAGCCAGGCATAGTCATTCACTGCTTGTGACTTGCCACTGCGTGCCGCTTCCTTAACCCAATAGAGTGCCTGCTTGCCTGCCACGGCCGTATCTTCACGAAGGTAGAGGCCGACTAAGCGCAACTGTGCATCCACATTTCCTGAGCGCGCAGCCCGTTCATACCAGGTTTTAGCGACACCTTTGGATTTCTCCACACCAATTCCATGGTCATAAAGGTGGCCAAGCCCTAAGTAAGCTGCCTCATCACCCCCTTCAGCTGCGCGATGGTAATGGTAGAAGGCCGCCTCCGCATCCGCTTTGGTGCCTTTGCCGGTCAGGTAAGCATAGGCCAGGCTCGTATTTGCTTCGATCACCCCTTCATCCGCGGCCTTTTGAAAAGCCTCGACGGCCTTATGCTGATTCGCCTGACCCAGTTCCCCGTTAGCCATCATATAGCCAATGGCTAACAGCGCCTTGCCTTCGCCCGCCGCATGCGCCTTGAGGTACCAGGCGTGGGCAAGTTCCGGCTCAGGCCGTGCAACATGCTCTTTACGATAGCTGGCCGCGAGGCTCATCATGGCGAACACATGTCCTTGATCAGCCGCCAGTGAAAGTATTTCCCTCGCCTTAATCAGGTTTTTCTCGACACCCTCGCCAAGTAAGTACGCATAACCAATATGAAAACGCGCCGCCGGATAATCGAGCGTTGCAGCCTGTTCAAAAAGGGTGAGCGCCAATTGCGCATCTTTCTCTATGCCCTTGCCCGCCAGATGCAGACGACCCAGTTCCACCAGGGCTGCCGGGTTAGAGGCATTGAATTCCAGCGCACGATTGAAATCCTTGCGAGCTGAGACTGGTAAGTTTTGCACAAGGTAGGTGAAGCCACGCAGGTAATAAGCCCGGGAACGTTCACCATTGGAAAGATAGGGTGAGATCACGCTGGGTTCGAGATACGCACGCGCAAAGGTATGTTCGCCGGCCTCGATCAGTTTAACGGCCTTTTCGATATCGGCGCGTGGATCGAGGCCGTAGGAGGCTGCGGTCGCGCACAATATGAACATAAATAACAAAAGTCGTAGAACCATCCTTTGAGTTTAACTCACCCCCGGGTGCCAGGCATGTGAATCAAAACGCCTAAGCAGAGACTAAGCGCGTTATAATGTCGGTGCTGTCAACACGAGGAGGTTAAGTAAAACGGCGATTCGAGTCGTTTTTTATAGATCATTATTATGACGAAACTGGGGGCGACTTGGTTTCGACGCGGGTATCAAAACTTGCGGTGCATGCCGAGAGGGTAGTGACTCTCGTTAAACAATCGCTGTAACTTTTATAGTTGCCAACGACGAAAACTACGCACTAGCGGCCTAAAACCGCCGCTTACGTCGATGATCCGTTTCCTGCTAGGAGAAATCGACGGCAAAGTAGCAGGATCGCGTGGATGTCTCGTCCGGGGCTGAAGCGCTAAAACTAATCGGGCTCGCTGACAACACCCTGACCGTCGGGTCGTTTGAAGCTAAAACAATTGACGGACTCTAAGCATGTAGAGCCAATAGCAGCGAGCCAGCGGACGCGGGTTCAATTCCCGCCGCCTCCACCAATTCAAGCTCTCAGATAATCCTGCTCAAGGTACTGGAAAATTTCAAATGACGCAGTGGCGGTAATTTAGGTCGGTGGCCACATTGGAAGGAAGGAACATGACGCCCGAGATGCAACAGCAGATCGAAGAACAACAACAGGCGTTCGGCCCGCTAATTGTCGAACCGGAGGGAGCGACCTATACCCGCCACGAGCTTGCCGGCGTGCCGGTGGAGATCACGACGCCGACCGACGGGATCACCGACGACGGCCTGGTCCTGTTGTATCTCCACGGGGGAGGCTATTCCAACGGGCTGGCTGCGTGGGCCCGGCGAGGCACAGCACGTCTTGCCCAGGGTCTCGGCTGCCGTATTGTGACCCTAGACTATCGCCTGGCACCACGCTTTCCGTTTCCTGCAGCACACGAAGATGTGCTCGCCGTGTACCAGCATCTGATCGGTCCAGAGGGTTACCGGCCAGAGCGCGTGGCGGTCGCCGGCGATTCCGCAGGAGGTGCGCTCACCGTCTCGCTGTGCGCGGATGCGCGCGACATGGGTCTGCCCATGCCCGGCTGCGGGATGCTGAACTCCGTGTGGGCGGACATCGCGATGAATACACCCTCGCTCGACGACCCCGTCAAGGGTCAGTTTGACATTCGCCGCGAGGTGGTCGAGATGCTGTGCGAGACCTTGTTATCCACAGGAGGTGTCGACCCCATGGATCCGCGACACTCGCCCGTTTACCGTGATCTTTCCGGGCTACCGCCGCTACTGATCCAGGCTGCAGGACGCGACATCTGCCACGACGACAGCACTCGGCTCGCAGCCTCTGCGCGAGCAGTGGGCGTGACCGTTCAGTTCACGGAGTATCACGACGCCGAGCATATTTGGATCTTGAACGGCCCATGGCGCATGCATTACCCAGAGACCTTTCCCGCGGAGCCGGTGCGCTTCGAAGATCGAGGCGTTGAGGCGCCGGAGGCCATCACTGCGATCGAGGAGATGGTGAGCTTCGCTAAAGCTAACTGCAGTTGAAGAAGTTCTCCATTGCTACGGTCTCATTAGCCCATCGAGTTTGCCGTCCTTGTGGATGGCTCCCTCGTTCGCTCACTGCAGTCGGTCCCCGTAGGTGATGCCGGAATTCGTAGTTGACGCCTTTTCCTCTCCCCCGAAGAAAGGTATTAACCGGAAGGCCGGCTCAGGCCCCTCGAAGGGGTGGATCTTCGACTTCAACCACCTCTCGCGCTGCTCCGGCGAGTTTGTGCTCCGGGGTGACATGAAGCAACGGGGACCAACGTAGCGCAGGGCCACCGTCCGGCGCTTCACCTTGGGCGGCGTGGCGCCGCCGCCGTGAAAGGTGGCCCAGTGGAAGGCGACGATGTCGCCAAGCTGGGTGTCGAAGGAGAGGATGTTCGCCGCGGTCCCCTGCGTGCCCTGCATTCGCTCCGCATCGCTGCGTGCGGCCTCGACCTCCAGCGGCGGCAGGCCCTTGTTCGGCCCGTAGGCGGAGTCGTA
>JAYZCO010000054.1:0-13715 GCA_036338285.1 Pseudomonadota bacterium
CGACGGAGGGTTCATGTTTCATGCGACGGAGCTTGCAACCGCAGCCCAGTACAAGGTGCCGCTCATCATTTGCATTTTCAACGACTCGGGTTATGGCGTCTTGCGGTGGCTGCAGGACAATCGCTTCGGACGCATCAACGAAACGGATCTAGGCAAGGTTGGGTTTGCTCAGATGGCCATGTCTATGGGCGTGCCCGCAGAGCGGGTACACAGTGTGGCGGAATTTGAAACCGCATTCGATACGGCGATTGATACACCAGGCCCTTATCTGATCGACATCGATATGGAGCATTTTTCGCCCATGGAAATTTCGATCATGCCCAAAAAGCGCAATGAAGTTGATCTCAAAGAGCGTATCTGACCATGGCGATTCGATTGGACAAACCCTGGCAGTCGATCGACGAAGCACTTACACGTCTGAGAGGACATTTGGGTGTTTATCAACTGGCTGACGATTCGGGCACGGTAATCTATATCGGGTTTGCGGGCGGCAATAGCCTTTATGGCCTCAAAGGTGAGGTAAGGGATATGACTGAACGCCTATCGGCAGCAACCCAGGTTCGCTGGGAGATCAACACAGCCTATCAGAGTCGTTTTCGCGAACTTCTCTGGGTGCACAACGCTGACTTCGGTGAATTACCGAGGTATAACATCGAATTCAATCATCGACCGACCCGTCTGGGTCGTTTGAGTCCGGCGTAAGGTGAGGATATGAATCTGGATTTGACGGAAGAACAGGACATGATTGTGGGCATGGTGCGCAGGTTTGTGCGTGAAGAAATTCTGCCTTTAGAACTCAATCTGGATCCGGACGCGGACGAATTACAGACACAAGACCGAGAACGTCTCATCGAAAAAACTCGGGAGATGGGACTCTATGGACTCGATATCCCACCGGAATATGGTGGTCCGGATATTGATCTCGTCACACGCACGTTAATTGCGATGGAAATGTCACAGCACAGAGCCGGGCTTTATGCACCCTGTTACGGCACTTTTGGTGGGGCGGGGCTGGCGCAGTTGTTCGAAGCCACGGACGAGCAAAAGGAGCGTTATCTTTATCCGACCCTTCGAGGTGAAAAGCGTGGCTTTTTCGGCCTGTCTGAACCCAGCGGTGGTTCGGACCCGGCTCGTGCCATCCAAACCAAGGCTGTCCGGGATGGAGATGACTGGATTATCAACGGCAGCAAATTATGGATCAGTGGTGCAGACCGCGCCGATTACGGACTTGTATTTGCGCGCTCGGATTCGGACAAGGGGCGCAATGGTGTCACCTGCTTTATTGTCGATACAGACAACCCTGGCTTTCACGTGCGCAGAATCGTACACACGTTACGCTCAGCGCACTACGCGACTGAATTACAGTTTGAAGACATGCGTGTCCCTGCAAGTAACATTCTTGGTGAAGTGAATCGAGGTTTTGCAATTGCAAATGATCGCCTGACACGCCAGCGCATACCTTACGCGGCTGGATGTATCGGCGTGGCCGTTAAGGCACATGAGATGGCGTTGGAATATGTTCCCCAACGAGAAACATTCGGTGCGCCCCTGTCGACCCGCCAGTCCATTCAGTGGATGCTTGTGGACAACGAAATCGACATCAAGCAGTCGATCTGGATTACGCTCGAAGCAGCTAACAAAGCGAACAAGGGTGAGCCCTTCAGAAAAGAGGCGGCGATGGCGAAGCTCGTGGCCACAGAGGCAGGCGGTCGTGTCGTCGACCGTTGCATGCAGATGTTCGGTGGTCTGGGTGTTGCGAAAGACCTGCCTTTTGAGCGTTGGTATCGAGAAATGCGCATTCGCAGGATCGGCGAAGGGCCCAACGAAGTACAACGTCATATCATTGCCCGCGAGCTGCTCGGTGCTTCATTGCGTTAGATTGATACAGAGGTTGGCGCGGGTCTGGGATTAATCCTTATCGCCGAGATAGGTCACGCGATAGATGACCCCGCGTTGGTCATCTGAGATGAGCAGTTCGCCACCCGGTGTAACCAGCACATCATTGGGCCGACCACTGACGTGTTGTCCTTTGAGCCAGCCGGTAACGAACGGTTCATACTGCGCTTGCCCGTCTGCGTCTGTCATCACGCTGACCTGATAACCCACTTTGCTGGATCGATTCCAGGATCCGTGTTCTGCCACAAAGAGTGCATTTTTGTACGCGCTGGGAAACGCATCGCCCGTGTAGAAGGCCATCCCGAGTGCCGCAGAGTGGGCCTGAATCTTCACAACAGGCCCTGTCATCTCTTCAGGCTGTGCGTCGTGCCCGGCATATTTCGGATCAGGCAGATCACCGCCATGTATAAACGGATATCCGAAGTGTTGACCTTTACGTGTAGAGACGTTGATCTCTTCGGGTGGAACGTCGTCGCCCAGCCTGTCTCTGCCGTTGTCTGAAAACCAAAGGTCGCCGGTATTTGGATGCCAGGCGAATCCAACCGTGTTGCGAATGCCGGCTGCCCAGACTTCAGTTTCGCCCGTCGCTGCATTCATTCGCAGCAGGCTCGCGAACCTCGTATCCCCGGACAGGCAGTTATTGCATGGGGCGCCAACTGGCACATACAAGTAGCCATCGGGACCAAATTTGATGTACTTCCACCCATGATGTCGTTTTGTGGGGAGGTCTCGGGTGACCACGTTGGGCTCGGGATCGGTATATGTTCGCTCAACATCGTCGATACGAACCACTTCGTTTAATGCCGCGATATAAAGGTCTCCGTCTAAGAGGGTCAGGCCGGTAGGCATTGTTAATCCTTCGATGACCTTAATTACCTCGGGTGTGTTCCGGGTGAGGGCATCAGGTACCGCGTAGACGACGCCCTGACGACGTGAGCCCACCAGCAAAGTGCCTTCGTCAGTCAGGGCCATCTGTCTGGCCCCGGGGACTTTGAATTTGAGCTCAGCGACATAAAAACCGACAGGCACCTGGAGTGCTTCGGCCATGGGGCTCGAAAAGACGCACGGAGACGCTATGAGCAGACAATATAAGGCCAATTGTTTCATTTCGACAATTTCTCACAGCGGGCGACGTGACTCAACGGTGGCTTCGGGCCATCCAGGCAAGGTAAGCTAACTCGATGAACGCGCCCGTATCTGTTCTTCTTACTGACGAACTCAAAGACACCATCCAGAACGCCTACAGGGCGTGGCTTGATGCGCGTGGATTTAAGGCGCGACGCGGCCAGCGTGAGATGATCGCTTATGTGGCCCGTGCTTTAACAGCAGAAGCTGACCGGATCGCTGTAATTGAAGCCGGGACCGGCACCGGAAAAACTGCTGGCTATTGCCTTGCAGCGATTCCGGCCGCACAAACACTCGGTAAAACGGTCATTTTGTCTACAGCGACGATTGCGCTGCAGGAGCAGGTCACGTTGCAGGATATCCCGGACCTAAAGAACAATGCGAACCTCAAATTTTCGGTGAGCCTGGCCAAGGGACGGGGTCGATACCTCTGCCTCAAGCGGTTGGATGATCATCTGAAGTACCAGGGACAACAGGACATCCCCCTTTTTGAAGAGATGGATGAAGACCACAGCGCGTTCTACCAGTCTCTGCTTGATGCATTTGGCAAAGGCGAGTGGGACGGAGAGTTCGACAGTTGGTCCGATGAGATGCCCGATGGGGCATGGGGTGGTGTGACCACGGATCATCGTGGTTGCAGTAACAATCGTTGTAGTTTTTTCAAGCAATGCCCCTTTTTTAAAGCCCGCAATGCTCTGGAAGGGGTGGATGTCATCGTTGCCAATCACGACCTGGTGCTTGCCGACCTCGCGCTGGGTGGTGGCGCAGTCCTGCCGGAACCGGAGGATTGCGTATTTATTCTTGATGAGGCGCATCATCTGGCGGACAAAACACAAAATCATTTTTCGGCAAGCGCTCGCATCGGGGGCACGATGCAATGGTTAGATCGCCTCAATTCCGTGCTCGGGAGCATGACCCAAAGATTTGCTCGTCCTGAAGATCTCGTTTCCCGAGCAACCAGTGTCGCTGCCGAGACTGGACAACTCAGAGGGTTGCTGGAGGCTTTGGGTGAGGAACTCCAGCTGCTTGAATTTCAGGTCAGGGATGAAAATCTCGAGACGTGTCGGTTTCCTCTCGGTGAAGTGCCTGAAGCACTTAAGCAAGCGGCTGATGCCACGATACCGGCGATGGAAAAAATCGAGAGCGACCTGGATCTCGTGCACACGCTTTTACAGAATGCGGTGAGCGGGGAGGTCACCTGGGAAAAAGCCCACGAAGCTGAAGATTGGCTTGTACCCGTTGCACAGTTACAGATGCGAACGTCGGCTAGTCTGGCACTGATGCGCGATTATGCGTCGGGTTCTCCTTACCGACATGCGCGATGGGTGAATAGAACGGGCTTTGACGTTGAGATGATCAGTGCACCCATCGAACCGGGATATATACTGGATGAAGTTTTGTGGCAGCGTGCCTATGCGGCAATCTGCACATCGGCTACGTTGAGTGCACTGGGCAGGTTTGATCGGTTCATTGAACGTACCGGGTTGTCGCCAGACACTATCCAGGTGCGCATCCCTAGCCCGTTTAACTACCAGGAGATCGTGAGTTTTTGTGTTCCTGCGATGCAAAGCGACCCCCGTGATTTTGATGCACACAGCGCGGAAGTTGCTGAGTTATTGCCTGAACTCGTGGCCCAGGAAAAGAGTGCTCTGGTGCTTTTTACTTCGTGGCGTCAGCTGAATGCAGTTGTAAAGGCACTGCCGGATACGCTCAGCGAAGAGCTGCTGATACAAGGCGAGGCAGCCAAACAGGTGCTGATTCGCACCCACAGAAACAAGATCGATAAGGGAGAGCATTCGACGCTCGTGGGGCTGGCCAGCTTTTCGGAAGGTCTCGACCTGCCGGGGGATTATTGTCGTCATGTCATTATGATCAAACTGCCGTTTGCCGTGCCTGACGACCCCGTCGATCAGGCGATGGCGGAATGGGCTGAAGCACGGGGACGCAATGCGTTTTACGAAATCTCGGTACCTGATGCGGCGCTTAAGCTAATTCAGGCCTGTGGGCGGTTGATACGTCATGAAGAAGACTATGGACGTATCAGTTTGCTGGATAAACGGATTATCACCCAACGCTATGGTCGGACACTCCTGGAATCTTTACCGCCCTATAAATTGAACCTTGGCCCGGCCGGCTAACGTCAGATCGAATCTGTAGGATGTGCCAGGCGTTTGCCCTCGGTAGGTGGGTCTTCGAATTTACCGGCGCTGTAAATCAAGAGCCTTTGGGTGTCGAGTTTGTGTCTGACATCACGAAAGAAAGTGGCCATTTCTTTCTTTGTCAGCGCCTCGACCAGAGCGGCAAGTTGTTGGCGGGAATCGAAGGTCATGTGGCCGTCGGTAAGATCCCGCCAGTATAGCCGGGACCGCTCTGCAAGATTTTTCGGTGCTTCGAGCAGGCGTGCGATGAGACCGGCCTTGTGTTGCGAAAAGTCGTCGTCTTGCATTGCGTCAAAATAGGGGATAAAGCGATCGATAAATTCTAACGTCGCCTTTTCGAGATGGGCGGCACTCTGGGCCGGGGACTGAACGATGAAATTGAGCCCGGATCGTCTGACAACCGGCTGATTATTTGCGCTCACTATATATCCGAGTTGCTGCTCGGTACGTAGTTCCCGAAAGTATTCCGGCCGCAGAATCTGTGCACCGAGCATACTCCGCGCACGGCTTTCGAAACTGTCATCCTCATCCTGTACACGCAGTACGATCGCCGAATCGTCGTGATCAATCGTGACTTCGTATAACGCACTTTGGCCAATATCGCGAGCAGACGCTTTATGCACCGAGGTTTCTGCAAGTGGCAGCATATCCTGGAGGAGTTTGACCAGGTGTTCACTGCCTGCTGTGTCAACGTTGCCGTGGATCATCCCCACGACACCCACTTTTGCAAGCACTTGATTCCGCCATTTGGTGAGATCCTTGAGGGACACAGGGTCCAGCGATTCGATCAGCATTTCCCGGGGCCATCGACCACTGCGTAGTGTGTCCTGCAGGGTACTCATGAGTTGCGCATAGGGACGTTCTTTGCGCGTATTTTGCCAATCCTTGATTAGGGCTTGCTTTAAGAACTCAAACCGGTCGGCTTTAAGTTCCGCATGCAACAGCGCATGTAATACTTCTCGCAGAAGTTCATTTTGCTTATCGTGATAACCGTCGACGGCAACTTCAAATCCGGAATCAGGCACGCTAATACGGTAGCTCAGCCCGGCCAAATAGGCGGGGTAGACCAGTTCGCTCAGACTGTCCTGGACCAGGCGTCGATACAGAGTAGCCATGCCTCGTTCGGCAGGGCTGACAAAACCGCCCTCAACGTTGATCTGCAGGCTCAGATTCGCGCGCGGTGCACCGAACGAAACATCGGTGTCTAGCCAGAGTTTAAGACCAGGAATATCGTTGTGTAGCGCTATCCGGTTGTCGTCTGCCTCTTTCAATAAAAAATCTTGGGGGAGGAACGCGTTGCGGGGTGGGAGGCTGAAACTGACCTCAGTTGCCGTTCGTGGGATGGGTCCGCGCTCAATCTTGTAAGGAACGCCAAACCACGGCTCGGTCGAATCTGTCTCAACGTCCGGTGCAGCGTACTCGATGACGACATTTTTTGGGTTGAGGTAGCCAAGATATTGCTTGATGAGTGCAGCATCGAAGCGTTCCATCAAATATGGAGAGACGAGAAGGTCGCCGGCAGGGAAGTGTTGCAGGCGGGGTGCCATCTGATAGACGAAACCGGTTGGCCTTGATTTTTCCTGGAAACGAAATGCCAGTTCGGCGACGATGGCCTGCTCGTCATAGAGCCATTCTTCGGGCTCTGAATTTTGCAACATTTCTATGTATTGAAAGAGGTAGTCGGTCACCTTATCTCGCTCTTTTGCGCCACTGGGCGTGAGATCAATGCTGATGTTAAAAACCGATTGCGCATCGTCGTAAGTGCTGACGCCACTGCTGAGAGACTCAATCCATCCGCGTTGACTGAGTGCCTGGTACAGGCTGCCTTGACCCTCGTGTCCGATCAGGTTGGCAAAGTACTGCTCAGGTTTAGTGCGATAGTGTGGGCGTGTTGTTGGAATCGTAAATGCATAGGTGATATTCGCCCCCTGTTTCTGCGACTGGTAATCGACCATGGCGGGTAGTTGGTGCTTAAGATACATGGGGGTAGTGGTCGTGTGAGTGCCTAGATTTTTGTTTTCAATCTGGCCAAAGATCGGGCGAACCAGGTTTTCGAGGTCGTCGAGCGATTGGTTGGAAAGGACGACCAGGCCCATCTGGTCTGCGGAATACGCCTCATCAAAAAACTTCAACAGGTCAGCTTGTATATCTCCGGCTAGGGTCTCAAGTGAGCCAATGGTAAAACGACTGCCGGGATGGGCTGGGTTCAGCGCATTTTTGCTGACCATAAAACCGCGCCAGTTGTCTGCTTTAATTTGCATCTGATATTCAGAGTGAACGGCGTTTTTTTCCCGGCTGGCATAATCAGCGCTGATGATCGGATCAATGAAAAAGTGTCCCCAACGATCGAGCGCTTCCGGAAATGCATCTGGTCGTACGTCGAAAAAGTAGTTGGTGTGGTCGGCAGCGGTGTAGGCGTTAGAGGCGCCGCCGTTCGCAGAGACGAAGGTCTGAAATCCATCGATCTCCGGGTATTTCTCTGTCTGGATAAAGAGCATGTGTTCCAGAAAGTGAGCAAGCCCGTTCTTGTTTTCAGGCTCATGGAAACTGCCCCGGTAAACCGATAATGCGGCAGCTGACTTATCTGTCGTGCGGTCGGAAACCAGCAACACTCTGAGGCTGTTTTCGAGGGTAAGGTAGTGGTAGTTGCGGTCGTCATTCGGGCTCTTTCGAACCTCTGCGTTAAGCGTGTCTGTGACGTCAGAGGTGTCGACCTTTTGGACAGCCTCCTGGCACCCGGCGAGCACGATCCAGGCCGCGATCGTGCTCAAACTAACGATTTTGTTCAACGGTATATCTCGTCTCACTCGATGGACCGTGCACTATACCTGCTTGGTTATTTCGCGCACGGAGAAATTGTTTTGGATATGAGTCTTAGCACCAGGTGATCATCTGATTGTCAGGGTGATTCAATATTATCGCTCCACTCATAAGGCAGTTAGACTGTGTTGGGAATGAAGGTTCCCGTCAGAAAGAGGCAAAGGACTCAGCGCGGGGCATTAAAGGCGTGGGCTGGCAGGTATGGTAGATAGACTAGAGCTCGAAACCCTGGGTACCGAGATGTCGGGTGAGGCAATGGATCTGGGGGCTGCAGGTGATGAGGCGTTTGTTGATTGGGGTTTGCTGGCAGGCTTGACAGCGAAGCTTGTAAGTCAACGAGGCATCCGGGTGCTGGCAATTTCGGGCAGTCAAGGCAGTGGTAAGTCCACGCTTGCGGCAATGCTTGTTCGGGCGCTGAGTGTAGAAGGGGTGCGTGCCAGTGCCGTATCCATCGACGACTTTTATTTATCAAAAAAGGCGCGTCGGGCGCTCGCAGCGGCTGTCCATCCCCTGCTTGTGACGCGTGGTGTGCCCGGTACTCACGACCATGCATGGCTGGCCAAACTGTTGAGGCATCACCTTGCCGATGAAGCGGCCAGTGTGCCCCGGTTTGATAAGGCGACGGACGATCGTTCAAGCGAGGAGGTAATTCATACAGATTGCCTGATACTTGAAGGATGGTGTGTCGGCGTGACACGCCAGGAGCCGGAGGCGCTTGCACAGCCGATCAATGAATTGGAGGTCCGTGAAGACCCGGATGGCGTTTGGCGGCATTGGGTGAATACTCAGATCATTCACTATAAACCGATGTGGGAGGCGGTTGAGTTCTGGGTGCATTTGCGGGTGCCGGACTTTGCGCAGGTGTACGCATGGCGTGCCCAGCAGGAAGCAGACATCTCTCCGTCGCATCGTATGGCGGATGCGACGCTTAAGCGCTTCATACAACACTACGAACGCCTGACGCGCCACCTTTGGCAGTCGCCGTTGTTGCGCCCAGGGCTGAAGGTTGAGATCGATGCAGATCACAATGTCGCCTCAGTGCTGGCGGTTGACTAGCACAACACTTTTCGAACCGAACCTAAAGATTGGCAAACCGTTCAGACAACGTTCAGTTCGGGCGCCCTAAACTGGCCTCATATTTTCAACATCAAGCCATTAGAGGGCGTCTAAATGACTGTTTTAAAAAAGAAAATCATGAATATCATACTTAGTGCCGCGATTTTGCTCGTGCCGCTTTCTTCGCTCGGGGCGTCAACCTATGACGAAGCGCAAGTGCTCTCTGCCGAACCTGTTTATGAGACCGTAAGGCGTGAGTTTCCTGTTCAGGCCTGCCGGGAAGAGCAAGTCGCCTATCGCACCGGCCGCCATGGTTTTACGACCGGCCCGATCCTTGGTGCGATCATTGGCGGAGCACTTGGCAATGCTGTTGGCCATGAAAAGCGAAACAAACAGGTTGGCGCGGTAGTTGGGGCAGTCCTTGGTGGTTCTATCGGAGCAGACATCAGCCGCAGACACCGTCAGGGACATGGTGTTGCTTATCGCACAGAAGAAGTCTGCAATACACGTTATGAAGTGCGCTCTGAGGAGCAACTGGCTGGATACGACGTGAGGTATCACTACGCGGGTACGACCTACCAAACGCGTATGCCGCACTATCCGGGTCAAACCTTGCGGGTACGGGTTCAGGTGAGTCCTGCCGAGTAGCGCATGGGGATGCTCAGATTGAGATGATCTACAGTACAATGCCCACGTTCATAGTAGATAAGAACGTGATGCATAAGCTCAAAATTGCAACGATAAGTTTACTTGTCTGTCTTACCGGGGCTGTACAAGCAGAGTCCTACAACAAATCTGATGCTCGAGCGGAGAAACGGTTCACTCAGACCCATGGTCTGACGCGCAAGGATGCGGCACGTTTCGCCCGTGATGCAACCCGTGGTCGCGTCATTGCGGTAAAACCAATTAATAAAGGCGGTGCAGGATATAACGTACGCCTGCTTATGGATGGCGGGCGCGTGGTCACGGTCAAGGTGGACCGGCGCGGCAAAGTGCATCGCAAGTAGGGTAACACCTAAGACCAGCGACCGGTTGCGATGCAATCAAGATCGCAGTTTGGTCTTCGTTAAAGAGGAGTCATCATGCGTATACTGGTAATCGAAGACGAACAGTTGCTTCGGGGTCAGTTGACAGACCACCTCAAAGACAATGGTTTTGCCGTCGACGCCGCTCAAGATGGTGAAGAAGGACTCTACTTCGGCCGGGAGTATGACTATGACGCAGCGATCGTTGACCTTGGATTACCAAAGATCGACGGCATTGAAGTCATCAACCGGCTGCGAAATGAAGGCCGGACGTTTCCAATTATCGTATTGACTGCCCGGGGTCACTGGCAGGACAAGGTCGAAGGGCTTGAGGCAGGCGCCGATGACTACGTAGCAAAACCTTTTCAGATGGAAGAGTTGTTTGCCCGCCTGAATGCACTGATACGAAGAACCGCCGGATACGCATCACCCGTACTCAGTCAGGGTGATTTGCAACTCGATACTGCAAAAAAAGAGGTTCGCGTCGAAGGACAGGCAGTGGACTTGACTGCCTATGAGTACAAAGTGCTTGAATACCTTATGTTGAATCCAGATCGGGTCGTATCGAAGATAGAGTTGACCGATCATCTTTATGATCAGGATTTTGACCGCGACAGCAACGTGATTGAGGTTTTTGTTGGCCGCTTGCGTAAAAAAATCAGCCCGATGGATATGATTCGTACTGTTCGTGGTCAAGGCTATCGATTCGTCGCGGACGTGCCTGTTTGAAGCAATCCATACGCAACCGTTTGCTGGGCACGACGACTGGCGTGCTGGTTATTTTTCTAACACTGACCGGCTGGGTACTCGACCAATCTTTTCAGGCCAGCGTGGTGACGGGCGCTGAGGAACAGCTGCGTCTCGTGATCTATTCACTGATGGGTGGGGTGGAGGATGAAGATGGCCGCCTTAAGGTAGGTGAAGATCTTTCCGAGCCTCGCCTGAGTCAGCCTGAATCGGGTCTGTACGCCCAGCTTTCAGATGACATTAATGGTCCAATCTGGACCTCGCCGTCGGCAGTGACCTCTGATGTGTCGTTTATTGTACCCGTGGCCGAGCCCGGTGCGTTTACCTTTGCCGCGGTCGCCAGCGAAGTACCGCGTTTTGCATTGAGCTATGCAGTGATCTGGGAAGGTGCAGAGGTTGAACGTGTCACGTTCAGTGCCGTCACCGACCAGGCACCCTTCAGCGCCAGTATCAGCCAGTTTCGCCGTAGTTTGGGCCTTGGCTTTGTGCTGGCGATGGCCGTATTTGTGGTCGCCCAAGTACTGGCTCTGCGCTGGGGTTTGCGGCCCCTACGCGTGATGGCTGATGAAGTCGAGGCTCTGGAATCAGGTCAGGCAGATCGTCTGCAGGGTGGCTATCCGCGTGAATTGCAAGGGCTTGCGAATAATCTTGAAAGATTTATCGATCATGAACAGCGAAGCCGAACGCGCTATCGGCATGCGTTGGAGGACCTTGCACACAGCCTGAAAACGCCGCTTGCTGTATTTCGCAATGCTTTGATTGATAAGCAATTGAATCGTCCGCTGTTGTCAGAACAACTGGACAGGATGGAATCGACAGTGACCCACCAGCTGTCAAAGGCATCTGCGCGTGGACCGGTCGTCGTGGGCAAGGCGGTCGATGTTACTCGTCAGGTCGAGCGATTATTGCGCGCGCTGGAGACTGCGTATGTGGACAAAGACATATCGGTAGAGATGAGGGGGGATGAAGCTGTTTTGGTGCGTGGCGATGAAAGTGACTTCCTTGAGGTGTTCGGTAATCTGGCAGAAAACGCCTTCAAATATGGTGTCTCGCAGGTGCGAGTAGGCGTGCAGGGAGTCGAACAGGGCGCACGGGTAACGATCGAGGATGATGGTCCGGGCATACCAACCAGCTTGCGCGCGGAGGTCTTGGATCGAGGTAAACGCCTGGATGAACTTAAACCCGGGCAGGGAATTGGTCTCGCGGTCGTCGCCGAGCTAGTCAGTCTCTACTCCGGCACCCTGGAAATTGCTGAGAGTGAACTTGGAGGCGCTTTCATCGGTGTCAACCTGCCGGGTTAGAATTTATTGAAAATCGGCACAGCAATGCGCTAGTTGTTGTTGCGCAAAGACGCAGAGGCTGGTCGGTCCACAAGCTTTAATAAAGCAGCAGCAAAGCGCCTTGGCAGGTCTTGGTCTATGTCGGGCTTAGGGATCGCACACCATCTGGGTAGGAATGTCATCGGATCTGTGTCTTCGGATAGCCTGATACCCTGATTCATTAAATCTACCTGTAGCGCAATGCGTGCCTGTTGGTCGGCTTTCGGACTCTGTATGTCGGCGGCGATTTCTGCTTCCAGGACAACTGATTCAACTGGTTCGGACGAGTTGCGACTCTTGAACAAAGCATGGGTGGGTTCAATCGGGGTCCTGGCCGTTTCTGCCTGGCTGATGATCAAGTCCTGATCTAACAGGTACCTGACTTTATCTTCTCGACTTTGGCGCTTTGCATCGATCAGCAACGCCCTATAGCGTTTGCGTACATGGGTGATGCGCTGGGTGAGGGGCCGAGAAGGTTTGACTTGTTGCAGCAGTGCGTCGATGTGACTGTTGAATGCCTCAAGTTCTCGCTCTGAAGGTTGGGTCGATTGTTCGCTCTGATCAGTGAGTTGCTCAAAACTTTCGATGTGTCCTTGCAGGTCCGTGTAGAGTTTTTGGGTGTGGACACGTTGTGCATCATAGGCGGCTTTTCTTTGCTCGAAGATCTCATCACAGGCCTTACGAAAGGCTTGCCATAGTCGTTGATCGACTGAACGTGGGGTTGTGCCAACCGCTTTCCACTCCTGCTGGAGATCTTTAGCCCGATCGGCCTGCTCATCCGAACCTTCAAGTTGGAGTAGCCCTTCGGCCCGGGCGACGATGTCCTGTTTGCGTTGGATGTTACGATTCCACTCTTCCTTTATGTGGGTATACAGCTGGTTTTGCAGCGCTTCAAAGCGCGCTTGCACTGGTTTTAGACGTTTGCGTTCACAGGGGTGGTAAGCTCGCCATTCTTCCCGTGCGGTGCGCATGATATGTTCTGCCGCCTTTATATCCGCTTTTTCCCAGTCGGTCTTTTCGATGTAGGAGGCAAGCGTTTCGCACAAGGTCTGTCGGGCGGTAAGGTTGCCTGCGCGGACCTTATCCTGTTCTGCATAGTAGACTCTGCAAGGTTCGTAAGCCTGTTCGGCGAGGGTATTGAAAGTCTCCTGTAGTGCTCGTTCATCCGCACTGGTTGGATTTCCGAGCGTACGCCATTGCTCGCGCAGGTGTTTAAGCGCTGCGGCCTGGGGCACTGGTGCTTGAGGTGCTTGCGTTAGTTGGTGCAATTGATCAATTAAGTCCTGGCGTTTTGGCAAGGTGGCGTATTTCTGCCAGTCTTTCATGTCTCTCAGACGCGCACTGAGCTGGCTTATATGGCGATCAACATTTTGTTGTTCCCTGAGCGGCAAGTTTGCATCGTCACGTAATGCGCGGGCGCGTTTAATGGCGGACACGGCGTCCTGATAGTGACCTGCATCCAGTGTCGAGACAACGACGGCAAGCGTATCAGCCAGTTCGTTCTGTGCATTCGATGTAAGTTCGCTGAATTGCGCGAGCTGGGCAACGAGCCTTTTTTCATCGTGTTT
>JAYZCO010000055.1:0-12036 GCA_036338285.1 Pseudomonadota bacterium
CGGGCGAGCCGAGTCGAACGCCGTCGATATTTGTCAAAGGCTATACAGAACTGCCAGTACGACTGCATGCGCGGTAGCAGGTATGAAAATTATACGGCTTGATTTCCGTCCAATCCGCACGCTGTCAGTGATGCAACCATATGATCCGTGATCGCCTTATTGCTTAAAGCGATGAGGCATCCTCGGGCTGCATCTTTTCTTAACAAAACGATTTGCGGGTGGCCCGGATTTCATCTGATGCCTGTCCAGGCTTCACGCTCGGCCTTTGCCGGGTCAGCCTGTTGCCCCGACTGATGATCAAACACCATTGTCATACGCTCAGCGCTGCCATATCTTGACCAACCGGGATCGCCTTCACGGATGAAAGAGATCCAGGCTCGGTGCATGTGATCAGCAACGTGCTGAGGAAGGTCGCCGGGGCCGATGAAAGCATCTACGCCAGCTGCGCTGAGATTGTCGAATGCGAAAGGAATTTCAAGCGCATGCGTTGCTTTCAGGCGGCCACCGAATGCTCTGCTTTGCCAGTTAAACAAATACATCCAGGTATCGGGTGTATGCGCTTCGCGCGCCTCAGCGAGGCGGATGGCCGGTATGCGGAACATGTGATCCGTCGTAATAGCAATGAGTAGCTCTTCGACAGACGCATCCGGACGGGTTTGCCGGTACGTTTCCAGGGTTTTAGATGCGCCGTAAACATCTGCAATACGGCCTAATTTAGCTTCGTCTACCTCACCATAACCCCACAAGGTTGTTTCATCTGCATTGGTTCCGGTCAGTACGCTGATGTCGCAGCCAACCCCGGCCTGGATGGCGGTTAAGGGGCTTTGTGCGAGTGTTTGTGTGTCGTGGGCAGGATAGAAGGGCGACACGGACGTGCCCAGGAGGTTCGTGATGCCAGCGCCTGTTTCAATATGCGCAATGGTGCCCAGCTGGGCATCGAGTATCTGTTGTGCAGACACCGCCTGCAGTCCAATTAGATCCGAATGGCCCAGTTCGTCGAGGAAAAGTTCGGTGACTTTCTGAGCTGCCTGTCGTGGCAACGTGTGATGGGCTGCACCGCTTTGAGGGATGGCACGATGAAACAGTCCCTGTGCTGCAGGACATCCGAGGAGTGTTGAGACACTGAATCCACCTGCCGATTCTCCGCCGATAGTCACCTGGCTTGGATCACCGCCAAACGCTTCGATATTACGCTGTACCCACTTTAAGGCTTCGATCTGGTCGAGGATGCCGTTGACTGACGATTCCTTGTACTCGACACCCAGATGACTCATGTCTGCGAATCCCAAAGCACCTAGGCGGTAGTTGATGGAAACGGTGACGATATCGCCGTTGATTGCGAATCTGGCGCCGTTATACCAGGGGATGGAACTCTGACCGGTACGATAGCCTCCGCCATGAATCCAAACAAAAACGGGTCGCCGGGCATCGTCGCAAGCGGGGGTAGATATGTTCAAAGACAGACAATCCTCGTCCCAGCGCACGGGCGCACTGTCAGTCATTCCGCCTCCTGGGGTTTGCGGGGCTGCCGGTCCGAACTTGAAGGCTGGATAAGTTTCTGCAAATGCGCGACGGGTCACGGGTGCTTTAAAGCGCAAATGCTCAACGGGCGCCTCAGCATAGGGTATGCCTGCGAAAAGCAGCACCCCGCCTTTTTCTTTCCCCGCTATTGGCCCTGCAGATGATTCTGTGATGATATCTGACATGTCTGCCTCTTAAAGGTTGTGTCGTTGAAATCCTGGTGTGATAGGTAGCCAGTTAAACATGCGTGGATGCGTTGCCTCAAGTGAAGCATACTGCGCGCCTTCGGAGCTGAGGGGTCATTGAAGGCGAATGAGGATATTTCTACTTGCGATGTATGTGATGACGGTCGCGCTACCTGCGGGGGCCGATGCGTTAAAGCTGGGACGAACGATGGCCTGGACGGCATACAACCTTGGCACCACCGGTTATAACCAGGCTGTAGCGATCGGCAAAGTCCTAAAGGAGCATTACGATGTCAATCTCCGGGTCGTGCCAGGCAAAAACGACGTATCCCGGTTGCTGCCCCTGTTGCGCAGACGCGTGCAGTTTTCAGCAAATGGGGCGGCCACTTATTTTGGTCAGGAAGGTGTCTTTCAGTTTGCCGATGACAAGTGGGGACCGTTGCCGCTGCGGCTGGTTATGATGTCGTATGGTGATTCAAATCAATCTTTAGGAGTCGCTGCAGATCTCGGTATCAAAACTTATGCCGAACTCAAGGGTCGGCGGGTACCCTACGTACGAGGGGCTCCGGCCATCAATATTCCGATACAGGCTTTTCTTGCATGTGGTGGCCTGACGTGGGATGACGTCATCCGTGTGGACTTTCCAGGCTATGCCGCTATGTGGACAGGTGCTGTGAACGGTCAGGTAGATGCCGCGTATGCCAATACAGTTTCTGGTCCGACACGAAAGCTGGAGGCTTCCCCGAGGGGTATATTCTGGCCACCTGCGAAGCACGATGACGAGGGCTGCTGGCAGAGAATGAATGCGGTGACGCCATTTTTTACCCCTCATATCGCGACGCGGGGTGCGACCATCAGCGCGACAGAACCTCACGAAGGGGCGACCTACCCGTACCCATTACTTATCTCGCTTGACGACCAGGACGAGCAGCTGGTGCACGATTTGGCCAAAGTAATTCACTTGCACTATGACGAGTACAAGAATGCGGATCCCGGCGCGATTGGCTGGGCACTGGAACGCCAGATCTTTAAATGGGCGGTACCATTCCACCCGGGTGCGATTCGCTACTTTCGATCCATTGGCGCGTGGGGTGACGAAGAGGATGCCCACAACGAAGGTCTTCTTCGACGCCAGGATTTACTTAAAGAGGCCTGGGAGGCGCATCAGGCCAGCGGTGGCGGGGCGGCATCCTGGTATGGCCGACGCGCCGCTGCGCTTAGGGCGGCAGGGCTCGATCCGATTTGGACGCAAGGCGAGGCGGGCTGAGTTTGTCTCCCATTTCTGTAAGGCCCGTTCAGATCGGTGTGGCAGTGCTTGCCGTACTGGCACTGGTGCTCGCTATGGATACCTTGCGTGTCTTTGCCGGGCAGCAATGGCTTGGTGCCTATGTGCGGATCGAATCTCAGTATTATTATGGACTTTTGGCGCTTCTCCTTCCCGCGGTGTATCTGGTGTACCCCACGCGCAAGATGTTCGACATCCCGCTGGCCTTCATTGCATTTTGTCTACTGGCGGTGCTGTTTTATTCCGCCGAACAGGCGCTGGATGAAGCCTGGGAGTTTGGTGCACCACAGTGGGTTGTCTATGTCAGTTTTGCACTCTGGCTGTCGGTGATTGAAGCGCTACGACGAGCTGCTGGTATTGCGCTGTGTGTGATTGCGGGTCTCTTCTCAATCCTGCCAATCGTGACAGGATATCTTCCCGGCCCGTTAAGTGGTTTGCCCGCCGGTTGGCAGGACACGGCCGCCTACCACGCCATTTCGATAGAGAGCATTTTCGGGCTTCCTTTTCAGGCGTTCGCCAACCTGGTGATTGGTTTTGTCGTTTTCGGTGTGGTGCTGCAGCATACGGGCGGTGGGGCATTCTTCCTTAATCTCGCTTTTGGTTTGTTAGGGCGTCAGCGTGGTGGACCGGCAAAGGTCGCAATCGTCTCTTCTGGTTTGATGGGGTCTATGAGCGGGAGCGTGGTCACCAATGTACTGACCACAGGACAGTTGACAATTCCTGCCATGAAAAAAGCCGGCATGTCGCCTCGGATAGCGGGAGGCGTTGAAGCTTGTGCATCAACGGGGGGGGTGTTGCTGCCACCGATCATGGGATCGACGGCCTTTATCATGGCGACGCTCCTGGAGATTCCTTACGTCGAGGTTGCAATTGCTGCCGCGGTACCTGCGTTACTGTATTTCCTGAGCCTTTATTTACAGATTGATGCCTATGCGGGCAGAGAAGGGCTGGTTGGGCTTGAGCAGAGTGAGATTCCGAGTCTCATAGAGACACTCGCCAAAGGCTGGTTTTATTTGGGTGCGTTCGGGCTACTGATTTTTCTTCTGATTGTTATGCAGAGAGAAGCGCTTGCGCCGTATTACGCGACGGCTGCGCTGCTCGTTTTAAATCAGTTTTCGACTGAACATCGGTTGGATAGGGAAGGGACGCTTAAACTGCTGTTTATGACCGGGAAACTGCTCATTGAACTGGTCGTTATTCTCGCGGGTGTTGGTTTAATCGTCGGCGCGCTCTCATTGACTGGTTTAAGTGGCACGCTGGTCAACGATCTATTGAGTATCGCCGGCGATGATCTGGGTGTCCTGTTGGTGATGGGGGCGCTGACCAGCTTTGTACTGGGCATCGGTATGACGGTGACTGCGGCGTACATATTTTTAGCAGTGATCCTGGCCCCGGCGCTGGTTAATCAGGACCTCACACCGCTTTCTGCACATCTTTTTATCCTTTATTGGGCGATGCTTTCTTATATCACCCCGCCTGTGGCCCTTGGTGCGTATGCCGCGGCTTCAATCGCCGACGCCAAACCGTTAGAGACCGGCCTTTCGGCGATGCGCCTCGGCAGCATCATCTACCTGGTCCCTTTTATATTTGTGCTCGATGCGTCTTTCATTCTGCAAGGGGAATGGCAGGACGTAACGACCAACATTGGCAAGTGCCTTGTGGGGATATGGCTGGTTGTGGGCGCGTTACAGCGCTACCTGACTGGCTTTGGTTATCTGAATGGCTGGTCTGCCCGAAGTCTGGTCGGCGTGGGTGGGCTGTTGATTGCGGCACCTGACCTTTCTCTTGTGCTGGCAGACCCACCGGGCGTGATTGTGCTGTCTGGCCTTGGCTTGATCCTTTCTGCTGTCGGACTGACCGCGGCTAAACTCCTCAGTCGTCAACCCGTGGCGTGACGATCGGAAAACGGCGTGTAAAGGTTGTAAACCAGGTCGCAAACTCTGTCAGGGCCGCAAGATCACCGGAGGCATTCAGGATCTGCTTTTCTATCAATTCAGAGGCGGAAACAAGGCCGAGAAAGAGTCTTTTAATGTTCAACTCATCTGCCATGAGGATCACATCAGGTTCATCAGATATCCGGTCTGGCCAGGCATTGAGAACGGAGTTTTCAATTTCTACGAGCCAGTCTTGTCCGGTGTCCGTGCATTGAACGGCCAGGGCAAGGCGTATACCGTCAACACGCTCCGGTAGAAGTCTGACCGCCAGCAGACGAAAGATATTGGCCATGGGCATCCCTCGGGCAATGCCTTCAGATGCATTGAACGGCGAGCCTTTTGGTAGACCATGCCGCAATTCCAAGGCGCCACACAGATAAAAGTTGCGCCAGGGAGCCGATTCGCATTGGTAACCCAGTTGTTCTAAGGCATCGGCCAGCAGCGCACGAGCAGTGATATGCTCAGGGTCAGACATGACGACATGGTTCATCACCTCTACCACCCAGCGATAGTCGCCCTGGTCAAAACTGTCCTGGGCTTTTTTAACCACACGGTCGGGCCCACCCATGAATTCAACGTAGCGAGCGCCTGCCTCTTCAGGGGGGAGGGGATAAAGGGTTGCGGGATTGCCGTCAAAATAACCCAGATATCTAACATAAACAGCTCGGCTGTTGTGGTGAACGGTGCCGTAATAGTCCCGATTGGAAAATTCCTGGCCGAGACTGTCGGGTAAGGAGACCCGTTCAGCGATTTCTTCCTTGTTGTATCCGGTGTTAGCGAGCCGCAGCGTCTGATCGTGGATGTATTTGTACAGATCTCGTTGCTTGATCAGATATTCGCAGGCCTCTTTGCGTCCCCATATTGGCCAATGGTGGCTGGCGAACTGTAACTCCAGACGATCACCAAATAGCTGGATACTTTCATCGATCTGATCAGCCCAGGCGAGGGCATCGCGGACCTGGGCGCCTCTGGGTGTATACACGTTGTGCAGGTGATGGGAGGTAATTTCTGACATGCACAATGCCTTAAATTTAGGCAGGTAGAAGACAAACTCCGACGGCGCTTCGGTGCCCATGGTCATTTGAAATTCGAACTCGATACCATCAAGAATTCTTTTCTCACCAGTTTGCGAAATAATATCGTTGGGAAGTACGAACCCGGTTGTACCCATGGACAGCGCCGCCCCCAGCCCCGTAGTGACAAACCCCCGTTCGCCGGGCGCGAGGATGTTGCCGTACATGTATGTCGCGCGACGGTTCATCACGTTGCCGGCGAGGACATTTTCATTGAGCGACTCTTCAACGAAATTGAGCGGTGCAACAATGGGCACCTCGCCTTGAGCCGCGTGATCTGAGGAGATCACGCCCAGGACGCCGGCAAAATGATCGGCATGACTATGGGTGTGGACAATGGCGGTAACCGGACGCTCGCCAAGTTGTTCATTGGCCAGGCGAAGTGCCGCGGCGGAAGATTCGGCGGAAGTGAGTGGGTCGATGACGATCCATCCGGTATCCCCCGCGATCAATGTCATGTTGGCGATGTCGAATGACCGAACCTGATACAGCCCGCTCGTGATTTCGTATAGCCCATGGTGTTGTGCATTGAGTTGGGCTTGCCGCCACAGACTTGGATTGACCGTGTCTGGGGCGTCCCCCTTTAGAAACTCGAACTGACTTAAGTCGTAAGTCACCTGTCCATTCGGACGTGTGATGGTCAGAGGTTCCATTGTGGCGATGAAACCACGCTTTGCATTCGTAAAGCTGCGACGGTCATTAAAAGGCAGTGATTGTGCCACGGCCGTATTTTTTGCTGCAGTGTGGGCGGTCGCAGGTTTCGGGTCGCGCAGCGTTTCGGGAAGCGGAGTATAGGTCATGATGTTTTATGCCTGAGGCTGGGTGGTTGAGTTCAGGTGCTGCCAGTAGTTCCGGGCAGCTTCGGTTACGTGCGGTGCCAGCAAGATCGCTGAAACCATGGTTGGGATGGCCATCAGTGCAAAGCAGGCATCGATGAGATTGACGGCGGTGTTCATTGATAGTGTTCCGGCAATACCGACGAAGCTGATGAAAATGAGTTGATACCACTTCGCGTTCGCTGCGCCGAATATAAAGGCAGTGCACTGACTACCATAGAAGGAATAGGTGAAGATGGTGGTAGACGCAAAGCAGACGACCGCGATAAGTACAATCCACTCACCCACGGGGCCCAGCAGCGTCCCGAAAGCCTGAGCTGTCATCGTCACGCCTTCTGCATCGCCTGACCAGTTATCTGCCAGTAATATCATCAAAGCAGTCATCGTACAGATAACAAGCGTGTCAACCAGGGGTCCGAGCATGGCAACCATGCCTTCGCGTATGGGCTCTCGGGTTTTCGCGGCCCCATGGGCCATGGATTCGGTACCGATGCCTGCTTCGTTGCTGAAAGCCCCGCGCCTGACACCATAAAGGATGACGGCAAGGACCGAGCCGCCTGCGACGGCATCGCCGCTAAAAGCATCTTGCACGATCAATGTCAGCGCTGACGGGATTTGATCGATATTGAGAAAAATAGCGAACAATGCGGCCGCGACGTAAAGTGCTGACATGAACGGTACAAGCGCTCCCGTAACACGTGCGATTCGCACGATGCCCCCGAAGATGACCATGCCGGCGAGAGCCGCAAGGACAAGCCCTGTACCCAGGTTGAAATAGAATGGATCAGCATCTGCTGCTAAAAAGCCCTGTTTGATGTAGAGCTGGTCCTTAAGAATCTGGACCAACTGATTGGTCTGCAGTGAAGGTAAACAGCCGACCATGCCGACCGCGGCAAACAGATAAGCCAGAAAATGGAATTTCCTTGGCAGGGCTTCGGTGATGACGTACATCGGTCCGCCTTGCAGTCTGCCCTCGGAGTCTTTACCGCGGAACATGATGGACAGTGAGCAGGTGAAGAACTTGGTCGACATGCCGACAATCGCTGTCAGCCACATCCAGAAAATCGCCCCGGGGCCTGCCAGTTGAATGGCGATGGCGACGCCTGCGATATTACCCATGCCAATCGTGCCCGCGAGCGCGGTCGCGAGCGCTTGCCGGTGGCGGACGTGACCGGGGTCCTCGGCTGCATCGTACTTACCCGCAACCAATGCCAGCGCATGGCCAAAATGACGATAAGGAATGAACCTTGAGCGGATCAGGAAATACAGACCGCCGCCAATCAGCAGCACAAGGAGCCAGGGTCCCCAGGCAAGGTCGGCGATCCGCGTGGTGATTTCTTCGAGGGTCATAGTGTCAAGAAGGGTAAGGGGATTACGTTTTTGTTGCAGCAAAAGGATGACTTTTGTTTATCTTTCGCCGGTTGTGCGCTTGCGAAGATGTGCTTTTCGATTCTGCTGTATCTGGTAGTGTGTGCGGGCGAAAGGAGGCTCGAAAGTGAAGGGTGAGGTTTTACTCGGCCATAAAACTGACTATGTAGATACCTACAGTCCGTCTTTGCTGTGTTCATTGCCGCGTCGAGATGGTCATTTCGGCGTATTCGGTGAAGATCGGTGGATGGGTTACGAGTTTTCTTGGTTGAACGCTAAAGGCAGGCCTGAGATTGCTGGCCTGCGATTGAGTGTGAGTGCGGATTCTGCGTGTATCGTCGAAAGCAAATCGATGAAGCTTTATTTAGGTAGTTTTGCCCAAACTCGTTTTAATACCCGTGCTGAAGTCCATCAGACACTTATGCAGGACCTTGGTGCTGCTTTTCGCGCGCCGGTTGTCCTTGAAATTCTCACCCTCGAACAACTGCCTCAGACCATAGCGAAGATGCCGGGTATATGCCTCGATGAGCTGGACGTGTCCATGACCAGTTATGAACCGATACCGGATGTATTACAGATTTTGCCATCCGAGATGTCTGTGGATGAAACGCTATACACGCATCTGTTCCGGTCTTTATGTCCTGTCACGGGTCAGCCGGACTGGGCTTCTATTGTGATTGAATACACGGGACGGCAGATAGAGCGGCAGGGCTTGCTAAAGTACCTGGTGTCCTATCGATGCCATGCAGGATTTCACGAGGCGGTGGTTGAAGAAATATTCCACGATCTGCAGCGGCTGTGTGCGCCGCAATCCCTTTCTGTCTATGGACGATTTCTGCGCCGTGGGGGCCTGGAAATTAACCCTTACCGATCAACCGAGGCGGGTGTCGCGCCGGATTACCGAATTCATCGGCAGTAGTGACTTCGCCTCCCGACATAGGTTGCAAAGAGATATGCCCAGGAGCACCCGTTGTACGACATTGCTGACCGTCATGTGAAGGTATAATTTGCAATGTGCATTGATTGGTGAAGATTGAATCGCCAACATTGCCTGTGAAGTGCACAGGCGTTTAATCATTTGATGTCGAGATGAAACGATCTATGCAGCCGAGGACTACAACTGAGGGATAACCGATGCGATGCAACGGAGCTTATTTTTTGTTCATGGTGTTATTGGCGATGTGGTCATCGTTGTCGCATTCGGCAGAGATCGATGTGAGCGGGTCCGAAGTGTTGTTCGCCGATAACTTTGAAGACCGTGATGCAAAAGGTTGGCAATTCGATGGGCGGGGCAGCAACCGGGTGACGGTTTACAGTGGCAACCATTCTCTTAATTTATCAAGAAGTCGTGCTGCTCAGATATCGGTGCCTGTCGAAGGATTTAATCGCGTGGAGATGACCATGCAGCTTGCGGCCATGACCCTGGCTGCGGGAGAGAGTTGTAACGCTGAAATATCTACTAACGGTGGGCAACGCTGGCAGAGCCTTCTTAAAGTGACGCCACCGATGGCTGACGGTATTACGCTGCATACCAAGACAGGCCGCATCGCAAACCCTGGCTCGATCACAAACCTGAAGTTGAGGTTTAGGGCCGATGGAGGCCGGAAGGCAAACTGCTGGGGAGACAATGTCGAAGTCATTGGTATCAGGGATGATTAATCGGCCTTATTTTTAAGTTTTAGTGCTGAACTTTCGCGCCTCAAATAATACGGATTAACTTTATACAGGTCGGTTCAGGGTAGGCGTCTTTCCTAATCCCCATGGAGCGGATGCTTCATGGGGGCATTGCTTGAATTTCCTCAAACATAGTGTTTTAGTTAGGCTCAATTTTTCTTCGGGGGGGGGGAGTTGTATGGTCTCTTTATTCGTGAGAGCAACGTTCGTTTTGTCTCTTATATTAAGCACTTATTCATGGTCTGCCGAAATCGAGGAGATCGTCGTTACGGCGGAGAAACGAGAGAGTGCATTGCAGGATACACCGGTTGCGGTCTCGGCGGTTTCGCGGGAGACAATTGAAGTCCGCGGGTTGGATGATTTTCAACAACTGCAGTTCATGGTGCCTGGGCTCGTATTCAACGAGGTCGCGGACATGGCGCAGATGACCATGCGCGGCGTCGGCGTGGATATATCTGAAATGTCGGCAGAACCGGGTGTTGCTTTGCACGTGGACGGTATGTACCGGGGCGGGTTGGTGTCTTCTGCGGCATTGATGTTCGATATGGAACGTATTGAGGTGTTGCGGGGGCCTCAAGGCACGCTTTTTGGCCGTAATTCGTCAGGCGGCAGTCTGAACGTGGTCAGCCGCCTACCAGGCGAAGAGCCCGCCTTCGGCGTAATGGCATTGTATGGAGACTATGACCGGACCCGTTTCGAGATATCAGGGGATGCGCCGATCGTGCCCGGCAAGTTTGCGGTGCGGGCAGCGGTGTCTCATGACGAGCGTGATGGCTATGCGAAGAATCGATTTACAGGTCGTGACGAGGACGAGAGTGAGGTGACCATCGCTAAATTGTCCGCAGTGATTTCGGCCAGTGATCGCTTGGAAATCATTCTGCGAGGTGAAATTTATGAAAGCGAGGTGAATGGTCCCCCTGTCGTCGTGACCAACGACCACCCGGTGGCGCCGTTATATTTGAGCACCGGTAATCCTGGCGGGATTTTGTCAGCGCCTGGTAGTTGCGGTCCGGGAGTCAGTTGCGAGGATGCGTTTGGTCTTAATCTGAGTCCGCCCGGTACCTGGAGCGACGATCCTCGTAATCCGTATGCGTCAGGTCATTTCCATTCGGAAAGAGAAGCCTACGGGTTCTCTGCCGAGGTCATCTGGGATGTCAATGACGATGTAGAGCTCAAATCTATATCGTCGTATTACGAACTTGAGCAGAACTGCGACAAAGTCAGTATTGATGGATCCAGTATCGATGCTTTAGTACAGGGATGTTTGCAAAAGAACGATGAATGGTCCCAGGAATTTGCGTTGAGCGGTTCCTCAGGCCAGATCGATTGGATTGCGGGTGTGTACTACTACGAGTCCGAGATGGAGGAGTTTTGGGATTATGAACTGCCTGCTTTTCAAGCTACCTTCGAAGCAATATTCGGTATCTTCGGGGGTGGCCCGCCATTGCCGACGGGTTCGCTCGCCTTTTTTGGTAACAAGATAGATGGCAGCTCAACGGGCGTTCCCTTTCTCCATTTCAACATCTTTCAGGACCTTACATCCATTGCTGCGTTTGGACAGACGACTTACAACTTCTCTGATCGATTGCGGGGAACGGTAGGTATGCGTTGGACGGAAGACGAAAAAGATTTCGGGCAGACGGTGGTAAACAACGTCGGAGGTCAGATCTGTATCGGATTGGATTTGAATGATGATTGGAGTGAAGTCACCGGCAAAGTAGGACTTGACTACGATGTGTCGGATACGACCATGATATATGGTGGCGTGTCCTCTGGTTTTAAGTCTGGCGGATTCAATGGTGGGTCTTGCAGCAACCCGTTTGATCCGGAAACGCTTATGGGATTTGAGCTCGGCAGTAAGTCGCGCTTTTTCGATAACAGCATGCAGTTGAATTTGGCGGCGTTCTATTACGATTACGAAGACTATCAAGCTCGATTGTTTATTAACAACGCGGCGATCGTGGAAAACGCCGCGGACGCTGTGACTTACGGGTTTGAGGCGGAATTGTTGTGGCTGGTCACGGCCAATTTCAGGGTAGATGCTTCGCTGTCTCTTCTGAGTGCGGAATATGAAGATTTTGTATCTACAGATCCGCTTAATCCAGATGTCGGGATGAACTGTGATGCGACCGGTCTCAATTGTACGCAACAGCTTAAAGG
>JAYZCO010000056.1:0-81021 GCA_036338285.1 Pseudomonadota bacterium
GAGGTCTCACTGACATTTAAACCCCTGATTGAAGATACACCGCCATCGGTCGCGCCGAGAAACCCCCCTTACCCCATTGGCGGCACGCCATCCTCCCACTACACGGATAGTTACGAGTATTGCAAGATAAAGTCTGACCCATTCGGTCACCGCGCTGACTCCTGACGAGTTTCGCTCACCCCTCCAGCAAGGCTCAATTTACATCCGACTAGTTCAACTCGAGGCCATCCAGCCCGCCATCTGAGCGCCACTGACGCAGCAACTTTATATAAGCACCAACGCCTTTACTGTAGGTCTCGCGCCGCACGTCGCGGTAACGCTCGGTGGTGCCTTCCTGGTTGTAGTAGCCCGGTGTGCAGGTATCCGGTGACCCCCCAAGCACGAACCCTGAGCCTTTGGTATCGAGCTGATCGGCAATCCAGCGCTCCTCGGCTTCGATCGAGACATTCGCAGTTTTGATGCCACGGCGGCCCAACTCGCTTATCGTGTAGGCCACGTGATCTGCTTGCACATCAATACCGTGTGCATAGTTCGCGCCAAGCTGAAACACGAAACCACCGCCGCAGAGAAAAAGATTCGGGAAACCGCCGACCATCAAACCATGCATGGTACGCATACCGTCTTGCCAGTGTTCGTAGATCGACTTCCCACCAACACCGAAAATTGGAATGCCAAGGCGCCGCTCATAACTCGAGGTGATCTCGAAACCGCTGGCATAAACTATGCAGTCAACAGCGTACTCCTTGCCGTTGGCCAATATGCCATTTTCGATGATCGCCTCTACACCCTGAGCAGCACTGACATCAACCAGCTCCACATTTGGCCGATTGAAAGTATCGAGATAGAATTCATTAAATGTGGGCCGCTTGCAGAACTGGTTGTAGTAAGCCTTCAGGTTCTCTGCAACGGCAGGGTCTTTAACGGTATCGTCAACCAGGCCTCTGATTTCCTCCATCGTTTTGAAATCAGCAATCTGCACAATACCGGGCAATTTTCCTTCGGTCTGGCTGGCCAGCTCCTTCAGGTTTCGTGTTAGCCGCGTCCAGCCATCATCGACAAAAGCCGGGTCGATCGGCCCACCCAAAAAAGCCTCGCCGAATTTTTTCTGCCGCTCTTTTTGCCAACCAGGCTTGAGGCTTTTCGCCCATTCCGGGTCCGTCTTCGAGTTGTTGCGCACATCCACCGACGATGGCGTACGCTGAAACACATAGAGTTGCTTGGCACCTTCACCCAACGCGGGAACACACTGCACCGCCGTGGCACCCGTTCCAATTATGGCAACAGTTTTGTCTCGCAGACCAGTGAGACCGCCATTGGGACCACCGCCCGTATAGTCGTAGTCCCAGCGACAGGTATGAAACGAATGTCCTTTGAACTTCTCAACTCCCGGGATGCCTGGCAAACGCGGCCGATTGGCCGGCCCGGTGCCCAGGCAGATATGACGAGCACGCATCTGATCATCACGATTGGTCACCACCAGCCACATCGACTCGTCTTCCAGCCAGCGCAACTCGGTCACCCAGGTTTGAAACACCGCATCTTTATAGAGATTGAAATGCTTACCAATTCTCTGCGCATGCTCATAAATCTCGTCCGCATAGGAAAATCGCAACTTGGGCACATAGCCGGTTTCTTCCAGAAGCGGCAGATAGCTGTATGACTCGATGTCGCATTGTGCGCCGGGATAGCGGTTCCAGTACCAGGTACCACCAAAATCACCGCCACTCTCAACAATGCGCACATCACGAACGCCAGCCTGAACCAACCGCGCCGCCGTGAGCATGCCAACCCAACCGCCGCCGATCACAATGACCTCACGCTCGTCCTTCAAGGGAGCACGTTGGAGAGGCTTGCAGTAGGGATCTTCTTCCAGATACTTATTCGCAAATGGCGAATCGTGTGAAAGCTGTCCGAACTGCGCTTCGGCATCCGGTCGGATGCGTTTCTCGCGTTCTTCGGCGTAGCGCTGGGCAAGCACGTCGGGGTCGAATCCAAGCGCCTCAATAGAGAATGCGTTGTCAGCTGCAGTCACAGTTATATCTCCGTAAACACCAAGCCATCAAATATACCGTATAGGCCAGGGCCCAGCTATACGGGCGGCTTAGTCTTCAATCTGGGTGAGATCCTCACCCGCATCAGAAAATCGCAGGCTCCACCCGACAGAGGATTGTGCCAAGAACGCCCTCTCCGCCATATTGCGCACTTGCAGCCGATCATTTCTTTCCATTGCGTCTCCGCGTTGGTTCCCATGCTGGTTCAAGGGCTGTGTTTCGATTCCACCAAGTGCTCATGACTGTCTCGGCCAGTTGAAGGCAAATTCGTCTACGAGTTGCGAGTTCGGGTCGAGTAGATCATCTGCATTTGAAGGGGGTATTATATGACTAAATGTTGGTGGAGAAGCACATGCGCATAATTGACGTGGATGCTCACTTTCACGAACCGGTAGATTGGGTCGCGCATACTGACCCTGGGTTGGCGAACGCCATTGGTACGCCACCGCCGCGTTTTATCGACGTCGTAGACTCAGTGTTTGGCATTGGCAATCCAGCGCTGAAAGCATTGCCGGACGGGCAAGTTCCCGACAAAAGGGTCGACACCATCCTCCCAGGGTTTACTCAGCATCTCGAGATGACCCAAGATCGACAGCCTGATCTGCAAGCCGAGGCTGCCGAAGATCCCGTATGCGCGGCAGAGGCCAGGTTGGCCTTTTGTGATGAGCGTGGCATCGATGTGCAGTTTCTGAATCCGTCCTTTCTGGTCAGTACGGTCGTGCAGGCGGCAAACGCCAAGCGCTTTGATCTGATGCGGGATATTCGAGCATGCTGGAATCAATGGGCGAGCGACCAGGTCTTTGGGCATACCGATCGGTTGATTCCCGTGACCCAAATCGACTTGAGCGACATCCCATGGTCGATTGCACAGATGACCCGTATGCGTGATAAAGGGAGTCGAGCCTTCCAGATCCCCGAGGCGCCGGTTGGCAACCCACGTCTCGCCGGCGGACCCGAGATAGCCAAATCGATCACCCATCCCGACTTTGATCCCATATGGTCGGCTGCGGTCGACCTGGGTATGGCCGCGTTCGCCCATGTGGGATTCGGCCGCGAAAGCATTAATAACGGATGGGCAAACAATGGCGGCGAAGACCTGAGCACTTACAGCTTCTTAAACATGGTCGTAGCCCCACAACTGGCCCCACAACTGCTACTCTCAGCAATGGTTTTTGACGGTCTTTTCGAGCGTTTCCCGAAGCTGACGGTAGTCGTGGAGGAAGTCGGTATCTCTTGGTTGCCCCACCTCCTGCATGTCCTCGATGGGGGCGTAGGCCGACACCCTTTGAGTATCCTTGAGGACAGTGAGTATCGACCCGATTTCGCAGGCGCCGCCTACAAACTTCCGCTCGCACCCTCTGAGTATCTGCGACGCCAAGTTCGCGTGACGCCATTGGTTGCGACTCAGCCGCTCAAGCCGACGATCGATGTAGCGCCGGAGATGTTGTGTTTTTCTAGCGATTACCCCCACGTAGAGGGCGCGGCGGAGGCGGTAGCAACCTGCGACCGGCAATTGGAGGAAATGGACGAAGACAGGCGCGCGGCTTTCTACGGCGGCGTTGGAGAAATGATTGGCCTTTAACTCAAGAAGATGACTGGGGTGCGACCCGACCCATGATTCGCGTGAAATGTTTACGGTATTGATGGACGTTGATATTGCGGTTAGATAGGCGACTTCATTCGCAGAGGTCGATGACGTCCTAGCTTAAGTTGGACATCGCTTCGGTTCAGCGCTGAATCTCAACGTGCATTTGCACATGCTCATTCCAAATGGGGTATATACCTGCCAACAAAAAAATCTCCATTTTCACACAGTGGCTGGAGCCTCGGACAACGAACTCAAAACCCCGATCAACAACATCATTCAGAGGCTCACCCGCCAATTGACTCACCGCGGGCTGCTCAAGGACGGTGTTCATTTAGGCTGCTTATACTTTATCTAGTAACCCCTCAAGCACCTCCGTAACATCATCCTCGTTCATAAACGTTTTGATTTTCGCATACACTGCTGTGACTATTTATGGCATCAGGAGTAAAGCTTTGGATGGCTCACGCTTTTATCACTTTTGCGCAATACTCGACGACAGCATCTGCAGAAGTTTGAAACACAACGCCTAAGGAGATTTTATGCAACTCGATTTTACCAATAAACGCGTTCTAGTGACTGGAGGCACTCGAGGAATTGGTCGCGCAGTCGTCGAGGCGTTTCTTGAAGCCGGAGCACGCGTGGCAGTTAACGGCAGTACGAATGAAACAACTGATAAGGCCGTCACCGAACTCGATGCGGGAGACTTCGTTGTCGCAGCTCCTGGTTCAGTTGGGTCTATTTCTGCATGCGAGTCGATCGTTGCTGCGACCGTTGACGGTCTTGGCGGCCTCGATGTTCTTGTGAACAATGCTGGTATTGGGGAAGGTGGGCCCGTAGAGGAGACTAAAGAAGAGGTATTTGACCGAGTCATGGATATCAACTTAAAGGGAGTTTACTTCATGACGAAACATGCAGCCCCACATCTTCGGGAGTCAGGCGGAAATATCGTCAACATCTCTTCGGTTATGGGGGTTGTCGGTGCGCCATATGCATCGATCTATGGCGCATCGAAAGCGGCGGTTTTGAGTCTTACCCGATCCCATGCTCTTGAATTTGGCTCGGCAATTCGCGTCAACTCAGTTGTCCCTGGAGGTGTAGACACTGACATGCTTCAAGGCCTCGCGATAAGCATCGCGGACGATGTAGAGGCAGGCTACAAGATTCTTGCCAAGGATGCCGCAGCTCAGCACCGTATCGCTAACGCCAGCGAGATCGCGGGTCCAGTTCTCTACCTCGCATCGGATCTGGCTAGTTTTGTTACCGGCACTACCCACGTTGTCGATGGAGGAGAAGTTCTGGACTAAATAGGGCCATCGATTCATCGTTTAGCACTCGCTTGGTTCAGTTACCTTTATTGGCAAAGGATCGATTAAAAGATGGGCAGTAAAAACAAAAACTCAGCTTAAAAATACACACGAAGAAACAATTGATCGTTAAATCCAGCACTGTAATCTAACGTCGATAGCAAAAACGATAATTTCGGGTAAAAAAATGAAGCTTCAGTATTTATCGGCTGATACAGACGCTCAAGAGATTCAAAGCCAACTCGAGAAACATGGAGCTCTCATTATAGAGGAGGTAATCGATCAGACCACGGTTGACCATCTTAAAAACGAAATAAACCCCTTTATCGCAAATGTCCCAACAGGGAGGGACGATTTTACAGGTTTCAATACTCAAAGAATGGGGGCTCTGGTCAGTAGATCCGCGACTTGCCGGTCACTGATTACTAACGCTTTGATTTTAGGGGCAGCGAGTAAATATTTGGCTCCATTCACAAGCAAAATACTCCTGAATCTAGCCGCGGTAATTAAGATCAATCCCAGCAGCGAAGCCCAAGTCCTGCATCGCGACAGACTCGCTTGGGGAAAATACTTACCCTCATCTATCGAGCCTCAGTTTAATACGATTTGGGCTCTGACCGACTTCACACGGGAAAACGGTGCAACACGTTGTGTGCCAGGAAGTCACAGGTGGGATTGGAGCCAAAAAGCTGAAGCAGAGCAAATAGCATATTGCGAAATGCCTGCAGGCTCAGTGTTTATATATAACGGGTCTGTCCTTCATGGCGGCGGCGCAAACCAGTCCAACGCTTCTCGGATCGGAGTGAACTTAGCGTATTGTTTAGGCTGGCTTCGCCAAGAGGAAAATCAATATTTATGTTGTCCGCCGGATATTGCTAAGCATTTTGATACTACGTTGCAAAATTTATTAGGTTACACACAAGGAGAGTATGCCCTTGGTTATTACAGTGATCCTTATTCAAAGGATGAAGTCATGATTCTAGAACCAGAAAAGGCCTTGCTTGGATAGTGGCCTAGCTGTGATGGGCAACCGATGCTGGTTTCATCTCCACAGTGAAACCTAGTGCCTTCGGATCGCGGTCATATGTTCTTCTGGCCACTAAACACAAACTCTGGATAGGGCTTGACCCAATATCCGGCTGATCCCTCCGCGCTTAATCCTGCACACTGGTGTACTTGTACATCAACCCTTTTTTCGGCGGTGAACATAATTTCTAACTCGTCGACAGACGGATAAAAAACAAAAGCATAAACGTCGTAGTTACGAATTTGATGTCCAACTATTACATCATTCAACCCAGCACTGCGATCACGAAATTCAGCAAACAGCGTGAAGTCATCGTGCCCAGACGCCTACCCAAGGTACAAGCGCCCGATATACCACTGGCACCCATGACGTGGATACAGCGCCTTAAACGTGTCTTCGCCATCGACATACAGACTTGTCCCAAGTGAGGCGGCAAGCTCAGGGGGATTGCCGGCATCGAAGATCCTGATGTCATCACCACCATCCTCGAGCACATTCGGGAACGCGAGAAACTCCAACCGTCACAAGCCCGGGCGCTGCCACGGCGCTCCCGACACCCCGCCACCTCGAACCAGGACAGGCTCTTCTAGCGACGACCGTCAGGCACTCACATGCATCGTGCCGCACAACGACTCGCCTGGATGCCCGTTCTCAAGCCCCTCTGACACCAACTTGCGGCCAGCAACTCTGGCTCAGGCGGGTACAACAGCGCCGGATTCATCTCAACTCGCGAACTATGAGCATTTCAATACTCGCCCATTCACACGAAAAGAGCGTTTGTTTGTCCTATCAGCGGACGCTTGGGTATCTAACGCGTCCGTCATTCGGATTGGTTACCCTCATCGCAAAATCTTATCGGTTCGCTGCGTCGATGATACGCTGCTGGACAAGGTCGCCCTGGTCGGCGAACCTGCCGAGGTTGGTAAGAATCTGCACGCGTGCCCCGGGAATATCTTTGCTGCCAGTGTATCCAGCCTGTTCAAAGGAGATGCCTAGAGTGAAGGCGACTACCGCAAGGAATCGGCAAGGCCATGAAAACTGAGGTGCTTAATCTACCAGCGTTAAGCCCAGGCTTGGAAATTCTACCTATATTGGAGTTGTTATTGTGACAGACGAAATCAAATTTACTTTTGGCATGACTGATGAGGATCTTGCGGAAACCAAAACGGTGTTTGCCCGCGATCTGCTGAGGGGACAGCGCGCCCTAATCACCGGTGGCGGCAGTGGCATTGGTAACGCTATAGCGTGGCTTTATGGTCGTCTGGGTGCAACCGTCATATTGGCAGGTCGCAACGAAGAAAAGCTGCATTCAGCTGTCGCCCGTCTAATTGATCACGAGCTGGATGCCGAATATTTTGCGCTGGATATTCGCGAACCTGACACCATCGATGAGGTGATGAGCAGCATTTTTGCGCGCGGTGGTCTTGACATCCTGGTGAATAATGCGGGCGGTCAGTTTCCTCAGCTCTCCCTGGATTTTAGCACCAAAGGTTGGGCGTCTGTCATCAACAACAATCTGAATGGTACCTGGTACATGATGCAAGCGGCAGCCCGGCGCTGGCGCGATAATGGTAGTCCAGGTGTGATTATCAATATGGTGGTCGTTATAGATGACAGCATGCATGGAATGGCACACACCTGTGCTGCTCGTGCGGGAGTAATCACACTGTCGCAGAAAACTTCGGTAGAGTGGGCACCTTATAATATCCGTGTTAATTGCGTTGCCCCGGGGGTTACAGATTCCAGTGGCATGCAGGTCTATTCCGAGGAAGCTCGGAGGAAATTTCATTTGGCAAACCCTATGCAAGGGGCCTGCAGTGTCTGGGATATCGCCCAAGCCTGCGCCTATCTGGCAAGTGACGCTAGCGGTTTCGTGACGGGAGAGGTTATTCATCTGGACGGTGGTTCTCGACATTGGGGAGATCTTTGGACTTGTCCAACACCCAGTTATTTTGACAGGCGTGCAAAATAGAAAGATTGATCCGAACGCTATCCCTCCGGATCCCTACCTCATTCTATAAAGTCCTTTACTGTCTACGCCGCAGCCGATTAGCGAAGCCAATTACGTGTTAACACAAATAGTTACGTTGACTTTAGGAAGTAGAAGCTTACTGACTAGAACTTCGTGCTACAGGGTGCTACCTACAACAAATATTCCATTCAAACATACGCACTTGAGCGAGCTTAAGCATTCCTGCGCATGGTGAAGGACATCTAATCACCGCACTCGGATTGTTGCACTGCCATTGAGCCGACGACGGTTACTGCAAAGCGGGAAAATCTGGCCTTACGCTATGCCTGCCAACAGGTCTGCCAGTCCAAGCCCGCAATTCCAGGTAATTTCTTACTAAGTAAACTTCACTGTTGTAATTACTACAGTCCATAACAATCCCGGGATAGCTACAAGTGCAACTTTTAGGATTCCTTCCGATACTTATCGTTCTCCTGCCCCTGCTGATCGGAGGTTTATTCGTATTTACTTATCGACATTGCCGCATATCGATACCACAGAAAATTTCAGATACTGCCAATGATCCGTATATCGCCCGAGTTATGATGCATTCCGCAGGCACCCGGCAGCAGTTTATTTTTGTGCTGGCAGGTGTGGGTGGCTGTAGGACATCGCCCACAAAAAAGGCGCCGAAGCGCCTTGGGTTCAAAGCTCGCTGAGCTTTTGAGCAATATCTTTCGGTAGCTGTTGTCGCGTGCTTAGCACCCAGTCGTCTTTTCACGCCGGCCTTACAACCCCATAACCACGGTCTGCTATCGAGGTTCCCAACTTTCCCTTTTGAATCTATGTGACGCACCTCCAAGGGTGTAGAGTGGCCTTTGAAATTCCTATCTGCGAGGAGATAAGAGATGACTTCCAAAGGCATATGTGATCCACGCTTCGAAGGTGTTCGGATCGCATTCGAAAAAAACCTGGCTCAGGATGATATAGGCGCCTCAGTTGCCGTTACAGTAGACGGCCAGTTCGTCGTCGATCTTTGGGGCGGGTATAGCGACGCCGCGCGCACCAAACTGTGGGAGGAGGACACCATCCTCAACGTGTTCTCCTCGACCAAAACGATGATGGCACTCAGTGTACTCGTAGCCGCCGATCGCGGTGAGATTGCCCTCGAGGCACCGGTCTCGCAATACTGGCCGGAGTTCGCGGCTAACGGCAAGGAAGACGTACAGGTCAAACATTTCCTGAGTCACACGTCTGGGGTCTCGGGCTGGGACGTCGTGATCGAGGAGGAGGACCTCTACGACTGGGAGCGCGCGACATCACTCCTGGCTGCACAGGCACCCTGGTGGGAGCCCGGCACCGCCAGCGGATACCACGCGTTGAACCAGGGCTACTTGGTCGGTGAGGTGATGCGTCGTGCTACAGGCCGAACCATGGGTACTTACTTTCGCGAGGAGATCGCGGAGCCGCTGGGTGCAGACTTTCACATCGGCACGGACCCGCGCCACTTCGAACGCATCGCGGAACTGGTCGCGCCGGAAACCGAGATCGCGGAAATGGTCGAAGTTGAACCGGGGTCGGTGGCGGCGCGGACCCTTGCCAGCCCGCGCGGATTTAGTGGCACCGAGATTATAGACTGGACCCGTAACGAAGACTGGCGCTCGGCCGAGATCGGCGCAGGGAACGGCCATGGCAATGCGCGCTCGATGGCACGAGTGCAGACGCTGCTGGCGTGCGGAGGCACGGCCTTTGGAAGGACGCTGCTGTCACAGGCCGGCTGTGAGCGCGTGTTTGAGGAGCAATCGAATGGACTCGACCTCTTTCTAGGTCTTCATATGCGCTTTGGGATGGGTTACGCGCTCCATGGGAGCGCGCTCGACTTCGGTCCCCAGAAGCGAGCGCACTATTGGGGTGGCTATGGCGGCTCGATCGTACTGGTAGATCAGGGTGCGCGTGTCTGCGTCACCTACGCGATGAATCAACTCCGCGCCGACCAGATTCTTGGCGACCACCGCTCGTACGCCCTCGTAGACGCCGTTTATGCTGCGCTGGACTGACTCAAAGGGGCGGCTGTGTGCGGTGCGCCCAGTCGGCCAGGTAGGCCGCTGCGATCCATTCTGCAGGGTGTTCGAGCAGGCGCTGGTATTCAGCGCGCAGTTCATCACCGGCCATGTATGGCGGGTTTGTTGGTAGTAAAGACATGAGTACGTTTCCCCTTTAGTAGGTTGATTAGTAGGTTTACTAATCCATAAGGAATAAATACTCAATTAAATCAATTGTTTATGACGAAGGTCAGGCTCCCTGCCCTCCGCCATCTTTTACTCAATATATCAACTACTTGTGATCATTTAGCTGCAACAGATGCTCCCGTTAGCTCAACTGTTAAGACGAGCCTACGGATAGATTATGCTTAGCAACGTCCACCGCAATCGGATTGTCAGTGCATGTTCTGGCGAAACTGCTGTGGCGTCATCGCCGTCCAGCGTTTGAATGCACGCCGAAAGCTCGAGCTGTCGTGATAGTTCAACAGCACAGCAACGGCTTCAACAGACAGCCCAGTGTCACGCAGATAATCGATCGCCAAAGACGCCTGCAGTTCGTCCTTGAGTTCGCGGAAGGACGTGTTTTCAGTTTGGAGCCTACGAGCTAGCGTCCGCTTGCTGATGAAGTTGAGCTGCGCGGTGTCTTCCTCGCTGAGCTTACCGGGCGGGTACGACAGAAGCTGCCTCCGCACCCGCTGTGTCATGTGATTGTCGCTTTCATCCAGCTCTCCAAGCATTCGCTGGCACTGCTCCAAGGCGAACTTGTAGCTCGTGTGGTCGGAAGAGACGTTGGCGGTTTGTAGTAGTGCCTTCGGTATCAACAACTTGTTGGTCGAACAGTCGAATCGAATCGAACAATGGATGTTCTTCGCGTATTCCTTGTAATAGGAAGGCTTCGCATACGCACAGTGAATGGCCCCTTCGCTGAAGGTGTCGCCGGTGACAAATTCGATCAAAGAGATTAACGAGAGGAAGTAAGCCTCGGAAACGCTCTCGTACAAATCCTCGTTACCTTCTATATCGACTTCGAAGGAGTACTCCAGGTTGCTGTTGTGGAATTCGGCGCGACTGTGAAACATGTTAATGCGACCCGGGATGAAGCTACGGAAGTCGTCTATGGCCGTGGCCAGATTGGGGCTGCTGCTAGCGAGGAACCCCAGCGGGCCATGGGTCGGTGGCGTCACTGCGCGACCGAATTCGAGGCCAAAGGAAGGGCTGCCCGAGTATTGTTTTGCGTTGCGCACGATCTGAAACTGCTGGTGTTTGTTCAGTAAAGTTCTGTCGTCCATCAACTCCTCGACTGACAGACGGGTGCCTTCCAGAAGCACACTCAGATTTTTTTCGTTTAGCCCCAGGTGTCTAGCCATCACCCTGGAGTAGCCCACAGCAATGGCGTGGGTCTCATCTTCAGGCACTTGCAGCTTGGAGGATGCCTCCATCGGTCTCAACCATCCGCCCTTTGTACAGCGAAAAACACCCTCATTGTGGCAAAAAATGTCCCCGCATTGTCAAAAAATGTCCCCGTAGGGCTAGAAACTTCGGCTCGGCCGCCTGCTAAGATCTTCTAAAGGTCAGGGAGGTCGGACAGCGATGATAACATTCCCCGAAGAAATGAAGCGAGGTCGGCACTGGATCGATCGCGAGATTAAGGCACTCGACCCTGAAAAGGACTACCCCAGAATCATGTCCATGGTCGCGCAGTACCAAATGGACGAATTTACCCTCAACTTTCTGGTCACCCTGCTGAACAGCTACGTCGTCAAACCCGCCCATATGGCGGAGACCCAGATCTTTACGAACAAAGCCATTCGCCGCCCCAACCAGCGAATGCAGGATGCGCTCAACTTCTTCTGGACCTGGTACGCCAACGGACCGGATGCGCCCGAGACCATCGAATCTATCCGTAGGCTCAACAAGATCCATGCGGGGGTTGCACGGCACCTTCCCAAACACTTCGAGGACAGTGAGGACTTTAACTATGTCCTCGGCCGTCTCGTTGTACTGCAGGACCGCCTACTCAAGAAGCTGGGCCTGGGCGGCATGAACCCGCGGGTGAAGTTGGCTCAATTCAATTTCGCAAGGGATCTATCTCGTCACTTCCGTCGCCCCGGAGAACATGAGCTTGACGCCTTTCCCCAGGACCTGGAGTCGCTCGAAGCATTCGTCGACCAGTGGGAGGGGAAGAACCACGCCTCATCTCCAATTCAGTCCGACCTGGTAAATGCACTGATCTATGCCTTCGGCGTACGCTGGTTTCCGCGGCCTCTGCAGTCCTTCGGGCGCTGGATCGCTATATATTCCCTGGAGAATCAATTTCTCGAGCACGTTGGCATCAAGCCCCTGCGTGGCATGCCACGGCTGTTGACCCACCTCGTGCTGAAAGCCCTGTTCTACTACAAAACGCGGCTAGCAGCTGATTCGAAAGTATCAGCCTACGAGACCCGCGTCACGCTCAGCAAGGAGGAATATCGGGCGATGGATGCAGTCGCTGCGGCGCGGGCCGACAAACTCGGTTGGCACAAGGGAGGCGACTCGTCTGTTGGTCCGTCCCGGTCATCCGGCACCGTGTGTCCAGTGATGGATCATGGAACGCAATGAAAGTAAACATCATCGGAGGCGGACCCGCTGGTTGCGCCGCCGCCTACACCTTAGCCAAAGAGGGACACGAAGTCCGATTGTTCGAAGCAACTGACGCCGTCGGTGGGCGTACCCGACAGCTTCGGCGGGACGGTTTTAACCTTGGCACCGGCGCCTTATTCTTAATGGGCGGCATTTACCCACGTACCATGGCGCTGCTGCGCGAGATGGGGCATATCAAAAAACTGGTACCGTGGGAAGGCGCTTCGGAACTAATGGACGAGGACGATTCGCGCTATTCTGTGCGGCTCGATCAAATCTCCAGTTTTGCCAAAGTGCCCACACTGAAATCGATCGATCGATTGCGGTTGCTGGCCACCAGCATGCGGTTGTTTTTTTCGCCCGGCGCCAAAAACCCGTTTAACGGGTCGCAATTGGCAGTTTTTGATCGCGGCGAAAATCTCGAAGATTGGTCGCGCAAACATCTGGGCGCCCGCGTCTATGAATATGTCATGCGACCGATAATGGATTTTCTCTATGCCGTGCCGTTGCGCCAGCTCTCAACCCCATTTCCCAAGGCTTTCATCAAGCAAGCACACAAAATTTCCCTATCGACCCCGCCGCAAGGCATTGGCCAAATCAATGACTGGCTGCTGGAGCATCTGCCGCCTGAGAATGTGCATTTATCGGCACCGGTCGAGCGCATTGCCCGTGATGGCGATGGCTGGCAGGTTTATGTTAATGGACACGCGTTTAAAGGGGATGCGGTGGTTATCGCTACCGAAGCGTTTGTGGCAGCCGGACTTTTGCAAGATCTCATATCAGTCGACACCTATCAACGCCTCATGGACACCCCTTATACCGAATACGCCCATGTTGCCGTCGCCTATGAGGAGGATCCATGGCCGGATTATCCGGCTGACATCATCTTACCGGTTGGGGTTGAGGGTGAGCGCGATGTCGGTGCCATGGTGTTGCATGGTCGCCGATCCCCTGCCAGCGTGCCCGATGGTGCCCAATTGGTTGGGGTCTATTTCAACACCCCGCCGCTGGCGCATATGAGTGACGAAGACATAAAAAATCAGGCGGTGAAACAGGTGAATGCGGCTTTCGGCCAAGCCCCACCGCCTCAATTTGTGCATTTGTTCCGTTACGAAAAAGGCCTCACCATTGCCAAACCGGGGCATTATCAAAGGCTCGATAAAGTACATGATTTATTGCCACCGAATATCCGCTTAGCCGGTGATTACTTTTCACAAGCCGGAGTCGAGGCCGCCATATATAGCGGGGAACGCGCTGCCAATGACATCCTTAAAAGCCATGCACCGTAAGCATTATCTCTGTGCCCTATTCCCTCGGTGCTGACCCTATGTGGGCCAGGCCACCGTCCACCGCGATGACCTCACCGGTCACGTAACGCGAAGCGTCGGAGGCGAAAAACAACACAACATCCGCGATATCATCACCAAATCCCCACCGTTTAAGCGCGATGTTGTTCTCCATGCGCTCGATCAGACCCGGTACGTTGTTTCTATCCCCTTCCCAAATCGCCGTCGCTATCAAACCTGGACAGATCGAGTTGACCCGAATACCCCAGTTGCCCCAATCGGTAGCCAGTGCCCTCGTCATCGCATCTACAGCACCTTTCGTTCCCGCATAGGCAACACGTCCAAGAGGGCCGCGTAGGCTGGCGACAGACGAAATGTTGACTATCGAGCCTCCACCGCGTTGTTTCATCGGTTCTGCAAGACCAATTGTCAACATCAGAAGAGAGCGGACATTGATTGAAAAGACCAGATCAAAGTCCTCTTCCGTAAGCGCTTCAGGGGAGCGTCGCATCGGAATACCTGCATTGTTAACAATGATGTCAACGCCCTCCCCTTCGGTTGCTTCCAAGACCTGCTCCGCATGTCGCGTACCCGCACCTGGTGGTGACAGATCAGCCTCCAACGTGATCGGATCGTTGGTGAGCTCACTAGACACACGTGAAAGGTCGCTAATGGTTCTACCGCTTAATATTACGCGCGCGCCTGCCGCGTCTAATGTGCGGGCACTTGCCTCGCCTATGCCCCGTGTCGCCCCGGTGACCAAGGCGGTCTTACCCTCAAGTTCAAACATAGATTGTCCCACCGTTATCAGAACAGACTACAAGTCCCACACATTGAAGAAATGGCGAGATAAAGCAATCTAGCACAATTACCGCATTTTCTACCATGGACTTGGACGTTGCTGTACGGCATGCAGAATCCTTTGCATCAATCGAGGATCTGATCGCTTAAAAAGGCGGCAAACGCACGTCGGAGCCGCCTCCGGTCGTCAGACAGCCGGGTTCTCCACCGCGTGCATCAAAGCCCTCGGCCGGCACATGGTCGGGGTTTTTGTTGCCTGGTTTACTCGCGGCCTCTTCCGTGCAACGCTATCTGGTATAGCTCAGTGAGGGTGACATAGTGAGACAGCGTAGTGAGTGTCAAGGAGAGTAAAAGCCCTAAGGAGACGATGCTGGGTCTCTTGGGAACTATCGTTATGATATAGGCTTTTGTTTACTGGCCTGAGCAATCGACAGAAAGTTTGATCGCCGAGACTAGGTCATTGCCAGCTAGTGATATTGACGGAAACCTTGAGGGTTACTCGGAATTGCTGGAGAGAGACCCGGGAAACGCCGAATGGGTTACAAAAGTGAACCTCTATCAGTCTAAGGTCGATGAGCTTACCTACCGCCGCCCCGCACCCTTTCCCTGGGATGGCGGGCCCGTGCCCTGCAGCCTGATGCTCTCCGTGGCACCCGTCAACGAGAAGTGATCCCCCTCCTCGAGCCCGGTGTATGCATGCGGGTCGGCAAAGAACGCCGAGCCCTCGATCGGTAGTGGCTTGTATATACAATCGTCACCCATGAAACCTAAGATCAGGGTGTTTCTCTCAGGGTGTCGTGTGTCGACCGGAGCGTTGCCATGCAGCGCGGCAAGGTGAAAGGCAACTGCGTCCCCGGGATCCAAATTCCACGACAGGATGTCGTGCTCCTCCGGACTAGCGAGAATATCCGGAAGGGGGGGCATCGCTCGTAACTCGTCCTCGCTGTCAAACATGGGTGTTGTATCGCTTATGTTGGACGCGTCAGGGCTGGATGGGTCGATAAAGAAGACCTTGTTTGGGTTGAACAATGGACCTCGGTGCGAGCCGCTCACGACCTGAAGGCAGTATTCCTTTTTCGTAGGCTCGAAGGGAATCCAAAATCGGACAATGTGCTTGCCGGAGAATGGGGCAAATGCGGCGTCCTGGTGAAATGGTGTGTTCCGCCCCGCGCCGCCGTATTTGTGGAAAACCTCGTATCCTGCAAACCAGATGTTTTGGTTCTCCGGGCCGAAGAGCGCCTGAGCCGTCCGCAGGAGGCTCGGGCAGGCCTCGAAGAGTGCCTCGACAAGCGGGCGGTAGCCTTTTGCTTGGCCGACGTCGTTGTAGTAGCTATCCTCTTTGCCCTCGTTGAAACGCCTGGCGACGCTGCTCGGGTTCACCAGGACCCAGTCGTAAAATGCTCTGCACACCTCGAGTTCAGCGGGGCTCAGCAGCTTCGAGACCTTGACACCACCGGTCTCCTGCCACTCCGTCGCGAGCGACTCGTCGGCGATGGTTGGTACGCGAGACTGCATCCGATTGCCCATTATTTATATGATACCTAACATCTTACATTATCCGTCGTGAACGAGCCTCGCTCATCAATTAGCGATCTTGGCTGCCAGAAGAAGCAGTGGCAATTAAAGAACGAGATTCGCAGGCACGAACACGAACAACGTGAAACTGGTCAGAAGACGGCCGATCGACATACCCATAAGGTCGATAGGAACAACCGCTCGGTTAGCGTTTGATAAACCTGTAGTGTGCTACTTGCCATTGATTTCCTTGGTCGTAGGCAAACATTTCTTCGCACGCCATAAAGAATATGCGCCACCGCTGTTGCCATACAAACATCTCGTCAGCGCCGTAGGTTTCCCGCATTATTTGCAGAACTGCTTCGGCGTGGTTATCCATATTATCGAGCCAGCCACGCGCCGTGCGTTGATAATGTGTGCCATCGTGCAACCAGCGCTCCTCGACGTCTAGATCATCCTGGAAAGATAGGAGTGTATCCGCTGCCGGCATCAAACCACCCGTAAAAAAGTAACGGCCCATCCAATTGCTTTCACCCTCTACCTCAAATGGGTAAATCAGCTCCTTGTGGCAAAAGATGTGCGTAAAGAGTGTGCCATCTGGCCTCAGCCACCCTCTGATTTTGCGCATGAGGGCCTCGTAATTGCGTACGTGCTCAAACATCTCAACCGAGATGATCTTATCGAAAGCCATCAACGGCAATTCCAGTTCATTTACATCTGCAGTGATTACCCCCAGATTGGTAAGCGCAAGCTGGGCAATGCGGCTTTCGATATACCTACGCTGGGTTGCGGAGTTCGATACTGCGGTGATTTTCACACGCGGATTATGCTCGGCGAGCCACAATGAAAATGAACCCCAACCACAACCCAGATCAAGCACGGTGTTTCCTTCGGCAACCCCAAGACGCTCCTTATACAGTTCCAAGGAATGGACCTCCGCCTGGGCCAAAGTCGCGTGTTTATCGGGGTAAATGCACGCTGAATATTTTAGGCGCGGGCCAAGAACAAGTTTGAAAAAATCGGTCGGGACCTCGTAATGTTGCTCGTTCGCGGCATCCGTGTGCAAAGCAATGGCGCTGTCTCGCAACGACCGGGTGCGTGCCTCTTTCGTACCTGCTGGCTGCCTCAGTTCCTCCCGCAAACGCTGCTTAACAAGTTGACGAATGCCAACGCGGATAATCGGGTCAGGCACCCAACCGGTTTCCGCTAGATCGATAATCGAAGTCATCAACTTATCTCCGCTGAATATACGGTCGTATCGTTGGCTCCAGTCAGTCGCAGATTATCTATGATCAGACCAATGCAAAGCGCGGTGCTCGTCACGACAAAAGCCACCACACGGGTTTTGGTGAGCCAGGTCAGCAGCCTTAAGGACACCAGTGACGTGAGTGCAAGCCAGTTCAAACCATCGGTGCCGGCTCCCACCACACAGCTGAGCCAGAGTCTCTGGAAGAAGACAAATTTACGAACGACGTCGGTACTCACATCAGGCCTTGTTGCACGGGATAGGCTGATTATTGAATACAACTTGCACGTCGCTTATCGCACGTTCCCGAAAGCCACCTTCGCAATAAGAAAAATAGAACTGCCAAAGCCGCTGGAAACGTTCATCAAAGCCCATGGTTGCCAATTGTTCCGAGCAGTCAGTGAAGCGTTTCGACCAACATCGCAAGGTCTTCGCATAGTCCACACCAATATCCCGCAGCTCGCTGAGTATCAAAGCATCAGTACGCCCAGCTGCATTGACCAGGCGAGACACGGACGGGATGAAGCTGCCTGGAAATATATGCTTCTTGATGAAGTCGACCTCGCGTAAAGCTTGGGTATAGCGCTGATCTTGGATCGTAATGGCCTGCATCACGAACTTGCCCGCGGGTGCCAGCAGAGACTCGACCTTTCGGAAATAGCCGTCAACAAATTCGTCGCCTACGGCTTCGACCATTTCGACGGAGACTATTTTGTCGTACTGCCCCTGCAAATCTCGGTAGTCCTCGAGTAGCACTTCGACGCGACGCTCAAGACCTGCAGCTTTTACGCGTGTCTGAGCTTCGTCAAATTGGGCTTGCGATATTGTTGTGGTGGTCACGCGCACGCCATGCTGAGATGCCGCATAGATCGCCAAACCACCCCAACCCGTACCGATTTCGAGCAAATGTTCGTCGGGCTGAAGATCAAGCATCTCGCAGAGTCGTTGCAGCTTAGCTTGACTGGCCGTCTCAAGGTCCGTGTCGTCTTCCGGGAAAACCGCGCTTGAATACATCATGCGATTGTCTAGCCACAGGCGAAAAAACTCGTTATTCAAGTCGTAATGCGCTGCAATGTTTTTGCGACTCCCTGTACGAGTATTGGCCTTGGTCATATGGACAAGCTTATCCAGACAATGCTTAACCCACCGTGAGCCACCACTATCCAGTCCTTGCAACGCATCCTGGTTGGCAACCATTACGCGTACCACGGCGGTTAGATCATCAGTGTCCCATTGGCCATCGGCATAGGCTTCGCCGGCGCCCACGGTGCCACTAAAAAGAATGCGCGCATAGAATTGTGGATGGTGCACACGTACTACTGCGCGCAGTGCATCTGTATCAGACACCCCAAACTTCCAACACGAATCACCCTCGTGTACTTCTAAACAACCCCAACGCACATTTTCCAATTCACGCAAGACAATACGTCGAGCAGTACGGGCAACAATCGAAGATTGCGATCTAGGGGTGTCGGTCGTGTACGGCCGACGTGTGGTCTGCATGCGCATAAAATTGCGCTCCTTTAATCTTTAGTTTGGCGGCCTGCCAGTAAATGCGGCCGAGCGTTAGCAGGTTTTGTGCCGGGTAACTGAGGCGGATTCTAAGAGGCGTCCAACCGTTGGCTATGGCGGGTTGTAGATTCAAGGCCACGGAAAACACGCGCGCCCCATCGTCAAGCAGTTGCATATGAATAGCGATACGCTCATCAGTGATCCGAAAACGCCATTGGTATGTGAGCTGCATAGGCAAGAAAGGCGAGATGTGGAATTCTTTGTCAAGGACCCAGGTATCGCCGACCTGCTGAGGTAATACGTAACAATGCTCTTCGTCCCAGGGCGTGTTGGTTATATGTGCAATGATGGCGGACAGTTTTTCTTCGGCGACCACCAGATAGAAGGACACCGGGTTAAACGATCGTCCAATGAGACTGGGTTGGGTCAACAACCACACCTGTGCGTCAATATCAGTGTTTGCGTCAGCGTTTCGACCGGCCATGGCTGCGACCGTCTCACCTTTCATGTATTTCTTGGTACGCGGTCTTAGCAGGGTTGGCAATTTCGAGTTGTCGAGTCGCGCCAGTGCCATCCAGACGCGATATTCGAAGCTATGTTCAACGTCGAAATTTCGCTGATGTAACACGGTGCCCTCCAGGGCCTTCTCGCTGAGTCTTAGCGTTCGGGTCACTTCAGGCTGCATCTGCAGACACCATTTCTAGCACGGCACGAGCACAGCGTTGCCCACTGACGAAACCGTCTTCGTGAAATCCTGAACCCCAGTACGCACCGGCATACTGCACGGGTCCGCGCGAGATCTGTGTCCACTTTTGTTGGGCTGCATAGGACGCTTTGGTGAAAAGAGGGTGTTGATAGCTTCCCTGCCAGCAGACCTGGCGCGGCTCCCTGGCAGGATTGAGCGTGACGAAGAACTGTTCGCTGCAGGTCAGCCCCTGCAGGCGATTCATCCAATAGGTTATCGTGTAGGAACCATCACGCCCACGAATAACATTCCAGCTCGACCAGCAGGATTTGTTGCGCGGCATAAAGGCTGCATCGTTGTGTAAGTAAACGGCATTGTTCTGATAAGGCACGCCACCGAGTACATTTTTTTCAAGTGTTGTCGCATCGGCCAATACCGACAGCGCTTGATCGCTATGACAAGCCAACACCGCAGCGTCAAAACGCTCGTGACACTCGCGGTAGCGAATGCCAACACCATTCCCCTCGCGCGTAATCTCAGTTATCGGCGCATCAGTAACAATCTGGCCTCTAAAGCGCGCTTTGAAGGCGCGCAAGTACGACGATGATCCCCCCTTAATGACCCGCCAATCCGGACGCTCTGCAAGTTGCAGCATTTTGTGGTTACGCATGAATTCGATCACATGCCGCAGTGATAGCTGCAAGCTCTCGTCTGCAGGTTGTGACCAGAGGGCGGCACACATGGGGACGATGTGACTGTGCACAAATGCATGGCCATAACCATTGCCCGACAGATATTCACCCAAGGTAGTATCTGGAAGCGCCCCTTCGCGCAAACGGCGATAAAACCGAATCACATCGCGCCACAAACTCCAGTACGCGGGGCGGGCTAATTGTGAGCTGTTGGCAACGATCGAACGTAGGTCTGTTGTACCGTACTCGAGCGCATCGATCTCGTCGCGCACAGCAAAACTCATGATCGATGACTGTGAGTCGATGCCTAGCTGGCGCAGCCAGTGGCAGAACTCGGGATAGTTATTCTCGTTGAAAACGATGAACCCGGTATCAACGCTAACGCTTCCGTTTCGTACCTCTATTTGATGAGTGTGCGTGTGGCCACCTAGCCGCGTCCCTGCTTCAATAAGGTGCACTTGGACCCCACCTTGATCCAGATGCCAAGCCGCAGATATTCCGGCCACACCTGCACCGATAACCACCACCTTCATCGGCGCTCCTCCAAGACCGGCCGAGGAACATCACGCAAATCCCACACCAGACCCACCGCAGCCATGGCGCGAAGCATGTAGAAGCAAATGTCTAACTCCCACCATTTGAAACCCTGACGGGCAGATCCGCAGTAGCGATGATGGTTGTTATGCCAGCCCTCGCCCAGGGTCAAAAGCGCCAGAGGTAACGAATTACGGCTGCAATCGTCAGTGGCGAACGGACGCGTGCCCCAACGATGTGCCACTGAGTTGATGCACAAGGTCACATGCAGAAGCAATAATGTCGAAACCAAAAAACCCCAAAACAGCATCTGCAGACCCGAGGTGCCTGCAGCCGGAATAAACGTTTCAAAAAGCCAGCCGATCATGAACATCAACAATGCCAAAAGGGCCGGCATGGCGGCATCAAAACGGTCCAGCCAGACCAACTCGGGATACGCGGCAAAATCTTCGATGCGATTTTTTTGGGTTGCAAAATGGCGGTCGGCCAGGATCCAGCCCAAGTGTGACCACCAAAAGCCGCGCCGCGAATCGTGCGGATCCGCATGGGTTTCTGTATGTCGATGATGTTGGCGGTGATGCGCCGCCCACCACAGAGGACCGCGTTGCGTGGCCGACGCGCCTATCGCAGCCCATAAGAACTGATGCCAACGACTGGTCTTAAACGCTTTATGAGAGAAGTAGCGGTGGTAAAAACCAGTGATGGCGAACATTCGTACAATATATAGAACGACACATGCAACGATATCCACTAACGCCAAGTCGAAAATGAACACACCCATCACGGCAATGATATGCAGCGCTAATATCGGTAGCACGCGTACCCATGCCACCGAATCTGACTTTGTGGTTGCACAGCCTTGATAGGAATCGACCCAAGCAAGCACGCTTAGCCACCTTTTCTTAGATTCCGGTCTCGGTTCTCCTCCGGGTATCGGCGTACCCAAACCGAGTGGTGAAATGGATGTGAAAGCGCGAACATTAGAGGTTGGATGCGAATTCATACTTCTATTACGTTCAAAGAACTAAAGCGGATCACATCCAACCATCAAGGCGAACCCAAGTATCGAAGCTTCCATATCGTCTCGTCTCTTAATCCCGCGCTGCAGTATTCGGAATTCTTAGTTTAATGCTCAAACGATGTAGATCAAGAAGCGACCTCCAAGTTTGCCGCGTATAGAGAGAATGCTCCCTAGCGCTCGCACGAGATGCGTTTAGGAAGAATAACTAATCAATAATACTCCTACCAATTCCCCATCAAGGTCCTTATTCCACGGACTACAGCAACGGGGAAGAAAATTGCTCCTTCGATTAAGAAGCCCCAAGCCTCCCCAGTATGCAGGGCTAGAGGAACTGAAACCAAGCACCTGTAAGTACTCAACGGACCCAACATCCAGGAGCGTCCGTTCGGAAACCCACCGTGCGGTAGGCTGTATCAACCAGTAATTGACAGCGATCTGTGAGCGCCAGCGTGCCACCCATTCGATTCATGGTGTAAGCGAAACTCATGCCGGCTTCGGCGTCGGCGAAGCCGATAGAGCCTCCTGCGCCTGCATGACCGAAGGCACGGCGACCGATGATTATGCTGTCAGTGCCACCATATGGCTGGCGTCGATTGTCCATGCTCTTCATAAAACCCAACGACCAGGCTGCACTGTTCAGGAAAGTCTCGTTATGGTTGGTCGCGGCGGACTTCTCCTCCATGCCAACGAGTGTATCTGGGCCAACAAAAGTTCGACCGTCAGCTGTGCCTCCGAGTGCGAATGGTCGGTAGGCACCCGCCATACCGCGTGCATTGGAAATGCCGTTGGCAGCTGGGATCTCGGCAGCATGGCTGGCACGTTCGTCAACCTTGGTGCGATTACTGTTGCTGGCTACCGTCAAGCCACTCGCCCATCCACCGTCGTTCGTCAGGAACAAACCGGGAATCGACTCTGGATCTTCCATGGCCTTCTGAAACATGGCACCCGGAACCTCATCTTCGGCGGGTACGTGAGGAATCATCGGCGCAACACGTGATTCTATCTCTTCGGGAAGCCCGCACCATAAGTCGAGCCCCAATGGTTCGCTGAGTAGCTCCTGAATGTTAGCACCCACCGACTTGCCTGTGACGCGTCTAATCAACTCACCTGCGGTCCAGGCGATCGTGATGCCATGGTAACCCTGCTTGCTGCCGGGAACCCAGAATGCGTGCTCCGCCGCGACCAAATCGCACATGTAGTCCCAGTCGTAAAAACCGTCGGGCTTCACTGGCGTGCGCAGTGCAGGTACACCAACGGTGTGGTCGAGCATCATCCGCACTGTAGCCGTCTCTTTGCCGTTGCAGGCAAATTCCGGCCAGATTTCAGCAACTGGCTGAAACGGGTCGAGCAGGCCTTGGTCGATGAGCATGTTGGCGACCAATGACATGATGCCTTTTGTGCTCGAAAAGATGAGAGATACGGTATCCTCGGTCCACACTGAACCTGAATTGGGTTCGGCCACGCCTCCCCATACATCGAACACCGTTTCACCTTCGTAGGTAATGCAGGCGCTTGCCCCGACTTCGTCCCGTTCGTGAAAGTTCTCCACAAACACATCGAGAACCGGCTGAAATTCACTTGTACAACGGCCTTCGATCCGGCCTCTGTCTTCCCCTAAATCAATCGACACGCTGTCGGTCATTCGTTCTCTCCCGCATATACGTTATTAACCCGTTTCTCTCTCTCAGTCACTACAACGATAGTTCGAAGCTACCTTCAGATCACCTGATCCCTTATACCTGGCAACCTGGGCATATGGGCACAGCTGTTGCGCATAGAGCTTGCAGCAGCCCGCGTTTAAGCAGTGTACGCATGGGGTGGTAGTCAATCTTCATGCCGACAATCTATCTCCTCCTGTGCATTTGAACAACAAACAGGTTAGTTCGCTGCCCTGCACAGGTGGGGGCCATATTCCTGATCTAGCATTCCTGGCGGGAACTGTGGAGTTCCCCAAAGCGGAGGTCGCGTACGCGCACATCATGGCGGTTAATGTCGCAACCGGTGAGCGGCACTGGGATTACCGGGAAGCTCTCCCACCATGGGAATTGTGGTATCCACGGCGGGCGGAGTCCATCCATCGCCATTTCTAGGGCGCGGCTTGTCGAGTCGACTTGAGGCGAGTGATGATCAGCCCAACCAGCACGACTGTCAGCGAGCCGCACGACACGGTCATATGGGCGTGAAAGGGGCTGCGCAGAAACCCGAGTTGCTCGTCGGTGAACAGGCTCGGGAGGGTCATCCAGGCGATCACCAGCATCCCCAGCACCAGGCTGAGCGCCGCGATCGGACTGCTTGCCTTGCGCGAGATCAGGCCGAGCAGGAACAGTCCCAGGAGCCCCCCGCTGAACATGCCTTCCAGCATCCAGCTGGCATCCAGTACGCTCTTGACCGGAAGCAGCAGCAGGGCCGTCGCTGTGCCGAGGACGCCCCACACCACGGTGGACCCGCGTAGCACGCGCATCGACTGCCGCTCGCTAGGTTCGGGGTTGAAGTAGCGGCGATAGACATCTTCCCGGATCAGCGTGGCAGAGCTGTTCAGGCTCGAATCAACGGAGCTCATGGCGGCGGCGAAGATCGCAGCAATGAGCAGCCCGGTGATCCCGGTGGGAAGCTCATGGACAATGAAGTGCGGGAGGACCTTGTCCCCGTAGTCGGCGGGCACCAGAGCTGCTTCCGCAATTCCCGTGTTGGCTGCCGCCTCAAGTATGACCGGAGCCAGGCGATCGGGCTGTCCTGCGTAGAACGCAAACAGCAGCGTGCCGATAAGAACCATGATCGTGAACATCGGTATTGCGATCAGGGAGCTGATCCAGACACTGCGAGACGCTTCGCGCTCCGACCTTGCGGTGTGGTAACGCTGGACCGCGACCTGATCCACGCCGAGGAATCGAATATTGATCGATATCCCGTAGAGCAAGGTGACCCAGACCGTCGCCGTGGTGAAATCCGGCTGGAAGCCGCCCAGACTGAACTTGCCCTGCTCGATCGCCACCTCGAACCCGGCACTCACGCCTCCCGGCATGTTGACGAGCAGCAAGACGACGATCAGCAACGCCCCCAGGCAAAGCACGATGCTCTGCACGACATCGGTCCAGACGACCGCCTCGATACCGCCGACCAGGGTGTAGAGCGTTACGATCGTCCCGCTGCAGACGATGATCCATTGAATGTTCCAGCCGGTCAGCGCACTCAGGCTCCACCCCACGAGCAGGGTGATCGAGCCGACGCGAGCGACTTGTATCCCCAGGTAGGACAACACGGCGAACGTCCTGGCCCAGCCACCGAAGCGGCTCTCCAGATGCTCGTAGGCCGAGATGGAGCCCCTATTGCGGTAAAAGGGTACGAAGAACCTGGCCGCAACAAAGGCCGCGATGGGAAGGGTGAGGTAAAAGACATAGTTGTTCCAGTTCGAGCCAAACGTCTTCCCCGGTACCGCGAGAAACCCGATGCTGCTGAGGCCCGTGCTGAACAGGGACAGGCCAATCGCCCAGCTCGGCAGCGAGCGACCCGCAAGCATGAAGCCCTCGCTGGTCTGGCTCTTGCGAGCCGACCACAGACCAATCCCCGCGATGCCCGCCATGTAGGCTATGAGCACCACGAGGTCGACGACCGGAAGTGCTTTATCCATCGTACCGCCCAGCAGACACAATTATCCATCGGGGGCCAATGTTGACTAGTCTTCCAACAGGGAGGCCGAATACTGGATAGAATAACGCGAACGCGAACCCTACTAAGAGACCAAATTCAGTATCGCTAAATGCCAGGTCTTCTTTTATGGGCTCGATAAGAAGACCTAAAACTTGCCGGTCGGTGAACGCAAAAATGTTTGCAATCGTCAAAACCGCCACGGTAAACCAGTGTCCTCGTCTCATCTCTAAATTAATGCGCTTGTCCTACTGAAGTTTCCTGTGACGAGAGGAGATCGGCGACCTGATGTTCTACCGCGGTACCTTCGAAAAACCTTGGGTTTCCTCGGCTCCAGAAATTGACTGGGTTTGTGAAAGTGAAATCCTTAAAGTCGTTGTCGCTCATCACACCATCGTCGACAAGTTCATATGCTTCTTCAAGAACCTTATTCATGTACTGAACATCAAAATGTCCTATATCAGAACTGAATAACGCGTTTATCTTGGTACCGAGAGGATTGACCTTAGCGTTAAATGCTGAAGCATTCATACGATCATCGGCTTCGCAACCAAAATAGAAGTTATTAAAAAGGGTGCCGAAGTCTTCCACTGAATCGATCTTGCAGCGAGCGAAGTCGTCCAGATTTGGTTCTCCTCCCGTTCCAACTGAAACGTCCGGCGCCATCGAAGCGTATAATGCACTTTCGCGGTCTATTAAAAGCTCTGCCATCCCAGGTGGACCGTATTTGCGCCCGAGATCAATTAGGGATTGGTGTTTCAGATTTTCTGGATCGACCAGCTTCAGCGCTTCTGCGTTACGGACGTTCCAGTGACCGATCAGGTCGGCAAGGAGCTGACAAGCGTAATGCGCCCCACCTTCTAGAAAGGCAAAATTAAGTTTAGGAAATCGCTGAGTCACACCGTTCAAAAGTAGCGATTTGCATATCGCCTCTCCTGCAGAGGCAAAATGACCGATGTGATTGTAGGTAAAATTTGAAGGTGATCGCCTCAGTACATAGCCTCGGCCGGAAGAATGAAAAGTAGGCGCAATGCCGAGATCTACACACTTTTGCCACACTGGATCATAGTCGTATTCACTGTCTAGGCCGAGCGTGTCATACCACGGTCCTAATCGGACAGACCCTGCATCACCGCCCTCCTCTATACTCGGAACGTCTCGCGGAATCATTGCTGAGAATAGCGCCGCTTTCATGCCCAGTTCGCCAGTTACATATTCTAGCTCGGCGATCGCCTCTTCTGGATGATTTGTGGGGATGACTGCCACTGGAGTTACTCGGTCTGCAAAATCGCTAAAGAGTTCGGCTGAGAATATATTGAACGCTCGCATTGCAGCTACTCTTAGCGCGTCGTCGTTGCCAGTGCTTGGGGCATCAGTTGGGTACATAACGCAAAAGTCTAGGCCCAGTTCCTCAAGCCGTTCGTACAGCAAGCTAGGCATCATGGCGGTTGCTCGGTCAATCGTGTTCGCCATCGGAACTTGCCAGAAACCCATATGCGCGACTCGTTTAAAACGCCTTTCTTCGGGCGTCATTTGTAAAGGTGCTCCAATAACGTCTCGATAACCGTTAAAGCATTCAGCAACCTTTCTACCACCTATTTCGCCAATACGTTTTTGTAAGAGTGGTCCGAATCCGAGCCAATGTGCGTCCGAATCTATCACTGGATGTGAAAGATTGTCGTGGATCTTTTTTGAAGTCATTTATTTTCCTCCGTGGTATCTCCTCTCAGTGCTGCAATTATTTCTTCGGTATGCTCGCCGAGTATGGGCGCTGGTTTTCGATCAATGGTGCTATGTCGCGCAAACCTTGCCGCAGGTCTGGCATAACGGATTCGCCCGGCCGTAGGGTGTTCGTATTCTTCAATGAGTTGGTTATGAGTGATTTGTGGGTCTGTTAGCAACTCCTCGATAGTATTGACCGGTGCGCAAGGAACTTGATGCTCATCTAATTTGGTTAACCACTCTTGCGTTGTTCCACTCGCAACGGCATCTCTCATAATTTCATACATTTCTGACATATGTTGCATACGATTGACGAGTGTTTTAAAACGTAAGTCATGAGCAAGCTCCGGCTTGCCTGATGCTGCTATAAAGCCCTGCCATTCATCGTCCGATCCAACAAAGACAACGAGATGACCGTCCTGAGTCGCAAAGGCCGTCATGTCGACTCCAGTTGTAAGCGGCTCGCTTTTCTCATCGCCAATAAGACATTGGTTTAACATAAGGTCGGGGAAATTCCAGGCGACGGTAGCATCTAGCATTGACAGACTGACATGATCACCCTCGCCCGTAGTTTCTCGTGCGAGTAAGGCCGCGCAAATCGCTTGGGCAACGGTCATTGCAGTTAATTTGTCGGGCACAAGTGTATGCATCATCCTTGGGGTTCCGCCTGAACCTTGTGCGTACATCAGTCCAGACAATGCCTGAATGATAGGGTCGTATACTCGCTTGTGCTGATATGGACCACTTTCCCCGAAACCGCTGATCGAAACGTAAATAATGTCAGCACGAATACTCCGGACACGTGCCTCGCTAAACCCCATACGTTCGATCGCGCCTGGGCGAAAGTTTTGTATGAAAACATCCGCTTGAGCAATCAGGCTCTCTAACGCTTTCTTACCACTCTGGGACTTCAAATTTAAGACGATCGAACGTTTATTGCGATTATTCAAAAGAAACGCGGCACTCATACCATGACGAGCAGGTGCAGCATGACGCATGAGATCGCCTGTTTCTGTTTCAACCTTGATTACTTCTGCTCCCTGATCGGCGAGCAATTGAGTCCCATAGGGGCCTGAGACCATTGCGGTCAGGTCAAGGATTCGATATTTCTGAAGCGGTCCTGAACGTTTATCTTTAGTAGCCATCACATCCTCCCAATATTGCAGCTCCTTGCTGAAGCAACGACCAAATCAGGAGATGATTTTTCGTTCGTTCCTTGTTACACCCTTCGACCCGTCAGGTCCCGATTTCTTGAGGTCGAGTTGCGGTTTACGTCTTTTTTTTGCCTGAGTATAAAGATGGATCATCTTACGCGGCGGGCTGACGAGTGATGCTTATTTTGGCTAATAGAAGCATGAAAATCTAAAGGTTACAAACCTTAACCGAGCATATGAAGCACCTGGGCCTGGATCAGCCAAGTGCTCCATTGATCCGTTCACCGCCAGCAAATCGCTAAGGGCATCGACACGCTTGCCACCGGTGGCTACGTTGTTTGGCGGCCGTCCCATGAACAGGGCTTTACCAATGACCTTGGTGCCCCTACGGAGCCACCAAGCTGGCTGCTCGACTCCCTGCAAACGGAGCATCCGGCAGTCGAGCCTAGCCATGACGGGGTAGTCCTGCCTAGAGGCATTTGACGATTAGGCCTGTTTGTGACGCGGGCGCGTGTTGGCCGGCAGCGTGACTAGCAGCAAGACGGCGCATGCGACCAGGCTCATCGTGACGGGAAAGTACGCGTGGTAGCTCCCCGTCTCTCCGTAGATCCAGCCGGCGAGAACCGGCAGTGTCAGCTGGAACGGAAAGCCGACCACGAACGCCGCACCGAGCGCGCGCGGATACCCTTTCGAGCCAAACCAGTCCGCCAGCAGGATCGACTGCGGCGGTAGGAGGCCCGCGTAGGACCCGAACAGGACCGCGCCGATCGCGAATGGCCAGAACCCGTCGGCGACGAACAGCAGCGCCATGCCCGCAACCTCGAGACCGAGAACAAGCGCGAAGATCCAGCGCGCGTCGTGGCGATCGGCCAGCCAGCCGATGGCAATCCGGGTCAAACCTGCCAGGGCAGCCATCGTGCCAACAGCAGTCGCCGCGAGCTCTGCGGATACGCCAAGACCCGTCGCGTGAGGGATCAGGATACCCACGATGGACGTTACACACGCTAGGCCCGTCCCGGAAATCAGACTCATTATCAGGAAGCGGCGATCCAGGGCAATCCGGCGCAGAGGCCACTCGTCGGGTTCTTCTGTCGGATGTTCTTCGTCGGATTCGCCTTCGGGGAGCGCGGCGCCTCCGTCCGGAAACTCCCCGCGCTGCTCGGGTCGATCGACCACGCGCCAGACCATAGGAAGCAACACCACAGGCACACCGATCGCGAAGACCAGCAGGGTCGAGCGCCAGTCAAATTCGGCGATCATCCAGACGATGGGGATCGCCATGTAGCCCGAAAGAGAACCACCCAGCGCCGAAATCCCGAGAGCGCTCCCGCGATCGCGGTGAAACCAGTTCACGATCAGTGCATAGCCGCCAACTTCGCCGAAACTGATGGCCGTGGGCAGAAGAAATCCAAAACCCAGCATCAGAAGCAGCAGGGAGTCTGCCTGCGAGAGAACGAGCAACCCAAGCGCGTAGAATCCGAGCGCGAGCAACAGAACCAATCGCACCCCACGCGCCGCAAGAAGTCCGCCGACCGCATACGATCCCGCAACCATCAACGAGTGCGCCGAGAACAGGGCCCCGAACTCCGTCGCGCTGATACCGATGTCCCCCATCAGCGAGTCCCGGAAGCCGCCAAACGCGATCGGCCAGAAGTTGGTCAAACCGAAGACGACAAAGACGACCGCGATCAGGTAGTAGCCGTAGAAGAAACCTTTCGCCATACGCAGTGGGGCTACAGTGCGGGGTCTTCCTACCACGGGAAGAACTCGGGCAAGTCCTTGTTCACCCGTCGCGGATACTTCGCCGGTCGTTTCTCAATAAATGCGTTGATGCCCTAACTCGCTTCCGGCGTCAACGCCAGCTGATTGATCCCAGCCGTGTCGAGGCGGTGCGCGGTCACCAGATCCTATTCGCCCAGGCATCTCCAGAACAGGTGCCGTAGCATGGTACAGAAGATCCTCGAGCTGTTGTCGACAACCTCTTTGGTCAACACTCGCGCGGCCGTAATCAGCTCGTCGGGCTGATTCAAGGTGATCGTAGCGATGCCGTCGCTAATGTCGTACATAATCGCGTCAAATTTCACAGCTCTATCCCTCGCTCATGAGACGATTTTCTCTGAACTTTAGATTCGTGTAAATCGCCAGATCTAGGAGCGGATTCTGCTGATCTCGATTGCAGCCTCTTTCAGCGCCTCGATCTCAGCCGCGATATCTGAAGAGGACTGGAGCTCGCGGGCGACCTAGCGGTACCAGTATCCTGCGTTGGCAAGGTTACCTTACATAATGTGAACGATTCCGTGCGCCCAGCTTCCGAGGGGCCTCGGCCCGTCCGAACGATCTCGTGAGCGGCCTGTGAGTCACCTTGCTCCAGATTCTGGATGGCCGTATGCTGCGAAGACATTCGATTTCCGTCCGTTGACTTGGGCTTCTAGCACGTTTCCGCCGGCGGGGGACAGAATCAAGAGTGATGGGGACAGCCACAGCAAAAACGGTCATCGGGACCGGGAAGGTCGGCTTCGACGACGCAAGTGCGGCGGGTCCCGCGACAGCAATCGCCGAACCGTTCGGAGTCGTAATCGGCCCTGACGACGCACTCTACTTTTGCGACCTGGGTAATCACCGCATTCGCCGGGTCGACCTTGCAAAGAAAGAGGTTTCGACGGTCGTGGGAACCGGAGAGCAGGGCTCTTCGGGCGACGGGGGCCGGGCGGTCGATGCCCGGATTGACGAGCCCTACGAGATCCGGTTCGACGCTCAGGGCAACCTGATCTTCGTCGATAAGTCGGCGCACGTGGTGCGACGCGTCGACCGACAGACCGGCGTGATCGAGCCCGTTGCCGGCTCGGGCGAGGCCGGCTTCTCGGGCGACGCCGGACCTGCAACGCAGGCCAGACTCAAGGAACCGCACAGCATCGAGATCGGATCCGATGGATCGCTGTACATCGCGGACATCCTCAATCACCGGATCCGCCGGGTCGACCCTGCAACAGGTACGATCGAGACGTTCGCGGGCACCGGGGAGCAGGCTCCGACTCCCGACGGCGCGCCTCTGGCAGGGACCCCTCTGAACGGTCCGCGCGCACTCGCCTTCGATGAATTGGGCGATCTCTACCTGGCCCTGCGCGAGGGCAACGCTGTTTATCGGATCGACATGCAGGCCAGGAGCGCTCATCACGTCGCCGGGACCGCGGAGTTCGGCTACGCAGGAGATGGCAGCGCGGCCCGACTGGCGATGCTTTCGGGACCCAAGGGCATCAGCGTCGATGCGTCCGCCATCTACATCGCGGACACCGAGAGTCACACCATCCGTCGCATCGACCGCACTTCCGGCATGATCGATACCGTCATGGGGGACGGAACCCAGCACGATGGTCCCGATGGCGATCCGCTAGCGTGCGGTCTCGCGCGCCCGCACGGGGTATTCGTCAAGGACGGCTCCCTCTACGTCGGAGACACGGACAACCACCGCGTCCGCGCGATGGAGCTGTTTCCGCGACCGCAATAGAGACACGCCGGATTCCAGCCATTAGACCGACCAATCGCGCGAAGTGCGCTTCTGGAATCGCCGGGACAGCCACTGGCTCCACTAGTTCTGGACCACAGCTTAGAGACTAATATTGCGCCTCCAGTACTCGTCGCCTTCTTGTCTCATCTCTGCTGCCGACTGCTCATTCCACTCTGTGCTTCCCCCGTCGGTGATCCCACGATACTCGTACGGGGTCTCGTCGGGGTAACGCTGCTGACGGGCGTTGATGGCCAGCGGGATGATCCGCGACCGTCGGTTGACGTACACATCGTCGTAAGTGACGACCTTCGCCTCACTGTAGTTGATGGAGGCATGGGCGTTTCGTGTCGTCGTCCCGATTGCAGAGCTTCGCCTGTGGAAGCCGAGCAGAATCGTCGTCCGCTGCTGCGGAGATCGGTTGGGGTAGGAGCCGTGGAGCGAGCTCCGGCTGACTACACCGATGTCGCCGGGGTTGAGCGTCATGGGTACGGCATCCGCTAGTCGCTCTCTGATCGGCGGAAACTCTCCACCGTCGTGGAGGTACCAAGACTTGTGGCTCCCGGGTACCGCCCACAGACAGTTCTCGGGCGTGGCCGCGGAAATGCACACGCTCGCGTTGATGCCGTGAGACAGGCTACCCAGGTCCGTCGTCTCCAGTGCGCGGCCGTGGTCGTCCCAGTGCGTCCTGCCATCCTGGTGCCAGGCAGTGGCGGCGCCGGTCCGGGCGACCTTGAGGTGAATCGTCTCGTTGAAGGGGACGAAGTCGGGACCGTTGAGACCTTCCACCATCCGGAGCAGCTTCGGATGTCCGTAGAGCCGGACGGTGGAGTCCATGTACATCAGTGGGTGAGAGAGCAGCACGACGACCTGATCTTCGACGTTCTGGTCCACCTGATCCAGAAGACCGTTGCGTGCGCCTGCTTCGTTTAAAGGTCTCGCTAGCTTGAAGTACTCGGGGAACTGACATGGGCGCCCGAACTCGTCCGTGGCGCCTCCATCCCTGGTCGGAGCGTTGTCGAGAATCGCGTCGAGCTCCTGAACAAGCTCGTCGACCTCGGTCTGCGAGACCATGTTTTCGAAGGTGTAGAAACCATGTTCCTGGAAGGCCTCGACGATGTCCGGAGCCAGTCCGTTCTCGTCGTAACGTGCGGGACCGCGGCTGCCTAGCTCCTTCGCCCTCGCCAGGCCTCGCTCCCGGTACTCTTCCCATTCTTTGTCGTATGGATCGTTTGACATACTAATTCTCCTTGCTGCGGGCTCCGGTGGTGCAAAGAGTCCCATCAGATTAAGTATGTTTCAATTATAGACTACCCGAAATTTTGTTTCTTGACGGTCCGAAGGGTGGACCGACATACTGACTCTGCGCGAGGGAGGCGTTAATGAGGATAGCGGTGCTAGGAACAGGTTGGGGAGCGCGGGTCTCGGTACCAGCATTTCAGGCCGCGGGCTGCGATGTCGTCGCTCTCTGGAGCCGCCGTCGTGAGCGGGCAGAGGAGGAGGCCGAACGCCTCGGAGTCCCCCTCGCGACCACCGATTTTGCGGAGATCTTTGCGTCACCCAATGTCGATGCCGTCGCCATCCACACGCCACCCGCCATGCACCTGGACCTTTGCCGTGTCGCGTTCGAGGCCGAGAAGCACGTTCTGTGCGACAAGCCTTTCGCAATGAATGTCACCGAGGCCAGGGAGATGGCAACGCTTGCGAAGGCGACCGACCGGATTGCCATACTTAACTACGAGTTCCGCCATGCGCCCTTGTCGCTTCAGATCAAGGATCTGCTCGATCGGGGGGCGATTGGACAATTCCACCACGCCACGGTCGAGATGCGCGGATGGAGTCCTCTTGCGGGTCCGGGCATTGCATGGAGACTCGACCCCGCTCAAGGTGGCGGCATCCTGAACGAGCTCGGGTCTCACTACATTGACCGCTTGCGGCAGTGGTTTGGAGAAATCTCAAACGTCAACGCGCAGCTTGCCTCGTTCCCTCCGCCCGACTCAGACCCCGAGCTGACCACGGAGGACTGGCTCGGTGCGACCTTCAGCTTTACCCAGGGCGGCTTCGCAACGCTGAGCCAGTCGTGGGTTGAGGGAGTGGAGCCTGGCGCGAGCATTACCATCGTCGGATCGGAGGGGTCGCTCGCTCTCAGCTGCACCGATTTCATGTTGAGCTGTGGAGAACTCACCATCGGACGCGGCCGCCGAGGCGAACAGGCCCCGGAGGTCGTGCCTCCTCCATCGTCACAGCAGGAATTCGAGCGAGAAGGCCATGTCATCGCGGCATCCAGGCTCTTGATCGCGGCGTTTGCCAAGGGCATCGAGACCGGCGTGTCGCCCCATCCCGATTTCGGCGACGGCCTCCAGTCCCAGATCGCCATCGACGCCATGCGCGAATCGGCCGCGACCGGATGCATCGTTTCGCTTTAGAGCGTCGCTGCCACCCCGCCGTCGGTGTTGATGTTCTCTCAGGTCAGCGGTTAGTAAGAATAAATGCTCTTTTTCCACATTCAGAAAAGTATCGCCATCCCCGGGAGTTGCTCTTGCCGCGACTTCATCCACGAGTTGAATGAGTTGAGCATCAGAAGTTCATCGAATTGTCTCTAGAATCCGAATTTTTGCCGATCAAAACCGTCGCCGATCTGTGTCAATGTGCTGGAATTCTCAAATAGCGTTGTTTGTTGATCCGTCAGGTCCGCGGGCAGGCGCAGCCCTGTGCTTGGAGTGTGTGAGTGATGGAAACGTACCGCAAGCGGTACCGGCTGGATAAGTGCTGGCTCCTTAGGCCTCGGCATTTGCTCGAGCTTGTAAGCCCTCGAGGATCTCAGCGTGTCGTTTACGGTCAATTCGATAGGCGTAATAACAGGCAAAAGCCACAAACGAGAAGATTGAGGTTGCAGGTCCTGCGATAACACCAAGCGTCCACACGGTATCTGGGTCGATCGATCCTCGAACAGCCTTTGTGGGAAAATTGATCGCACTGAGCAGAAAACCACCCACCATCGTGCCAAACGCGGCAGCCGTTTTTTGTGAGAAAGTCCGCACGGAGTAAATGACGCCTTCACGGCGCACATTGGTATCGAGTTCGTGTTCATCGGCAATGTCAGCCAGCATCGAGTCGCTGCTGGCCCCAATAATTGGCGCACAGAGAGCACCGACCGTGGACGTGGTCAGGAAAATGTAAAGTACCCAGATTGATTCGTTAGTCGGAAACCAAGGAACATCCAAAAGGCGCAGACAGATTGGGATGTTTACGGCCGTTACCCACACCGATAGTCCTAGCATGACGGCATATTTTTTGTCGACCCATTGCGTGAGCTTGGGCGTGAGCGCGAAGGCAACGGGGAAACCGATCCAGCCGACAAACATAAGCAAAAACAGATCTTCTGTCGTAAAGCCCCAGAAATGGATACCCAGGAAGGGCGTGAACGCGCTCTCGATCCCCAGGATTGCCGCGTAGAGGACAACGCCGAAGAATACGGCCCTGAAATTTCGGTTTTTCAGAACGATGACCAGTTCGCGGGCGAGCACAGATAAATTGATGTTACCGGTGAGCTCCGTGGTCCGAAGTCGCGGGATTTCCTTTCGGGTCCCGAACACGCAAATCAGGATACTGCACAGAATGACAACTGCAAACGCCATAGACATGGTGGTATAGCTGTGGGGATTCAGAAAACCAGGATCGTATTCTTCGGTAGTCGGGAAGTAGTAACCGGTGATCAGACCGTAGGCGAACGACACAGACATGGAACCACAAAAGGCGGAGTAGGCGAAGAGTGTCGAGCGCTCGTCGTAGTCCTGTGCCATTTCTGCACCCAGAGCCAGGTGTGGAATTTTGTAGAAGGTATAAGCAAAACGAGTCACGACGCCGAAACAGACGAGCCAGAAGAAGCCCTGAAGGTTGCTTATGCCCTCGGGAGGATTAAAAAGACCAAAAAAGCCAATGGCCATTGGCAGGGCCGCGACCAGCATCATGGGATGGCGGCGTCCCCAGCGCGTGTTCAGGCGATCTGACCAAGCACCGATCAGTGGGTCACTGATTGCATCCGCAACGAGGGCAATCGCTATTGCCGTACCGACGTAGGCTGCTTCTACGCCAACAAGTTGCTGATAGTAGAACAGCAGGAGCACACCCCAACCCATCCGCATAAAGCCTTCGCAGGCTTCACCGATGCCAAAGGCCGCCATGGTTGGCGGCTTGAGCCGTCGGGGTGCCACTGATCAGGCAGTACGTTCAGCTAACGCATCGTGAAGAGTTGCCAGCCAGGGTAAGCCAGCCATAATGTCATCGTCGCCTTCTCGGGTCATTTTCCCATCAGCGATCGCGGCTTCCACAGCCGTTTGTGCCGCTTCGGCAGCCTCTGGATTGTCTCCGAAGACGGCCCGCGCGAGGGGCAACACGGTCTCGTAATCAACCGTGATGCAGAGATCCGGGTTGTCCAGGATACCGCGCCCGACATCGACCGTGCCGTCGTCGACCACGAGGTACCAACCTGCCCGGCCGTCGGCATCTGGCTCGATCTCGGGCGGCACGTCAGTAAAGACCTCGCTGAACCGGATGCTGATGCCGGTGAGATCCTGCCCCTCTGCTTGTTCCAGAACCCAACTGCGAGCGAAATCGACCCAAGCTGGACTTACGAATGGATACTTGTCGTTAGTCATACAAACCCGTCGGACCTCTTGTTGTGCCGGTCAGATCTGGTCCTTCATCGCGCCAGCCGTTGAACACATTTTCGCCCATGAGTTGCGCAAAATCCGGTTCGTTGGCGTAACGTTCAAAAACCTCCGGATAGCGGCTGTCACCACGCAACTCCTGAGTGGAAAGATGCGGACGGCAGAAGTAGGCGGCCAGATTGATACGCACACCTGGTTCATCACGACGCCAGCCGCTGTGCCATGTGTTGCCGTGCCAGACGACGGCGTCGCCTGGCTCGATCTCAACCGTTACGGATCCTTGTGGAGGCGTCCATTCGAGATTGTCCAGCTCTTCAGGCGGGAGCTGCTTCATCATGATCTCCTGGATGGTCTCCGTGCCTGTCATCCAGTTTTCATGTGGTGTGGGTTGCCGGTTTTTCCGGTGGCTGCCTGGCACAAGTGCCAGGGCGCCTTCTCGTGCGGAGTAGCGGGTCAGTGCATAGTTACAATTTGCGACGAGTGACGCTTCGGTCATTCCGACGTGGACCCCATCGGCGTGCAATGGCAATGGCAAACCGCCTGGCCCACGAAAGTGGCTGCCTAGTGAAGACAGCACGCAGCTCCGTCCTAGCAGATAGCGTACGAGTGCGAGTGGTTTCGGCTCAAGCACTATCTCCGGAAACACCGGATCGTCGAAGATCAGGTAGTGCTGATATTCCATGCCGTTGAAGTCCTCCGCAGAGGTGGTGTCCGGATCGATTGAACGATCGACGGTGGTCTCAGCCCTCTTGATGATTGCGGCTTTCGCCCGTTCGATCCGATCTTCGGACAAAACCTTCTTAACGACGGTAAATCCCTGCGTTTCAAGCTCCAGGAGATTTGCAGTGAGACCCAACTGCTCGATCTCTGCCATCGTGTCTTTGAAGGCCTGTTCATCCACAGACGACAATTTGGCCACTATTGTGTTTGCTCCAGACTTATCGGCTGCTGTGTGGTCAACGGCTTCGCTCATAAGGAATTCCTCTATATATATGTATTTTTTGTCACATACTATTGGCGATAGTCTACTATCATTTTATTTGTTTTCAGAGTAAATTCGAATTCGCTTTCAGTAATTTCGTAAGGAAAACGGATGAGATTCACAACCCTCTGTATACTTTTCGTCAATCTTTCCTTTATGAGTGGCATTGCAACGGCAGAAGATGCTGGTGCGGGGCAACAAATAGAGGAAATCATCGTCACAGCGACGCATCGGGATACGGCACTCATGGATACGCCGATTTCGATTGCGGCAGTGACTAGCGAAGATATTGAGCAGAAAGGTATTGTTAACATGCAAACGCTGTATCAATCCATTCCAGGATTGTCTTACAGGACCAACAGTAATACCTACAACACCGTCAGTATTCGCGGCCTGACCCAACCCGGTGAGGGTGGACCGACGGTTGGTATGTATATGGACGGTGTGTCGGTGACAGACAGCAATACCGGAACCGGTATCAGCCAGGTCGTCGGATCCATCTTCGATCTGGAAAGAATTGAGGTGCTTAAGGGACCTCAGGGCACACTCTACGGCGAGTCTACGCTGGGTGGCGCGATCCGCTACATATCGAAACAACCGGATCCCAGCGGTTTCGAGTATGGGGCGAAAGCCGAATATGAACAGATGGATGAGGCTGACGACCCCAGCTTTCGGATTAATGCGATGGTCAACATTCCACTGACGGAGACGCTGGCACTACGGGCGACTGCGTTTGTTCGCGAAAAAGCAGGGCTCATGGATGTAGCCCCCCCGCGTAACGAAAAAGACGTCAACGATCAGGAAGAAGATGGCTTTCGGGTCAAGCTCGCCTGGTACCCTACAGACCGACTGACTCTGGCTGTGTCCGCGCACCAGACGGATACCGACTACGGCGGTCCGGGGAATGCGTCGATTGGTTTAGGTCACTACAATAACGAACTGACACAGCCGGACTTTCCTAACGGAGGTTTTGCGAAGGTAGAAATCTACGCATTCAATCTGGACTATGAGGCTGATTGGGCAGACATTGAGTTCACCAGTTCCAGATATGAACGGACGATTAAGTTCGGAGAAGAGACGACCCCTCGATTTGGTCAGGCTTTTGTTGACGCGGCCAACGGATTGATCGGGTTGTTTGCTCCCGAACTCGAAGGAGTTAATCCGATAGCTGCAACCGGTGGGTTCGGGTTGTTCCGCCGCAACGCTGAGCGGGACATTCAGGAACTGCGCATCCTGTCCAATAGCGACAGTAAGTGGCAATGGGCTGGAGGCCTATACTACAAACAAGATGAGGCGTTAAACGGCGCTAATTCACCCGATGAACAAGCCCTCTATCTTTCTTTAGCACCTGAATATCAATATGCCCGACCTGCGGTTGCAGAGCTCGACGCGATATTCGCACCATTGTTTCCACCAGTCACCATCGATTCAACGGAAGAGGCTATTTTCGGTGAGGTAACCTACGAGTTTAACGATCAATGGGAAATTCTCCTCGGTTTTCGATACACCGAGATCGTAAAAGAGGCCAGTGGCTTTGTAGAGGACGTGAAAGATGATTTTCTCTCGCCAAAAATGACACTCACCTACCGGCCGGTAGAGGACGTCATGACCTACTTCAGTGTAACGCAGGGATTTCGACCTGGGGTCGTCAATACTGCATTGCCACCTCTGATTGTGGAACTGGCGGAGAACGGAGATCAACAACGAGCAGACTACTTCACAGATCGCCTTACCGTCGATGGTGATGAGGTACTGGCCTACGAGTTGGGCGTGAAGGCAACCTTTTGGGACGGTCGAGCGCGCCTGACGGCAGCACTCTACCACCTGGACTGGGAAGACACGCTTACTTTCCAACCTCTGTCAGAATTATCAGGACTCGTTGCAACGATCGGTCAGGCGTATAATGACAATATCGATGGCGGTGCAGAGAGCCAGGGGGCTGAGATTGAGATAGACCTGGATCTTACTCCCCAATGGGGCCTGAGCATTGCTTACGACAACAACTGGAAGGCCGAGACAAAAGGGGTAGCGGCGGGTCAGTATGCCGGTACGGACGGAAGAATTTTCATAGCGCCGTCAGGCAACAGATTGCCCAACGCACCCAAATATTCGTACAGCATGACAACTGACTACGACTTCAACCTCGGAACTAGCGGCTGGACCGGAAATGCGCGACTCGACTGGTACCGCTTGGATAGTGCATTCAATAGGATTACCAACGAAGTACAGGCCCCCGGTTATCATCAGCTCGACGCGAGAGTCAGTTTGTTCTCTCCAGATCTGAAGTGGCGCTTGTCACTGTTTGGCGCGAACCTCGACGACGAAGAGGTAACCTACGAGTGCAACGAAGTCGGTTGTTCATACGGTCGACCTTTCACAATTGGTGCGTCAGTGTCTTACGGATTAGATTAAGGTGTAACATGGCAAAACGTGCAGAATTCACGCTCGGGGAAGAAGACAATATGCTCTCGCCTAAAGGGCACGCGGATTATGATGCACGAATCGATGATCTCGGCTTGCGCGAATATATAGCGGAAGTCGATGAACAGGGCTTCGCGGTTATTCCCCCCGAGAAAGTCGCGACGCCTGAGTTCATTGAACGAGTTCGAAACACTGTACTCAGAATAGCAGAAGCGCGGACAGGCAATCAGTTTGCGCTGGATCAAAATCCTGCTGGCTCCGGTGCGTATCACAGTGAACCGCAGAACGCTGGTCAATTCATCCTGTACTACCTCTTATTTGAAGATCGGATCTTCGAGGAATGGCTGAATAACCCCACGATGCGTGCAATGGTCGATCACTATATGCGCGGAGAGGGACAGCTTTCGTCACTCACCTGCTTTGTTAAGTGGAAGGGTGGAGATTACGGCGACACGCTGGGACTCCACTCTGATACGCCGCGTCCCCTTTCCGGCAGATTGCCTGAGACAGGTTATGACGTCGTGAATTCAGCTTTATGTCTTACAGATTACACCAACAAGGATGGTGCGATAGCGTTCGTGCCGGGCAGTCATAAGTTGTGTCGATTACCAGAGCCCGGGGAGATGGTGGACCAGGCGGTCGCTGTCGAAGCCGCGGCTGGTTCGCTAATTTTCTTCAATGGCAACGTTTGGCACGGTGCTTTTCCGAAGCAGACTGACGGGTTGCGACTGACAATCACGACCTATATATGTCATCAGCGCCTGAAAACTCAGGAGCAGTATCAGTGGCGGATTCCACGCGAGATGCTGGAGCGGAACGATGCTGAATTTGCAAAGTTACTGGGTGCCGCGGATACAATGGGCTGGCGCGAGGAAGGACCGCAATTTTCCAAATTCGCTGGGTGGATGGAAAATCCTAAAGACGTACCGCAAGAGGTTCTGGAACTGCACCAGTGATAGACCGTTACGCTCTGGCTGATGAAATGGGCGAAATGCGCCGGTTAGCTGCAGAAAAGTGGGCGGCTGACCCGCTGCCGAATGGTCCTGAAGCCACGGCCGCCTTACAGGGCAATATTGCGAAGTTCGGGCTAGAGGCGAATATCGCCCAGCTGGAAACGGATGGCTACACAGTGCTGCCGCCCGGCAAGGCAGGTCCGCTGGAACTGATCGAGCGGATCAAAGCGGCCATGCTTGAGATCGAACAGAGGGTGAGTACGGACAATCTCGGTGATCAATCGGGACTTGGGACAACCCTTTTCCACATGCTGCCGGAAGATCGCGCTTTTGAAGAAGCGCTGATGTCGGAAGTAGCCCTGACGCTTGTGACTTATCTTCTGGGTTATCGCGCGAAGCTCAGTCAATGCACGGGCTTGATTAAGGGCAAAGGCACTCCGGCGCTGGGTTTGCATGCTGACCACAGTGGCAAATTCGCGGCACCCTGGTCCATGCAGGCGAACTACAGCGTGGTCACGTGGGTGCTGACCGACTATACGCGTGACAACGGCGCGGTCTGCGTCTGGCCGGGCAGTCATCGTTGGGGAAGACCTGTACCTCCGGATATGATGATGGCGCACGATCATGAAGAAATTCGGGTACTTGAGATTCCGGCAGGCTCAATGATCATCTGGCATGGCAGCACGTGGCATGGAGCAGTGCCGAGAGTCAGTGACGACCGACGCATGACGTTGGTATTGCCGCATGTGCGCGATGCGATTCAACCGCAGGAACTCTTCTGGGCGTCGGTGACGCCGGAGATGATCGAACGCAATCCCGCCCGTTTCTGCACGTTGATGGGTCTGACCTCCGCGGGTCCGTGGCTCCAGGATGGTCCCGATCCGACCCGAATAGCGATGGGACCGGTTTCCGGCTCACAGTTCGACTGATAGGTCTGCGGGACGGGATATCGACCCGTACTCATCCGAACTCCTCAACGGTCCTGACAATTATCATCGGTACTCCGTTCGCAGGGAACGCTTCTATGGCTGGATCGTTATCAGGCCTAGGCACTAACCCGCCATATGGACCTCCCGGGGACGTAAAGTCGCGGTACGATCTTACAAGGGCTTCGGATTGTCATAATCGCCTGGGGCTTCTACCAAGCTGGCGAATCGCCTTCCGATATCGAAGGCCGTTTGTTACCCAATACAACCCATTATGGCCCAATCCCCGATGATGCGTTCGTACCCTCGAGTGGGGTCTACGCTATCCACGAAGATCAGGGTATGAGGCATTTATGCCTAGACATACAAGCATCTGCGAAGACTTTCGGTGGTCATTCTGACGTTGTGTTTGGTGGCAGCTACGCCGGCCACCCCAAGATCGATGCAGAAGCGACAACCATCTTGATCCGCGACCTCGATCAGTTCGTTCGTCGTAACTTTAGCTGTTCCGTTGACCTAGTAACGCACACGGCGAAGAATAGCGAAAAATCTTGCAATCTCTTCCCGCGCATGAGTCCGACGCTTGATCGAAAAGCTCGATAACGACTTGGGCAACGTGCATAGCTCGGCCACGACGTGGCTCGATCTGAACCCGCTCACCAAGCAATGGACCCGTGATAACCCAAAGTGGTCAGCTCGTGTCTATTAGATCCGCGAGTCGAGTTTTAATTTCTAAACTAACTTAGCCAATAGGAGGTGCCACTCCTGCGAATGTCTTGGTAGGCTTGGCGTTTAGTCCGATGCGGAACAAATGTATGGCGATACGCCATTTCGCCCCAAACGCGACAGCCGAGTCGCTAGCAACAGCCCTCGCTGACGATGGCGCGTTGGTGCTTGACGGTGTGATCGACGCCGGCGCGGTTGCGCAGTTACGCAGCGAATATGCTCCTTTCCTCTCACAGGTACAGCATGGCCGGGACAGATTTGAAGGAACTCGCACACGGCGCGTCGGATCCCTCCTCGCCCGTTGTCCTAGCGTGCGTGAACTGGTGACGCTACCCATTATCCTAGAAGTGTCACGGAAGATCTTCGCCGACGCGACCACTGTCCAGCTCAATGCCGCGCAACTCGTTGCGCTCTCGCCAGATGAGGCACCTCAAGGTTTACACCGAGACCAGTGGGCGTGGGATCAGTTTGGTTTTCCTCCCGGTTTCGAAGTCGAGTTATCCACTATGTGGGCATTGACCGACTTCACCGAAGCGAACGGCGCCACGCGCGTGTCGATTGGCAGCCACCGGGACGAACGCAGTGTGGAGGATGCCGAGACAACGCTGAGTCTTGCCGAGATGGAAGCCGGCTCCGTGTTGTTTTACACCGGCTCGGTGTATCACGGCGCTGGAGCCAATCGTACAGACCACGTGCGAGAAGGCATGATCCTCTCCTACACCCGAGGCTGGCTGCGACCGCATGAGAACCAGTTTCTGAGTGTTCCAACTGAGATCGCACGCGGGTTTTCAGAGACACTGCAGCGTCTGATCGGCTATGAGCGCGGGTCCTACGCGATCGGATACTACGGCGACATGCAAGATCCTATCGAAGCAGTACGCCCGGGACGAGGCAGCAGAGGCCTCGGTGGCTCGCAGGATGTCCCGTCGCGTGGCGATTGATCTCAAATAAAGCCCCGCCACCTTTTTCTCAATCTATCAACTTCGTCATATGTAAGCCTCAATCTCCCAGCACGGTCTACCAACGGGAAGCACCCTAGGGCTTGCGAAATTTAAGCGTCCATCGGTCCGTGTTGCCAGACACCGTGCGGCGACCGACCTCGTAACGAAGCTCATCGTCAGCTCGATAATGCAGCGTTGAAAAATCCTCGAATTCGAATCCAGCTGCTTCAATTTCTTTGATTGCGAGCACCGGATCAATGCGTCGGACATTTTCACCGTTAGTCCTTTCCATATGCCGGCGCGTATGATCTACCACCGCATAGATACCACCCGACTTCAACGCGTTGAAGGAGGCTCCATTCATCGTCGCACGGCCTGCTTCTGACAGGTTGTGGTAGTTACGAAAGGTAAAAACGATGTCGAGATTTTTCACGCCGAAGTCGTCTAAGTTGAGGTCGTAGAGTCCGGACCCTTCGCTACGACTAAGCGAAGCCTTTTCTGCGGTAACGTTGATCTTGTCGAACCCTTCGTACTGAGACAATGCATTGGCTGCGCGATCGGCACCGATCGCGAGGTGCAATTGGCCATCATCGCGAACGACGGGGGCTAGAAGTTTTGTATACCAACCGGCGCCCGGCAGCAGTTCCAGGACCTTAGAATCCTGGCGAAGCTCAAAAAACTCCAACGTTTCGATCGGTTTTCTATTCCGGTCCCGGACTCGTTCTGCCTCATCCCTAACTTCCGCGGCCATCGCTTTCTCTAAAGCGGTCTTAACCGGATCAAAATCTGCAGCAAATGCTTGCGAACTGAGCGTCGCGCATACGAATGCCATGATAACTCGATACATGAAGATCATCCTCTTACTCGTTTTTCTGGTTCCGTGCATGAGAAGACTGACTCGCGTCCTCTGTCACCAAGAATACCCAACAATGTACACCGGCTAAACCGAAAATGGCTCGCTCGCAAGCACTGCGCAAGCACAGCCTCCCAAATCTAATCGTTTTACAGAACTACTTTAGCGCGCGCCATTCATTGTAAGATGGCCGTCACGCCGGAACTGAGCTAATCGTGACCCTGCACATCGAACCATGAAATACGCTGACATCACCCCGACCTTCGGTGCCGAGCTCGAACAAGGAACACAACTCGCAGAAATCTCGGATGATGACGTGATCGCGCTAAAGCAGTTGGCCGCCGAACGTGGCGTCGTTGTGGCCCGCAACCAGATTATGGACGTGCATTCACAAGCTAGATTTGGCAGACGTCTGGGTCCAATCATGGACTCGCCTAAAAAAATTCCAGATGTTCCCGAGGGACTCATTCTTATTCAAGCTGGGGCTAAATCCAAAACCGTCGCTGGGCAGCAGTGGCATTCCGACGTCTCCAGCGAAGCAATTCCGCCTGGGTTGTCGATGCTGCGTATGGAGGTCGTGCCCGCAAGTGGGGGAGACACCCTATATGCGGACATGTATCGGGCGTTCGAGTTGTTATCACCTGCGATGCAGAACTTTTTAAAACAATTAACCGCTCGACATGACCCTAAAGGGCATTATCTGTACTTAAGTGGTGCAAAAAAGCTCGACGAATTGCCCTCAAACAATCACCCCGTAGTCAGAACGCATCCGCTAACGGGTCGCGATGCACTGTACGTGAATTCCGGTTTTGTCGGCAGAATAAATGAGTTAAGTTCGCTCGAAAGCAAACGCTTACTTGAGATGCTTTACGACCACATCGCTTACTCAGTCGACATACAATGTCGCGTCAATTGGCAGCCAAATACTGTCGTCTTCTGGGACAACCGCGTTGTCCAGCACCATGCAACCTTTGACTACTATCCAGAGGTCAGAAAGGGCTACCGAGTGACCGTAGTCGGCGAGGCACCCTTTTTAACGGCGTGATCTTGTTCGGCTGAGATCCTGACAATACGCTGACTTGCGGTAAGAACCCAGTCTGTTGCAACGATATAGCCGAGGCAGGGTCTTCCCCTCAAGATTCACCGCTGGGGATGTTCATGGAATTCGGCCCACAATGGGTAAGCCAAGGTAACCATATCAAACACGCGCTAAAGGTTCTCGATCCAACTCAGAGGTGTGGTCGGCCAATCCCGATGGACAGCAGATTTGGCCGAAGGCGGCGTTAACCATTCCTTTCGTTTTTTGCTTTTATTAAGATATTTTAACGCACCAGTTAAGGGAAAAACCGAATGGACGATCACCGAAGCGATCGTAACGCGGTAGTGTTTTGGACACTCGCGCTATGTGCTTATCTGATCATGCCTGGCGCTTACGCCCAGAATGCTAACTCGTCTGAGGACGGCATTGAGGTGAAGAGGACCAGCATGCAGGAAAGAAATCTGACCGAAACAGAAAAAAGAAATCTGGCACGGACTGAGGAATGGCGGAAGGAAGGGAGCACTCCCGGTGGAGACCTGGAGAGACTTACCAATGAAATCTATGCAGAGAGCACTGAGGTCTTCTTGCCGCTGAACATACCTCCCCTATATATCGTCAAGAGAGGCGACAGCAAGAAAAACTGGCACACGCTGGAGTTAAGTGGCCGCGGACATGCATACAGCAGACGCATGATGAAGCTTATAAACACGGTTGTGCAAAACAACAGGATAGCGGCAGAGGTGGTAGTAGACAGAGTATCTGCCGACGGGCAACCATTTGAACAAAGGATCGCCATCTTTCTCACCTTTGACGATGATGGAAAAGTCATTACCGACCACACCTATGCGGGTACGAGCAACCTCGAAGCACTCATACCCTATTTGCCTGAAGACGGCCAGAACGCACTGAAGGCGATTATCGAGAATCAATAATGTTGACCAGGGAAAACCCTCGGAATGTCTGCTTTGATGTTTGTTGGGTCGTAATATTAAGCGGTTGCCGCCGAATGCGCTCGTGGCTTTTCTTTTAGCTCCCTTCCAAAACCAAGTCTGCTATGCCCCGACCAAACAGTGGTGTGAGAACAGCGGCTCACATTGTCGAACCTATGACGCGGCATCGAATAGGTTGAACTTCCTCCAGTAAGCGACAAGCAAATAAATTCCAACGACAAGATCGACGACTCCACAGAATATGGGGTACCAAGAGAAGACTCCCGGGTTCACAAAAAAGACGTCATGGTATAGATCGTAAAAACCGTGACTAAGCCACGCCAAAGCGATGATGAGCAAAGTGAAAGGGGATTTTATGCGCCATACCAGCAAACCGAGGCAAAGATACGGTAGGCCATAAAGCAGTTCCAACATCACGACTGTTGCGTCCATTGTCAGCATGCCGAACAACATGTACCAAACCGGTAATGTAGCCAGGAACAACGGCCACGCAATAGCATCCCAGCGTTTGTTTCGAATAACAAAAATAGCAGGAAAAATGAATGCTGTGCCTATAAACAGCCCCAAAATTTCGGACGACATCGTTGTATCCCTCTTTGTCTATCGAGCTTGATAGAACTTTTGGAAAAGGCCTACGGCTAGATCATTGTATAAACTGCTTCCAGACCCCCACCGGTGACCAGATTCTGTCCAGGTCCGCTCGGGCAGTCGCTTTATCCTCACCCAGCACATCACAACGATAACGATAGGTAAAGGCTGAGACGCGTGCATTAATCGCGCAATGCACCCAAAGCTTGTTCGGATCGCGACCGCGCACGTGGTCAACGAAGGTTGAATAATCTTCATCCGTTGGGTTTAGGAAGTCGATTGGGTGGTGAATGTATTGCACCCCAAGGTTCTCGAGAATCTGTCGCTCTTCAACGATTGAGTTCTCCATGACTACACTGGTCGGTGCCAGGTTGATCACCGTGTCAAAGCCTGCTTCATGAATCAGTTGCAGCTGGCGCTCATTCGGTTGCCCGGATGTCGTATAGACTCCTTCTATGGGGATGTAATTCACAATATCTTCGATTCGGTTGCTGTTGCTGTCCAAGAACGGCAGGTAGCGGGTGAATATCGCGCCGAAGGCTCGAAAGATAGTGATCAGGGTCGCTTTCATAGTACTGCTCCACTCTGGTTTGAAGAGATAGGTGAGAGTATAGGATTATTCGTGCCAATCACCTGGTAGATCAACTGCTCGTCAGGTCCGCGGCATATTTTTTTCGTTTTATAAATGATCGTTCAGCTGAGTCTCTCTACTTCATTGATCGTTTTTTTGTGTCTTATTGACTCATTATTGACGACTTGGGGTCAGCTCACTCTTTGCCTCTACGAATAGCCTCGAGCTGGTCGAGTCGCTCAGCGCCAAGCGCTCGGCCGCTCGTAATCGAGTCACCCAGTTCCAGATAGGATCGAGTCGTGCCATATTCCGGCCAAGGCTCGAAGCCGTTGAGGTTGGGATTACCCGTCTTCGCGAACTGTGTCCAGTACGAGATTATCGATTTTGCTAATGCCAAGTCTTCTGCTGCGGTGGCACCTCCGAACGGGGCCTGGCCACCCATCGCGTTGAATACGTAACGTAAATCGGCCCCATGATGCGCGCCAAGAGGGTTGCCGGGTACAGCGCGCGTGAAGTGGTACTGATAAGCAGAAGATGATGTGTTAGACGCGCTATTGAGAAAGACTCGAGCAGCTCTCAGAAACCAGGTATCGGTGAGCCACTGGTTAACGGCTCCTCGAACTTCCGTATCGTCCGTCGCGGGGTACAGTTTGCGCATAGCGTTCGCGGCATCGCCGTAAAGGTCTCTCAGTCCCTGCTCGAAATCCACTTTGTTGGTATACCCCTCCATCATCACGAACATCGTGCCTTCATCGGCGTTGGTACCCACGATGAGGGGAACATCCAGCTGCTGGCCACGGGCGAAAGTTGACTCGACGGAACGAGGCAGAAAATGCCCGTCTACCGTGACATACATGGGCAGCTCGACCTTACCATCGCCAACAAGATCATCAGCTGGGATCTGACGGAGGGCTGTAAGGTCCTTGCCGGGTGCAACAGCCTCAACCCACGTAGATCCGAATGCTTCTGCACTTGCCTTGCCGGTCAACTCCATAACATTGTCTTCGGTGAACCAAGGGCTCTGTGCAATAGCTCCATCGATCAGATTCTTCGTTAATGGCGAGCTGAGCAAAGCCATGACACTCGTGCCACCTGCTGACTCTCCAAAAATGGTCACCTGATTCTCATCGCCACCGAACGCTTTGATATTACGTTCAACCCACGCAAGCGCAGCCACCTGATCCAGAAAACCATAGTTGCCGGAAAAGCCCGCCTCTTCGGTCAGTGCCGGATGCGCCAGGAAACCTAGCGGTCCGAGCCGATAGTTGATGCTTACCAGCACGACGCCTCGTTTGGCGATCTCATGCCCGTCATAGAGGGGATGGTTGCTCCAACCCAGACTAAGGCCCCCACCATGAATCCAAACCATCACCGGCAGCGACGCATCAGCAGACACAGCCGGCGTCCAAACATTCAAAAACAGACAGTCCTCATCAGTTTTCGGCAGTACGCTGCCACTCATGGCTGCCAGTCCGGTCGTCTGAGGGCAGATGGAACCGAACTCAGTAGCCGATCGAACCCCCTCCCAGCTTTTGGGGGCTGCGGGCCCACGCCACCGTAACTCGCCAACCGGTGCCGCCGCATAGGGGATACCTTTGAATACTCGGACGCCATCGTCCAGGACCGTCCCTGCCAGGGCGCCACTGTCGATCGAGACGGTGTGATCGGCCGCGTGAACACTGAGCACGAATAGAAGAAAAACTATGCAGGTAAAAGATCTCATGGTATTACCCCCTTTAAGAGCGGGACTATAACAGGGTTGTTCGAACACCCGCCCAAGTATCAAAACAGAGCAGTGGCCTGCCTAATTCATGACTCTGTGTAGGTTTAATACAACTACTGCTTAATTCCTGCCAAAGCTACTGGCCGAAGGCTAACGACGAAATTCGACAAGTTGTAGGTGCCATCTTATATTTACCCGATTCCTTAAACCATAATGGGCGATACGCAATAAGATAGGATTTCGTCCTAACCGCTTGAACTTACCGATTTGTCGGTGTATCCCGCGCCTTAGACGGACATCGATGCCCCAACACGCACCTCATACGCCTCGATTGTTTCCCCCGGGTTGCCGTGGTCGACGGGCAAACCCACAACATCGTTACGAAGCTAAGCGTCACTCTGCCCCGATTAGCCATCGAATATTCTCCAACCCTGTCTGTGAGACAGCATAAGCCGAGAGTCAGACGTGTGGAACACCGGACTTCAGTGTTGCGTTATCTCTACGCTATTCGGCTACGTATACTGTGATGGTTGCACGCTCGACAGCCGCGGCAGATACTTTGCGATCCTAAAACTTAGGTAAAGACCGTCATGTGTACATCTCACGAGGTGGAAAATCAAACCGACAGCAATGATCCACGCAGTGGCTTCAGGCTGGCACTTGACTGGCCCCGCTATCCAGATGGAATGCAATTTGAAATGGGCTCTGGCGTGGCAATAGACGCTAACGATGTCATCTATCTCTTCACAAGAGACGTCGAGCACTGGGCAGCACACCCTCTGGCGCTAAAAGACAAGATGGGAAAGAGCTCGATATCTATGTTTAATCGCGAGGGAGATTTCTTGGGCAAATGGGGGCCATCCGATGCACCCGGTTTTGCACTCGGCGCGCACACACTCTACATTGAAAAAGACGGGATGTTCTGGACCACAGATCGGGACGGACATACCGTTAAAAAATACACTCCTGAGGGTGAGCTGCTAATGACGCTCGGCACATTTGCTGAATGGGGCGAGGACGAAACGCACTTTAATGGACCAACAGCGGTGGCTGTACAGGACAATGGCAACATTGTCGTCGCCGACGGGTATTGGAATTCACGGCTTGTTTGGTTTACGGCGAAGGGCGAATACATTAAATCCATCGGGGGTTGGGGACGCGGTCCAGGGCAATTCAACACGCCACACGCATTAACCATCGACTCTCAGGGCAGACTCCTTGTCGCCGATCTATGTGGAGGAAATTTTCACGACTATATGACGGTACCCGGCCAGATAGAACCGTACCGCACCCAAACCGAAGTCGACTGTCAACATCGCATACAGCGGTTCAGTCCTGAAGGCGACTATATAGACGAATGGACCCATATCATGCCTTTGAGTCTTGCAACTTATGGGAACAAGATTTATGCAAGTGACAAAATGAGTAACCTTGCGATACTCGACGAAGACACAGGTGCTGTTGTGGATCGTGTGGAAAGCATCGCGATCTACATCCACCAACTTGCTCAAGACAGCCAGGGCGATTTATACACTGCCTCAGTCTATCCTGAACATGCCGGAGAAGCGCGTGGACCTAACGGCCCCTCCCATCGCCGCTGGAGTAGAGCACTAATTACTTAGGAGTTTGAGATGATTATTGTTGTAGCCGCATTGGAATTTGCAAACCAAGACGATCGCGATCGCGCGGTATCCCTCACGACTGATGTGCAAATGGCAACACGAGTTGAAGAGCCAGGTTGCCGAGCCTACTGCTTTGCACCCGATCCATCTGTCGCCAACCGTATACAGGTCTACGAATTGTGGGATTCCAGCGATACACTGGCGGCACATTTCAAGCATCCAAATTACGACAAAATGGTCGAACTACTGGGGAGCGCCAACATTGTTGCGAGCGACAACCAAGCCTATCTTGTGGAGCGAAGCGAGGGAGTATACGGTCCAAATGGTGAAAGCAAGACTGAATTTTTTAACGACTGAGTAAGCACTTGATGTCAGATGCCACCAACATAGTTTATAAGAATGCCAGGCTATTTACGGCCGAGAACGAAAGCGTTATCACCCAAGGTTCGCTATGGGTGAGTAACGGGGTCATCAGATACGCGGGTGCTGGTGCCGAATTGCCCGATGTTCCTGGCGAGACAACAATGCACGATCTAGATGGGCGCTTCCTCATGCCAGGCATGACGGAGACTCATGCACACTTATCGTTTGCCGATGCAAGCCCCTTTGCTATCGGTGACGTTTCCGTCGAACAAGCCACGATTACCGCGGTAGGTAATGCCGAACTCATGCTGAACGCAGGATTCACCTCGGCAATTAGTTTCGGCTCGACCTACAAGATCGACGTTGCTTTGCGCAGCGCGATCGACGGGGGCCAAATTCTCGGACCACGATTGTTGGCTGCAGGGAGAGACCTAGGAGCAACAGCCAGTAACGTCGACTCGCCAGGTGGTCTAAGCCAAATCGCAGACGGTCCTTGGGCTCTGCGCAAAGCAGTCCGCCAGCAGCGTCGCGATGGCGTAGATGTAGTCAAAATCTTTATTGATGGCGAAGCGATTAACCCATCCAATCCACCTGGCGAACTCTCTTTTTGCGACGAGGAAGTCGAGGCCGTCGTCAGCGAGGCCCATCGACGAAAAATGCGTGTTGCCTGCCACGCTCGCTCAGCAGCTGCAGTCAAACAGGCTGTTCGAGCCGGGGTGGATTTTATCGGCCATGCCAACTACCTCGATGATGAGGCAGTGGCGCTGTTAGCGGCACAAAACGAGCGCTTGTTTGTCGGTCCCGCCATTGCCTGGGAAATTCAATATCTGGCCCAGTGCGAAAGCCTCGGCGTGGATCGGCAGACGGTCATCGATCAAGGCTATCAAGCTGAGATTGAAGCGACCATCGCGACAGTCGCAAAGTTACGCGATGCAGGAGTCAGCCTTGTTATTGGCGGTGACTACGGCATATCCATCGCACCTCATGGTACCTATGCCAAAGATCTTGAGTACTTCGTCGAATTGTTTTCCATGCGGCCGGCGGAAGCGCTGCTTTGCGCGACAAGAAACGGCGGACGTGCTTTCGATCCACAAGGTCGACTGGGAACACTGACAAATGGCGCCATTGCAGACCTGGTTATTGTCGACGGGGACCCGTTAACCGACATCTGCGTATTGCAAGATCACACCAAGCTCACCGTCATAAAAAGCGGTGCCCACATCGACTAATTTTCCCCTCACAGATGTTGGTTAACGCACTCGATCTTGTTAGAGAGGCGATTTCCCCGGCTGTTGAGATTCGAAAAGATAACTAATCAAAACATACCTGTGAGTGATGAAACTGGTATGGAGAAAGTAATTTGAGTGTCCGTAAAATACTGGCACGGCTCAACCCTGGGGACATAAGCAGTTTATAGATCACTACTGTGGGCCCCATGCCGTTAAAAGAGAACCAATGTTTAAAGCGAACTGCTGGTAAATCACCTGCTTTCGGAGCGAGTTAGATCACCAGCTAGATGAAAGCCTGCACGCCAATAGTGAAAGGCAGCCCACAGATTAACAAAACCCCAAGCGAGTAGGCTGTAACGCAGTGCGTCATGCTCAAAGGTAGCCGTGAGTAGGTCTGAAAGGATACCCACGGCCGGGGGACCAAAGACAAAGCCGATGAAATTTAGAATAAACAGCAAGACTGCAGCGGCAACAGCCCGCATATGCACCGGTGCCAATCCTTGAGTTTGGGCGAACGTTGTACCCTGATAAAAGTTGCCCAGCATCACCGGAATACTTAGGCATAACAAGGAAATCCACCAAGAACTGACCAGAAAGGCCATGGCTGCAAATGGTACAACTACAACCAGCGCGACGGCCACTATCCACAGATACCATCGAGTGTCTTTTGCCCCAAACCGATCTGAAAGCCAACCTCCGGTAACGATTCCCAAACCGCCGGGGATACCCAATACAAGTCCCAGCCAAAAGCCCGCTTCGGTTAAACTCATGTCATGGCTGCGAACGAAAAAAGTCGGCGCCCAAGTTATGAGACCGTAGCCGACAAAGGCGGTTAAGCCTCCACCGGTTGCAAAATGTACAAACGAACGTCTTGCCACGAGATGTCGGAATACTTCTAATATCGTGGCGTTCGGCTGGTCAGTGGCCGTTTGTACCCCATCCGAGTGACCTCTTGGCGGTTCTTTGACGGTCAGAAAGACAATCAACGACAACAACAGTCCGGGTACGCCGACAATGAAAAATGCTATCCGCCAACCGAAGGTGTCAGCAATCGCGCCACCTGCAAAGAGGCCAAACATGATGCCAAATGGAATACCCAAGGAGTAAACACCGAGTGCTGTTGCTCGTTCTTCAGCTGGGTAAAGGTCGGCCAATATAGAATGAGCAGAAGGACTGCATCCTGCTTCTCCAATACCCACACCGATACGAGCAACGGCGAGGTGCCAGAAATTCATGGCAAGCCCTGACAAGGCAGTCATGCCGCTCCAAACAGCCAGAGATAGACCGATTAGATTACGCCGATTCCACCGATCGGCTACCAGCGCCAAAGGCATCCCCAACGTAGCGTAGAAAATTGCGAAGGCGGTGCCAGATAAAAGCCCCATGCCAAAATCTGATACGCCCAAATCCGCTTTTATGGGTTCGATGAGGATGGATAAAATCTGGCGATCGATGAAATTAAATGTATACACCACGACCAGGACGCTCAGGGTATATCGTTTGACGTTATCGCTGATTAGAAACTGTTCTGACATTATTATTCCAGTAAGGGCCCAAGTCTCCACATTGGTGACTTGGCACATGTTGGGTCGTCTGACCCAGGCGGTGATGGAAATTCGGTCATGCTACTTCTTTAGCCACGCTTCCAGCAGTTGGTTGATCAGCCGTATCTTCATCTCGCCATAGTCCGCGAAGAACACGAACAGATCGTTTGGCGCCTTCAATCCACGTTGGTCGCGTGGCAGATTGTACATGTCCTGTTTGAATAACTTTGCGAGTATGCGCAGCTCGGGGGTTTTTATTCAACTCTGAATTGGCAGCGGAGTTATTTGACGAACTCTTTTCTATTCAACAAATCCTGACCTCCCTGCCCCTAACTCAGGCAGATTATCTATTAGACGCGATTACATTTAATCATTTTTCGCCGTTCCAGTATTTGCGAACGTAACAGTACCCTCGCTGTTATCAATCCTTAACGGATGGATCTCTTGGTATTCTGGCGAGTCATACCAGCCTTGTAGCGCTTGCATATTTGCGAATTTCAATACGACTGACAGATGCTCAGAATCACCCTCAACGGCAACCGAGTTCATATCGACAAGGATGTACTCCCCTCCATGGTCGCGTATCGTCTTAGTTACGAGGTCTCGATATTTTTCGAATTCTTCCGCATTTGTGACTTTTATGTTTCCTAGAAAATAGGCAGCCATGTGACCTCCTGAATTGGCTTGTTAAAAAAAGATTAAGGTGCAAGCACTGCTTTTAAAATCGACGGTTAGCACATATTGCACTAGCAGCAATTTAGAAAACCAGTGATTTAGATCAAATAAATCCAGCGAGAGAAACAACTCTTAGGGGTCTGATTCCTATCCCTTCGCTAACTTTTAACTATATATCAGTTACTTATGATCATTTAACTGAACCAGTCTATTAGCAATGGTCGTCATGGCCAAAACCGAGCACAGCGGCCCAGAGAAAATCACGACAAGTAAAGGCATTTTTTTGCCTGGCAATGCACACCTTACTGCCTTTTAAAGTACTATTTCGTAAATAGGACATATGGAAGGGGACATATGAAAAGAACAATCATCACACTCGTACTTGCCTTATCGATACAGATCGCCTCAGCAGCAAACGATGTCGGCACCATTGATTTTCCTACATCCACCAGCTCTTCCGAGGCTCAAAGACACTTTCAGCGCGGTGCAACGATTCTCCATAGTTTTGGGTGGAAACAGGCGATCGAGGCGTTTCAACGAGCCCAAGCTGCTGATCCCAAATTCGCCATGGCCTATTGGGGCGAATCGTTGTGCTATAACCATCCTCTACTGCCCGAAGGCGACCGGGATACGCCTCAGCAGGTGCTGATGCGACTAGGACCAACACTTGACGCTCGGCTCGCTAAAGCGCCAACGGCCAGAGAGAAGGGTTTTCTGCGTGCGGTCGATGTACTCTTCTTTGGGGACGGAGATATCAAAACCCGACGTACGAAATACATGCATGCAATGCGTGAGCTGCATGACTCATTCCCTGCAGATGACGAAGTTGCGGCGTTTTATGCCTTGTCACTGCTCAGCGCTGGCGGTGCCGCGGGTAAAGAAGGAGAACCGCAACGAATTCTGGCCGGTTCGATTGGATTGCGGTTGTTCGAGCGAAAACCCAATCACCCTGGATCGGCACACTATACCATCCATGCATTCGATGACCCGGTCCACGCGATTCTTGCACTTCCGGCAGCCCGGCAGTTCGCAAGTATTGCGCCGGCCGTCTCTCACGCGCGCCACATGCCCACTCACATTTTTATCCAACTCGGTATGTGGCAGCAGGTATCGGACTCAAATCAGCACGCATACGATGCCGCCGTAGCACTCTACGAACCGGGCGATAGTGTTGGCGACATGGTGCATGCACTAGATTGGGGTCAGTACGGTGATCTGCAACTTGGCGACTACAAACGCGCGCGATTATGGATCAAGCGCATGGAAGAGATCACCGCCATGGTAGAAGGTCAGCCACGCGCCAGTTCTGCGCTACCACGTGTGAAGGCTCGATATGTGCTGGAGACGCGCGACTGGGAAACAAAGCCGGTCACCAATACCAGCCAAGCCTCGGAGCTTCTGGCGACAGGAATAAGCGCCGTGAAGCTTGGGGACATGGCATTAGCTCGACAAGCCTCGAAAGCCCTCCTTGCGAAGGCCGATGCCGCCGCGGGTAAAGATTCTTTCTATAACCGCCAGGCGCTCCCTCTTGCCATTATGAACAAGCAGGTCGCGGGGACGATACTGCTGGCGGAAGGCGAAACCGACGAAGGCCTCGCACTGCTCACTGTTGCAGCCGAGATTGCTGAGCAAATGCCGTTGCCGCGAGGTGCCGCGAATCCGCTTAAACCTGCCCACGAGCTACTCGGCGAGGCACTGCTCGAAACGGGTAACGCAAGCAAAGCGGTGGCTGCCTTCGACGAGTTGCTCCTGCGGATGCCGAACCGACCGTCTTCACTGCTCGGTCTCGCCAGAGCGCACTTAGCGCTCGGCAATGAGAAAGCCGCACGAGAGCACTACGAACGGTTGGCAAGCGTCTGGAAAAACCGCGATCTTCCTGCGCTGAAAGAGGTCAACGGATTCCTCGCGGGTACGCGCTGATTGACGCAATGAATTACCGAGCGCGAAACGGTTGACTGGATAGAAACCGTCTCAGAGTTAAAAGAAGAGGCTCGAAATCATACGAAAAATCTTCAGCTGTATTGTCAATGTTACGAGTGACCTGTCGAAATTAACTGGCTAGAATCTCCTCTGATCAAATTAGGGGAGCGACTTAATGCACGTTGGCGCAGCACTGATTTTTCAGGGTACCGATCCGAAGCTTTCGGATCGAGATGTGTATTTGAGTGAACTACAAATGGGGGACTTAGCGATCGACTTGGGCTTTCAGTCGATATGGTCAGTCGAGCATCACTTTACCGAATACACCATGTGCCCGGACGTAACGCAATTTCTATCCTATTGGGCAGGCCGTAATCCAGACGTGTTGTTGGGATCGATGGTGATCGTTCTCCCCTGGCATGACCCAATGCGCGTCGCCGAAGAAATTTCGATGCTGGACAACATGTCTAATGGTCGAATGATTCTTGGTCTTGGGCGCGGTTTAGGACGTGTCGAATTTGAAGGCTTTAATAAAGACATGAATGTCTCTCGCGAATACTTCACTGAATCGGCGCAGATGATCTTGGAAGGGCTTGAGCAAGGTTACTGCGAATTCAAGGGTGAACACATCAAGCAACCTCTCCGTAATATACGACCGGCACCATTTAAAAGTTTCCGTGGACGTACTTACGCCGCTGCCGTATCACCCGAGTCGTCACAAATTATGGCTCGCCTGGGCGTCGGTATTTTAATCGTGCCGCAAAAGCCGTGGGAAAACGTTGAACAAGAGTTGGCTACTTATCGAGAAACGTATCGTCAGGTCAACGGTGATGAAGCGCCGGAAACGATTCTCGCTGGCTGGACGTTTTGCGATGAAGATGCGAGTCGCGCCGAGGAAGTTGCGCGAAAATATATTGGCGGTTATTACCAAACTGTCGTCAAGCATTATGAGTTAGCAGGCGACCACTTGAAAAAGACGAAGGGCTACGAAGCATATGTTTCCGTGCAGGAGAACGTGCAGCAAAGCCAGGATGCCATGGAAGAGTTCTTCATGAGTATCCAGGTCTGGGGCACTCCGGAGATGTGTTACGACAAGATCAAATCGTTTACGTCTCGTGTTAACGCGTGTGCGTTCAACGGAGTGTTCAGTTATGCAGGTATGCCTTATGAAACAGCGGAGCAAAGCATGCGCTTGTTCGCCAATGAAGTGATGCCAGAAATCTTGAAACTGCCGGGACAGCCATTAAATGCGCTAGCGGCGGCATAATTTGAAAAGCATCGTCATTCTTGAGCACTCACCCTACCGACTGCCTAGAAGCGTTCGCTAGCAATCAAATCGCTCGTTTCTTCGAACCTCTACTGCAGGTCAGCAATGAACGATCTGATCGACTCTCGTGATAGATCAATTTCGACGCCCTGGATGCGTTGGCAAAGATCCTTAGCCGCATCGACCTGCGATCCCGCGGCAATCGCAACGGGAATCTGAATGCGATCAAGCGCGACGTCACTCAAGGCAAAGTAAGTATTCGACCAGGGATATAGACCATCCCTGAAATCAACCACATGGGTGATATAAGCTTCGCGCCCTAAGCGTTTAATGGCGTCGCGAAAACCCGCGTCATGGGCAAGACGATTGATCCACGGTCCAGCCGCGGGATTCTCGGCGAAAGTGCCACCATTACATGCTGCTGCAACGACAGCTTCGATACCTTCGGCCCGGGCCAGTCTGATTGTTTCACCAAATGGTGCATACAGGTCATCCAGACTGGCTGGTCTTTTAAACGGTGAGACGACCACACCGCCCGAAATTCTGGCCGGGGCATCGTATGCAAGTCGTAACGCCTGCATTCCACCCATGCCCTCGCCAATCACGGCGACACGATGTATCTCGAGTGCATCGAGCAGAGCCATCGCGTCTTCCGCCATCTCTTGATGATCGTAGCGACATAGATTGGTACTGCTAGCTCCGGCAAACCGTTGATCCATAAATATCAGTCGCCCCTCATCTAACCATCCAGGGTCAAATTGAGCTTGGTTCCATCGAGCTCCTGCACTATCGATACCTCCCGGCGCGAGCAGTAAGACCGGTAGGCCTGGGCCATCTGGCGGTCCCTGAACCTCATAGTGAATCAGAGATCCGTCAAGGCGTGTGATATGAGGCATGTCAAAGTCTGTAATTTGGAAAAGAAAGCATGGTAAGGTGCTTGCCAAGACTAACACAACTGCCTGATCCATCAGGTTCGGGGAGGACCATGGCCTTGACCGCATCCGCGATAACGCTCGATACTCTGGATATCACCGACACCCGACTCTATGTTGAACACGGCTACCCCTGGGCCGCCTGGGATCTGCTGCGCAAAGAGGCCCCTGTTTATTGGTACCAACGGCCTGGATTCGAACCCTTCTGGGCGATTACGAGACACGAAGACATCGGGTACATCTCCCGAAGTCCTGAGCTGTTCTCTAACACACAATTACTGCGGTTAGCAGACACCGAATCGCTGCGTATCGGTCAACGGGCGCGGGTGCGTAATGCCAATCGCTACGGTGGCTCACCTGACGACCCACCAGACTTCATCTTTATGGATCCGCCTGATCATCGTGAGCACCGCAGTGCCGTCAGCCGGCTTTTCACGCCTCGGACCATGCGTTCCTTGGAAGCACATTTCGCAGATTTGGCCGAAAATTACGTCAGTCAGTTCGCCGATGCTATTGTCGCCAGCGCCAGTGAGGATCAGACCAGCGGAGTCGTGGACGTGGTCCATGAACTTGCCGCCAAGCTTCCCGTCGCTGCCATCTGCGAAATGGCAGGAATTCCGCAGAAGGATTGGGACCAGATCTTTCAGTGGACCGAAACCCTGGTCGGTGCCGGCGATCCTGAATTTCGAATGCCTGGTGAATCCCAGGAACAGGCCATGCGTCGTAGCAACGGCCAGTGGCGACGATTCAACGAATCCCTCGTCCAGGATCGGCTCCAATCCGGACTCGGCAAGGACATTTTGAGCACACTGATGCAGGCGGAAATCGGGGGTCATAAGCTGACGCCCAAGGAGATATCCGCTTATTTCACTTTACTCGTGGCGGCTGGCAACGAAACGACCCGTAATTCCACAACAGGTGGCATCAAAGCGTTGCTGGATCATCCCACACAACTTGAACACCTCATCAGCAATCCCGACCTCGTGCCTTCGGCGGTTGAAGAAATGCTGCGCTGGACCTCTGTTGTCATCCAGTTTCAACGCACGGCGACCGAAGATGTAGAATTGCGCGGGCAGGTGATCCGCAAGGGTGAATCCGTCGTGCTGTGGTACCCATCCGCAAACAGGGATGAAGATGTCTTCGACGATCCCTATACGTTCGATATTGAACGCGACCCGAACGATCATTTTGCGTTTGGGGGTTTCGGCGAACACTTTTGTCTTGGCGCACATCTGGCGCGATGGGAAATGCGCGCCATCTTCCACGCCTTACTTCCCCTACTTCCTCGGCTTGAGCTTGCCAGTCAACCCGAGTTGGTATCCGGTAGTCTTCACGTCGGGGGCATCAAGCGCATGATGATCCGGCTCGCGTCGTGATCACGAAAGTCATCATTGACCACAGCCTGTGCGAAGGTCACGCCAAATGCATGGATCGCTTGCCCGACGTATTCGAAGTTCGTGAGGACGATCGTTCCTATGTGCTAATCGATACGATCCCATCTGACTTAGAAGAAGCCGTACAACGCGCTGCAGCGGTCTGTCCCCGCGCAGCCATATCCTGTATCGACTCAAATTGAGGCCCATGCGCGAAGGAGTGATGCAAGATTATCTAACAATTATGAAAGAATGCGCCGAGGCAGCCGGGGTCCATGCCAAGGAGTTTGTCCAACCCTCCGAGCACCGGAAGCAATTTGACGATATCGAACTGCATTGGCTCGATTGGGGTAACGCGGATGCGCCTCATGTTCTGCTTCTTCATGGCGGCTCGCTCACCGCGCACACATGGGACATGGCGGTCCTGGGGCTACGTCACAAGTATCATTTTGTCGCGCTCGATCAACGGGGCCATGGAGATAGCGGATGGACACCGGAGTCTAATCTCACCCGCGATGGTGGCGAGCTGATGCTCGCCGATACAAAAGCATTCATCGATTATTTGGATCTTCCCGAGCTAACGCTTGTAGGAATGTCGATGGGTGGAATTAATACCATTCGTTACGCGTCGCATTATGGCGAACGTCTGCGGGCGGTTGGGATTGTCGATGTTGCGCCAGTCAGTATGCAGGAAGGTCAACGTGAAATGGCCGATTACCGAGAAGCAACGGATATCCTTGATAGCTTCGAAGAATTCGTTGACCGCTCGAAAACATTCATGCCGCATCGTGCGGAGGCGCATTTACGATATAGCCTCTACCATAGTCTTAAACAAACTGAAGAGGGGCAATATACTTGGAAGAGAGATACTCGTCCGCGCCCGACTTCAACGTTGACCGAATCCGAAGCGAAAATAATCAACGAGGCACGCGAGGCTGAACTGTGGACCGATGTTCGTAATATACGAGCGCCAACGCTTCTGTTTCGCGGTGCAGAGAGCAAAATTCTCTCCGCAGAAATTGCTAATCGCATGATTAAAGAATTACAGAACGGCCAGCTCGTGACGATTCCACGGGCCACGCACAACGTGCACAGCGACAATCCGGTCGACTTTGCTGCGGCGTTGGACGTATTTTTGAGTAATATCTAACGTACCATCGATGCGGAAATCGCGACCTAAACGACTGACTCCCTGCTCAGGATGTCCTTCAGATTGACAACGCCTGTTTATCTGAATTCTTCAATCTGTTCAGGCGTCACATTTGTTGTCAACCTATCCACCATGGAGTTTAAACTTCCGATTGGTGGTGTTTAGGTATTCTGTACATTGCTTTCAGGGAACCCTATCGCATTCAAACTCTATCCCGACGCTCTCATTACCGAGGCTACTGAGTATCAACGACCGCGACGGCCTCTACTTCTATCTGCAATTCAGGCATGAAAAATCCCTGCACGCCGATCAACGTCGCTGCCGGTGGTGCCTTGGGATCGATACCGAGCACGGCCATGCCGGCGAACGCATCGCGCGCCTTGTCCGGTGAGTAGTCAACCACGTAAATGGTGAACTTGACAAGATCACTCGACCTAGCGCCAGCAGTATCGAGAAGATTCTTAAGGCCAGTGAACGCCTCTATGGACTGCGACTTCAGATCTCCAGAAGATCCTGTCTGTCCGGAGATATAGAGGGTCTTCAGCCCACCCTTCTCCACCGAGACAATTTGTGTAAAGCCTAGTTGTTCGTTGACGTCAACATGTTCTCTTTTCATATGATTCCCTTTGTTGCGAGTTGAATGCTGTGCTTGTGAGTCAAACTCTGAACTTGAAAACGAAGTAGGGTAACATCTACCAGGCTTTAAATCCCTGCCCCTTCGCTATCTTTTTCTTGATATCTCAAATACTTACGATCACTTAATTAACCCACTCTACTTCCTATGGTCGCCCAAAAGGGCACTCAACATCTGCTTCATCACGTAGGACATGTAAATATGGGCATCTGTTACAAAAATGCCGAACAGTTGCTATATCTTTTCAGTATTTTGTTTAATGTTTTTTAACAATCTTCATTCTTTGGTTATGTAATAGCCTGTCTCAATCATTTGAAGTTCTTTATTGCTGTAAGTACATTGCAGCACGCTTTGACCGGCTTTGAGGATGTGCTCAATCGGTGACAGTCGAAGTCAGCCCTACGATTCGAGTCTGTGAACCAGGCAGATCTTGTTACCCGTTGGATCACGCAAGTATGCCAGGTAGACGCGGATCCCGTCACGATCTCGTATACCGGGTGGGTCCTCACAACTGACGCCGCCGTTTCGCAATCCGACATCATGAGCTGCCTTGGCCTGCTCAGGGCTGTCCGCCACAAAGCCGACGGTTGAACCATTACCGATTGTCGCAGGATTGCCATTGATGGGTTTCTTGATCAAGAACGTACCAGACCTACCGTGAAACCTGCAGCGCTCCGGCGTGTCCATGGCACCCGGCTCGATGCCTAGTTCGCCCAGCATCGCGTCGTAGAAACGTTTCGCTGCTGGTAGATCATCAGCGCCGACCATAACATGGTTAAACATAGGCGTTTTCTATAATGAATACATTCAATTTTCTTATCTTCAGGACGCTTTGTCGAATGTCTCCTTTTGGCCAAAAAGCGCAACAAAAATGAACGAGCGCGTTAGAGAATTGGCGTCAATGGGGAGCAGAACGAGGAGTGAGAGGCTGATCTTAAGGAACACCGCTCCCGCCGTGTCTCTGCGGAATGCACCATCACCCAAGCTTGAGAAAGGCCCTCGACTGCAGGAGCAGCCTGAAGGCTCTTTTTCATCAAGGCGTCGCTTCGTAAACAATATTGTTCGGCGTTTCTGCTATCCGATGAAATTTTCCAAAGCCTGCCTCTTCGAAGACGCTGCGCATACCAGCTTCTCCTGATTGGGAACCCATCCCTCGCCCGACCTCCTGGGACAGAGAACATGGCACGCAAAAGAAACTGGAAAAACCGAAAAATGCTGCGCCCAATCCTTCATGATTCTGCATTCGAGAATCAAACGCGAACGGCTCGATCAACATAATGGAGCCCCCCGGTTTCAGGTGATCTTTGGCATAACTTGCTATGCCAACGGGGTCACCCATATCGTGGAGACAATCGAAAAAGCAGATCAGGTCGTACGCGCCGGAGTAATCTTTGGCGGTTGCAACTGCAAACTCGGCATTACTCAAACCTTTCTCTGCAGCGGTTTCGTTTGCTTCGGCGATCGATGGCGCGTGAAAATCCATCCCAATAAAACGGCTCTGCGGATAAGCATCTGCCAAAGTCAACGTGGAAACGCCGCCCCCACAACCAATGTCTGCTACCACGGCCCCTTTGTTGAAACGATCCTCTCCGCCTGACAAGGCAGGCATGAATTGTTGAATCAGCGAGTGTTCATAGACGGGTCTGAAAAATTCCCCTGTGCCACAGAATAAACACGGCGCGTGATCTCCCCAGGGCATACCGCCATCGCCACGAAAAGCGGTTTCGACCTTGTCGTGCCCCAGGTACATGGCGCAGGTTGCCATGACGGCACCCATCATCCAAGCGGGGGAGTGTTGGTCCGCTATGACCGCCGCACCTTCGGCGCTGAGCGCGTATTCGTCGGTTTGTTGGTCGTACGTTAAGATGCTGCTCGAGACCTGCTGATCCAGAAGTTCTCGGGTAAGCCGAGGATTGGTGTTTGCCAAAGCGGACAGTGCGTCTGCACTCATGGCTGGTCTGCTCGACAGGTGTTCGTAGAACCCTAAGCGCCGAGCCATCTCCATGCAGGCAATGGTCACTGCGCCTACGGTATGACCGAACAGATTGCCAGAAAAAGCCTCTAGTTTGCTTTGGTCAAGTTCATTATCCACGGTGACTCCCATTATCAATTTGTGTCGTAAATATCAGTGTGTGGCATAAAGTATCTGATAATAATGTTGAGAAACAGCTCAGGAGGATAAGAATTATAAGGTGGTGTTTACTCACATCCGAACCGATATCACCACCGATAGGTAACTGCTTGCTTTATCAGAGAAGGTCTTAATGTAGGCAGCGACCGCGATCAGTTGCCGCACGTGACCGAGGTGAAGGTATGTAAATCTATGGATTCGAAGCTGCATCCTCGAACGTCACTGGACGGATCTTTCCCATAGTCACCGCCCACTTTCAAGGCAATCCGGTATCGGGTGAAGTATGGTACTTTGTATGCCCCTTTACCGTGGCCGTTGACGAAGGATCAACACAATGAGTCAAAGCGAACTTCAGATCCGTCCGGCGGACACGACGTGCGAAGAACTGGTCAAAATCCTCGAACGCGATGGCTGTGTCGTCCTGGAGGACTTCGCTTCGATGAACGAGGTCGAATCCATCACGAGCGAACTGCGACCCTTCATCGAGACCACGATGCGGTCCCGCAGTGACTTCGGTGGTTTTAAAACGACGCGCACTGGCGCACTAATGGCCCGTTCACCGCGGTGCCGTGAGTTGGCTGTCGACCCTCGGATTCTCGGGCTCGTCGAGACCTTTTTAGCTCCGTACGCGAATACCTTCCAGTTGCACGTCACCCAGGTGATCTGCCTGCTGCCCGGGGAGAAGGCCCAGATGCCGCACCGCGATCGTTGGGCATGGAGCCAACGCCAACTTCCACCCGACGTCGAACCCCAGGTGAATACGGTGGTCGCCGAGCTCATGACTGACATCGAACCTCAGCTGAACACGATGCTGGCCCTGACCGACTTCACGAAGGAGAATGGGGCAACGCGCGTCGCGCCGGGTTCATCTCGCCTCCCCGATGACACGAAGCTACCCGAAGAGGCGTTTGTCCCGGCCGAGATGACATCCGGTTCGCTGCTCGTGTTCACGGGCTCGATCTTTCACGGCGCCGGGGCCAACGAGAGTGCGCGTGATCGAATCGGGCTGAACATCGACTATACGCTCGGCTGGCTTCGACAGGAGGACAATCAGTACCTCTCCTGTCCCCCGGAAATCGCGAAAGACCTGGATCCGAAGCTCCAGGCGCTGCTCGGCTACGCGGTGGGCGGCCCTTCACTGGGCTACTTCACGCCTCCCCTGCCAGCCGGAGAAGACCTGAGCACGCCTGAAAGGGCACTCCGGCGACCCACGAAGCCGGTTCGTCTGGATACGGATGGTCGACTCGAGTTGGATGAGGGCTGATCCGCTTCGCCTGCCAACCCCTCCGCGCACGCCATGATTCTGGTGCATGAGCCTGATGCGGGCAATCTCGACGAGATCGGTCTGGGTTTCCTTGTCATCGCTCAGCACAGCAATCTTTGGTGTACGATCCCTGCTCGAACACAACTGAACAACCTAACCCACTGAAGAGAATTAGAAGGATCAACCCATGAAATTAGACGGCAAGGTGTCACTTATTTCTGCATGTGGCAGAGGTATTGGTAAAGAGGTCGCGTTAACCCTGGCAGGGGAAGGATCAAATGTCGTCATCAATTCGCTCAGTGAAGAGAACACCCAGACACTGGCAAATGAGATCGAAGGGCTTGGGGTGAAGGTGGTGGCTGTTGCTGGTGATATAACCGATTCCGCAGTGATCCTTAAGATGGTTGCTGCCGCCATCGATGCGTTTGGCAAGATCGATATAGTGGTTAACAACGTGGGAGGCTCGTCCGTTCGCGACGTTGACGATAAGGAAAACCCTCTTGCCAAAGTGGCCGCGCTGTGGGACGGAACTTACGCGATGAGTCTGAAGGCTCCGGTCTTGATGTGTGAGGCTGTGTTGCCCCATCTGATCGAGCAGAAGTCTGGCAAGATTATCAATATGTCATCCATGGCTGGTCGCCCGGGTATGCCGCACGTGGACTTAGTACCCATACCATCCAGTTACCACAGCACGAAAGCCGGACTGATTCGCTATACCCAGGTGCTTGCGGATCAGGTGGGGCAGCACAATATTAACGTCAATGCAATCTGCCCGGGGATAATCTACACCGATGGCTGGCGAGATATCGCGCTAGACATGGTCCAGAACCATCCGCGCTTCAAGGGTGAGGATGCGCGCGAGTGGTTTGTCGGGGTTGGCCAAGGCAAATATGTCGGCGAAGGTCTGCCCCACACACCCATGCGGCGTGAACAAACGACAGGGGATATCGCAGAAGCTGTGCTGTTCCTCGCATCCGATGCAGCGGCTAATATCACAGGGCAGACCCTGAATATTGATGGCGGAATGGTCAAGGACTAGTTAAGCCGAAATAAGCCATTAAGGTGCTGATGCAATGCCAGGAACTACCCAGGTCGCCGGGTGTGAGCTACGTATATTGAGGCCTGACGATGATATTCACCCCACGCGCTTCACATTGTCTACAGCTATCCATTATCGTACGAGGGTCGTATGCTGATATGGTCAGACTTGCATAAAAGGGGAAGTAATGGACGAGGATGTCGTAGATGTACTGATCATTGGCGCTGGAGCCTCGGGTGCTGCTGTTGCCTGGAGCCTTGCAGATACTCGCATGCGCATTGTCTGTCTCGAACAGGGTGACTGGACCACTCCGGCCGACTATCCCTCCAATGCGGCAAACTGGGAAAATCAGGCCTTTGGTCGCTACAGCATAGATCCGAATGTCCGTGCCCGCGAAACCGATTACCCGATCAACAACGACGACTCAGCCGTCAAAGTCGTAAATTTTAATGGCGTCGGCGGATCGACAATTCTTTACGCCGCTCACTTTCCGCGACTACATCCATCTGATTTTCGGGTGAAAACCCTCGATGGAGTGGCTGAAGATTGGCCCATAGACTACGAAACCCTGGAGCCCTATTTCGCAGAGAACGATCGTGCCATGGGCGTGTCGGGATTGAGTGGTGACCCGATGAATCCTGCCAAACAACCTCCCCTACCCCCCCTGCCTATGGGACTTGTCGGAGAGGCGATGGCCCGAGGGTTTAACAAACTGGGCTGGCACTGGTGGCCGAGTGATAGCGCGATCATATCCCAACCCTATGAGGGTCGTGACAAATGCTTAAACCTTGGCCCCTGTACGTCAGGATGTGCTCAGGGGGGTAAATCCAGCACAGACATTACGTATTGGCCCGAAGCGATCCGCCGAGGCGTGGAGCTCAGAACCCGATGCCGAGTTCGTGAAATCACGTTGAACGACAGCGGTTTTGCCGATGGGGTGATCTATTACAATGCTGAGGGCGAGCAATGCCATCAGCGCGCTGAAGTGGTCGTCATGGCCTGCAACGGTGTTGGCACGCCGCGCATACTATTAAACTCTGTCTCCAGGCAATTCCCAGAAGGGTTAGCCAACAGCAGTGGACTGGTTGGAAAAAACCTGATGTTTCATCCCGTAGGGAATGTACAGGGCCGGTTTGATGAGCGTCTTGACAGTCATAAAGGGCCTCAGGGGTGTTGCATTCTGAGCAAGGAGTTTTACGAGACTGACCTTTCGCGGGGCTTCGTGCGGGGCTACAACATGCAGATCACACGTGGGGCCGGACCGATGGCCACGGCCATGGCCGGATTTGCCAACGGCACTATTCCATGGGGGCCCGGTCATCACGAAGCGTTTGAAAAACGATTTGATCACGTAGCCTCGATCGGTGTGATCGGCGAAGACCTGCCGGAAGAACACAACACCGTCACTTTAGACCCAGAACTGGTCGATTCCGATGGCATCCCGGCGCCAAAAATAACTTATCGTTACAGCGACAACAGTCTGAAGATGATCGAGCATGGTCTAGCGCGGGCGGAAGAAGCCATGTGGGCGGCAGGTGCCGTCGAGGTCAGATCGAGTGGACCTGCACGCCTGACAGGGTGGCATCTTCTGGGGACTGCCAGAATGGGCACAGATCCCGAAACGTCCGTCGTAAATCATTGGGGCCGCAGCCATGATGTAAAAAATCTCTTTATAGTCGATGGCAGTATTTTTGTAACGGGTGGGGGTGTAAACCCCACCAGCACAATACAGGCGTTGGCCCTGTATATTGCGGATACCATGAAAAAAAACCTCGCCAACCTCTTCGATTGAGAAAACTCATGAGTGACCTCATATCTACCGATCAACCGTTTACCCTGGATGAACAAGAGATTCTCGACGGTCTGCTCGACACCCTCATGCCCGCGAGTGATGATGGCCGTATGCCCAGCGCCTCTGACGTCGGCTTCGTGCAATATCTGACCCAACAGGATGAGCCGTTCATACCTGAAGTTAAATCTGTGCTCGCAGCCCTTGGTCATATTTCCTTAAACACCGAATTCGAGGCGCGCTATGAACGGGTCGGAACCTTCAGCAACGAAGACCCTCAGGCGTTCAGCGAATTACTGAGCCGTGTCTACGATTGCTACTATCAGGACGATCGAGTACGACAGGCAATCGGTGTCGTCACCGGCGCGCCCTTTCCCCAGGGTAACGAAATTATCAGCGGGGATTTGTCCCTGCTGGATCCAGTCATTGCCGAAGAAGACCGACACCGTTATCGAAAAATTAAATAGCAGTGGAAATGTGGCTGGATTGGCTTTTCCAATTCTCCCATAATGCAGCAAATTCGGAGCGCCAAATGAACTATTTAATCGGCATTCTGTTAGCGCCGCTCAGCTTTGCCATATGTTTTGTATGGCCGTTGATTACCCAGGCGAGTGTTGCCCTCGAGGTGATAGAAGCGGGCTGGCCAGCCATTATCCTAGGTGCCGCCATCGCCCTGCCTTTGGGCCTAATGGCTCAATTTCGTGGAAGTTGGGTATGGATCAAGTAGCTGACAATTTGACTGAGCTCAGTGAAACCCAACTTGATTTATTCGAGCGTCAGATAGCGGGCAAGTACATGAACATCGTTCCCTGGGGTGCAGTGGCCTGGGGTATCGGCAACTGCCTGGTGTTCGTATCGATTATCCCCTTGGTATTGATGGATATTCTGCCACTATGGATCGGCTTCATAATGTCCACTCTGTGCGTCATGTTTGCCTATTTGCCATCCCACGAAGCTCAGCACAACATCATCGCCGGGCGCGGCAAACCCCTGCGCTGGCTGAACGAATTGGTCGGACATGTTTCGGTTATACCGCTGATTTTCCCATATCGCGTGCTACGAGCGACTCACATGGAGCATCATCAGCATACCAACGATCCGGAGAAAGACTGCGACATCGACCTGCACGCCCGGTCATCGGCACACTACTTTTTACAAGCGCTCATCAACCAACAACCCGGCTCAGAGCGGGCGGGTGCTTATGGTCGCTGTCTCGAACGCACCAATCAAAACCACCTGATGATGGACGCGGTGTTAATTCGGTCTGCGTTCCTGATTATCATGTTCACTATGGCGTTAAGTGGATACGCTATCGAGGCTGCACTGCTCTGGTGGTTCCCTCAGGTCATAGGCCGTGTCTATTTAGAGTATTATTTGGGTTGGGCACCCCATCATCCAGGAGACGAGCAGGGCCGTTATCGAAATGCCCGCGCATTCAAAAGCCGCTTTGGCAATATCGTTTCCATGGGTATGCAATACCACATCATCCACCACCTATATCCACGCATACCGCTGTCGTTAACGCCGGCAGCTTATCGAGAGCTGAAACCAATACTGAATCAGCGAGGATGTGATCTGGGAGGTCTTTAACTGCTTCCCGGGACTTACCTCACACTACTCGTTCAACGCCTAACCCTGCCTTTTGATTGGGTTGGGTCAGCATCAATATGCAGTCTGTATCGTTCAACAATGTTCGTATCAGGTTTCGTGACTCGATGCCGGTAGTCGCATCAAAGTCTCTCAGGCGCTGAATCCTCCATAAAACATAGGAACGAATACCAGCACCGAATGGAACGCTGCACCAAGTGCCGTTGTACGCTCCTGTAAGCCTTGGCGTTCCCTCTCCCCGCCCCGCACTTTCCAAAGCCCATTGCTCAAACCCATTACCCATGGCGTGCAGAAGCGGAGCAGTGTCGCGATGTACCAGTTAAACAGCAAACTCACCACTTAGCCTTGCAGCGTAGTTAATCAGTTCATTTCGGTGAGTACTGACTGAGGCCGGATCCCGAGTGCACAAAGCTCACCCAATACCAATCGAACAAACCATCCAACGCCATCTGTCGATTCAAGTCTTGCCGCTGAAATCAAAACTAGTATCATAGTTATTAAAGAAGGAGACAACGCAATGACACAGTTCGAAGGTCAGTTTTTCGACGCCGACAACCACTACTACGAATCACACGATGCGTTCACCCGCCATGTACCGAAGGGTATGCAATCGCGGTGTGTGCAGTGGGTCACGATGGAGAATGGCCGGAAGTATCACTCCATTGCCGGAAAGATCGACCGCTTCACTAACCCAACCTTCGATCCGATTTCGAAGCCTGGCGTTCTACGTGAACTTTTTCGCGGCAACCCAAACGGTGCAACGAGTAATGAACTCATACGGTCATCTCTCGAACCCATGCCCCCGGAATACATGAATCGAGAGGCGCGATTGGCAAAGCTGGACGAACAGGGACTTGAAGCAATATGGCTCTTTCCTACACTTGCAATCCTGTACGAGGAGCTTTTAAAAAACGATGTTGAGGCACTCTGCACAACTTACACCGCATTTAATCAATGGCTAGACGAAGACTGGGGATTCAATTACGAAAATCGATTGTTTGCTGCACCTTATATCTCTCTTGCTGACGTCGAATGGGCATGTGACGAGCTTGAAAAAGCGCTGGCCAGGGACGCACGGGTTCTGGTGATGCGGCCGAGTGCCGTCTACACGCGTCGCGGCCCGCGCAATCCAGCCGCGACAGAGTTTGATCCTTTCTGGTCACGTGTAAATGAAGCCGGTATCACGGTCGTCGCCCATATTGGCGCCACACGACATGACAGCAATGGATACGATGTAAAAAACCAGGACGTGCTCAGTATGGGCCCTAAGCCCAGTGTCACTAACTTTCATCGAGCCCGAAACATCAACGATTTTCTCGCCAGCCTTCTCTTTGACCGCTTGTTTGAGCGCTACCCCAATCTGCGTATTGCTTCGGTGGAAAACGGTTCGGAGTTTCTGGGTGATCTGCTTAAGGCGCTAGCCCACAGCAAAGAACGCACACCCACTTTTTATACCGATGATCCGGTGGACAGCTTCAAAGAACACGTCTGGGTCAACCCCTTCTGGGAAGACGATATCAGCGAAATCATCGATTTTATGGGTGAGGATCATGTCATCGTGGGATCAGATTGGCCTCACATGGAGGGCCTTAAACACCCAAGGGATATTTTCGACGAGATCGAAAACATTCCCCTGTCAGTGCAGACGAAGATCCTGCGCGACAACACCGCCGCTCTGAATCAACGACTTGGAGCCAAAGCATGAGCGCATTTCGACAGAGTTACGAAGACATCTGCTACGACGTCGCTGTAGGCAGAGACCATATTACTCTGACCAGGCGACAAGCTCACAACGCCATCTTCGGTGAAGGCTTTGCTCACGCGGATGAATTAGACGGGAGGTGGCCGCGATGAGCACGGATATACCTGACAACGCGCCGGTTTTACTCGAAGAAACCCATGGAAATGTCCGCATTCTCAAGCTCAACCGCCCGGCGAAGAAAAATGCGTTATCCAATGAACTTACCACCGGGCTGGTGCGCGCCATCGATCATGCGAACAAAGATCCCGCGATCAGGGTCATTGGAATCACCGGTGTCGGAGATACATTCTGCGCCGGTGCAGACTTGAGCCCCGCGAAGAATCGCGATCGCAGCGCAGACCCGGTAGAAACCGCCGTCCAACTGGTAACCGGTATACGCGTGCGATGTCAAAAGCCTGTCATTGCCGGCCTTAATGGCCTGGCCATAGGCGCTGGATTATCGCTGGCCATGTGCTGCGACATGCGCATGGCCAGCAGCAATGCCACCTTTCATCCGGGTTATGCACGCGTCGGTACATCACCCGACTGCGGCCTGACCTGGAGCTTGCCACAAGCCGTTGGGCATGAGCAGGCGATGAGGTTTCTGCTGGAAGTCGAATTCATTGATGCTGAACAAGCGCTCAGGATGGGCATGATCGGAAACGTCACCCCTGCGGAACTGTTTGCCGATTCGTACCTGACCTATTGTCAGAAAATCGCCCAGGTAGCCCCCCTGGCCGCCACACAGACCAAATTGCAGGTAACACAGGTGGGATTACCCGAGGACCTGGAAGCGTTGGTGCGCAACGAACTGCGTTATACCGGCAAGGGACTGGCGAGCAATGATGGTAAAGAAGCAAGGCGCGCGATATTCGAAAAACGCAAACCCGAATTCACGGGCAAATAGCCTGGATAATAAGAAACCTATGCGATGTCCATAGACTATTGTTAAGTGAACGTTTTAGGCGAACGGAGGAGCAACTCAAAAAATGTCAGACGTGCAGGCAATTGATGATCTCATGGGGGAACTCGATTTTTCCCCAACGGCACTTAAGTCCAAATATCTTGAGGAGCGGGATAAACGTATCAGGTCAGATGGCAATGACCAATACATAGAAGTAACCGCCGAATTTTCACATTACGTAGATGACCCCTACGCGCAGGCAACTGAGCGGGAACCTCTGTTCGACGAAGTCGAAGTGGTCATCATTGGCGGCGGTTTTGGTGGTCTGTTAGCGGGCGCACGATTGCGCGAATCTGGATTCGAAGACATTCGCATTGTCGAAAAAGCATCGGATTTTGGAGGCACCTGGTATTGGAATCGTTATCCCGGCGCAATGTGTGATGTAGAGGGATACTGCTACCTCCCCTTGCTTGAAGAATTAGACTACATGCCGAAGCACAAGTATTCCTTCGCACCAGAAATATTTGAGCACAGTAAAAGAATCGCGCGACACTATGATTTGTACAACAACGCCTGCATGCAGACCTGCGTGGAAGAACTCAAATGGGATGAGTCGATAGAACACTGGATTATCAAGACGGACCGCGGTGATGCAATGAAAGCCAAATACGTTGCGATGGCCAATGGTCCGTTGAACAGGCCCAAACTACCTGGCATACCAGGCATCAATGACTTTAAAGGATTCACGTTCCACACCAGCCGTTGGGACTATGCCTACACCGGGGGTGATTCATCTGGCAACCTGAACGGCCTAAAGGACAAACGGGTCGGCATCATTGGCACCGGCGCCACTGCAATTCAATGCATACCGCACCTTGGCGAAGCGGCAGAGCATCTGTTTGTTTTCCAGCGAACACCATCGTCAATTGATGTGCGCAACAATGCCGAGACTGACCCGCAATGGGCTGATTCACTCAAGCCCGGCTGGCAGAAAGAACGTATGGAGAATTTCAATGCGCTGGTCTCCGGAGAAGATCGGGACGTGGACATGGTTTCAGACGGCTGGACCGAAATCATCCGAAACCTGACCGGGATAGTAGCCAAACATGCCAGCAAGCGTTTAGGTCGCAGGTTAACGAAGGCAGAAAGGGCCCATTTGATGGAGCTGTCCGACTATAAAAAGATGAATCAAATCAGAGCTCGAGCAGGAGAAATTGTTAACGATCCCGAAACAGCTGAAGCATTAAAACCCTGGTATCGCCAATTTTGTAAACGCCCCTGTTTCCACGATGAATACCTGCAGACCTACAATCGTGACAATGTCTCATTGGTGGACACCCAGGGAAAAGGCGTTGAGCGACTGACTGAAAAAGGTGTAATTGTCGACGGCAAAGAATACGAAGTTGATTGCCTGATTTTCGCGACCGGTTTCGAAGTCGCGACTTCTTACACCAGGCGGGCGGGCTACGACATCATAGGCAAGCAAGGTAAAACCTTAAGCAACCACTGGAAAAATGGCCTTCGTACCTTGCACGGCCTGCACAGCAACGGCTTTCCCAACTGTTTCTTTCTAGGATTCACACAAGGTGGCCAGACCGTCAATGCTCCTCATGCGCTCGACGAACAGGCGAAACACCTGGCTTATATTCTTGATGAGGTCAGGGCCCGCGATGCATCGACCGTTGAAGCAAGTCCAGAAGCAGAACAGCAATATGTCGATGAAATACACCGTCTCGCCAGTTTGGGTCGCCGATTTTACAGTGAATGTACGCCGGGCTATTACAACGGCGAAGGTACGTCCGGTAACGAGGGTGGTTTTTTCTCAAATATGTACGGTGGTGGCCCAACCCGTTTCTTTAAATTGCTTGAGCGCTGGCGGTCAGAGGGTGACCTCCGTGGCCTTAAGGTTAAATAAATAGCCTCTAGCTTAATTAAGGGTGGCGCGTCTAATCCCGCTTCTGGGCCGGCCTTTCGAACGACGGGCCTGCGAACCGGCTCCTGCGTTTCCTGCCAGCTTTAGGCGCGGCCGACCTGGGCCCGGCTGTTGCGCCACCATCCACGACCAGCGTGTGGCCAGTGATGAACTCCGCTGCGTCACTCGCCAGAAACAGCGCCGCATTGGCAATATCTTGTGGCTGCCCCACGTGCGGATAGGGTTGTACCCTCTCAAGCCCTGATTCGACTTCCTCTTTATTGCTGCCGGCGATACCAAACAGAATCGGTGTTGATATGCCACCAGGCGCTATGCAATTCACTCGAATGCGATCGCGGGCGAATTCAAGCGCGGCACAGCGCGTGAGATGTGCGACTGCAGCTTTCGCGGCACAATAGGAAAACAAACCTGTAGAGCCCTCAAGGCCACCGATTGACGACGTCGAGATGATCGAACCACCTCCAGCTGCGCGCATCGGTGCAGCGGCGTGTTTAAGCCCTAAGAATACACCTCGCAGGCAGACTGCCTGGGTTCGGTCCCATTGTTCGACCGATACCTCTTCGAGTGGACCGATGGCGCCGCCTATGCCAGCGTTGTTGAACATGATGTCCAGACGCCCGAACGTATCCGTGGCACGCGCGATGAGTGCTTCAATATCCGCCTCGACAGACACGTCGGTGTGCTGAAATACAGCTTCATTACCGCTCTCGGATGCGAGCTTCGCTACTTCGTCACCATCGACGTCATTAAGGTCCGCGACCACAACGTTCGCGCCTGCCTGGGCAAACAGCAGTGAGGCCGCGCGCCCCATGCCACTGGCGCCGCCCGTGATGATCGCAACCCTACCGTTCAAGTCATACATAATCGTTTTCCGTTAATTCAGTTTGTGGTCTTCTCGGTATTGTGCCCAACGCGTAAACGAGTCGTTGATCGCCCTGGTGCGCTTGTCGACGACTGATTTCAGGGCAGGGTGGCTGAAAATGTAGGCATCGTTCGCCAGCACCGCTGCCAGCACCATATCACCGACAATGGACGCATCGAGCATGTCCGTCAGCACGCGCTCGCCAATCGAAGTCTTGCCCATGCCAAGGCGTGAGGTATCTTTTTCCGCCTGCAGATTCGACGGGCGATTTCGGCCCGAGTCCGAGACATTGGTGATCACACCACCGGGGCAGAGCACGGATGTACCGATATTGAAGCGCGCCAGATCTGTACGCATTACTTCAGAAAGACCCACTACGGCATACTTGCTGGTGGTATAGATACTGCCGCCAGGAATGGGCATCTGCCCTGCCATGGAAGCCGTATTCACAAAGTGACCGCCTTCACCGTGGGCCTTGATGCGGTCAACGAAGGTCTTCACACCGTTGATGACACCGTCCACATTCACGCCCATTACCCAATCCCAGTCGTTATAGTCCATCTTGTCGACACGGCCCGCCACGGCAACACCTGCGTTGTTACACACGACGTGCACCTTGCCAAAAGCATCTTCCGTCAGCTGGGCCGCTCGCTCCATGGCGCCGCGATCAGTCACGTCGACCTGCAGGTAAATCAATTCGGCAGCAGACGGTTCGATGCCCTTCTTCACTCGATCGAGCGCAGCCTGTTCGATGTCTGCAACCGCAACCTTCATCCCGGCGGCTGCGAAGGACTGCACCATTCCAAGGCCGATCCCGCTCGCCCCTCCGGTAACGAACGCCACCTTGCCTTTAACGTCTTTCATGATGTAGCTCCGAATTACAGATAGGTTCAGTTCTTGTGATAAAAGGCCTCCCGTTCAATGGCTGCCTGCACAACCGGGATATCCTCATCGGCAAGTGGTGCCATGCGTTTCTTGCGCGCCAGCGCAGCCTCGATATAAGGCGCAAGCTCAGCCGCTTTCTTGGCTTCCCGCTCTTCGCGGTCGGCAACGAATTCCGGCATCACCTCACGTGCGAACAATTCCAGGCTCTCACAAATGTGATCGTGCCGGTTCTTGCCACCCTGCTGCAGAAAGATGACTTGATCCACGCCTCCCGCCTGGAATTCGCGAAGAAAAGCTGCAAACTCGTCGGGTGTGCCTATACCGGGTGCCGGGATAGTCGGCAGGTCCCGGTCCTTCAGCGCCTCATATTCTTCCCACAGCGCGGTGCGCCCTGGCTTGATGTCGCTGGCAGCCATTGCATTGATCGCATAGCGGAAAAAGGCGAACCCGTCCTCGCCACGGCGCCGTCCCTCTTCAGCATCTTCATGCAGAGAGAATCCGGCCACCATCGCCAGGTTCGCATTGACCGTGTGCCCGAGGGGGACGCACTCGTCTGACTTGATGATGTCGTAGTAGGTCTTAGCCCAGCTCCTGGCTGCTTCAGGATCAACGAAAGTGAAAGCCAGCGCACCGAGGCCATTGCGAGCCGCCACTTCGAGGGTCTTGCGGTTCGTACAGGCCATCCACATCGGCGGATGCGGTTTCTGCAGGGGCTTTGGCAGCACATTACGGCAGGGCATACTGAAAGCCGGACCCTCGTAACCCGGATATGGGTCCATCACCATCATGTTGGCAATCTGCTCAGCCGCTTCCAGTGCCAGGTCGTGTTTTTCTTTCGCTTTAATGCCAAAACCGTGCAGTTCCAGGCGCGACGCACCCTCCCCGATACCGAATTCGACACGTCCATCGGAGACCAGATCCAGCATCGCCACTGATTCGGCGGTACGCGCAGGATGGTTGTATTTGGGGATGACGTGGCGGATACCGAACCCGACCCGGATGTTCTCGGTCTTTGCAGCCAGTGCAGTAAGGAATACATCCGAAGCTGAACAATGAGAATACTCGTCTAAAAAATGATGCTCCACCGCCCAGGCATGATCGATACCCAGACGATCGGCCAGTTGCACTTGTTCGACAGCTTCCTGAATGATTCGATGTTCAGCACTTTCGTCCCACGGTTTGGGTAGCTGCAGCTCGTAAAAAACTCCGAAACGCATATCCTTCTCCTATTGTATAAAATTGACTGGCTCGCCTTACCCGGAATCTCGATCCCAAGCAACCGAGCAGCATTTTCAGCTAGCACCTTGGCTCGCTGCGCATCACTCAAGCGGCCCATCTGACGCTCTATCGCTTCCGATGAATGTGGCCATGAACGTTCCGGGTGGGGATAGTCACTGGCCCAGCAGAAGTTGTCGATCAAGTCGAACTCCGCTGCGAGCGCCAACCCTCGTGCCCTGGCGTTTCTGTACGCCAGGCTTGAGCCGCCAACAATTCAACTTCTTGATCAGATTTTGCCGTCATCGTGCTCCCTCTTGATTAATCCGGCGCTTCGCCCGAATCAGCATCGCGGTACTTATTACCGAAAGTCTCTTCACGCCACTTAAGCGCTGCTTTCAGGCCATCTCGTTCCGCCCTGCGCATAAACTCATCACCGCCCTCTCCGTCTTCGGACCTGGGCGTATACAGCCCCTGATCACGGAAACTTGAAAGTGCCAATAGATCAACACTGGTTGCGATTCCTGTCTTAAAGCCCATCACTTCGAACTGTCGGTTGATGCTGCGTTTGGTCATCATGATCAGATCTGTCGGCGTGAGTGCGATTAACTGCGCGAGCTCTTCAGTCCGTGCTTCCAGCGCTTCTTCCGGCACTGACTCGGAGGCCCACTGACACTGGACGGCCTCCAGCCCGGTCATCGGTTCTGAAGTAAACATGTAGTACTTTGCTTTAGTCATTCCCACTAACCACGGTATGTACTGCAAATTACCTGGTGACCAGTTACGTCCTACCGGCCAGCCTATCTTGGCATCGTCTGCGACTATTCTAAGATCACAGAAGCCAGCCAGTTCTGTGCCGCCTGCCAGGCATGCACCTTGTATCTGCGCGATGACCGGTTTCTGCAAATCAAACAAAGTCATGTAAACACGCGCATGCTCAAGGTCATAGGACTGCCAGAGTCGGTCTCGCTTTTTGTTGATATAACCCCCCGGCGGCATATTTCGCTGACGCTCGCCTCTCTTTACCGGCGTGATATCGTAACCGGCGCAAAAGCTGGGACCCTGCCCTTTGATGATAATGACGCGAATATCATCTTCCAGCTCCAGCAACTTCGCTGCCATCTCAATCTGCAGTAAACGTTCATAGCCCAGTGGATTACGCTTTTCAGGTGAGTTAAGAACGATGCGGCCAATCGGCGCATCACGTTCAATCTCTATGAGGTCAAACTCCGGCATCTCCACATTTTCGCGCCGATACGGTGGCGACCACTTGACCATGCGAGGAGGCACCTCGCCTGTCGGATCTTGTTTTTCATCGTCAGCTGAACGCATGTTTATTTTCCTTTTATTTGCCGGGTCCACAATGAGCCTTACGAGCTCTGCCATCAACCGCCAAGCCTTTTCCTTACCACCTACGGCAAATCCGAAGATGCCGCTGTCTTACGAGGCTCGAGCGTAACGTTGAATCCGCACACGGCCATACGCGCAAGTCATGCCCGAATTACGTTTGGAAAGGAACCTGAATCTGGCAGCGTCACTCCCCTTGTACCAGCCTCGATAACTAGTATCATAGTTAACCCATGCGAAGTAAACAGGAACTTAAAGCTTGTGGGCGCAAAGCAACTTAATCAACGCGCTGCAACTCGCGTTGCGCGTAACATTGTCAGCGATATACAACGAAAGTCACTGACGCCAGGTTCAAAACTGGAACCTGAACATGTGATGGTCGAAAAACAAGGCGCTGCACGAGCGACGGTACGCGAAGCCCTCAGGTTCCTCGAGTTTCAAGGTGCTCTTCGAATAAAAGCCGGCCCCGGTGGCGGTCCAATCGTCGCGGTTCCCGGGCTCGATCACCTGACAAGTGCCCTTTCCCTACAATTACAATTTGCAAACGCGACGTTTCGCGCAGTACTGGATGCACGTAAATCGATTTACCCAACGTTAGCGGGCGAAGCTGCTCAGCACGCAACGCACCGCGACATCGCGATTCTGCGAGACAGCTTGGCTCGACTCAGAGATTTAACATCGATATCCAATCAGGCCACATTAGAAGCGAGGCGCTTTAATGAGCTGGTGGCGAGCGCATCAAACAATCTCGTTTTGAGCTATCTCGTCAATGCACTTCATCGTATGAGTGAGCACTCAAGGGTTGATTACAGCGCCAACCACTGGCGCGCCTATCTCAAGCATTCAACGAACATGGTCGAGGCGATCGAAGCCGGCGATGCTGATTCAGCTCGACAGATTTCGACGCTGACACACGAGGCGGGCATTCGCTATTGGGAAAAGAACTTTCCGGACCTCTTAAGCGAACCAATTACCTGGGTGACCGATGATCAGGGAGCACCTTAAACTGACTAGGATATTTCTATGCACGACATAAATACACTGGCATTGGAAGAGATCGATGTGAGCCAGCCTGAACTCTTTCACCGGGACATCTGGCAACCCTGGTTCGCTCGGCTACGCAAAGAAGCGCCGGTTCACTACCGGGCGGAAAGTGTCAACGGCCCTTTCTGGTCGGTAACCAGTCACGACCTCATCAAAGAGGTCGACTCCAATAACACGGTTTTTTCTTCTTCGTCGGAGTTTGGTGGCATAGCGATCGTCGACCCACCAGTGGTTGAGGGCCAAGTTCAGGGACAGAGCTTCATCACGATGGATGAGCCGGAACATAGGCCACTAAGAATGGCGGTTGCCCCAACGGTTGCACCAAAAAATCTGCAAGAACTCGAACCCCTCATACGCGAACGCGCCGCAGACATCCTGGACAATCTACCCGTCGGCGAAACGTTCAACTGGGTACAGGAAGTCTCTATCGAGTTAACCGCTCGCATGCTGGCAACACTGTTCGATTTCCCATACGACGATCGACGCAAACTTGTGCACTGGTCGGATCTGGCCACCGCGCTGCCAGAAGTCACCGGCGATGACAGCATAGATCTGAAAGCGCGCTACGATGAACTTATGCAAGCCGCCGCTGCGTTTTATCAGCTTTGGGCGGCAAAAGCCGGTCAACCACCCAAATTCGATCTGATTTCCATGCTGCAGAACAATGAAACGACCGCCCGCATAAATGAAAACCCCGATCAATTTCTGGGCAACATTCTACTGCTCATTGTGGGTGGTAACGACACCACTCGAAACAGCATCAGCGGCGGCGTCATCGCGTTAAACCAATACCCGGACCAATACCAAAAATTGCGCGATGACCCGAGCCTCATTCCCAACATGGTGGCCGAAATCATTCGGTGGCAAACACCCGTCATTCACATGCGGCGTACGGCATTGCAGGACTATGAACTGGGCGGCCAGAAAATCGCCCAGGGTGATAAAGTTGTAATGTGGTACCTGTCAGGTAATCGCGACGAAACTGTCTTCGAAGATGCCGACAAACTAATTATAGACCGACCAAATGCCCGGGCCCACGTCTCCTTTGGCTTCGGAGTCCATCGTTGTATGGGCAACCGAATGGCAGAGCTTCAATTGCGAGTGTTATGGGAGGAGATCACAAATCGTTTTCACACAGTCGAAGTCGTGGGAGATGTCGAGCGGTTACCGAACAACTTCATTAGAGGCATCAAGAATATTCCGGTTCGCGTTCATCCGCTCTAATGTAATGTTATACAAGTGCAAAATGATCTAATCGCTGGTTTTAAACCACCCCAGCCGTCCGCTTTGATCCGACACGAAAAGCGCAT
>JAYZCO010000057.1:0-11801 GCA_036338285.1 Pseudomonadota bacterium
ACAAACAAGGGCGTTAACAACCACTCCCAACCAAGCCTCATCGTGGTCGCCTTGTATTCGCTTTCTGCTGCCGTGACAGTGGCCGGATAATGGGGGATTTTGACGAACACAAGGGCAACCAAAATCAGTCCGATGCGCGAAGGCAGAATCCACAGAAACAGTAATTCCACGCCGTAGCCCAGATAAATCATGACACCAACGAACAATAAAAATGCGCCAGCGGTGATCGCCAGAGACTTACGGCCACGTTGCTTGTACTCGCCGCCATCGCGAAGGAATAACATCAAGTAATGGATATCGAAGTTCGCCCAACGCAGTAAGAAATTCCACCATTTGGCACGGTGAATATAATGGTCCGGGTCTTGCTGACCACTGGTAAACCGATGATGTTGAAAATGTGCCCAGCGAGCAATTTCCATCGGTGCGGCGGGTATCAGCAGCAGCAATGAAATACGGCCCAATGTTTCATTGACGAATGTATTGGTTGACACCAAGTGATGAATAGACTCATGCACGATCGAAAACAGTAAGTACAGCGCAAAACCGGATATCAACGAGGCGGACCAGAGGGGAATATCCCCTGACAGAGCCGCGCCAGTGGATCCTGCCATAATCCCAACGCCCAATACAAACAGGCCAAATGCGGGCCAAGAAAGTTTGGGACACCGTTTAAGTCGTCCAAAATACTGTTCTTTGTCGGGGAGTTCGAATGTACTTTCTGCGCGGGTCATGGCTCTACATTACTCCAAGATGTCTCTTTTTCAAACTCTCGAACCAATCGGGCCACGACCATTGCAGGAGTGCCTGCATCAATGCAGGCGATTAGCTTAAATGGCAAATTTAAGCTTAAGGCCAATCATTGACTCAGCCCTTAAGGGGTGAACACGCTGCCGTCTTCGAAAACAAGCGTCCGTAGATACATCGTGTATTGCCGGCGTCCTTTCAAACCGGTTGCTGTGACTTTTTCACCCATGGGTAGGCGCTCAAGATTGATACCTTGTCGATCCAGCGTCGTTTTCGCACCCATTTCGATAAGCCAGAACGTTTCCTCATCTTCTCCAGAGGTATGTTTGATGAGAATTGATGAGTGCGGATTCTGGTAGCGGATTTGCTCAATGACGCCAGTGACACTAATCAATTCCTGGGTGAAATTGGTGGACGTGGCATGATGGGCATGGGTGGCCGTCGCCAGAAAGCTCACAAATACGGCAACAATGCCAGGGTTCACGGCGACGTCTCCTGTGATGGTGCGTTCAGCTTTTCGAACCAGTCGTAGTCTGCATCGGTACACGCATACAATGGAACGGACGTTTCATCTATCTTGACGAACGTGTGATCGAGCACGAACGGCACGTCGAAAAGCGTGTTGTCAATGTAAGTCAGGGTCAACTTAAGGGTCTCACCTTCCAGCCAAAGGGCCTCTGTCGCGACGGTGTGTTCCGACTGCGGCACACCGCGTGACGTGCGAATGTATCCCGGGGCATGATTGGCCGTTTCGATGATCAATCGATCCTCCACATATCGACCGTAGGACGAACCCATTTCTTTAAAATACCGGCCGCTGACATTTCTCGTACTGGGTAATGCCGACAAGGCACTCGCATCTCCCAGCGGAATGTTGCGTCGCAGATCGTAAAACTCATAACTGATGTGTACACGACCTGCAGATTGTTCTATACCGATGCGTACGTTCGGATTTGCCCAAACACGTGAAATACTTGCAGGCACACATTTCAGGCTCGGGTCATCTTCGAGAAGATCATAAGCCATCATGATCTGCCTGCCCTGCGAGGTGAGGACCAGTTCACCCTCGGTTGCACGCCCCTGCAACATCCAGATACCGGTCAAATCCGGTTTCGCCATCACAAAAGGACTTAAAAGTGCGAGCAATAAAAAAGCTGAAGCGGGGGCGGAAATGCTCATCAGACAAATAATTCGCTTACTCTCGCATCGACGCGTCTGCCGGGCCTGACAAAGAAACCTCAACTTGATGCATTGCCAGCCTTTTTGGCTCAGTGCTGATCAAGAGGCGTGAAACATAATCCTGCGATCACCTGCGCGCGCTAAACTGTCAGTCAATCCCCCAGTCGCGACCACGTCTTCAAACCCGGCGACACCTAATAGTTGCTCGACATCCTCCCTAGAGTAATGGCAAATCGTCAGATGCGTGATTTGTCTTTGGATTTCAGCATTTCCTTCGTACAACACAGCCATAATTTGCCTTGTTTCACACCGGCTACTTACATCGAAGCTTACAGATCGAACTTTGATTTCAATTTCGGTACCGTCCGCAGCGCGTTTTCTGTCACCTTTTTGCGGCCAGGATTGTGGCAGTCGCCGGGAAACCAACGATCGCTGGCTTTCGCTTTCGGATGCGTGATGATCCATGATGAATTTTCCACCGGGCGCTAAGTGAGATTTTATCCGCCGTAACCCTTCCAAATCAGTACCCCGATCGCCACCTACTCCGAATACACCGCACATAATAATGGTCTGATAATTCCTCGGAAGCACGAGCTTGTGGGTCGATTGTTCGTGAAATTTTATGCGCAGCTTCTTCGTGCTGGCTTTTTCCTCAGCCCAGTAGAGCATATCGGCTGAAACATCTGTTCCTTCAATATCCAGACCAGACTCGGCCAAGGGAACCGTAAGCCGACCGGTTCCGCACCCAACATCGAGTACCGGACCTTCTCTATGAGCGAGCAGACGAAGAAAATAGTTAATGTCCTCAACTTCCCACTCATGATTGAACTCATGCCACCAACGAGCCACTAACCCATAGTGCCAGGTGTTGATAGAACGAGACCCGGACTTTGAAATCATCGAATTTGTCTTAACGTTGGCAAAGTTTCTCGGTCGGATGCGTGATGATCGTGCCGATAATGATGAGTAATAAAGAAATCGCAAGGCTTTTGCAACGAAAGCCGACGACCCCGGGCGCAAACCTCCCTGGCGCAGCAAACCAACCGACCTGGCCCCTTTGGTTCCCATTGACAGGTTTTTTTCAACCCGTACTATTTCGAAAATTCCTTGTATCGAGATAGAAAGATTTAGACTATTTTGTTAGTCAGATTCGCTACGGATGGACCTGCTGTGACTGGCAAATACTGGCGAAAAATACAGGCCAGCGGTCGACATCCTCGCGTGCAGCACCCCGGGCTACTGACCAGTCCAGCAAAGTTAATTGCAGCAGACCCGGCCAGGCAAATCACATCTGACAGCACGTAGATACATTGATCGTACCCACTGGCAAGACAACCAATAAAACATAATCGGAGATTACAATGATAAGCAGCGGACCTTTCGAAGACCGGCTCGCCATCCGCGAGTTGGTGGAATCCTACAACGACGCGGTCATGCGTTTCGACGGTGAAGCCTGGGCGGCCAACTGGCGCGACGACGCGACCTGGGACACTGGTAACGGTGAACTAACGGGGAAAGAAAACTTTTTCCCCGTTTGGAAGGAGGCCATGGCAGGCTTTTCCTTTGTAGGTTTTTTTGCATCTGCCGGACCCATTACCGTAGATGGCGACCGCGCACATGGCACCTGGTACCAGCAAGAGTTCCTGCATCCCAAAGCGGGTGGCCACCTTAATATTACCGGCCAATACGAGGATGACTACGTGAAAGTAGACGGGCGCTGGTATTTTGCGAAACGTATCTACAACATCCTCAATATGGAGCAAAGCTGAATACGGCGGTTAGGGTAGCTATAGACCAATTTCCCGGATTCGGCTGACTAATTCCCGAATTCCCTTGAAGTTCAAACCGGCGAAATTTTTCGTTGAACATTCTCAACTTCTACCAGCCGGGTCGCCTTAAGCCAACCCAACGCGCAGCACCGCCAGCCAATATAGACATATACCTCCAGGCCTATCCAGCCAGTACATCAGCCGGGATTATTCCAGGCTGATGGCCAACACCGGACAAACCTCAATGGCCTGCTTAGCGTGCTTGCGTATCTTTGGGTCATCGAAGTCCTCGATGACTACAATCGGGTAGCCCTCCTCACCCATCTTGAAGAGTTCTGGATGATTGTAGTAACACTCACCGGATAGGTGACATTTCTCGATGTCGACCTTTACTTTCATCTATCAAACACCACCGAAAGTTGCTCGGGTGCTCTAAAACCACCTGAATCAATGGACGGTGCCGTGATGCCCGGGTGTTCAGTGAATTTCGGCCGTATGTGCTTGACCGCCTGTAGCAAACGCGTACAAGCAATGGCCGATTCTTGTCTCGCCATGGCATAACCCATGCAAAAGTGCTGGCCGATACCGAATCCCAAATGCCCGTTTTTGCCGTCTTTATAACGGCCAGAGCGGTTCTCACGACCCATGTGCAGATCATCCCGGTGGATGTTGAAGGTGTCAGGATCCTTAAACGCGCGTTCATCACGATTGCCTGCGCCCAAATAAAGGATAACGGCGGCCCGTTCGGGAATCACATGCCCGTGCATGGGGATCTCCCGCGTCGTGTGTCTGAACTGAGCATGTACGACCGGGTCGTAACGCATCATTTCAGTAAAGACATTTTCCCACAACGAAGGATCATCAAGCACATCCTGTAACTGATCCGGTCGCGTGTAGAGCAGGTGATACCACATGTTGGCAATGGCCTTATCCGTGGTATCACCCCCCGCAGCCAGCAATAAAGCGACAAATCCTTTGATCTCCTCTACGCTCATGCGGCTGCCATCGATTTCTGCCACACAGATCCGCGAAAGCAGATCCTCGCCTGGATTTTTTGTGCGTTGTTTAATGAAAGGATCAATGTAATCCCACATTTCATTACGCGCCTGAATACCGCGCGCCATATGATCGCCGCCAAAACCAAGGCCCGCGATGAGCAGGTGGTACCACTCGACAAAAGTGTCTTCGTCTTCGCGAGGCAAGCCAAGCATGTTGGATATTACCCGGATCGGCACTTGACTGGAGAATTGTGTGACCACTTCGAACTCGCCGTCGTCAACAAATCGTTCAATGACCTCAGACGATATTTGATCGATCATCGGTAAGAAGTCCGTTAATTTCTGCCCGACAAACTGACCCGCCACAATATTTCTCAGACGTCGGTGTTCGCTGCTGTTACCGTATTCTAGAATATTAGGGCCGAACACATGCCGCGAGCCGAATTCGTACGGACCATCAGGCTTATATATTGCCCGGTCGTAGCTTTCGTTGTCCTGGAAAGCGCCGTCCACATCCCTGTAACGCGAAATGATCCAACGGTTGTGAAATCGGTCGTGGTAGACGGGATGGTGGTCGCGCAACTGTTTGTAGATGGGAAAAGGGTCCCGTTGAAACTCTGCAGAGTCAAACACGCGCGGGTCAAGGTCAGGTCCTAGGTCCGGTAACGGATCAGCCATGAGAGGCTCCTGTGGCGCTCAATACGCTCACGTAGCAACAAAACTTGCTGAGGTTATATACAACTACGTATCTTGCCAAAACCGCGCGATCCAGGATGCGGTTTTGTTTCGCCCTTAAAGACATACTTGTAGTAGGGCACAAATAATTTTTGGTAGGCTACTCCCTCTACTATCTGTTCGCAACAATCGCCCTTTCGACACTATGACTTATGTAATCGCCGACACTTGTATCGATGTGATGGACAAATCCTGCATTGAGGTTTGCCCTGTTGACTGTATTCTCATCGAAGATGAAGACCGAATGTGCTACATCGAGCCCGACGATTGCATCGATTGTGGTGTTTGTGAACCTGCCTGCCCCGTAGGCGCAATTTTCAAAGCCGATGAAGTGCCTAACGCGTCAAAAGCATTTATCGAAATCAACGCACTCTGGTTCGAAGACAAAGCCGAAGCGCGACGCAGAATCGAGACATTCATCGACGGCAACCCTTCGATCACATAATGTCGCGATTGGGCATGCCTCAACCGCACAAGCCTACCCTCATCCTGCAAAACCTACGGTAGCGTTCTTGCAGCCACACACGGCTTGGTCGCTAAAAAATGGCTATCGCAGGGCCGTCATGGCGACGTGGCAAGCCAGGCCAAGGCATCGGCGTTACCGGCTAGCCGGATATACGCCGGTTTTCAGGTGCTCGCTCCCCGATGACAATCGGTTCCCCCACCCACGCACCGATGTTCTCGCCGGTTCGCCCGTCCAGCAGGAGTTGGATCATCTGTTGCGCGATCTGCTCAGGCTGCATCACGGTGCGGGCCAAGCCCTGAGGCAACTCGCCGTCGGCGAACAAACCACGCAACATGGCCGTATCTGTCGCGCCCATGCATAGTCCGTTGACTCGAATATTGTCTTTAAACAGATATTTCGACCACGCATCAGTAAAACCGTTGAGCGCCCACTTCGACGCATTGTACAGATCCGTTTCGACCCCATTGGTGCCTTCTGATTTTGCAGGCAACACATAATACGTACTGATGTTTACGATATCCCCGCCACCTCGGGTTTGCAGAAGAGGCACGCAAGTTCGCGACAACATCAAAAGGCCTTTCAGATTCGTGTCCATGATCGTGTGCCAATCATCCAACGCTTGTTCCCAGGAACTATTAACCGGCGTGCGCCGCCAAGTACCTGCATTATTGACCAGGATGTCGAGGCCGCCAAAACTTTCCGCAGCGCAACGGACTACCCGTTCGACATCCTGGCGCTGAGACACGTCAGCAACAAGCCCTTGGACTTGATTACCTGTTGCTTGTTGGATTTCTTCGGCAACGGCACTGATACTTGCCTGAACATCGAACACAACAACTTTGACACCGACCTCACTTAAAGATCGTGCAAATGCCCTGCCTAAACCTTGTGCCGCGCCACTGACGATGGCGACTTTACCCTCAAGCCCCGACATCGAGACTCTCCTTGGTAATGTAGACAGGCGGCAGGGCTGGTTCAAGCCGGGTGGGCCGGCCTAAGCACAGATTAATGTTTTGTGCCGTTCGTCCGGAAGGGCCTTCTTTTAGCAATTCTATGACCACTTGAGCGGTGTCTTCTTTAGCCATCCAGGTATCGACTTCTTCTTTCTGCGCCTCATTTTCTTCCTCGCGCGTTTGCGGAAAGCCAAAAAAATCACGGATCATCCATGAATCGGTCGCACCCATGCACATAGCATTCACGCGTATGCTGTGTGGTTTGAGGGCTTTTGCCCAAGCGAACAAAAAACCATTCAGCCCCCACTTAGACGCATCATAGATATCCATCACCTCACCACCGCCGGTTGGGCGAGGGCCATCCGCCCAGGGACAGCGCTCGAGTTTCGGGCAGAGTTCGAATGGAGAGCCGCACGTAGCCATATGATCCGTCGCAATATTTACGATTTCGCCACCACGACCCTGCTTCAACATCTGTTCAATCACAGCCCGCCCCATCAGGTACTCACCTTTGAGATTGGTACCGACCATACCTTCGTAGTCAGCCAGGGTTTTATCAAGATCGTCATCTGGCAGGCTGACCCAGCACTTACCGGCATTGCTGATCAAAATGTCAATTCCACCGAGGGTTGCAACAGCGCGATCAACAAACGCACGTACGTCATCCGGTTGCGAAACATCGGCCACCTGCGCAATCGCGCGCACGCCTTGCCCTTCCAGCTCGCCAGCAAGACCGAGAATATCCTTGCGGATGTCACAAACGGCTACGTTCACGCCCTCGGCAGCCAGCGCCCGTGCATAGGCCGGGCCGATCCCGACCGCCGCGCCGGTTACGATCGCATTCTTACCATTTAATGATACCGTCATAACCCATCCCCAAATTAGTTAGACGTCACCAGGGGTGTATCTCACCGTTCCACTTATAAAAGTTACCCGAATCCTCCTTACTCAAACCCGCAATCACCTCGCGAATACCTGAAGCACTTTCCTCTGCCGTGATCTGTGCATGAGGACCACCCATGTCTGTTTGTACCCATCCAGGATGCATCAGCGACACCGTGATCGGGTCATCTTTCCAGTCGATGGCAAGTATTTGCCCTACTTTACTGACTGCCGCCTTGGTTGTTGAGTAGATGAAAAGCCCGCCCATCGGCCAGGTAGAGGCCGCAAGCTGACTGGTCAGAATCATCAAGTTGCCGTTACCGGAGGCCACCAGATTTGGTTTGAAGGCTTTGGCAACCAGTGCCGGGCCAATGGTGTTGACATCCAAAGTGTGATGCCACTCTTCAATGTCCAGATCATCAAGCGATTGATGCTCACCGCCAACCGCGCCGGCAACAACAATCACCGTATCGATCACCGAATCACCAATCTTCGCTGCGGCGGCCTCGATAGAATCGGGACTGCCTACATCCAGTTCTTCTATTGTTATCTTGTCATTCCCGCTCGCAAGTTCATCGAGCAAAGGTGCAGCACCCGCATCACGCGCGCACGCAATCACGTTCTCCCCGCTGTTTGCATATTGTTTAGTAAGTTCAAGGCCTATACCCCGACTGGCCCCCACTATAAGTATGGTCGACATCTTCCCCGCTCCCTTTATCCGTGTTGTTTTATAGCTGTTCTAGTACTCGATAACGATGGCACCACTAGGGCAGGCATTGGCGGCTGTTTGCGCATCAACTTCATCGTCCTCTGACAAGATACCAACTTCCGCACGCACCTGCCCTTTTTCATCAGCCCCCTCCTCAAACAAATGCGGCTGAAGATTAAAACAGCGCTTGTGCGCCTGACACTTACTTTCATCGATATGGATTTTCATCTTACCTATCTATCTACAATGTGGGTGACGCTCCTGGTTCCACCAGATCCTATACACATCAAATACACATCAAAAATATTCGACTCAACGGAGGGCCAGCCTCCTTGATTAATTATAGTACCCACTTCAATGGGCCACATAAAAATACTGCCGATGTTTTACAAGAATCTCAAACGATAGATTCGGCGCCACCTCGCCAATCACCCAGTCCGATCCAAAACCTCACAGCTTGTTGATCTCGCGGTCCATTCAGTCGCCTTCCAAAACTCGCTGTATAGGATCCGTCGTTTATCATCTCCTTGGCCAACAGACTGTCCGGCGCCATAATTAATCCCTACATCTTCCTAACCTTAAAACCCAGATAAGGACCTTACATCATGCCTCAGTTTCTTCTCGTCGGTTTATGCGAACCGCCGAATCCTGAAAGCCAAGCAAGCTTTGACGAATGGTTCGTCGGTCAGCACATTGAAGACACGACCCACTGTCCAAATTTCGTGCGCGGACGTGTGTTCAAGTTAAGTGGTGCCCATCTCAACGGCGAAACTGTGTCGGACTACATATCTCTATACGAGGTAGACGCACCGAGCTACCAAGAAGCCGAGCGCGTTTTAAATGAATGGCAGGCTAACCCAGAAGCCTGGGCTGGGCGCGCCAGGCACCTAGAAACTGCTGAGCGCATAGGTGGCATGCCATTGAAGGTAAAAGGGTCCGGTTGGTATGAGCTGATTAACTCGTTCGATGGTCCTGGCGCTACAGAATAATCGAGACGTGACCTCATCCACGTCCCACCGTCCTCTACAACAGGAGATCATTTAAGAAATGAACCATGACTACGATGTCATAGTGATTGGCTCAGGCGTCGCTGGCCTGTCTGCCGCGATCGCAGCAGCTGATGCCGGCGCCAGAGTACTGATTGTCGAAGCCGATAAGCAGGTGGGAGGCTCTTCGCGTCTGAGCGGCGGCCATTTTTACGCGGCAGGAACAGGCATTCAGCGCCAGGCAGGAATCGAAGACGATACGCCAGATGCCATGTTCGAGCACTACATGACGCTCAATCAATGGCTGGTTGAGCCTTCCGTTGTAAGGCGTTACTGCGAACTGTCCGCGCCCACATTGGAATGGTTGCAATCGCTGGGCGTGGTTTTCCCAGTCGATCGTTTGTATGTCTCAGGCGTCGGCACCGTGCCCAGGGGACATCAGCCTGAAGGCAATGGTGAGGCAGTCGTACAATCCCTGGACGCCCAACTGGCCGGTCGTGGTATCGATCTGGTCCTGGCTACCCGAGTGGAAAAGCTGATTCGAAATCAGGAGGGTGAGATATCAGGCATCGGCACGGCTGATGGCGAGGTGAGTTGTGGCGCGGTGGTTGTGGCTACCGGAGGATTTGGCGCCAATCCTGAGTTGATAAAGCAATATTATCCGGACGCTGCCGCCGCCGGTGACTGGGCGTGGTATATAGGCAGCCCCATGGCCCAGGGGGATGGATTGAAACTCGGTCAGGCGGTCGGGGCCGCTCTGGACGGGCACAATCGCGGACTCTTACTGACAACTCCGGGTTTCAGCCATGACCTGGAAGTGTACCTGCCGGACTGGGTGATTCTGGTGAATCAGAACGGCCGTCGATTTGCCGACGAAACCTCACCTTATACGGTGCTTGGCGGGTTGATTCAGCATCAGGGCACCAAGGTTTACGCGATTTTCGATGAGCCAGCCCGCGCGGCTGCCCGACGGACCCCTCTGTTCAATGCCTATTGGGTGGACGAAGTACTGACCAGCAGGGCAGATGAAGGGCGTATTGTCAGAGCTGATTCGCTACAGGAACTGGCTGAACGTAGTGGAATCAACGCGCAAGCACTGGGTGGAACTGTTGAACACTACAACAGGGATTGTGCACAGGGTAAGGACACAGCCTTCTTCAAAGTGCCTATCGGCACCCTGAAACCGGTCAGCACCGCTCCATTCTATGCGGTGGAAGTGCGGCCGGCGATCATCTGCTGGACGGGTACGGGTTTGCGAATTGATGCGGACGTAAGGGTGCTCGATTCTGGCGAGAAGGCGATCCCGGGCCTGTTTGCTGCCGGTGAAACAATTGGCTCCCTCCACGGTGATCGCTACATAGGTGGTGGTGGATCCTTCGGGCCGTGCGTTGTTTTCGGCAAACTGGCTGGTGAGCAGGCGGCGGGATTCAGCACCGGCAATTAGACACCCAGGTCAATTATCTTAGGCAAGTGGAGTTCGACTATGGAGTTCTGGACAACAACTGTTGGCATGCCCTCACAGGTCGCGAGAGCCGCAGCTCAGGCTGAAGCGCACGGATGGGACGGCATAGGTATACCTTATGCGCCAACCATGGCGGCCGACCCCTATGTCTGCCTGAGCCTTGCAGCGACAGCCACCAGTCGTTTGCAACTCAGCACCTTTGTGGCCACGCCAGCGTCGCATACACCGGCCTCCGCGGCAGGATCCATAAAAACTGTACAGGCAGTATCCAACGGCCGCGCCGTGATCGCGATGGGTCGAGGTGACTCAGCCCTTGCTTACCTGGGTATGGCACCTGCACCACTGGCTTTTTTTGAGGCCTATCTCAGCCGTTTGCGTCATTACCTGCAGGATGAAGCGCAACCTTTCGATCTTGATCTCGACGGAGGCGGTCATTTCAATCCTGTGGACTCAATCGGTCTGGCTCAACAACCCGATGAGGCAATGTTCGCACCGCATCTGCAGGATATCCCAACGGTGCCGTTGGATATGGTCGCCACAGGCCCTAAGGTTCTGGCCCTGGCCGGGCGTTACGCCGATCGCGTCTCCTTGGCAGTAGGCGCGGATTCCGAGCGAGTGAGTTGGGCAAAACGTGAAGTAGAGGCTGCGCGAAAGACGGCCGGTATTGACCGCGCCATCAATTACGGTGCCTGGGTGCCAGTTGTGGTCACTGACGATTTAGCCGCGGGAAGGAGAATGCTCAGCGGCGTCACCACCTCAATGGCCCGATTCAGTACAATGCATGGCAAGCTGGTCGTCCCCGCCCCGGAGCAAGATCGGAAAGTGTACGACCGTGTTTACAATGCCTATGAGATGAGCGGACACTTTCGAGAAGGTTCAAAACAGTCGAAGGAAGTCCCCGATGAATTCATGGACCGA